>JANOBD010000174.1:0-32051 GCA_031411495.1 Phycisphaerae bacterium | reverse complement strand
GCACAACCAGCGGAGCGCTGGTGTCGATTGCCGGTGAACTCACCGGCCAGCCGCTCGACCTTCAGATGGCGGTTTTCACGCCGAGCGGCACGAATCTCTACAATGCCGTCAACGGCTCCGTATTGAGCACGACCGAGACGCTGCTCCCGGCAACCGGCACGTACCACGTCGTGGTGTGGGATGCGAGTTTCAACGCGACGGGCACTTACAACCTCACGCTCACTTCCGTGCCCGCCACGCAGGTGGTCGATGCCGACAGCGGAGTGCTCACCAGCGGCGTTCGCCGCACCGGCACGCTCAATGCCGCCGACGTCGATGTCTTTACCATCACAACGCCCCTCAACGGTTCGCTCCTGGTCACGCTGAGCGAGATCAATTCCGCGCCTGCGGCGTTCAACGTCGCGCTCGAGGTCTTCTCGCCGACGGGCGCGCTCCTGTTCAATCAGGCGGGCACGCTGGGTCGCGAGTATTTCCTGAATCCGACCGTCAGCGGCACGTACACGTTTGTCGTTTACGAGCAGAACTCGGACGCGATCGGCGACTACGCGATCACCGCCGTCACCTCGCCGGGCGCGCAGCCGACCGATGCGGACAGCGGACCCATTACCAGCGGACAATACAATGTCGGCACGATGGACCTCGGCGATGTCGACGTCTACACGATCGCTGGCACGGCCGGCGGAAGCTTGGTCGCGGCCGCAGCAGAGACCGTGTCGAGCGCGCTCTTCGATGTCACGATGCGCGTTCTTTCGCCGGCGGGAGCGGTCCTGTTCAACTCCTCGGGGAGCGTGGGCATCGGCGCCACGCTGACGAGCCTTCCATCGAGCGGCACCTATACGATCCTCCTCAACGACGGCGGCGCCGACTCCGATGGCGCCTACGCGCTCACCGTCGCGTCCGTCCCGGCATCCGCCCCGATCGTCGACGCCGACAGCGTGACTCTCGCCAGCGGCGTCCGGCGCACCGGCACGCTCGACTTCGGCGATATGGATGTTTACACCGTCAACGTCCCGCTCAACGGCAATCTCTGGGTCGCCATGAGCGAAGACCCGTCCGTCCCGGCGTCGTTCAATCCACAGCTCCTCGTGATTTCGCCGACGGGCGGCGTCCTGTTCAACCAGGCCGGTACGATCGGTCGCGACTACTTCCTGGGCAACGCGCCATCGGGCACGTACACGGTCATCGCCGTGGAGCAATCGCAGGACGCGACCGGCAACTACTCACTGACCGCCGTCACCGCGCTTGCCTCGCAGCCGACCGATGCCGACAGCGGCCCGGTCTTGAGCGGGACCTATCACACCGGCACGATCGACCTGGGCGACATCGACGTCTACACCATCGCCGCGTCGGCCGGCGGCAGCCTGCTGCTCAACTACTCGGAAACGACCGCGGCGCTGACGCCGTCGCTGGTGGTCACGGCGCCCAATGGCGCGGTGCTCGTCGCGACGACGGGATCGATCGCGCTCCCGCAGCTGTTCACCAATCTGCCCGCCAGCGGAACGTATACGATCGAGGTCGCCGACAGCGGCGCGGATACGACCGGCGGCTACGGGTTGACGGTCGTCGCGCTGCCCTCGGGCGCTCAACCGACCGATGCCGACAGCGGACCGATCACCAGTGGTGAATACCGCAGTGGTGTCCTCGACGCCGGCGACATCGACGTGTTCACCGTCAGCGTGAACCTCGGCTCGTCGCTGCTCGTCACCGCCGCCGAGTCGAGCCTGCAGGCGATGAACGTGCAGTTGCTCGTGTTCAGTCCGTCTGGAACGAACCTCTTTAACACTCCGGCAACGATCGGCACCGGTACGCTGCAATCCAACGTCACCGCGGCTGGGACCTACGTCATCTGCATTCTTGATCAGAGTGGCGACGACACTGGCACCTACAACCTCACGGCCGTCAACGGTATCGGCCCGCAAATCACGGACGGCGACAGCGCCGCGCTCGGCTACGCACAATATCGCCAGGGGATCATCGATCCGGGTGATATCGACGTGTACACGCTCACCGGCACGCAGACGGCGAGCCTGCTGCTCTCGCTCAGCGAAAGCGAATACCTCGGCCCAGCGGCGGTCGGCGAAACCGCGTTCGCCATTTTCGCTCCCAACGGAAGCGTGCTCCGCAACTCGGCGACTTCGATCGGTACGGCCACCATCGACAACAACCTTGCCGCCACGGGGACTTACACCCTTGCGATCTACGAAAGCGGCGTGGATGAGTACCTGCGCTATGGCTTTACGCTCGTTTCGACCGCGACACCGTTTGCGACCGTCGATGACGGCGGCCCGATCACCAGCGGTCAGACACGCCGCGGTCGAATTGACTATGGCGATGTCGACGCGTTCAGCGTTACCGCGACGGCGGGCCAGTCGCTGCTCGTCGCGCTCGAAGACGCGAACGTCAATCCGATGAGTCCGAACATTGTCGTCGTCACGCCGACCTTCTCCGTCCTGACCAACCAGGCGGGTACGGACGGGCTGACCTACCGTGCCGAAGGTCTCGTGGCCGGCACGTACGCCATCTATGTCCTGGACCAGGGAGGCGACGACACCGGCGAATATGCGATCTCGGTGGGCCTGGCGAATACAACCCAGCCGACCACCGGCGACAGCGGTCCGCTCACCACGACGCCGCGCACCGGCGAGATCGCCATGGGCGATATCGACATCTATACCGTCCCCGCAACTGCGGGCGTGAACTTCAGCGTCACGCTCAACGAAACGCCGACCGGGCAGACCTTCCAGCCGCGCGTGTTGATCTATCGTCCTGACGGCTCGATCTTTTCCGACAGTTCGGTGACCAACACCGCAACGCTCAACGTCACGACCGTTGTCGCCGGGACGTATACGGTGATGGTGACCGAGAACGGATCGAATGCGTCGGGCAATTACTCCATCGCGCTGGGAACCACCAACGCCGTGACGACCGACACCACGCCGCCGCGAATCGTCGAAGGGGCCTATCGCTTCGACCGACCTGTTCCGGAACTGGTCGTCTACGCGAGCGAAAGTATCGCGGCGAGCCTGCAGAATACCGACTTCACGCTGATCAACACCACGACCTCGACGACGATCCCACCGGCATCGCTCTCGATTTCCTACGACACGATCACCAACAAGATCACCATCGGTACGCCGGGCGTGCTCGGCGGCATCCTGCCCAACGGCAACTACAACCTCCGCCTCACCGGCAGCGCCATCGCCGACGATTCGGGCAACCTGCTCGACGGCGATGGAAATGGCGTGGGCGGCGACAACTACACGCTCAACTTCTTCGTCCTTGCCGGCGATGTGAACCGCGACCGTGTCGTGAACTTCGACGACCTGCTCATCGTCGCGCAAAACTACGGCAGGGTCGGCATGTCGTTCTCGCAGGGCAACCTGAACTACGACACGTCCGGCACCGTAAACTTCGATGACCTCTTGCTCGAGGCGCAGAACTATGGCGTGAGCGTCTTCTCGGCGACTCCGATCGTGCAGGCATCGGCGACGGTCAGCCGCAATCGTCACGGCTCGAATCTGGATGTCATCGAGTAACCCGCGGACGCGCACCTCGCGCAGAACCAACGAACGAACCGGCCAACCCTGCTGGCCGGTTCGTCCCGTTTACCTCGCCGTGTTTCGACTTTCGAAGCGCGCCGGCCCGGCCTCATCGCCGGCGGCTTCCCTCGCAGAGTTCATCGTGCGACTTCTTCGTCGTGCGACAAAATGGAGCGGAACTTCTCACCCCAACGCGTCGGGTCCGCTCGAACACGTCAAACCGGCGGTTGTTCGTCATCGATCTGTCGCTGCGAGGGTGTGCCATCCGCTTTGGGTCGTCGACATTACATTGCCTTCAAGGGTCAATTGCCGACAATTCGAACGCAAGCGATCCGGCAGGTCGCAGGCACCTCTTTCGGTGAGGAAACATGGACTTTGCACAGATCATTCAGTTCGCGGTGGAACATGAGGCGTCCGATGTCCACCTTCAGGCCGGGCTCCCGCCACAGATCCGCATGGGCGGGATTCTTCGCGCGGTGAATCAGCCGAAGATCGACGACGCCGAGCTGCAGAACTTCATCACGTCGATCGCGCCGGCGCGGATGCGCGAAAACGCCGCGGACCGGATGGTCGCCGGCCTCGATTTCTCCTACGCGATGCCGGGATTGACGCGTTTCCGCTGCTCGGCGTATCGCCAGCTGGGGATGTGCGGCATCTCGATGCGCGTGATCAAGAACCGCATCCCTACCGTCGCCGAACTGAATCTTCCGCCGGTCGTCAATGACATCGCGCTCTCCGGCCGCGGCCTGACCCTGGTGACAGGCACCACCGGCTCGGGCAAATCGACGACGCTGGCGGCGATGATGAATCTCATCAACCACCATCACACGTCCAAGATCATCACGATTGAAGACCCGGTGGAGTACCTTTACACGCCGAAGATGTCGCTGATCGCACAGCTCGAAGTGGGCACCGACACGCCGAGCTTCGAACAGGCGCTGCGCCAGAGTTTGCGCCAGGATCCGGATGTGGTGCTCGTCGGCGAGTTGCGCGACATGGAGACACTGCGGATCGCGCTGCGCGCGGCAGACACCGGCCACCAGGTTTTTTCCACCGTTCACTCGGCGAGCGCGCCGCAGACGATCGAACGCATCATTGCGATGTTTCCTCCCAACGAACACAAGCTGCTGCTCACACAGCTCGCGGGGAATCTCGAGGCAATCATCAGCCAGCGGCTGGTCATCTGCCACGACGGCTCGCGTCGCCCGGCGGTGGAAGTCCTTCGCGGCGGCCCGGTGCCGACCAAGTACATCCTCGAGGGCCGCGCGCTCGAACTCGGCGACTACATCAAGTCCGCCGGCAACGGTCAGCAGACCTTCGATCAGGACCTGCTCACGCTCCACAAGGACGGCCACATCACGGTGCCGGAAGCGCTGCACAACGCGACCAACCCGGAACAGCTGTCGATGATGCTTCGCGGCATCTCCAGCAACGCGGCGGCGCAGCAGAACGCCGCGCGCGGCACAGCGCCCCAGACAAGGCCCGTCGGGCCGCCGGCCGCACATCAGGAAGCACACAAGCCGATCGCCGCTCCGCCTCAAGGCAACAACAAGCACTGAGGCGCGGAATACTACAAGTATGACCGTTCGGGCCGCGAACGGGGCAAATATGGAAGCTGTATGATCTGCCCCGCCCCATTTCGCCCGCCGGTGGGCTCCGATTATCCGATGTAATCGGGGGAAATTTGTCATTCGCGAGACATATAGACAAGCGACAGGTTGCTGCTAAACTTCGTCAGCTCCGTAGTGGGTGTAAAACCGCTCGGGTTCATACCTGGCGAGTTTCGTTCCAGACAAGTTGACTCCTGATGAGAGGCATCATGCAAAACCGCCGTCGCGGCTTCGTGTCGTCGTTTAAGTCCCGCCCGTCGTCCCGTCCGTTTGAATCCCTCGAGTCGCGCACCCTGATGTGCCTTGAGCACGCGATGGGACAGAGCTTTGCCCCGATCGAGGAACGGCCTGACCTGGTCAATGTCCGCGCTTCCGGCGACGCCAACGACCCGGCGGACATCGTCTGGGTGAATCGCGGTTCGGCGACAAGCGATACCGACGGCTTCAACGCAAAGTTCGGCGCCGCGGCAGCAACCGCCCGCGCAGTCGTTGACGCAGTCATCGTCGCCTACGAGCGGATGATCGTTAGCTTCAACTATGCGTCGGCCGGCCAGACATACAACCTCACCGTCAACATGAACGCCGTCAACAGCGGATTTGGCGCAAGCGCCGGCTTGAACAGCCTGCTCGGCAACAAGCCCAAGTCCGGAACGATTAATATGGGCGCTGGCAGCGGCACGACCGGCACCGGCAATGGCTGGTTCCTCGACCCGACGCCGTTCGAAAGCAGCGAGTTCCAGGGTTCGATCGTCAACGCCTTCAGCGGCGATGCACAATCGGGCTCACCCGCCGCCGGAAAGGGAGATTTCGAAACGGTCTTCGCTGCCGAGTTGACCCACTGCATGGGCCTCTTCGGAAACGGCTCCAGCCTCTGGTCCTCACGAACCACCGCCACGACCGTACCGGATACGGCAGAGGGCGGCGGCGTCGGCAAGTTCTACACCTTTAGCGGCCCGAGCATTCAACACCTGCTGACCAGCAACAACGCCGGCAGCGGCGGAAGTGACTTTGGCGCGGCCATCCATAGCGCCGGGCCGATCACCACCACGATCAATGGCACGACCTATGTCGGCGCGCAGGACCAGGGCAACGCGGTGTACGAGTTCAGCCGCCGCTACATGGTGAACAATGCTTTCTCGCTGATGTTCAAGGATGCTTACGGTTACAGCAGCATCGACCCGTCCAAGTACGGCACGATGTACAGCTCGATCAACGAGACGACCCACCAGTTGCTTGTTCGCGGCGGGACGGGAACCAGCGATGACAACATCTCGATTACCCGCGTCGGCAATACGCTTCGCGTTTCGGTCGACGTCGGACTGGATGTCGCCGGCACCGGTGCACTGCCGGGCGCGGGAAATCTTCCGGCGTTTGTCAGCGAATACGACATCTCGACCGTTTCCTCGATTCTCATCGGTGCTTCCGACGGAAACGACGTCGTCAGCCTCGACAGCGATCTGGGCATGAACGTCTCCTTGTCGGGCGGCAACGGAACCGACACGCTCGTCCTGAACGGCAATGCAAGCAACAACAGCTTCGCTTATTCCGGAACCGCCGCGTCCGCCGGAACGACAAATGTCGTGTCGATCCTGACGACCGAAAACGTCAGCGTGAACGGCGGCGACGGAATCGACTCCCTCACGCTCACCGGCTCAACCGCCGCCGAGACGCTGACCGTCAATGCCAACGACTTCGCCGGTGCCCGCATCGGCACGTTTAACTCGGTCGAGTCGCTGTTGATTAACACACTCGGCGGCGCCGATACGGTCAACATCAACGGGCCGACCGCATCGACGTTGATCGACGTCGGCGTGAGTGGCGACTTTGTCAACGTCAACGAGACGCTGCCGGGCCTGCCGGCTTCGCTGCTCGCCACCGCGACGGGCGCGACCAACAGCATTGTGTCGGTCAACGACGCGAGCGGCGTCGCCAACCTGGCGCTGCCTGCCGACCTCACGATCGCCAATCTCACCTTGAATAGTGGCGGCCTGGTCGATGGCGCAAGCAACCTGACCTTGACGACCCGCCTGGACTTCAACGGCGGAACGATCGCTGGTGCCGGTTCGCTCACCGTCAACAGCGGCGCAACGGTCAACGTGGCGACGCCGGCCGTGAAGACGCTCGCCCGCAGGCTTCAGAGCGCGAGCGGGATCAACGTCAGCGACGGCACGCTCGCGATCGCGGCCGGTCTGTCGGCGACCTCGGCAGCGGTCATTGCGACAGACCTTGCCGTGTCCCCGACGGCGGCGGTCGATCTGGCCGACAACGCGATGATCATCGACTACTCGGCGACGTCGCCGCTTTCTGTGATCTCCGCGGCGCTCGCCACCGGTTACGCCGGCGGCGCGTGGACGGGGCTGGGCATCCGAAGTTCCTCGGCAGCCGCCGCGGGTGGCAGCCGCACGCTCGGTTACGGAGAGGCGACGACCGTTTTCGATACGTTCCCGGCTACATTCGCCGGCGCCGCAGTCGACAACACCGCCGTGCTCATTCGCTACACGATCCCCGGCGATGCCAGCCTCGATGGCGCTGTGAACTTTGATGACCTTCTGCGCACGGCGCAGAACTACGAAGGCGTCGGCAAGACCTTTGCCGAGGGCAATTTCGACTATGACGCCCTGGGCAATGTGAACTTCGACGATCTGCTTCTGGTTGCCCAGAACTATGAGACGTCGCTCGTCACGCTGCCGAAGAGGACCACGTCGGCGGCCAAGCGCCGGACCTCGGACTCCGCGAGCCGGCTCGTCTAGTCGCGAGCCAGCCTGCTCCTGCAGCCGCTGTAATCCCTCCAGCAAGAAACATCCGGACCCCTGGCAGTCTCAAGACTGGCCAGGGGTTCTGATTTTTCACTTGCTGCGGATCTGGTCTTGGCGGAGATTCCTGTAAGCCGCGACCCGACTCCCATGAAATCACCATCCTTTGCTTCCAATCCGTGTTTGTTTGCGCGGCTGGACCGTCGACTCCTCTTTTGCTCGCTCCATTTCCCGTTCGACGCCGCGCAGCTAGCCGCCGCAGCCGCGCACGCGGCCACTGTCCCGTCGAGCTACGTGGTCGATCCGGTGTTGAGACGAGACTCGCGTGAGAACGAATCGACGTTGGGCGCGTGGACGACGGCTTTCGATCTCGGGCTCGTCGCGGTCCATTCCACGCTCCTCCCGAATGGCAAAGTGATGTTCTGGGATCTCACCGGGATCCGGGTGTTCGATCCGGCCACCAACGCGGTAACGACCAATGCCGGCCCGGGGTGGGTGCTCTACTGTTCCGGCCACGCGCAACTCGGCGACGGCCGACTGCTCGTCGCCGGTGGTCAGGACAATTCCAACGGCGACGGCCTGATCAACGCGGCCATCTACGACTGGAAGACCGACACCTGGACGCGCGTGCCCGATATGAACCTCCCGCGCTGGTACCCGGCGAACACCACGCTCCCCAACGGCGATGTGTTGACGATCTCCGGCAGCTATTACGGCCCCAACGGAACGACGCGCATCGTCAATCGCCTGCCACAGGTTTACAGCCCCGCGACTAACACCTGGCGCGATCTGACGGATGCGGAACTGCTGATGCCGCTCTATCCGAACTTCTTCGTCGAGCCCAATGGCAAGACGTTCGACGCCGGACCCGAAAGCTGGGGACGCTATCTGGACACGGACGGCCTGGGCTCCTGGCAAGGCGTAGCCGGCACCAACTACGGCAATCGCAACTACGGCACCGCCGTCATGTACGAGCCCGGCAAGATCATGGTCGTGGGCGGCGACAACGCCAGCAGTCCCACGACCGCCATGACCGAGACGCTCGACCTCACCACCGGCGAGCCGTATCCGCAGTACCACGTCGTCGGATCGATGCAGTCGCCGCGCAAATACCTCAACGCGACCCTCCTTCCCGACGGCACCGTGCTCGCAACCGGCGGCACGAGCGCGTCCGGAGAAAACGATTCGCGCGGCCGCGTGCTCACCAGCGAGCTCTGGAATCCTACGACCGGTCAATGGACGACGCTCGCCAGCAACGGAGTCACGCGCATCTATCACTCCACGGCGCTGCTGCTTCCCGACGGCCGTGTGATGTCGATGGGCGGCGGCCGGCCTTCGGATGCGATCCAGGGTGATCCGGATCACCTCGACGCCGAAATCTTCTCGCCCCCCTACCTCTTCAGAGGTGCCCGCCCGACGATCAGCCACGCGCCGGATGCAATCGACTATCGCCAGAACTTCGAGATCGACACGCCGGAAGCGGCCGACATCTCGCAGGTGACGCTGGTGCGCCTTGGCAGCACGACCCACACCGTGAACATGGACCAGCGATTCAATCGCCTTTCGTTCTCGAGAGTCGACGGCCATCTCATCGCGGCTTCGCCCCAGTCCGGCACCTACGCCACCCCCGGCTACTACATGTTGAGCGTATTGAACGCCGCCGGCGTGCCGAGCGTGTCGAAGATCATTCACCTGAGCGATCAGACCGCGCCGAGCGTTGTCTCCAATTCATTCTCTTTCGAGACCGGCCGGCAATCGGTGCAGGTCCGCTTCAGCGAGGATGTGAGCCATACGCTGAGCATCGGCGACTTCGTCCTGCGGAACACGACGACGAACCAGATCGTGCCGGCATCGAGCCTCGGCGTCGTTTATGACGGCACGAGCGACGCCGCCACGATCTCGCCGCTCGTCGGCAACGTTTTCGCCGACGGCCTGTACGATCTCACGGTCAAGCAGAGCGTGCACGACTGGTCGGACAAGACGCTGGCCGGCGAAGTTCACTTCACCTTCCGCGTGCTGCAAGGCGACCTGAACCGTGACGGCACCGTCGGCTTCGACGACCTGCTCACGCTCGTCCAGAACTACGGCAAGATGGGCCAGACCTTCAGCCAGGGCAACATCGACTACAGCGCGGATGGCCTGGTGGATTTCAGCGATCTGCTCCAACTCGCGCAGCACTACGGGACATCGCTTCTCACCATGCCGACGGTCGTCGCGACGAAGAAGCGGGCGAACGCGATGGAGCGACCGGCTTGACGAATGTCGCGTTGAATCGGCGATCCATGCGATGCCGTTGTCACCCAGTGCCCGGAAGCGGAAGCTTCCAGCGACGCTGGGTGGCAGAGGCATTCGTCGTCCAACGAAATCTCTAGGCGTTGATCGTTTCCGGCTGCCGGCTCGGGAAGCGGTGTTGCTTCATCGCATCGATGAACGTCTTGGCGAAAGTCTCGAGATCATCGGCCTTGGCAACACTAACGATACCGTTTTCGCTGCCGACCTTTTTTCCGAAGGCCGCGGCGATATGGGCGGCATCGAATAGCTGCTTCGCTTCAGCCGCGCCGGCGATCGGCTTGCCATGCACGTTCATTTCGCTCACGAACTGGATCGCCACCGGATTCTTCGCCAGCGCTGCCGCGCTCGCACCCGGCGCGACGAAGACGGCATCGAACACGACCGACGGCGCGTTGGTCAGCGGACGATCAACTTTCAGTGTCGAGCCGTCAGCGGCTTTGATCTTGCCCGCGGTCGGCGCGATCACTTCAGGCAACGCGCCAGCGGCCTTGAGTTGCTTGACCAATCCGCTGACCGCATTTGAGTCGACGCCCTCGCCGGCGAGGATCGCCACCGCCCGCCCTTTAATGGAGTCGGCGGGTCTGTCCATGCTGAGCGCCGGCGAAGTCTTGGTAGGCGGCTTCGCCTTCGGTTTGGCCGTCACCTTCAGGCCGATGTTGTTGGCCACGTGACTCGCAAGTTCATCCGACACGTTCACCAGCAGTTCATCGATCACGCGCTGCTTCACTTCCATGACCTGGCACTGGTTCAGCTCGAAGCTGATCGCCGAGATGATGTGGTTCTTCTCCCACTGCGCCATGCTGTTGAAGAAGAGGCTGGCCTGGCTGAAGTGGTCGGAGAAGCTGTCGCTGCGCTGGCGGACTTTTACGCCGTCCATCTTCTCGGCATGGCTGCGGAAGGCGTTCATGCCTTCGGGCGAATGAGCCGGGCAGCCCTTGGCGAGCGAGTTGGGGAAATAGCTCACTCGGCCCTGATGAATCAGTTGCTGGCTCTCGCCGTCACGCTGGTTGTTGCTGAACGGGCACGTCGGCCGGTTGATCGGAATCTGCGCGAAGTTCGGCCCGACGCGCTTGATCTGCGTATCGATGTACGAAAAGAGCCGACCCTGCAGCAGCGGATCGTTACTGAAATCAATCCCGCTCACGACATGCCCGGGGTGGAACGCCACCTGCTCGGTCTCGGCGAAGTAGTTGTCGGGATTGCGGTTCAGGACCAGCTTTCCGAGCGGGCGGACCGGCACGAGTTCTTCGGGGATGATCTTGGTCGGGTCGAGCAGATCGAAATCAAACTTGTGCTCATCCGCTTCGGGCACGACCTGCACGCCCATCTCCCACTCGGGGAAGTCGCCGCGCTCGATCGACTCGAACAGGTCGCGGCGGTGGAAGTCGGCATCCTTGCCGGCCGTCTTTTGTGCTTCATCCCACACTTGCGAGAAGACGCCCTTCTTCGGCTTGAAGTGGAACTTCACGAAGCTGCTTACGCCCTTCTTGTTGATGAACCGGAACGTATGGATGCCGAAGCCCTGCATCGTGGCGAGACTGCGCGGCAGTGCGCGGTCGCTCATGACCCACATGAGCATGTGCGTCGTCTCGGGCGTGAGGCTGACGAAATCCCAGAAAGTGTCGTGTGCGCTGGCGGCCTGCGGGATCTCGTTGTTTGGTTCGGGTTTCACGGCGTGGATCAGGTCGGGGAACTTGATCGCATCCTGAATGAAGAACACGGGGATATTGTTGCCAACGAGATCCCACACGCCTTCATCGGTGTAGAACTTCACGGCAAAACCGCGGACATCGCGCGGCGTATCGGCGCTGCCGCGCGAGCCGGCGACGGTGCTGAAACGAACGAACACCGGCGTCCTCTTCCCCTTCTTGCCGAAGAGCGAGGCCCTGGTGATGTCGGATGCGTCGCCGGTCGCTTCGAAATAGCCGTGCGCCGCCACGCCGCGGGCGTGGACGACGCGCTCGGGGATGCGCTCGTGATCGAAGTGGGTGATCTTTTCGCGAAAGTGGAAGTCTTCCAGCAGCGTCGGCCCGCGCACGCCGGCACGGAGCGAGTTCTGGTCGTCACTGATGGGCAGACCCTGATTGGTGGTCATGGTCTCGCCGGGCACGTGCGTGTCGGCTTCGAGATTCTGGGTCTTCGCATCGACAGATGGTTTGTTGGTGGGCTTGGTGGGCATCGTACAGCTCCCTCGAAAGAGTTGATTCTGGAGCGCGGCAAGGCCGCGCGCTACACGCATGACTATCGCGGCACGCTTGCAGCCAACCATCAGGAAAGCCATGAGCGGTGTAACAACCCGGCGCGGCGATTACTTCCGGATCGCGGCGGCCGACGTCGGCACGAAGCCGCCGCTGGCGCTGCTCACCGGCTCGACGGTGGTGAAGGCGTTCGGATCGATCTCGCGCACCAACTTGAGAACCTGCTGCGCCCGCTTTCTCGGCGAGACGACGAACAACACCTCGACCGGCCCGTCCTTGCCGTCGCCGTGCAGGCTCGTCACGCCGAAACCGGCCGATCGCAGCGCGTCGATGATCTTTCCGGAATGATCGAGGCTGATGAACCGGGTCAGCACCCAGCCGGCGGCGATCCACTTGTCGAGCGTGATGCCCGACACCGTCCCCGCCGCGAACCCGAGCGCCCAGCCGACGATGTTGAAAATCCGATACTTCAACTGCGGCTCGCTGAGGTACTGCATGACCTGCGAAATGGCGACGATCCAGATGACCGACTCGACGAATCCGAGGCAAAACGAAACGAGCCGATAGCCGCGAATGGTGTAAATGACGCGCACGGTGCCGATGGAGCAGTCGCCGATGCGAAGGCAGAAAATCAGGAGAGGAATGACTGCGAGGGGAATCGTGTGACCGAACATTGTCGGCTGATGATACGGTCAACACAGGCTGCGATGAACAT
Source organism: Phycisphaerae bacterium (assembly GCA_031411495.1). Taxonomy (GTDB): domain Bacteria; phylum Planctomycetota; class Phycisphaerae; order Tepidisphaerales; family Tepidisphaeraceae; genus JANOBD01. The sequence goes on along the minus strand of JANOBD010000174.1, from coordinate 18,944 downwards.
CGGCGATTTCGATAATGGACGTCCGCCACAGGTTCGCGGTTTTCACGGCGCGTAAAACCCCCGAGATGCGGGAGAGCACGCTTATCTCACCCTCACCACGCAATGCCCGCTCAACTCCGGCACGTTGATAGCCTCGATCGTTGCCGAGCGCTTCTGGTGAAAGAGCCGCCGTGTGGCCGCGTCGACTTCTTCCTTCGCCTTCGGGCCCTTCATCGCCAGCAGCCTGCTGGCCGGCTTCATGAGCGGCCAGGTCCACTGCAGCAGCGTGTCGAGGTCGGCGACGGCGCGCGCGGTGATGACATCAAACTTCGTCTTTATGACCTCGACGCGCGAATGCAGCATCGTCACGTTCTTCAACTCCATCGCGGCGACGATTTTCTGGATCGTGTCGAGCTTTTTCTTCGTGGAATCGATCAGCGTGACGCGAATGTCCGGCCGGCAGATGGCGATCGGCACGCCCGGCACGCCGCCGCCGGTGCCGACGTCCGCTAAGGTGAGGGATGAGGGTGAAGACGCGTTGTCCCCCACCATCCTTCCGCCTTCATCCTTCATTCTTACGTTCGCCTTCGGCAGAAACCTCAGCAGCGTCAGTGCATCGGCCACATGTTTCACTTCCGCATCCGCGCGGTCGACGATCCGCGTGAGGTTGATCTTCTGGTTCCATTCGATCAAAAGATCGAGATAGCGGTCGAGCTGCGCGAGTTGCGACTCGCTGAGCGTCAGGCCGGCGTCGTGGGCGAGGGATTGCCAAAGGGGATGAGGCATCGGATGCTGAGGGTCCTGTTCCACACGATCATACGAAGGAGCCGACGAAATGCGCATCCCTCAAACCGCCCTGCTCGCTGTCCTCACCTGCTGCGCCAGGCTCGCCTGGGCAGATCCCAGGATCACACTCGGCATCGACCAGCTCGAGGAAACCGATTTCGCGATCCTCGCCGGCAAGCGCGTGGGGGTGATGGTGAACCCCGCCAGCGTCGATTCGAATCGTAAACCGACGGCGCTGGTGCTGAAGGACGCGAAGAACGTCAACCTGGTCGCCCTCTTCGGCCCGGAGCACGGCGTGTGGGGCGATGAATACGCCGGCGATACCGTCACCGACAAGATCGACCCGACCACCGGGCTTAAAGCCTACAGCCTCTATGGCAAGACCAAGAAGCCGTCGAAAGAAATCCTCGACAGCATCGACGTCTTCGTCTTCGACCTCCAGGACATCGGCTCGCGCTCCTACACCTACATCAACTCGATGAAGAACGTCCTCGAAGCGTGTGCCGAGGCGAACAAGCCGCTCATCATCCTCGACCGCCCGAACCCGCTCGGCGGCCTGCGCGTCGAAGGCGGGCCGGTGGCGGGCGAGAAGTTCCGCTCTGGCGTGAGCTCGCTCGATGTACCCTATCTCCACGGCATGACGATGGGCGAGCTCGCGACGATGGTACGCGAGCAAGTCGCGCCGAAATGGGCCGGCCTGACCGTCGTAAAAATGAAGGGCTGGACGCGCGACATGACCTGGGCCGACACCGGCCTCGACTGGATCATGACCAGCCCGCACATCCCGCACGTCTCCAGCATCGCCGCGTATTCCGCGACCGGCATCTTCGGCGAGCTGTACCAGGCGTCGAACGGCGTCGGCTACACGCTGCCGTTCGAGATCGTCGGCTCGCCGGCGATCGACGGCATCGCGCTCGCAGAGAAACTGAACAGGCTCTGGCCCGGCGAGAAAGGCATTTACTTCCGCGCCTTGCGCTACAAGCCGTTCTACGCTACCAACAAGGGCGAAGCCTGCGGCGGCGTGCAGCTCCACATCGATCCGAAAACTGCCCCGTCGCTCGTCCAGATCAATTACCGGCTCGTCGAAGCACTCGGCGGAAAACAGATGATGGCGATCGCCAACTCGCCGGCGACGAAACCGAGCAAGGACGACGGCATCGCCGTTCGTCCGGAGGGACGTCGCACGATGTTCGACAAGGTGAGCGGCAACAGCGACATCGGCGACGCACTCACGAACGGAGAGGATCTTGAACCGATCTTCGCGAGGTGGCGCACGTACTGCGAAGCGTTCAAGCAGCAGCGCGTGAAGTGGCTGCTGTATTGATGCGAATGACAGGTGATTCACGCTGCAAGCAAGTCATGCCGAGGTAATCCGAAGCATCTGGCCCATTCGGTTGCCCACAGACGCTCGACAAGTGCCAGATCTTCGGATTACCTCAGGATGACTCTCGACTGCTTTTACGCTTTGACCAACGTCTCTTTTCGCGTCCCTTCGCGTGCCTTCGCGGACGTATTCAGCCCGGCCAGCATCTCGTCGAACTGCTCCAGCTTCGCATCGATCGACGCGGGCACCGGCAGCGCGTTCTCGACCACCTCCAGCGTCTTCAGGCCGTTGCCGGTGATGCAGACACAGATGCTCTCGTCCTTCGGGATGCGCCCGCTGGCGATGAGCTTCATCGTCGCCGCCAAGGTCGTTCCGCCGGCGGGTTCGGTCCAGATGCCTTCGGTCTTGGCGAGCAACTTGATCGCGTCGACGATTTCCGGATCGGTCGCGCTCTCGCCCCAGCCGCCGGAATCGTTGACGGCATTGTAGACGTAGTAACCGTCCGCCGGGTTGCCGATCGCGATGCTCTTGGCGATCGTGTTCGGCTTCTGCGGCTCGATGATGTCGCAGTGCTTGTGGATCGCGGTGACGACCGGATTGCAGCCCGCTGCCTGCGCGCTGTAGATCTTCGGCTTCGTGTCTTCGACGAGGCCGAGCTTGATGAACTCTTCGTATCCCTTGTAGATCTTCGGCAGGATCGTGCCGCCCGCGGTCGGGCTGATCGTGTGTTGCGGCAGCTTCCAGCCGAGTTGCTCGGCGATTTCGAAGCCGAACGTCTTGGCGCCTTCGGTGTAGTACGGGCGCAGGTTCACGTTCACGATGGCCCAGCCGTACTTGTCGGCGATCTCGGTACAGAGCCGGTTCACATCATCATAGTTGCCCTTGATGCGGACGACGGTTGGGCCGAACACGAGCGAGCCGAGCACTTTGCCCTGCTCGAGATCGTGCGGGATCATCACGTAACACTTCAACCCAGCTTGAGCAGCGTGGGCCGCGACGGAGTTGGCGAGGTTGCCGGTGGAGGCGCAGCCGACCGTATCAAATCCGAACTCGATCGCCTTGGTGATCGCGACGGAGACGACACGTTCCTTGTAGCTGTAGGTCGGGTAGTTGCAGGAATCGTCCTTGATCCAGAGTTCCTTCACGCCGAGTTCGTCCGCGAGGCGTTTGGCGCGCTTTAGCGGCGTAAAGCCGGAATGCTGGCCGACCTTCGGCTCGCCTTCGATGGGCAGCAGGTCCTTGTACCGCCAGAGCGACTTCGGCCCGGCCTCGATGGAGGCGCGGGTGACTTTGCCCTTCATGGCGTCGTAGTCGTACTCCACTTCGTACGGGCCAAAACAGTGTGAACAGACATGGAACGGCTCGATGCCGATCTTGTGGCCGCACTCTTTGCACTTCAATCCGATGACGTAGGACATTCGTCGCTCAGTTTGCAGTTTGCAGTTGGCGGTTAGCGGTTGAAGACGTGTCGTCTCCTCACCGCAAACGGCGAACCGCGAACCGCAAACTCTCCGTTTACGTTCAATTTCGATGATAAGGCAGAGAAAACAACCGGCGTGTGCGGGCGATTTTCGCATCCTTATCTTCCCCGGATCAAATCGACGATCGACCTGCCGGGCGGGAGTTAGCACCCTTCGGCAAGCTCAGGGCAGGCCTGACGTAAGTCAGTTCCGCTGATTCTGCTGGGGGTTGCTGCGGCTTCATCGGGCCCGTGCCCTCTGCCGCTCTGGATAAGTAGGCGTATTCAGTTGTCGACCGATAGGATAGGGACGATGGTCGTTCGGTCAAGATGGAGGCTGAGTTTGTTGCTCGCCGGCACGTTTGCAGCAGTCGCGTGCATTTCGGTGTGGGCGGCAACAACGGCGAATCAGGTCCGGTTCCTCGATCGTCATTCCGTCGGCATGTCGGACGGGCGGATCGCGTTTGCCTGGCGGAAGATCGGAGATGATGTTTGGCCACCCGCTCTTCGAAAAAAGCCGCTCGCTCCACCACCCACCCACTTTGAGATGTGGCGCGGCGGCGTCTATGTCTTGCTCAACTCCGCGACTCCTACAATGCGCGGGCCGACACACTACTTCTCAGAGGTTCACATAAGCCTGTTGTGGATCGCTCTCGTTTTCGGCATCGCAGCTGCCTATACCGGTAGAGGCGCCGTCCGGTGGACCTCCACCGGCCTTTGTCCCACCTGCGGCTACGACCTCCGCGCGACGCCCCGGCGGTGTCCGGAGTGTGGGACGATCCCGGAATCATCCCAAAACGTATCATGAGCGTCCCGCTCATGCCCTTCACGTGCAAGATACTCATGTCATGAGCGGGACGCTCATGATACGATTGTCCGTGGCATCCGCCGTCCACCTGCGGCGGCGAGTGTCGAGCCTTCTACCAGAGGACCTTTCATGTCGCGACGTGCCGCCACCTCCCCACGCCTGAAGTCTATCGTCGATTCCATCGAAAACGCGCCGCACGTTGGCGACAAGCCGATGAACGGTGCAGCGAAGTTCCGCGCCATCATGCCGCTCGGCGAGTTCCTCTTCGCCTACCTGCACGCGCGCGGCGTGACGACCTCCTTCGGCGTGCCCGGCGACTTCGCCCTGCCAACCTTCGCGTGGCTGGAAAAATCGCCGATCACCTCCGTCACCATGACCCACGAACCCGGCGCCGGCTTCGCGGCCGATGCTTACGCTCGCGTGAACGGGCTCGGCCTGGTCTGCGTGACCTACTGCGTCGGCGGCCTGAACGTGCTGAACGCGATCGCGGGTGCGTACGCGGAGAAGAGCCCCGTCGTCGTCATCAGCGGCGCGCCGGGCAGGAAGGATCGCGAGAAGGACCCGCTGCTGCACCATAAGGTGAAGACGTTCGACACGCAGCGCCGCGTGTACGAAGAGGTCACGTGCGCCAACACCTGTCTGCTGGATGAACAGACGGCCGCCAGCGAAATCGTGCGCGTGGTCGAAGCGTGCGTCAGCCAGAAGCGGCCGGTGTACATCGAGATCCCGCACGACATCGTCGACCGACCGATCCCGACGACGACGATCGCCCGGCCGGCGTCGCGGCCCAGCGATGCGGATGCGCTGCGCGTCGCGGTCGCCGAAACGATCGCCATGCTCGCCAAGGCGAAGCAGCCGGTGATTTTCGCCGGCGTCGAGCTGCACCGATACGGTCTGGCCGACTACGCGATCAAGCTCGCCGAGAAACTGAACATCCCGATCGCGGCCGACCTGCTCTCCAAGAGCGTCATCCGCGAGCGCCATCCGCTCTACATGGGCGTGTACGGCGGCGCGGTCTCCTCCAACGACTTCGTCCGCCAGTACGTCGAGACCTCCGACTGCGTCCTCATGCTCGGCACCTTCATCACCGACATGAACCTTGGCATCTACACCGCCAAGCTCGACCGTGCGCGATCGATCCTCGCGACGACCGAGTCGATCAACATCTGCTATCACAAGTACGAGGATGTCTCGTTCGAGGACTATCTCAAAGGGCTGGTGAGCGCCAAGCCGCAGGCGGCGAAGCGAAAGCCAAAGATCCAGAATCCGCCGCTTCCCGTTCCACTCACGAAGTCTGAGATGCGTGATGCACTCACCGTGAAGGACGTCATGCGGATCGTCGGCTTGAACCTCGACGAATCGTGCTGTGTCGTCAGCGACGTGGGCGACGCGATTTTCGGCGCCGTCGGCATCCAGACCAACGAGCGGGCCGAGTTCATCGCGCCCGCGTATTACCTCTCGATGGGTTTCTCGGTTCCGGCGGGCATCGGCGTGGAGATGGCCAATCGCAACCTCCGCCCGTTCGTCCTGGTTGGCGACGGCGCGTTCCAGATGACCGGCACCGAAGTCTCGACGGCGGTGCGCCTGCGCCTGCGCCCGATCATCCTCATCCTGAACAACGACGGGTACGGCACGATGCGCAAAGTCCGCGACGGCTCGTTCAACGTCATCACCCAATGGCGCTATCAGAAAATCTGCGAACTCGTCGGCGGCGGCGAGGCGTCCAGCGCGAGCACCAAGGGCGAGCTCGACGGCGAGATCAAAGCCGCCATGGGCTCGAACCACGTCCGCGTGATCGAGGTGATGCTGCCGAAGTCCGACATGAGCCCGCAGCTCAAGAACATGACGGATGAGCTGGGCCGATTGCGCGGACGCAAGGAATGAGCTTCTGACGGCGGAAACCCAACCACAGGCCGCATAGGGGTTCGTATCGTCCGTGCCCATTATCCACCTGCCAGATCAGGCAAAATCGGCGCGGGTGCGCGGCCTCACCCGGCAAAACCGGCGGCCGAAGAAAAATCTCACGGCGCATGGCCCGCGACGACGGCGTTTGACGCCTTTGAATGCGTAAGGGGTGGTGTTTCGCATGCACATCGAACACCTCCGGACGGATTATGCCTCTCTCCATTATCCATTTGTTTCTAATGAGTTCGTTCTGGGTTCTCGGCACCAAAGAAGTTGCGTGTGCCGAGAACCCACTTTTCGTTGCCCCCATCGCGCCGTTCGTGCAGGCGGAACCCGCCAAGGGATTTCCGGCGTGGATGAAGCCCGGCACGCGCATCTCGTATTCCGCCGGTGACTCGATCATCCCCAACTCGCCGCTCGCGCTGCAACCCGATGGAAAAGGCAACTGGTTCGACACGCAAGGCCGACAGTTCACGCCCGGCAGTGGCGGCGTGGGCATCGCGGCGCTCGACCTCGTTGACGTATCCGACACCACCCTCGCGGCCGACCTCCGCAACTACATCAACCTCGACGTTAACACCGGCGAGCACGCGTTCGTCAGCTCCAGCGGCCTGCTCGGCACCGCCAACGGCCTCGGCGACTTCTGGATCCCGCCCGACCGGCTCCGCGCCATGCACGAAGGCACGGAAAACGACGTGCAGATCGTCCACGCGCCGTACCCGCTCAACGGCAAAACCTACGACTCGCTCAGCATTTCGACCTACAACGACCGCGGCTTCACGCGCTTCGTTTACGACATCGACACCGGCCTGATGATCGTCTCCAGTTCATCGCATCCGCAGGGCGATCGCAGCAACGCGATCTCGCACGCGCAGCTCATCGAGGTGCGCGAACGGAAGCTTCCCTGGTCGAACGACGCCTTGCCCGACTGGATGAACGCGCAACACCAGCTCGATTACCAGGGCGTGTTCAACACGATCATTCCCGGCGTCGGCGAGAACCCGTGGCGCTACTCGATCTCGTTCGAACTCACCAAGCGCCACGGCAACGCGGTTGCAGCAAAGCAGAAATCCGAGCTCGACCAGGGCAACGGCATGCCGCCCACGCAATCGGCCATGGACCGCGTCTTCGGCGCCGGCGGCGTCGGGCCGCTCTACATCGCGCCGCAAACCCTCGCCGGCCTGCAGCCGAACCAGGTCATCGACGAAGATCGACCGACGCAGACCCGCATCGTCTTCGTCGGCGTGCAGAACAACCTCGCCTTCATCGCCGACCAGCGCAGCACCGAGACCTACCAGTTCGGCTACGACCTCAAGACCGGCGTGCTGAACATGATCTACCTCGAAAAGCACCAAGGCACCGGCATCATCCGCGTGCGGCTACAGCTTGCGAACTTCCGGTGATGCCGGCGGAGCCGGTTCGACACGCACCGGCGATCGGTGTGCAACAAAAAACGCGCCGATCAAACTCAACGCGGCCACGCCAACAGCGATCGCGACCACGACGCGTCGGTACATCTGCCGTCGCCCCAGTCCGTCATCAATCGCCGCGCCGCAGCGCGGACAATACCCGCTGCCCAGCGGTGCCTCGGCATGACATTGGCGACAGATCGGCATCGCGTTCATCTCCTTGAGTTGGGCTACCGCCAATGGACTCTTGTCTGCTGCCCCCCGGGCAGGTACTCCTGACCCGCGATCAAAAAACGCGGGTCAACGAGTACATTGCCCCGGGGCACCCCGGCCCATGCCGGAGCACTCTCGTGAGGCGCCTGGTACGGACGATGCGCCCTTATCGATTCTTCAGCTCCACGCTCGTCGCCAGCGCGATCTCGCGCCGCTTCCCCGCTACCGCACAGTAGAAATGATACACCACGCCCTCCCACTTGATCATCCACGGCTTGTGCGCAAACGTCGAATCAAACTCTTCGCTCGGCTCGACCAGGTGCGGGCCATCCCACTTCGTCCAGTGGATCAGGTCGTAGCTGCACGCGAACGTGTCGAACGCCTTGGGCTTCCAGACGTGGCCGAAGTAGAACATGACCCACACGTCGCCGATCTTCACGAGTTGCGGGTCGCCGGAGATGCCCTTGGGGCCGTTGTCGATGACGGGTGAATCGCCGAGCCGTTCCCATTGAACCATGTCGTCGCTGAGCGCCATGCCGATGCGCTCCGTGCCCGGGCCCAGCTGTTTGCCGTTGTAGAACATAACGAAGTCGGCCCCGAGCGAACGCTCACGATCTCGGATGATGTTGCTCTTGTAGAGCGTCTTGGCTTCGAACGGCCGGACGTCTTGGTCGTAGGGTGCGAGGACCGGGTTCGTCTCCAAACGCGTCCAAGGCTTCGCCACTTCAGGCGTGGTCGTGTGCGCGATGCCGAGCGAGAGCGGGTCGGTCTCGTATCCCTGCAGCGATCCGCCGAGATAGCTGAGCCAGTACTTGCCTAGAATCGCCTCGAGTTCTGCCGATCCACCCCACGCGGTGTCCTGCAGCGCGATGCCGCCGTCCGCCTGCCAGTGGTCCCAGCCGTCTTCGCGGAACGGCAGGATCGCCCCCAGCGGCGTCCAATGGATGAGGTCATCGCTCACGCCCAGCAGCGTCTCGTAGCCGACGTAGTTCTTCGTCACCACGTAGACCATGTACCACCGACCCTTGAACCGAAACACGCTCGGACAATCGACGACCGCCCCTTCCGGCGCCGGCACGACGATCCCGCGTTTGAACGGCGTCTTGGTCTCGTCGTAGATCCGCTGCATCACGTCGAGAGGCACGTCGCGCTTGGGGAGGTTGGGGAAAGGTCGCATGGCACCGCATCTTACCCGTGGGCTCGAATTCGCCGCAGATGAACGCGGATCAACGCAGGTGAAAAAGTGGCAGAATCTGATCGGCGTTCATCTGCGTTCATCGGCGGCTCGGATGGAATCGAACGCGCACCGACTCATCGTGATGACGAGATCAGCGCCTCCGCTTCCTAGCGGAGCTTGTGCAGCCGCGCGAGCGCGTTCAGCTGCCGCCGGGGCCGGCGTACCACCAATGCCACTCGCCGGTTACGCTTTGAACTCGATGGCCACTCGGAACGACGGCATTCTGCTCCGCCACCTCGCGCTTTGGATTCGACTGGCGGGCGTCGTCTCGATCTGCAGCGGGTTGATCGGCGGGTATGTCTGGCTCCTGGATTTGGCGGACCGCCAAGGTCGCAACAATCTGCGCTGGGGATTCTGGCACAACCCCTTCATGCAGTTCCCGCCGTTTTGCGAGTCGTTCCTGGGCCTCTCGATGTGGGTGCTGCTCGCATGCTCCGCCGCGGCCGGCCTCGGCGGGATTCTGCTGCTGGTCCCTTCGAAGTTCGGGGCTTCGCTCGTGATCTGGCAGGCACGCACCTCGATCGTGATCAACGGCGTGATCGCGTTCTACATCGTCGTCGCGTTCTTCGCCTTCGGCAGGAACTCGTCCGATGAGCTCTTCGTCGGCGACAGCACGTATGAAGCACTCGCGTTGCGACTCGGATCGATCGCGGCGGACCTGGTGCTGTGGATGTTCCTGAGCAGTGCCGCCGTGCGCGAGTTCTTTGCCCGGCAATCACATCGGCAGGTGCGCGGATTCGAGGTGATTGTTCAGCAGTCAAGCCGGGCAACGTGAAACGATCCGGTGGCGACACCGGCCGGTGCGATTCCGCTCGCCCTGTGATCAGCCCATGATATGGTCACGCTATGTACACCGTAGAAACGGAACGCGAAGACGATGGCCGCTGGATCGCCGAGGTGACCGACCTGCCCGGCGTGTTGGCGTATGGCCAGACCCGCGAAGAAGCGGTTCGTCGCGCCCAGGCGCTGTCTCTGCATGTCTTGGCCGAGCGACTGGAACATGGCGAGGCATTGCCGGATGTCGAATCCGTCTTCTCCAGGGAGAGTTGATGCTGCGTACAAATCCACTTTCCATCTGGTCGGGCTGGTACCATCGCCGACCATTTATCGTCGAAGCGATCACTATCGGCTTGGTGCTCTTTCTCGCCGGGACGGTTTTGGACCCTTGGCTAGCGGCCGAAGGAAGGCAATCGAGCCTGATGAATCTTTTCGGCTATTCAGTCTTCTTTGCAATCGTCAGCGCAAGCTTTGGGCAACTCGGGCGGCGACTCCGACGCAATCAAGGCAAGGCATAAGCGACTTTCGTCTTGCCAAACCCGCCATCGATGCGCGAAACAAACATTCTCCGTCAAGCCCTTGGCGATTGCTAATACCGGCTCATCACCGTTCCTCATCCCCGTAATCCCCCGGCCTATTGGACACTCAGTCCGCTCAATAACTCGGCCTAAACATCGGCGTCGGGAATGGGCTCACCACCAGGCTCTCCAACACCTCATCCAGACTTCCGATCGTGAAGTTCGGCCGCGGCATCAACCCCGTCGGCCAGCGGCGGCCGTTGCTCATCCACGCGGTGCGCATGCCCATCGCGGCAGCGGCGACGATGTCGAACTCGGGGTGGTCGCCCACATACAGCGCCTGTTCGGGCAGGACTTTCATCGGGGCGAGCGTGGCGTCGAAGATCGCGCGGTCGGGCTTCTTCATGCCGAGCGTTTCGGAGACAGAAATCACATCCACCAGCTTGCGGATGCCCAGCGCATCGATCTTGGCGTTCTGCATGACGGCCTCGCCGTTACTGACGATGCCGATCTTGAGTTTCTTTTTCTTCTTCAGCGTGGTGAGCGTTTCGATCAGTCCTTCGCGCGGGGCCATGCACGATGGGAACGCATCGCGCCAGATCGCTTCGAGGCGGGTCGCGTCTATCGGCGTTTTCCATTGCAGCGACGATGCGAGGATGCCGAAAAGTTCTTCCTTCTCGCGAAACCCGCCGCGGTCCTCCGCGAGGATCAGCGCATGGGCGGTGTCGAGGTCCTGGCCGTCGAAATGGCTTGATGATTGGAGGTGGGCGAGGAACCGCTTCCAGCAGGCGGGACGATCGTTGAGCGTGTCGTCGAGATCGAAGAGGACGGCCTTGATGGTTCGATCCGGGATGAGCATCAGGCTCTGATCCTACACCGGCATTGCACGTTTTCATCGCGATTTGGCAGTGGGTAGAGGATTATTCAACTCGGAGGCGTGAAGGCCAAGCCCTCACGCACGGAGGCACGGAAGAATGAAAAAGGGAAAAACCACGGATGAACAAGATGAACAGATCAGAATCAGGGCGAGCCCTGGCTACTTCTTATCTGTGTTGATCGGTGTTCATCTGTGGTTCCATTCTTCTTCGTGTCTCCGTGTTGAATCACATTTTGATCGCCGCAAGCGTCTGCGGTTACACTTCGAACCATGCTCGCGAGGGTGGATTCCTACGTACTCATCGGCATCGACGCGACCCTCTGCGAGGTCGAGGTCAACGTCACCCAGACGGGGATGAACACCACCACCCTCGTCGGTCTTCCCCAGGCGGCGGTGAAGGAATCGATGGACCGCGTCTGGCAGGCGATCGAAAACACCGGCTACCCGATCAAGGCCCGCGAGACGCTCATCAACCTCGCCCCCGCGGATGTGAAAAAGGAAGGCGCGAGCCTGGAGCTGCCGATCGCGATCGGCCTCCAGCGAACGACCGGCTTCATCAAGAACGATCGTCACCGCCAATACCTCATCGCCGGCGAACTCGCGCTGGACGGACGCGTCCGAAAGATCAAGGGTGGCCTCTCGCTGGCGATGCTGGCGCGGCACCTGAAACTCAAGGGCGTGATCGTCCCGCACGAGAACGCCCGCGAGTGTGCGGTGGTGGAAGGGATCGAGGTCATCAGTGTCCACACACTGCAGCAGGCGACGAGCTTCTTGAACGAGACGCTCGAACTCGAGCCGTACGAACTGGATGGGCAACCCTACGCACTGAGCCAGAAGGAATCGCCGCTGGATTTCGTCGACGTCCGCGGACAGGAAGCGGTGAAGCGGGCGATCACGATCGCGTGTGCCGGAGGCCATAATCTGCTGATGATCGGCCCGCCGGGGACGGGCAAGACGATGCTCGCCTCGCGCATGCCGGGCATCCTTCCGCCGCTCTCGCGCGAGGAGGCGCTGGAAACGACGCGAATTTATTCCGCGCTGGGTCTGCTGCCCGAAGGCATCGCGCTGATGGACCAGCGGCCGGTCCGCTCGCCCCACCACAGCGCGACGGCGCAAGCGCTCGTCGGCGGCGGCACGAACCCGCGGCCGGGCGAAGTGTCGATGGCGCACAACGGCATTCTCTTCCTCGACGAGTTGCCGGAGTTCTCGCGCAATGTGCTGGAGATGCTCCGCCAACCGCTGGAGAGCGGCGACGTCGTCATCAGCCGCGCCGTCGGCGCGATGAAGTTCCCGGCGCGGTTCATGCTCGTGGCCGCGATGAACCCGACGCCGAGCGGCCACGCGTCGAGCGATCCGCGGGCACGGAACAAGTACCTCGAGCGGCTGAGCGGGCCGTTCCTGGACCGCATCGACATCCACTGCGAAGTGCCCGGCGTGCCCTATCACGAGCTCACCGGCAAAAAGCCCGGCACCGACAGCGCGACGATGAAGCGGAACGTCGACGCCGCGCGAGAACTGCAACGCCAGCGGTTTGGAAAGCAACTCATGACCAACGCGCGGATGGATTCGAAGCTGCTTCGCGCCCACGCGGATCTGAACCCGCAGTGCCTGCTGCTGATGAAACAGGCGATGGACGAACTGGGCCTGAGCGCCCGCGCGTACGACAAGGTGAGGCGAGTGGCTCGGACGATCGCGGACATGGAGAGTGCCGAGCACATCTCCGAAGCGCACATCGCCGAGGCGGTGCAGTATCGGTTGCTGGATCGGAAGTTCTAAAAGGCCGTGTGAACGCAGAAAGGAAATGAATGCCAGACTTCAAGGCAATTCCGTTCCGACTCAATATGAAAGAACCGATGCGAATGCTTTCGGGTAACGGCGCATCCGCGACGCTTGTGTCTACGCTTCTCGATCTCGATCTGCATCGGACTGGTGAGGTGTCGGTTGTGTTTTGCGGACACGAGAGCACTCAACTTGGAATGATCGACGCGTATCACCTCTCGTCTCTCGTCGATTACCTGACTCGGCAATCACAGATTCGCGCGACACTGGAAGGCGAACTCGATCGCCACTTATCAAAATGGGACAAAGGAAAGCGTCTACGACGAGGAGCCGACATCTGGAAAGATGTGCGGATCTCAGGGGTGACATTCATGAATCCTAAGACCCCTGCAACGATTCAGGAAGCAACGGAGTCCGCGCGTCGCTTTTTGAGCGGCACCGTCCACCCTCCGAAAGTCTTGATGGACAGCCTGGTCGCAAACACAACGCCGCCTCCGCCGAGTTCTGAGTACACGCTAGAGCTGGCCGCCGACTGGAAGGATTCTCACGTGCGTCTTGCTTGCTTTCGAGACGGAGAACTCGACGAGTTTCGGTTGGAGTAGCATTGCAGCCTTGCCATTCGTGTTTGTCGAGGCTTTACGTCTAGTTTGGTTGGGTAACACGGCCACTAATCTCGCAGTCGGAAGTGTCTACTATGAGGTTGATATGGAACTCCCCAAACACTCCCTAAGCCGCACCAACACTCGCGTCTCTCTGCTAACGTTGGCTGAACGACGTTCGACGGACGCGCTAAGGCCGCCATGCTGAGGTCCTCCGAAGCATCCTTTCTCAATGGCATCGCCGAAAATCCGCTTGACGGATGGCCCCTACAGGCTGGAATGGACGCATTCCTTCTCGGAACAGTCTTTTGAGGAGTTGAAACATGCGCCGAATGATCTGTGCCACGTTCGTGTTCTCGCAGGCGTTCATCGCGACGTCGGCATTCGCCGAGTTCCAATGGACGGACACCTTCTCGCCGGCGGCTTCGCCATTGTGGCGAAACGAATCGGGCAACTGGTCGGCATCGGGAGGCATCTACAACGCTGCGAACTGGGCGAACTACCCGAACGCACGATCGTCGGTGCCGTTCAAGCTCAACCACACCGATGTCTCGGTCGATTTCGTCAACCTCCAGGACGGCGGGCTCTGGGTCCGAAGCGCCGAGTCGCAAAGCAGCGTCGGCCGGAGCGGCGTGCTGCTCGTCACCGGCGGCCAGACGCTCACCGGCACGACGCTCTACTGGCACATCGTCCCGCCCGGCGGAAACTACGGCGCTGCGCTGGCTCACTCTGCGCCGTTCATCAACTCCGGCTCCACCGATGCGACCATCCGCGTGACCGTCGACGGGGATGTCTATTCGGCTTACATCAACGGCTCGGCAACTCCGGCCACGACGATCAACACGAATCAGTTTCCCGTCGGCGAAGTGGCGCTCTACGACTTCTCCCCAAACCAGGGCGTCGATGCCGTGCGCCTGCGCTCCTCCACCGTCATCCCCGGCGACGCGAATGTCGACGGGCACGTGAACTTCGATGACCTGCTCGTCGTCGCGCAGAAGTATGGAACCTCGACCGGCGCCACCTGGATCGATGGCGACTTTGACGACACCGGCTCCGTCGTCTTCGACGACCTGCTCACGCTCGCGCAGCATTATGGCGAGCCGTTAAGCTCGACGCAGAACGTTCCTTCCAGCATCGCCAGCGACTGGGCACTCGCGCGTTCGATGGTGCCTGAACCCACGTCGACGCTCGTCTTCACGATGTTGTGGAGTTGTCGGCGTAAACGCTGACGCGAGTACGCCGCGGTGGCAACCGTGGATCCTCCGCATCAGCGTGCGAGGTCTGATTCCGATCCGCGATTTCCATCGCGGCGTGACCGGACTACGTTTCGTCAAAAAGGACCAACACGCAGATCGATTCGTCTCATCGCTTTATCGTCAATGACGCCTATCGTATCGCCATGGAACTCCCCAAACGCCAACTCGGCCGTACCGGCATTCGCGTCTCTCCGCTCACGCTCGGCTGCATGATGTTCGGCGGGCGCACGAACGCCGACGACTCCTACAAGATCATTGACCGTGCGATCGACGCCGGCATCAACTTCATCGACACCGCCAACGTCTACAATGACGGCAAGAGCGAAGAAGTCACCGGCGAGGCGCTCAAGCGCAACGGCCATCGCCATCACGTCGTGCTCGCGACCAAGGTCCATGGCAACATGCACAAGGGCGACACGCTCGACCCAACGCAGTGGGGCAACTCTCGCCGGGCGATCATCGAACAGTGCGACGCCAGCCTGAAGCGATTGCAGACGGATTGGATCGACCTGTATCAGATCCACCGCCCGCACCCGGAGTGCGCGATCGATGAAACGCTTCGAGCGCTCGACGATGTGATCCGTGCCGGCAAGGTGCGCTACATCGGCTGCAGCACGTTCGCGGCGTGGCAGCTCGTCGAATCGCTCTGGGCGAGCGAGAAGCATCACCTCAACCGCTTCGTGACCGAGCAGCCGCCGTATCACCTGCTGGATCGGCGGATCGAGCGTGAATTGATCCCCGCCTGTCAGACCTACGGCCTGGGCATCATCCCCTGGAGCCCGCTGGCCGGCGGCTTTCTCACCGGCAAGTACACGCGCGCTGGAAACCAGCCGTCCGACGGCCGGTTCAGCGATGGCACGCACTTCCGTGCCGGCATGCTGAAGAACGACAAGGCCTTCGACACCGTGGAGAAACTCGAAGCGTTCGCGAAAGAGAAAGGCACGCCGCTGAGCCAGATCGCGCTCGCGTGGGTGGTCGATCGCCCGGGCATCACCAGCCCGATCATCGGCCCGCGGACGATGGAGCAACTTGAGGACAACCTCAAGGCGCTCGACGTGAAATTGAGCGACGACGAAAAGAAGAAGATCGACGAACTCTGCCCGCCGGGCGAGCACGTCGCCGGCTTCTACAACGCCAGCTTCGGGCCCCACCCGCATCGGATGTGAGGCGCGGACGAAGACGAGAGGCAGCCGCAGAGGCGCTGAGAACGCGGAGAAAACACGTTCAATGGGATTCTCTCTGCGCGCCTCGGCGCTCTTTGCGCCTCTGCGGTTGCTTTTTCGACCTTTCGTCCCGCGAAGCCTTCTCCCTTGTCGAATCGCCCGGAAAATGCGATAGTTTCCGATTCGATGAAACGAAAGCTCTACCTGGAAACCTTCGGCTGCCAGATGAACGTGCTCGATTCGGAGCTCGTCATGGGCCAGCTCCGCGCCCGCGGATTTGAATCGACCGAAGACCGCGACAATGCCGATGTCGTCATCTTCAACACCTGTTCCGTCCGCGAGTACGCCGAACAGAAGGTCTGGAGCCGGCTCGGACAGCTTCGCGAGACGAAGCAGACGAATCCGAATCTCGTCATCGGCGTCATCGGCTGCATGGCCGAGCGGGATGGCACGGACATCTTCAAGCGCTTCCCGCACATCGACATCCTGTGTGGCCCGGGCGAGCTCGACAAGTTGCCGGGCATGGTCGTGAACGCTTCGACGAGCCGCGCGATGGATGCTGCGGATGCGTCCATTTCCGCAACCCAGCGAACGGCGGAACGTACCGATCAACGCCAGGTTGCGCTCATGGGCGCGACATCGCGTCGGTCTTCGACACTCTCCGCCGCCGAAGACAACTTGGAACTGCTCGACCTTTCGCGCGCGCTCTCGCCTGGCGACGATGTCAGCCAGGCGTACGTCCGCATCACGCGCGGCTGCAACAAGTTCTGCACGTACTGCGTCGTGCCTTACACGCGCGGCCCCGAGGTGCACCGCCCGCCGCAGAACATCATCGACGAAGTCAAGATGATCGCCGATGCCGGCGCGCTCGAAGTGACGCTGCTCGGCCAGACGATCAACCACTACGCCTTCGCCCACGGCGACGGTCGGGTCACCACCTTCGCGGACCTGCTCTACCTGATCCACGAGGCCGTCCCGCACCTGCCGCGGCTGCGCTTTGTCACCAGCTATCCGCGCGATTTCACGGATCAGGCGCTCCAGGCGATGCGCGACTGCGAGCGCATCTGCCGGTATCTGCACGTCCCCGCTCAGCACGGCAACAACCGCATCCTCAAGGCGATGAATCGCGGCTACACGATCGAGGAGTACGACGACTTCGTCGGCCGCGCGAAGGCGCTGATGCCCGACATCGCGCTCGCGAGCGACTTCATCGTCGGCTTCCCCACCGAAACCGAAGACGAGTTCCGCCAGTGCATTGATGTCGTGAAGCGACATCGCTTCAAGAACAGCTTCATCTTCAAGTATTCGCCGCGGCCGGGCACGACCGCGATCACGCGGTTTGAAGACGATGTGCCCGAAGAGGTCAAGAAGCGCCGGAACAACGAACTGCTGGCGGTGCAGAGCGAGATCTGCGAGCAGAACAACGCCGAGCTTGTCGGCAAAACCGTCGATGTCATGGTCGAAGGCGAGAGCAAGCTCGTCAGCAAGCAGGCGGCCTATCCTTCCAGCAATGTGACCCTGGGTTCGGGATTCACGAAACCCAAGCCCACGGATGGTCATCCGTGGACGTCGCAAACCCAGCTCATCGGCCGAACCCGCGGCGACCAGATCGTTGTCTTCGACGGGGCAGCCACACTCAAGGGAAAGATCCAGAGCGTCGAGATCGTTCGCTCGAGCCGGATGACGCTGTTCGCGCAGCTGCTCGAGAGGCCGGCAATCGCGTAGCTGGATTCGCATCATTCCACCAGCATCGCATCCCCATAACTGAAGAACCGATACTTTTCCTCGATCGCTTCCCGATAGATCCGCCGCTGCTCGTCGAGGCCCACGAGCGCCGCCACCAGCGCGATCAGCGTGCTGCGCGGCTGGTGGAAATTGGTGATCAGCGCATCGACGTGCTTCCACTCGTACGGCGGCTTGATGAGCAGTTGCGTTTGCCCTTCATGCGGGCTGAGCATCCCCGGCGGCTGTGATTCCAGCACCCGCGACGTCGTCGTGCCGACGACCACCATGCGCCTGGCCTCGCGCTTGGCGCGGTTGATCGCCTCGCACGCCTGCTCAGAGAGCGCGTAGCGTTCGCTGTGCATCACGTGATCTTCCAGCCGTGTCGTTTCGATGGGTTTGAACGTGCCGAGGCCGACGTGCAGCGTGACGAACGCGCGCTCGATGCCGTTCGCATCCAGTTGCGCGAAAACCGCCGGCGTGAAGTGCAGGCCGGCCGTCGGCGCGGCGATCGAGCCGGGCGTGTGCGCATACACCGTCTGATATCTCGATCGGTCGCTCTCATCGCGCTCGTCCGCACCCTTCTCGCGCCGGATGTACGGCGGCAGCGGCATCCGGCCCACGCGGTCGAGCACGCTGATCAGCGATTCATCACCTTCGACCTGGACTTCGAACAGCCCGCCGTCGAGCTTGTTGATCACGCGCACGCCCATCCCCGGCTCGCGCTCGAAGCTCAGCCGCTGATTCGGCTGCATCGGCCCGAGGTTCCGCAGCATGACGAATGCCCGTCCGTGCTCGCGCTGCTCGACGAACAGCCCTTCGACGCGCCCGCCGGTCGGCTTGATGAGCATGAACCGCGCCGGCGTAACGCGGGCGTCGTTCATCACCAGCAGGTCCGTCGGCCGGAGCAAACTCGGCAGGTCTGAGAACATCCGGTGCGCGATCGATCGGCCTGACCGCCGATAATGCAGCAGACGTGATGCGGATCGGTCGGCGGCGGGTGTCTGCGCGATCAGCTCGGACGGGAGTGCATAATCCAGGTCGTCTACGTTCATTTTGTTAAGCCTCGCGCTCGTTTGCACAGTCGGCAGAAAGTCACAACGAAGGGTGCCCCGGGGCAGGTACGCCTGACC
>JANOBD010000173.1:0-1503 GCA_031411495.1 Phycisphaerae bacterium | reverse complement strand
GCTGATCGGCCAGAAGATGACCGAGAGCTGGGGCCAGCCGGTGACCATCGACAACAAGGCGGGCGCCACCGGGATCATCGGCACCGAGTTCGTGGCCAAGGCGGCGCCCGACGGCCACGTGCTGGCGCTGGTGGCCAGCAGCCACGCCATCAACCCCAGCATGGTCAAGAAGCTGCCCTACGACACCATCAAGGGGTTCGAGCCGGTGGCCCACACCCACGTGGTGCCGCTGGTGCTGGTGGTGTCCAACACCGTGCCGGCCAAGACGGTGCGGGAACTCGTCGCGTACGGCAAGGCCAATCCCGGCAAGCTGTCGTTCGCCTCCAGCGGCCCGGGCGGCGCGCCGCACATGAGCGGTGAACTGTTCAAGAGCATGGCCGGCGTCGACATGGTGCACATCCCGTACAAGGGCAGCACCGTCGCCCACCCCGACCTGATCAGCGGCCGCACCTCGCTGATGTTCGACACCGTCGCCGCCATCAACACCCAGATCAAGGCCGGCTCCGTGCGGGCCCTGGGCGTCACCACGCTGCAGCGCAGTTCGGTGCTGCCCGCGGTGCCCACCATCGCCGAGGCCGGCCTGCCCGGCTACGACACCAGCACCTGGGGCGCGCTGCTCGCACCCGCGGGCACGCCCAAGGCGGTGGTCGCCAAGCTCAACGCCGAGGTGGTGCGCATCCTGGCGCTGCCCGACGTCAAGCAGAAGCTGCAGGACGCCGGCATCGAGCCCGGCCAGGGCACGCCCGAACAAGTGAGCGCCTTCGTCGAGAAGGAAATGGTCAAGTGGGCCAAGGTGGCCAAGGACGCAGGAATCCAACCCGAATGAAACACCTCATCCTCCAGAACGGGCCGCTGTCGCCCTGGCTCGAAAAGCAGCTGAACGCGAAGTACGAGGTGCTGCCGCTGCACAAGCAGGCCGACCAGGCCGCCTTCTTGCGCGAGCAGGGCCCGCGCATCGAGGGCATGGCCACCTCGGGCAAGGCCGGCGCCAGCCGCGCCCTCATCGACGCCCTGCCCAACCTGCGCGTCATCTCCAGCTTCGGCGTCGGCTACGACGCCATCGACGTCGAACGCGCGCAGGCGCGCGGCATCCCGATCGGCTACACGCCCGAGGTGCTGAACGACTGCGTGGCCGACACCGCCTTCGCGCTGCTGATGGACGTGGCGCGCGGCATCAGCGCGTCCGACCGCTTCGTGCGGCGCGGCGAATGGCTCAAGGGCAACTACCCGCTGGCCACCCGCGTCACCGGCAAGAAGCTGGGCATCGTCGGGCTGGGTCGCATCGGTCGCGTCATCGCACGCCGCGCCGCCGGCTTCGACATGCAGATCCGCTACCACAATCGGCGCCCCGTCGAGGGCATCGACTTCGTCTACGAGCCCACGCTCACCGGGCTGGCGGCCTGGTGCGACTTCCTGGTGATCATCGCCGCCGGCTGCGCCGGCACGCGCCACCTGGTCTACGCTGAAGTGCTCCAGGCACTGGGCCCACAGGGCTTCCTGGTC
>JANOBD010000172.1:0-99837 GCA_031411495.1 Phycisphaerae bacterium | reverse complement strand
TTCGCCCTGGCGGTCTGCCCGATCGATGACGACGCCACCGATAGCGCGATCAAAGCGAAGCACGGGCCCGGCGAGCATCATCGCGACCACGTCCGCCGGATCCTCTGCGCGTACGTGCAGACCGTCCGCCGGCAGGGCGCGCGCCTCAAAGGACAAAGCGCCCTGATGTTCGCCTGCACGGTCCGCGCGCCCGATGGCTGGCGTGAGATCGATCTAAAATGCATTGCCGGGCCCGGCGATGCGGGCGAGATCGTGCTGACCATTCTCCTGCCCGACGAAGACTGACCGCCAGCGCCTGCCGCGCCGGCAACGCGCTGCAGGTGCTTTGCGCCCGTTGGTCGGGCGCTTCACGTTCTTTCACGCCGACATCGTCGGCAAAGGATCATCATGAGCACCGGACAAGGTTCGACCCTGAAACCCGTCAAGCGCCCCGCGAACGATCAGGTCTGGGCCTGGCGTCACGCATACTACGACTATCGCAAAGCCTGCCAGCGCGTCCGCGCCGGGCGCAATCTCGAGGCGATGCCCTACCTTGAAGGTCCGCACGCGCGCTACGTTCGCGCCCGATTCCGCGCCATCGGCCGGCACGATCCGCGGTTCATCTCCGCCCTGGCACTCTGCAACGCGATCGACTCCGCCGCGCCCGTCTCGCGCGAGCCCGAGCCCCCGAGCAATCAACCGACCGTCACCGTTGCCGCGGAGATTGCCGACGCGTTCGGCATGCGCGAGCTGCCCGATACGATCGTCGTCGACTCCCCGCGCGAGTCGACCCCCGCGACCAATCAACCCGCCCCGCCGACCAATCAAGCCGCCGACGATGAATACGGGCGGGCGCTCGAGCACTTCGCCAACGAGCTCACCGCCCGCCGCAAGTCCAAGGGCGCGAACGGCTACACCTACCAATTGACGCGAGATTCAAACGGCCGCGATCAAATCGAGCGGACCAGCCCCAACCACGCGCTCACGTCCATCATCCAAGGCACCGTTGCCGGCTACTTCGCCACCACGTCTGCCGCCATCACCTGGGCGATGGACAACCAGAAGCGCGACCCGTTCCCGGGCAAGTTTGCCGCGCCATGTGAATCGACCCCGCCGACCAATCAAGCTGGGCCCCCGACCCATCAACCCGGTGCCGTCAATCCCTCACCCGAGCCCGAGCCCGCCGTCACACCCCCGACCAATCAACCCGCCTCCCCTCTCGGCAGTGGCAAGTTCATCGTCAACGTCCAGTCCCTCCTGGATGCCCTGCGATCGATGAAACAGACCACGCCTGACTCGGTCCGTACCAACCCCGACAACCGCAGGAAGTTCATCCACGAGAAGCGGATCCGCTTCCAGTCCATCGGCGAAGTCCTGCGCGTCTCGTCCCTGGACTACCCTGCCGCCCCGTTCATCGACATCAAGGAATGCCAGATCGATCAACCCGGCGAGTTCGCCATGCTCATCGACCTGCCGCTGAAGATCCTCGCCCTCTCGAATGACGACACGATGTCGCTGGCCGTCGAAGGCGGCGAGCTGCACATTCGCGGCGCCGACTCGCATTACAAGCTCTTCACCATCAACCTGGCCGCCGCGGCCGCAGCACATCAGCGCGCCCTGCTGGTGGCAGAGCCCAAGCTGACGCCCAAACAGTGGCTGGAGCGCGCCCTGTCCCTGGCCGCATCGGTCCAGCTCGGCCACGCCGACACGCAGACCGCCTTCGAATCGCACCAAAAGCGCGGCACCGATGCGATGCGCCGGAAACTCGCCTGGTGCATCATCAAGCAGACCAGCCCCGAAGCCTCCAACGCCCGCGCCGCCCTCCTGGCCTGCGCCGGGCGCGAGAAGCTCGAGAAGTGGCTCGGGCAAGTGCTCGGGATGGCCGTCACCCTCAACTGATGCGCGGATTGCCCAACGATCGCCGCGCAGGTGATGCGCGCCGATCGCTTTCGAGCCCTCGCGCGTGCGAAGGCTCATCCCCGACCAATCAACCCCACTCACAGGACGTTCGTCATGCAACACGATGCCCGCATCCATAAGTTCCGGGCCGCCGCCGAGCGGCTCGTCCTCAAGATCGAACACGAGCGCCGGCCGATGACGCAGAATCTCACGCCCAAGCGCAACAAGCAGTACCGCCATCGACTCTGGGAAGCCGACAACCTCGAGCGCGCCCGCCTGGCCCTGCTCGCCCTCGCCGATGCCATCGAGCAAGGCGATTGCCCTCCCGAGCTCGCCCACCTGGCCACGCCCGCGCAGGTCGCGCCCCTGGTGCACAAGGGCCTGGATCACCGCGGCTATTACGACATCTGCCCCCTCGACCACTACGCCGACCAGAGCCCCGCCGGCATTGCCCTGCAGTCCCTGCTCGATTCCCCACGAGTCGCCACCCCCGAGCAATCAACCGATGCGATCGCTCGCAAGATCGACGCCCTGGAAGCCGATGCCCGACTCTCCAACATCCCCGGATTCTTTCCCACGCCGCCCAGCATCGCCGCGCGCATGGCCACGCTCGCCGACATTCAGCCCTTCGAGCGCGTCCTCGAACCCTCCGCCGGCTCCGGCCGGCTGATCGATGCCGCCTACGCTGCCCAGCCCGATTGCGATGTGGATGTCTGCGAGTTCTTCGACGTGCTCCGCAGGCTGCTCGACCAGAAGCGCCGGCTGATCCCCTTCGAGATCGTCGGCGAGGACTTCGCCGGCTATCGCGCCCTGGACGCCAAGGGCAACACATCCGCCTGCTACGACGTCGTGCTGATGAATCCGCCCTTTGAGAAGGCGACCGACATCCGCCACGTCCTGCACGCCTACGAAAATCACCTGCGCCCGGGCGGTCGCCTGGTCGCGATCGTCTCGAGTGGCGCCCTCAATCGCACCGACCGACTCGCGCAGACGTTCCGCGCCCTGGTGGATGAATCGAGCCCCAACCCGGATGGAATTGCGCTCCCGTCGGGAACGTTCGAAGATACCGGCGTCGCCGCGGTTCTCATCCAGCTCGAGAAGCCGCCGATCGATGAACCCTATGAACCGCTCTTCCCGTCCGCCCTCGCGTGAGAAGGCATCCCCGACCAATCAACGTGTAGCCCGCGAGCCTGCTCGCAGAGGAGCATCAATGCATTCGACCAATCAACGATGGCGCGCCGGCCGAGACCATTACCGGCCCGCCTGCGAGCCGATCGACCCGCGTCGCTACGAAGTGGCATCCATCCCCGACGACAACCCCGCCAAGCGGTTCGTCCTGGAACACCATTACTCGCGCTCGTACCCCGCAGCTCGATTTCGCTTCGGGCTCTATCGCGGGCCCGCCCTCGTCGGCGTGGCGGTGTTCAGCGTGCCGATGAACAACGCCGCCATCACCAACGTGCTGCCCATCGCGGCCATCGAGGGGGTCGAGCTCGGCCGCTTTGTCCTGCTGGACGATGTGCCCGGCAACGGCGAGACCTGGTTCCTCGCCCAGTGCTTAGCCGGCTTGCGTCGCGAGGGGATCGCCGGCGTGATCTCTTTCTCCGATCCGTGCCCACGCGTGAGCGTCACCGGCGCGACCGTGTTCGGTGGACACGTCGGTACGATCTATCAAGCCGCCAACGGGTGTTACCTGGGACGCGGGACCGCCCGAACCCTTCGGCTGCTGCCCGACGGCAACGTGATGTCCGCCCGCGCCATCTCCAAATTGCTGAACCGCGAGCGCGGGTGGGAACCCTGTGCGGAGCTGCTCGTCCGACACGGTGCCGATCGGACCTGGCCAGATCTACGTGACTGGGCAGTGCGCTGGATCGCGCGTCTGACGCGCCCGGTTCGACACAAGGGCAATCACAAGTACGCGTGGCCGATCGATCGTCGATTGCGCAGGCATCTTCGCTACGGCGCTCACCCGTTCCCCAAGCAAACCGATCTCCTATCAATCAACCTGGAGGCGCCATGCGTGCCCTGACCATCTTCCCCGTCTTCGCCGAGCTCATCGCCGCCGGCGTGAAGCGCATCGAGAACCGATCGCGCCCCACCACCTACCGCGGCCCGCTGTTCATCCACGCCAGCCGGAAGCGCCGGCACGATGGAACGTCAATCGACGCGATCGCGCAGCTTCATGCCCTCGACCCATCAACTCTCGCCCCGGGCTGCATCATCGCCATCGTCGACCTGGTGGATTGCATGGACGTCGAGTCGGCGCGTCTCCGTGTGCCTGACCAATCAGCGTTCGCCTCCGGCCCGTGGTGCTGGCTCCTCGCCAACCCGCGCCGCCTGCCCGAGCCCATCCCGGCCATCGGCCAACTCGGACTCTGGCGTGCCGATCTTCAACTCCAACCTGAGGTCGTATCATGTTGATCACCCTGCATGAATTGACACGCCGTTTCACGACGTTTCTACTCGTCACCGGAATGCCTGAATCGCCGACCACCAACCACTTCACGATCGACGAGCTCGCCCAGTTGCTGGCCCTCTCTCGCTTCAGCCGCCGGCCGATCAAACGCCGCCTCAACGACAAGGGCCTGGCCGACGGCGCCGACGACGTCACCCACTTGCTCGCGCAGATCCAGAGCCACCCCCAAATCGCACGTATTCAGCAAATCGCTTTCCAGATCGAAGACGGAATGCGCCGCAACCAGATCAAGCCGAGGAAGCCCCCAAAGTGAAATCAACCGACGTGAAACCTGCCGCGCCAAAAACCAAGTCCCACTTGACCAATCAACCCGACGCCATCGTCGAGCACGCGAAGTCGTCCATCCGCCTCCGGATCGATTCACTGGGCTGGAGCATCGCCGAGACCGCCGACCGAGCCGGCATCCCGCGTCAAAACCTCTCTGCCTTCCTCAACTCGACGCGCGACCTGCGCGGCGCTGGCGTGCTCCGACTCATGGCGGTGCTCGGCGGCGAGATCGCATGGCAGTCACAGAAGAACAGCGATGTATGGCCCACCTGCCGACGCGAGGAGACGGCCGCCGACCGCGCACGGGAAAAGGCGCTGGCCGCCCTCGCACAAGAAGTCGAGTCGGGTCTCAAGGCGCGCGGCATCAATCAGCTCGAGCTGTCCCAAGCCTCCGGCGTTCATGCCAGCATCATCAACCGCCTGGTCACTCGCACCAAGATGCCGTCCGACGCGGCGCTGAAGTCGATACGCCAAACCCTCGCGCGCAAGACCCCAGCCGACCAATCAACATGAGCCACCCCAGAACGTCCATGAGGTCCTGATCCTTCTCGGCCTCCTTCTGATCATTGAGATGCAGTGCATGACGAAGGACCGCCAGCTCATCGACACGCTGCACGCCAAGGCAGTCCCAACCTCCGTCCGCTTCTTCGTGTTCCAGGCTGCCGGCGTCACTTTCCGCGTCCGCGCTGACGACGACTCCCACGGCGTCGCCCACCTCCGAAAGCTCTACGCCAGCGCGATCGGCTGACGTTCGCGCATGTTTTTTCTTCCTTACGACTTTTGTTTGCGATAGAGTTCCGATTCACTTCGCAGGGAGGAACATGAATGTTGCCCGCTATTTCGTAGTGTTTGCGCTCACTCTTGCCCATCTGCTCCAAGCCGACACCTTAAGGCTCACATCGGGACGCGACATGGATTGCGTGGTGATCGGCGAGACGTCCGAACATTACACGGTCCGCAGAGGCTACGGCGTAATGGACATACCCAAGTCCATCGTCGTCGACTGGAAGAAACCGCCACCCGTGAAAGCCAACGCGCCTAAACCTTCAACTCAACCAGCGAGCGCGGTTACGAGTGGCTCAGCAGGACGATTCCCGACGTGGTCGGCGGTAGTCGACACCGTGATCAAACAACCGTGGGGTCGCGATCTCCAGCAGATCCCTGCCACTTACATCGACAACGGCGTACAGAAAGACGTCCCTTACCAGTCGTACGCCTGCGGTGGCGACTACGAGGTCAACATCTACGGTGATCCGGACAATCCCGCGTGCATTGAGATCGGCATCTACCGGTCGCTCCTTACCAACGAAACCGCTAAGGCCAGTGCCATCGACCTGATGGCAAGCTTGCTACCGAACAAGATCGACGCGTCCATCCTGAAGCTTCTGAACCGCGAGAAGGACCTCATCACACGGGATGAGTTCACGATTGAAATCACTCCGCCGAACGCACCAGACGCGTACGGCGGCTGGTGGGTTTCGCTTTACGACGAGTCCAAGCTGGATAACGCTCGCGCGTCTCCTGCTGAGATTGAAGCTCTGACGGTTGCGACCGCGCCGACTGCTCCGCCAACTCGCACCAGCACAAAGGGGCCTGAGGCGAAGCAACCGCCCAAAGCCCCCCCTCCCGCCGTCAAGACGATCACGGGTGACGACAGCGATAACGACTGGACCCCCGATGAGATCGCGCGGCGAAAGGTACGAAGCACTGCAGCGGTTTCGAGCGCGGGCGGACGCGTCTATGTCCGAGGTTATTACCGCAGAGACGGCACTTATGTTTCCCCGCACTCGCGCCGTCGCTGATCGCATGGTCATAACCAATGTCGTCACTCTGTTCGCCGGCGAGCGGCTGGCCGGACGTGCGGGTCTCGCTCGTCGACGGACGACTGGTCATTATCACGCACCCCAATGCGGATCCGATGATCGCTCTGCATGTGATCACCTTGACTAAGGTTGGATCGATCAGCATCGACGCATCGGGAGGTCCGAGTCTGATCTAGAGATCATTTAGTCGACTCCGGAATTTCGTCGCGGATCTGTCGATCTCGCCAGTTCTTCCAGACGAGCCAAAACACAACTCCAGCGAAGCACAGTAGCGTAACTGTCGCCATGAAATGCTGTCGCGTGCTAAATCCGTCAAGGAAATCAGTTATGACTTCCGCAGCCGCAAACGATAAAAGCGATACGCTTGAGATCCAGACGATGCGTTTCCAACTCAAACTTCCGACGTAACGCGACGATAGCCGCAACAACACACATGTCAGCCCGGTCCCGATGATCACGAGGAGATAGACCTCAATTCCAGAATGACTGATCGATATTGCCAGGAACGAGCTGAATTCGTTCATTCTGTCGTCTAGCGTTATGACTCGAAATTTTCCATCAGCTAACTTGCCGCTCCATTGCGGCTCTTGCTCGAAAAATAAATCGAACGTCTTGCCAACCGTTGGTGCCGAGACGACAAGCAACGTTTCGCTGTCGTACCGATTGAGCGCGACAGGTTTAGCTGCGAATTTCTCATCACTGAGCTTAGTCCACTCAAAAAGTGAGCCTTCGAGCTTCCTGCCAAATTGCTCTCGCGGAGCTGCGGCGATGCCGATCAATCGATTTCCCAATGGAACGCTAACTGTAATTGGTTCAAGGTAATCATCGACTCGGATTGGCCTAGGACCGTCGTTGGAAAGCTGGACGCGGTCTACGCGGTAAGCGTTGAGGGGCTTCCCGTTGAATTCAATATTCACGCCGACTGCTCTCAACAATTCGTAGTCCTCTTTTAGATATCGAGTTGAGGCCGTAACGGTCAAACGTGGATGCATGTCAGGAGGTATCAACTGCCATACCGCCAAGAAGACGGCGATGATCCCGACAAGTCCGCCAATGCCTGCCCAAACTGGATCCTTGAGGTACCGTCTGAGTTCCATGGTCACGAGATAACCGAACTGAATACGTTTTTGCAAAACAATACTAAGAACACAATTTTGACATCGGCATCTCATTCCACTCAAGCCCATCCAGCAGCCGCCCGGCCTTGCCCTTGCCGACGCGGCGAACGAGCGCATAGGGTGCGTTGAGCTTCGTTCCGCACTTTCCATCAGCACCGATCACGCGGAGTGACTTCCCGTCACCACTGCAGACGAGAACGCCACTGCTCTCCATTTCGACCTGCCAATCCCCCCACTGCTTGAAGAAAAACGGCACCCCCGCCGCCTGGCACTGATCGCGCAAGGATCGGAACCAATCGGGATGTGCCGGCCGTGCCCCGCGCCCAGACTCTCCGCCGGCGATGATCCAGTCGACGAAGCGCAGGTCGGGGCACGGCGAGCTGCAGAAACCAGATTCGAAGTCGTGGGTTGGACAGAATTGATGAAGCCGTGTGAACTTGATCGGCCCCAACAACGGCTCGCACGACAGAAACCGCACCGCCGCCGGCACGCGCAGCAAATGCGGAATCCGCTCGTCGGCTGACTTCTGATCCTCCACGCTCACGCCCAGCCAGACGTTGGGGAGTGGCCACTGGTCTGGAGAGACGACTCGAGATTCCTCACTGCTTGCGTACAGGTCCGCGAGCAATAGGCCGAGCGGTTTGATGAATGGATCGCTTCCCAAATCCAAGCATCGAGCTCCTTGTCCACCCTCAGTCACGTCAATTGAGCCATTGCGAAAATACTCCGCCATCCGCTCAGCCCGCTTCGTGAGGATCTGAAACGTGTGCTGCGGGCAGAGCGCCATCGCCGCGAATACCTTGTCGATGAACGCGAACGGCACCGGCGTGAATGGCTGGCCCTTCTTCTCCGCCGCGCGGCGATCCGCCTCATCGCCGTAGAACAGGTCGCTCATCGAATTGACGAACCACGTCGTCGGCCGCTTCACCTTCATCGGCGCGAGCAAGTCCTCTTCGTGACACCGCACTTCGCCCGTGAATGTCGGTCGGCGGTGGCTGTTCAGGACCGTCAGCCCGTGGTATTTCCGCTGCATTGCCGGCTGGGGATTCGCCCCGCGGAGGTGGCTCTGCACCTGGGCGTAGCAATTAGCGCACCCCGAACTGTACGGCCGACAGCCCGTCACGGGGTTCCAAACTTTATCAGCCCACTCGATCTTCGTATCACTCATGTCATGGATCTCGATTCTTCTTGCTTCATTGCATGGACGTTCTATGGTTGCGTCCGGCCGCTCGTTTCCCCGGTTGCGTCCCCCCTACGCAACCACCGAGCGGCCATTTCATGCGCGCCTGGCGATACGGAGATTCGCGCTTTTTTTCTAGCAAGCCGGTTCTGCTGCAGTAAGCTCGGCGCAACCGCGTCTCAACTGTTTCATTGAAGCTGGGTGTCTTGTGAATTACGTCGTCGCTGCGATCGTTCCGGCGTATCCATTCCTGCGATTTCAACGCAGCCGGATGCGCGCGGCTCTCTGTCTCATTCTTCAACTCTCCCTGGTCGGATGGATCCCCGCTGCACTGTGGGCGTTCACGGTGGTGAGCGACTACAACGCCGCTCGCGCGCTGCGCCGGCGCGGATACGCAGGGAACGACTTTGTTGCATCGGTTTGGCGCGGCTACTGAAGTTCCCTATACCGAAACGTCTTTCAGACGCCCGGGACAGAAACGCCGGCGGTGCCGTCCTCGCACTGCCGCAACATCTCCGCCACCGCACACCGCACCGCACGCGACCTCAGGCCCTTCCGCTTCCACATCGAGCGGATCGGCTCCTCCTGCTCACCGATCACCTGCGCCATCGTCGCAGCGATCGGCCCCAGCTCCTCCGCTGTCGCCGGCGGGATCGGTTCGAGCAGCTCGTCATCGGCGGCGTACTGCTCCTGGATTCGCTCGCACTCGCGCTTCACGCGCTCGTTTTCTTCATCGACCCAGGTCTTCACGCGCGCGGACGCAGTGTGCGCCTTGCCGTACTTGAGTCGCTCGATCAGTGCTGAGATCGCGTCGTTCACAAACGGCTTGTCGATCAGCACGCCGCGCGCTTCCTTCTTGAAATCCTCCACCTCGTACAAGCCGATGGCGCCGCGCACCGCTTCGACCTGCGCGACCGTCGCGTTCGGGTAAAGCTCCAGGAAGAACTTCGCGCACTCGTTGGTCTCGAACAGGTTCACGCCCGACCTCCTGCGGATGCCGCCAGCGACGCATCCAGCTCGCGCCGCTTCCGATCCATCGCCGTCTCGCGCGCCGCGATGTTCGTCGCCACCGTGCCCGCCATCGCCGGCTTCTGCCGCAAATGGGGATGGGCCATCGACCGGTTCAGCCATTTCACGATGCACTCGCGCAGCCGGGCCTCAGCCATCCGCGCCTCCGGCTTGCTGCGCAGATGCGAAGCCAGCGCGCGGATCTCGCCCACGACATGCAACTCCGGGAACTCGCCCTGCAACGCTGCGAGCAATTCCGGCAGAACGCGAGCCTCCTCCTTCGATTCCGAAATCGGAACGCTCAGCCCCTCCGCCGCCGCCGCCGCAGGTCCAGGACTGGTCGCCGACACCCCGGGCGTTTCCCCAACCGCGCCCGCCCGCGCAGCGGCGGCTTCTGGTTCTGGTTTCGGTTCTGGTTCATCATTCAGATTGCCACCCGGCTTCACCCGGCCTCTCTTGGATTCACCCGGATTCACCCGGACCCGCTCAGCATCCCACGTGCTCACCCGGCCCCGCTCGGATTCCTCGCCCGGCCAGGCCTTCACCCGTCGCACCCGCTTCCCATTGATCCCAGCCGCCTGTGACGTCAGATACCCGCGCACGTGCAGAAACACATCCGCGCCGGCCTCGTAACGATCCAACAGGCCGATCTCAATGAGCTCGGTCGTCCAGCCCCGTACCTGTTCCACGGTGACGGGCGAGGCTCTGCCTCCACCGCTCGATACGCGACGCCCCACCGTGGCGACGTAGATCAGATCCACATCGCCCGAGAGGTTTCCAAAATCATCTGCAACGCTGATGATCCGCCAGAACCAGGCTTCCGCTTCAAGCGACACGGAGTTGATCCGTCGGCCGACAATGAAGTTGGCGTATAGCCGTCTGTAGATCCCACGCGTCAGATCGATCGTTTCATCGGGCATGTGTCACGTCCTCTCCACGCACCCTCAGCCCCGCTTTCGCGCCGATCGTCCCGCACGCCTGCGCCGTCGTGCGGGCCAGGCGGAGCTCGCAGGCGTCGAAGGCGGGCGCGAAGATCAGCGCGTCATCCCGCCCCAGCCAGTTCGCACCCGCGCGGATGCCTGGACGTATCTCGCTCACGATGGGCCTCCGATTTGTTTGTTGCCAAACGTCCTTACACGCCCGCTGCCGCGTGCAGCTCCGCACGCTACCGTTGGGAGATGCTCGCTCCGCCAACCATCGATCAGATGAAGCCGGTTGCCCGGTCGCTCCGCGCCATGGTGAACTACCTGAGCGCGTTGAAGCGCCGGCTCGAGCGCCGCGGCTACACGCCCGGCAACTGCTACTTCGATCGCGTCGAGGCGGCGCTGCTGAAGATGGAGACGCTGGCCGCGTGGACCGACAACGCCGCCTCGCCCTACTCCTGCGGCGGTCAGAGCACGCTGACCATGCGAAACACTCCCGAGCCGCGCCAGCCCAGCGCCGAGGATTGCTGTGGTGAAGGGATCTGAATGGAACGCAGGAGATTGGAATGGTGATTCGCTCACCCAGCCCTCGCGATCTGCTCGGCGCTCTGCAAAAGGATTAGTGCATCTCAACGCAGCCGTCACAAATGTCCTCATGAAGCCCCCGAGCCGATCCCGCTCAGGCCAGCGCGGCCGGCGAGCCAAACAATTCGGAAGAGGACAGCCATCGGGTGCAGAATGGCTAGTTTCAAGAGACCCGACCCGAAAATAACCCGAACAGTCCGACACTTCTCCGACACTTGGAAGTGTCGGAGTGGGGACAGTTGAGGAGGGTCCGTGAGGGGGAGTTGATGGAGTGGGAGTGTGGCGGTAGCATGCGAATCGCTCGGTAAACCCGAGATTTCGACTGCTTTTTGACCCCGTGAGGAAGCGTGCCCGGTGCGACTCGAACGCACGACCGTCGGTTTAGAAAACCGATGCTCTATCCGACTGAGCTACGGGCACGGCGGCAGTCAGCAGTATCGCAGACACGTTCCACCTCGCAAGCGTCACTTGCCGATACAAAAGCTGGAAAAGATCCGTCCCAGCACATCGTCCGGAGAGATGTTTCCGAGGATGGTACCCAGGTGTTCCAAGGTCAAACGCAGGTCCGCGGCGACGATCTCGGCGCCGCTCGCCTGGGACCGCTGGGCTCGGCAGGTCGATTCGAGCGCCGCCCGGATCGCGTCCGCATGACGCGCATTGATCGACAGCCGGCTGATTCCGCCTGTCTCGCTGCCGAAGGCGATTTCATCAAGCCTGGCTCGAAGCTCGTCGAGCCCCGCCGAATGGAGGGCATCGATTCCGATCGTGCCCCGCGGCACCGAACCGAGATCGGCTTTTGAACGGACGATCAGGTCGGGTTGGCGCGCGAGTGTGATGGGCGGGCGCGCATCCGACGCATCGATGAGCAGAACGATGGCGTCGGCTGTCTCGATCTGCCGCTGCGCGGATTCCTGCATTTGCCGTGAAATCGAATGGTCCTCAGCTTCCTCAATCCCCGCGACATCGATCAGCGTGATGAAGCCGCGCCGCAGCGCTACCCGTGCACTGAGCGCATCCCGCGTTGTCCCAGCCACATCGGAGACGACCGCACGACTCATGCCGGCGAGCGCGTTCAGCAAGGTGCTTTTGCCCGCGTTGGGTCGACCGGACAGTACGATTCGTGGCTCGTGGCTGAGCCGCTCGATTCGCGGACTTTCGTGAGTCAGTGTCCGCAATGAGTGAACAATTGACGCCAGACTCCGCTCGACATCGGCCCGGGAAATGAAGCTGACATCTTCTTCAGTAAAGTCGATGCCGACTTCGATCAGCGCGAGGGTGCGAACGACTTCGTCGAGGATCGGCTCAAGCTGCCGCGCGAGTTCGCCGCCCAGCAGTTGTCGCGCCGCGTCGAGCTCGGCGCGATTGGTTGCGGAGATCGTCGCGGCGACGCCCTCGGCACTCGTGAGGTCGAGTTTGCCGTTGAAAAACGCGCGGGCGGTGAACTCGCCCGGGCCGGCGGGACGGGCACCGAGCTCGATCAGCCGACGAAGCGCCGCCTGGACGAGATACGGCGACGCGGGAACGTGAACCTCGATCACGTTCTCGCCAGTGCTGGAACGTGGGCCGCGAAAGGGATACACCGTCGCGTCGAAGGCGATTCCTTCGACAAGTCTGATCCGGCACACGGCCGTTCGCGCGTGTTGGAGCGGTCTGCTCGCGACCTCTACCACCTGTTCGATCAGTTCGAACGCAAGCTCGCCGCTCATCCGGATGATCGCACGAATCGCGCCATGCACAGGCGTGCTGACGGCGATGATGGTGTCTGCATGGTTCATCCCATATCTCGTCGCGATGAGAGGGAACCCGGAGGCGATTACTTGCCCTTGCGCCGGTTCTTCTCCATCTCTCGCTGTGCTTGCGCGGCACGTTCGCGCAACTCGTCGAGCATGCCGAAGAGGCCGGTCTTTTTCGGTGCCCCTGCCCGGCGGACCGCGGGCTTCTGTACGTTTGGGGTCTCGCCTTCGACGAAGCGGAATCGCTCTTCATCCGCGGTCATCTGCGCGAATTGCTTCTTGACGATCTTGCTCTCGAAAATTCCGATCAGGAACGACGTGATCATGTAGATCATCAGACCGCTTGGCGACGCGTAGAGCATGACCGGCATCAGGATCAACATCATCCATTGCGTCATCTGCTGCTGCTGTGCCTGTTCCGGCGTCATCGTCGGCGGCTTGGGTTGAATCTTGAACTGGATGAACTGCAGCGCGCCGAACACGAACGGCAACACGTTGATGCCGCTGATCACGACGAAGCTCAGCAGCGGCAGGTGAAAGCTCGGCCAGCCCCAGTTGGCGAAATCGATCAGATGATCCGGTTTGCTCAGATCCTTGATCCATGTCCAGTTGAACAGGAAGGGTTCGTGCCGCAACTCAAACGTCGTGTTCATCGCCTGCCAGAGCGCGATCCAGACGGGCATCTGCAGGAACATCGGCAGGCAGCCCATGATCTGCGTCGAGCCGTTCTCCTTGTAGAAGCGCATCATCTCTTTCTGCATCGCCTCCTGGTCGTCGGCGTGCTTCTTCTTGATGCGTTCCATCTCCGGCGCCAGCTTCTGCATCTTCAACATGTTGATCTGCGCCTTGCGCGAGATCGGATGCAGCAGTACGCGCACCAGGATCACCAGACCGATGATCGAGAGGCCCCAGTCGTGAAGAACGTAATGAAAGCTCTTGAGGATGAAGAAAAGGATGTTGACGAGCCACTGCCAGGTGCAGATCCCGCAGATGCCCTGCGTAATGATCAGCGATCGGTCGTACTGGATCCACATCGACGCGTAGTGATCGTTGGTGAGCACTTCGCGCTTCTTGGGACCCACGTACATTTCGCTGGCGATGTCGCTGACGGCGCCGGCGGCGATTGTGGTCGGCTTGGTCGTGATGATCAGTTCGACTTCACGGTCGCGACCGTGCTTGTCGGGCGTGAGCGCGCGTGCGTCAACGGATTCGAACCAGTCGACGGGCGCCGACGTGCCCGGGAGCGGCTCGAAACGCAGGATCGACATGAAGTAGGTCGTCGTCGACGCAATCCAGTACGGCTGCCCGTCTCGGGCCTTGGCCTTTTCCAGCAGGTCCGTGTACGGCGTCTCAGGGGTTGAAGCCTTGATTCCGTCGACTCCCCAGGGGGTCGTGCTCACGATGCCCTTGGGGGCACGCGCGACAAGGTAATACGCATCCGGCCCACGTTCGGCTTCCGTCAGGGGCACCGACGGGCCGTTGAACTTCAGCCGGACCTTCATCGGCGTGCCGGTGAGATTCTTGAACGTGGTGACGACGCGAGCTTCATAGCCCATTGGCTGATAAGAAATCTCGCCGATCTTCGCAACCACGGCGGCGCGGGTGTAAACCGTAAACGTCCGCTGCAGCGTGAGCGCCGGAGCCCCGTTGTGGGTCAGCGTCAACTCATAGACGGCCGACTCCGACGAATCGGTATTGGTCGTGCCGACAAAGCCCCATGTCTTGCCCGTCAGGTCGACCGGCTGTTCATCGATGATGACTTCCCGGACCGCGAGCGATCTGGTGAGTTCAGGATACGTGACGCCGGGACGTTCGTAGGTGAACGGGTCCGGATTCTTCTGCGTTGCCTTGTACTCGTTGAGAACGGCGCGCTGAAGACCGGCGCCGTTCGGCGAAATCGTAAGGCCGATCGACCATGTGTGGTCATGCGATTCAGTAGAACCGAGGGTTTGTTCAAATGCTTGCGCCGGACGGACCACGTCCCAGCCGTTGGTCGAAATTGATTGCGTGCTGGGCGATGTGCTCTGCGTCGCGGGCGAAGTCGTCGGATTGGTGGTCGAGACGGGCATGACCTGCGCCGAGTTGGTCGGCGCGGGCTCGTAGCCCAGTTTTTTCAGGATCGTCGGCGCGACACGTCCCCAGAGCAGGACGAGCACGAAAAAGACTACCATCCAGACGAGTGTTTGTTTCTTGTCCATTCGTTCGTTCAATTCGGCGGTGAGAGGTTAATCGATGTCAGCGGCCGTCGCGGAGACGTGCTCCCAGGAAATTGTCGAGCTCGGGAATCGCCTCGACCTTTTTTACTACGCGTTCCACGTCGTAGGTTACCCGCAGGAACTCCACGATATTTCCGTCAAAAAGCACGAGGCTGGAGCGTGGGTCTCGATCGCGTGGCTGGCCGACGCTTCCGACGTTCACCACGGCGCGATCGTGTCCCAGTTCGAACCGGCCGTCGAGTTCCTCGGGGCTATAAAAGTCGGGCCCTTCGAGAAACACTCCCGGCACGTGCGTGTGGCCGCAGAAGCAGATGCGCTCGATCCGGTCGAAGATCGGCCCGAACTTGTTCGGGTTGGTATAGATGTCGTCGGGGAAGATGTATTCATTGATCGGCCGACGCGGCGAGGCGTGAACAGCCATCATCTCGCCCGGGCGTTTTTCGTAGACGGGCAGGCTCGCGAGGTATTTCCAGCGCTTGGCGCGGCGCTTGGGGTCGGGATCGCTCTCGAACTGATTTCTCGTCCAGAAGCATGCCTGCTCGGCTCCGATATTGAAGTTGTACGGCTCATAGAAGACGGCGAAGTCGTGGTTGCCCATCAGCGTGACCTTGGCGCGGGCCATGACCAGGTCGATGCACTCGATGGGGTTAGGGCCGTAACCGATGACGTCGCCGAGGCAGACGATTTCATCGACGTTGCGTTTATCGATTTCCGCGAGGACCGCTTGTAAGGCCTCGAGGTTACCGTGGATGTCGCTGATGATGGCAATCATGCAAAACCCGCCTGCATCGACGGGTTGTGGCCGGCAGTCGGGATGCCGATCGTAAGAAACGGAGTCACTATCTTCAAATAGGTGCGATCAATACCCGCCTGCGACGCGCAAAAGCGGTTCGCAATCCCTGTGAGGCCGGATATTCGGTCCTACTCGGCCATGACCTCGCCCAGTTCGAGCACCAGGTAAAGCTGCTGGCCGTTGAGCTTGGACGGTTCGATGGTCATTCCGCCGACCAGGATTTTCTTTCCCAAGGGAAGCCGAAGTGTGGACTGGAACTGCTGCTTGATGAGGTTTTCTCGATCGAACTCGGCGACAATCGGCTGCGTACCTGCGGATCGGACCTCGCTGATCCGCGATGGCGTGCTCGCGTCGCGCTCGGTGATGACACTCGACACATCGACGATGGCCGACTTGCGATCCGCAGATAGCTCCGGGCGAATCTGCAATTCCACGCCCGACAAGCGAAGTTTCGGATCCGGGTCAAACGCGGCCGAGTTCGTGCCAACCACCGGATCTACGTCTTCGATCACCGTCTGCTCGCGGCCGGAAAAGATATGAACGGCTTGTTTGTTGAAACACGTGGTCTGTCCCTGCGCATAGACGTGTTTTGACGAGACGAGTTCATCGGCGACGACCGGCGACTCCGTCGGTGCGGCCTGACCTTTTCCAAGAATCGACTCGGCCTCGCTCGGCGAAAGAGTGAGCCAGTAGGCGCGAACGCAAACGGTAGACGTGGGCCCGAAGGCTTCTCGAAACTGTTCGAGCAATTGCGCGATCTTTTCCTGATTCTCGGAAGTTTGAGACACGATCAGGACGCCGTGCATTTCGCTAATGCTTCCGATGATGCCGCCGTTGGTTTTCCAGGTGTCGGACGCGACAAAGTCGGTAATCAGTTGGCAGATCGCTTCGACTTGCGTGTCGCCGGAGCGAACTTCCGTTGGAACGAACACTCGGGGCGCGGTTGGGGCAAGCCCGGGATTCTGTTTACCTTCGGTAGTGCCGAAAAGGTTTCCACCGCCAGCACCGCCCTCGCCGCCACTCTCACCTTCGTTGTGCGGCGATGGAAAGTCCTGCGTTACGCGGACCAGATCCGAAATATCGTACGTTTTGAGTACCACTTTGGGCTCATCGGGCTGCGTCGTCTGAGCCACGGCTGTTTCGG
This sequence comes from Phycisphaerae bacterium, assembly GCA_031411495.1. Classification (GTDB taxonomy): domain Bacteria; phylum Planctomycetota; class Phycisphaerae; order Tepidisphaerales; family Tepidisphaeraceae; genus JANOBD01. The sequence goes on along the minus strand of JANOBD010000172.1, from coordinate 82,693 downwards.
AAGCGATATGGAGTAATGCGCAGGAAACGACGAGCGCGAGCGACACACGGAACATGGCGGCCTCCCACAGGGTGATTCGAACCGGCACACAAGGTTAATGGCAATGACTTCCCCGATGCGCGTGTACCTGACGCTGAGACCTATACGTGCGAGTTGCCGCAAAGGTTCGCGGCACGAACCTATCGCATCAAAGAGGACGAGCCGCCCGATGAGATCGGACGGCTCGTTTATTTTGCATTAGATGCTTCAGCGCGTGCTGAGCGGATCAATAGCGGCCGCGGCCACCGCCGCCACCACCACTGCAGCGGCCACCACCGCCGCCGCCGTAGCCGCCACCGCCGCTGCGGCCCCCGCCGCCACCACCGCCGTAGCCGCCACCACCACCACCGCCGCCACGACGGGCACCACCGCCGCCGCCGCCGAATCCGCCGCTGCGCGGCTCTTTCGGCTTGGCTTCGTTCACGGTCATCGTGCGTCCGCCGATTTCCTTGCCGTTCATGCCGGCGATCGCGGCTGCGGCTTCGTCATCCGAGCCCATCTCGACGAAACCGAAACCCTTGCTGCGACCGGTTTCACGGTCGGCGATGATTTCGGCGCTCTGGACGGTGCCGAACTCGGCGAACAATTCCTGCAGCTCCGAGCTCTCGGTGTTATAGCTGAGGTTACCTACGTACAACTTCTTGCCCATGGGATTCTCCTACATAGCGGGCCAATCAAGCCCCCGTTTTACTTTCGGGGCTTCAAACAGAAAGAGGTCGACACATGCGACCCGGCATGTGAAGGGTTACCCTTCACGAGTGAAGGTTTACCCTTCACGAGGCAGGAAAACCGAGCAGAATGGCCGCAGGGGACGCCGAATCGACGTTTTGCAACAGACCTTCTCAGAAACCGGCCGATCTTATCCTATCTACATTCGGGTCGATTGAAAGTCGCGGACAGATTTTCGACTTGGGGGAAAATCAATCCAAATCCGCACAAAACAAGGCCGATTCTCGTCAAGCGATCATGTCACGCGCCGTTGCTCGGCCGCCGAGTTTGCCCCGTGAAACCAGCGCGGTCTGACCATAAGTCTGCGCCAGCGTGAGCAGGTCATCAAAGTTGGTGAGCCCGTTGAGATCGAAATCGCCCTGCGTCCAGAGACGGCCCGTCGTGCTCGGGGAATAGTTCTGGGCGAGGATGAGCAGGTCGTCGAAGTTCACGCGTGCATCCAGATTCGCGTCGCCTCGAAGCGTGTAACGAAGGATGAGATCACCCGAAACGAGCGAGAATCCGCCGAGGTCTGTGACCACAGTGTTCTGGCTGTAACCGTAGCCGATGGCGTCGTTGGCGGCACTGCTGTCGGCGAAGGTGGATCGCACTTGCGGAGTGGTGCCGGTTTGCGCATCGAGCAGGCGCTGCTTCCAGTAACCGAGTCCGCCGGCGGATTGACTGTTGTGCTCGATGAGGAACCCCGTCTCGAGCAGAAGATCGCCTTCGAAGTCGCTGAGGTTGGTGCCGAGGTAGATGCCGGTCGCGCCGGTCGCCTTGATGACGCCCCCAGCGGACGCGTCGATGCGCGAGAGGTCCTGCGTCGCTTCGAATTGAATCGTCGCGGGGGTGCCCACATCAGAATTGAGCTGGATGAGGTCCAGGTCGGCCTCGCCATCGACGACGACGGTCGCGCCGTTGGTATTTCGGATATCGAACGTATCCGCTCCCGCGCCGCCGCGAAGTTCATAACGGTTGCTTGCGCCGGTGCTGGTCATCACAAATGTGTCGGTGCCAGCGCCGCCGGCGACGGCGACGAGTCCGCTGTCGCCGGTGCTAATGACCGGGTAGCCGGTACGCGTGACGTTGGAACTCGTGATCGTGTAGGTGGCAACAGAGGAATCGGCTTCGCTGTGAACATACAGTTTATCGGCGCCGTTGGAATTACTGATAGAGACCGCGGATTCGATCCCCGCCAGCGTCTGATCGGTTTTGCCGATTTCGATGGTGTCGACGCCGCTTCCACCGTTGATGGTGACCGCATTGTCGGTGTTGGAGTCGACGACGATCGAGTCCGCGCCGCCTAGCGCATTGACGACGATGCCGTCGTAAAGGAAATCGGGATAGCTACTGGCCGCACCGCTGACATCGACGATGATCGTGTTGCTTTGCACGTAGACGCGGATTTCGTCGGCGCTGTTGCTGCCGCTGACGGTGACGGCCGCGAGCAGGCGACGGGGTTCGAGATGGTCGAGTGTGATCGTTTTCTCTCTGCGCATGGGTCCCTCCAAGGATGGTGAGCGATTACCGGGCCGATCCTAGTGAATTACGCCGCCGGCAGCGAGGTTTTTTCACGGCGGCGATGCGGCAAATCGCACACACGCGGGCTTTTCGACCGGCACCGTCGCCCCAGTCGCGCTCGGCACGCCAGTTTGCTCATCAATTCGGAACATTGTGAGCAGATTGCTGCGTTGATTCGCAACGATCAGGAATCGGCCAGTCGGGTTGACTTCAAATCCACGGGGCCACTGTCCGCCGGTTGAAACGTTGGCCACACGAGTCAGCGCGCCCGTCTCCGAATCGACGGTGAAGACGGCGATCGAGTCGTCGCCGCGATTGGATGCGTAGAGGAACTTGCCGGTCGGATGGATTCGGATCTCCGCGCAGAACGATGTCCCGTCACTGGGTTCCATTCGCGTCGAGATCGTCTGCACGACTTTAAGCGATTCGCGATCGGCATCCCACCGAAGGACCGAAACGGTGTTCGAGAGTTCGTTGACGCAGTAGACGAGCTTGCCATCCTTCGAGAATGCGAGATGGCGCGGGCCGGATCCGGGGTCGATCGGGAACGCGTGCTTGTCCGTCAGTCGGCCGCGCTCAAGATCGACCCGGTAGACGAAGATCGCATCGCAGCCAAGATCGGCGCTGAGAACATGCGTTCCGTCGGGATGTGGATAAATGGAGTGCGCGTGGGCGTGTTCCTGGCGCTTCTCGACCGGGCCGGTGCCTTCGTGTTGATCGACGGAGGGCTCGCCGAGAAAGGTTCCATCTTGCTTGAGTGTCAGCATGGCGACTTTGCCGTCGCCGTAATTCGCGACGAAGACGGCCTTTCCGGAAGGATGCACCGAAAGATGACACGGCCCGGCACCGCCGGACGAACCTCGGGCGATCTCTTTGAATGACCCATCCCCTTCGCGCTTCAGTGCCAGAACCCCGTTAAGGCTTTCGCTGACGCAGTAGATGACCGGAAGCGTCGGGTGGAACGCGATAAAGCTCGCGCCCGCGACCTCGGCGCGCAGTCGAGGCTCCGCCAGTGAATCCGAGGTGATCGACGACTCGCTGACGCCCTTCCCATATCCGCCGACCAGGAAATCATTCGGGTTTAACATCGACGGACCTCCGAGTGCGACAGTCGAGAAGAGCGCGGCGAGAAGAACGAACGCGAAGAGTGAGATTCCGCCGGCCATGCCCGGGAGTGTAAGCGGCATGGGGGGTCGTGGTCACTTGATGCCGCGCTGGTTCATCCAGTTTTTTCGCCAGTCGGGCATGTCGTCGAACGCGATGGTTTTCCACATGCCATGCTTTGCAGTGCGCGCCTGCGTCTCTGACGTTTCGAAGAGCGAGGAGAAGTCGCACTTCTTGGGACGATAGGCGAACGCGTAGCCGTCACGCACGAGCGCATTGTTCAGCAGCTCGTTGTTCGGCAGGTAGACGTACGCGAGCAGTCGGCCGTACTTGTCACGCGTGCCCTGCAGCTTGTCGAGGCGGATCGTCACGCGTTTGCCGTTGCAGCGCGCCAGCGTGTAGTTCTTCGCGGGCTCGCCGAGTCGCGTTGATAGTTCGGGCGAGTCGATGCCGAGGAGTCGTACACGGACCGCGGGCTCTGGGTCATCGAAGTCGGCTTCGATGGTGTCGCCGTCGGCGACGTGCGTTACGAGCGCGATTTTGCGGTCGTGTTTCCAGTCATCGCCGAACTTCGACACGCGTGCGCGAACGGCGCGATCGGCACACGACGCGATCAGCAGCAGCGCGATGATCGCGCCGAGGACGTAGCCAGGACGCGTTGCGTCGAGCACCCGATATCGACATGGCGCACGCGGTGTCATCGTCTCCCCGACATGCTGTACCCTTAAGACCATTCCTGGCCCGCGGGAAGTTGACCTCGAAGATCAGATCTGTCGCCGGCAAACGTCCGGAACGTCGACGCCGTGGTTCAGACTGCGTTCACGCGAATCCACTACGGTTTTCCTGCATCCCCGCCCAGCTCGAACGCATCGTGCACCACGCGCAGCGCCTTCGGACCATCTTCTTTCGAGATGATGCAGCTGATCTTGATCTCGCTGGTGGTGATGTTCTGGATGTTCACCTGAGCGCTCGCGAGCGCTTCGAACATTCGTTGCGCGACGCCCGTGTGCGAACGCATGCCGACGCCGACGACGCTCACCTTCGCGAGGTCTGCGTCGAACCGCGCCAGCGTCTTCGCGCCGCCGAGGTCTTTCACCAGTTTTTCGCACACCGGCTTGATGTCCGCGAGGTCGCCGTGCTCGACGGTGAAGCTCACGTCCGCGGTCTTGTCGTCGTTGATGGTCTGGATGATGTCATCCACCACGATGTTCGCGCCCGCGATCTTCGAGAAGATCGTCGCGCACACGCCCGGCCTGTCGGGCACGTTCTTGAGCGCTACGCGGATGAGGTCTTTTTTCAGGGCGGCGCCCGAGACGACGATGTGTTCCATGGCCTTGTTCTCCGCGACGATCCACGTGCCTTCGTTGTCGTTCTGGCTGTTCCGCACGTGCAGGGGCACCTTGTACTTTTTCGCGAACTCCACCGCACGCGTCTGCAGCACGCTCGCACCCAGGCCGGACAACTCCAGCATCTCGTCGTAGCTGATTCGGTCGATCTTCCGCGCATTGGGCACGATCCGCGGGTCGGCGGTGTAGATGCCGTCCACGTCGGTGTAGTTCTCACACGCGTCGGCTTCCAGCACCGCGCCCAGCGCGACGAGCGTCGCGTTGCTGCCGCCGCGGCCGAGCGTGGTGAGATCCCCTTCCGGGGTGATCCCCTGGAAGCCGGCGACGATGACGATCTTCCCGGCGTTGAGCTGATCGAAAATCCGCTGCTTGTTGATCGATTGGATGCGCGCCTTGGAGAAGGCGGTGTCGGTGACGAGGCCGATCTGGCCGCCGGTGAAGCTGATGGCTTCATGTCCTTGCGCGTGGAGCGCCATCGCCATCAGGGCGATGGTCACCTGCTCGCCGGTGGTGAGGAGCTGGTCCATCTCGCGCTTGGGCGGCGGGATTTCTTTTCCGTCAAAGGTGCAGACTTTTTTGGCGAGGTCGATGAGGTCGTCGGTGGTGTCGCCCATCGCACTGACGACGACGACGACCTTGTGGCCCTTGTTTTTGGCGTTGATGGCCTTGGCGACGCAGGTGTGAATCCGCCCGGCATTGGCGACGCTGGTCCCGCCGAACTTCTGAACGATCAATCCCATCGAACACTCCGCGCTTCCCGAATCCTTCGCGTGGCGCGTTCCGGGCACTGCCGGACGCCTGCCGTGCGAGGGGGCGATTGTAGGGGAATGGATATTGCTGACAACTGCCACCCAATGGGCTCGCTTTAAGGTTCGGATCTGAGATGCCAAAAGACTCTCATTTCCTCTCGGCGATCTGTTCGAACCTGCGTTTTTGTCGCGGAAACGGGGATCCTCGTTGCAAGGATGCCTCTCATGTTGAGTGGTTTAAGCCATTCGTGAGCGCAGTCCAGACTCTGCAGAGCCGCTTTCGTTTTCCGGCAAGAGGTCCGCTGAATGCCGACGTACGCCAACTCATTGCGAGGTGCCGTCAATGTGCACCAGTGTGGAGGGAAGTCAGGTTTTTGAATTGAGCGAGTTCCAACGCGCAAGCACCTTCGTGCCGACGCAGGCGACGACGGCAATGCAGCCCACGACGAGCAGTCCGGCGATCAACGCATACTCGAGCACCTCACCGCCGCGTTCATCGCGCAGGACGCGTCGGCTCATGCGGAGCATAGCTCGGCGTCGCTGGGTGGAAGTCCGGTTTAGCAGGCGCAGATATTGTCTCATTCTCACTTTTTATCGGGCAGGCACCCGCCTCGATATGAGTTGAAAATCTGCTGTGAACTCGTCATCGCGGCGCCATACCGGGAGCGCCATGGGAAAAAACTTGGGGTCCGGTTGATCGGTTCCCGTTTACTCGCTCCATCGAAAACGAACAACGCTCAGAGGTTTCATAGGCGGAAATCTCGCGCGGCGTCGACTCGTCGCCGACTGCGACCGCTTCGCGCTCCGGACTCATTTCTCCCGCGAATCGATTAGGACAGTAACGTGCCGGATACCTCGTCGGGCGAGCCCTGCGTCGATCGAACGGCGCCGCCAAACATTGAATGACGTTCGCGAGCGGGCCGAGCCTCGACCCGAGCGTTGATGTCGTTTCAGCCGATCAGTCCGCCAGCGATCCCTTCGTGCTCGGCACGCCCTGCTGTCTTGGATCGACGGCAACCGCGATGCGCAGCGCCCGCGCGAAACTTTTGAAGATCGCCTCGGCGATGTGGTGGTTGTTCGTTCCGTACGGCGCGTTGATGTGCAGGTTCATCTTCGCGACGTTGGAGATGCTCTTGAAAAACTCTTCGACGAGCTCGACCGGAAACGTGCCGATCAGCGGGCCGGTGAACGCGACGTTGAAGACGAACGCCGGCCGGCCGCTCAGGTCGAGGGCGACGTTGGCGAGCGTCTCGTCCATCGGCACGCTCGCCCAGCCGTAGCGATTGATGCCGGCCTTGTCGCCGAGCGCTTTTTCGAGCGCCTGGCCGAGGCAGATGCCGACGTCTTCGACGGTGTGATGGGCATCGACGTCGAGATCGCCTTTGGCCTTCACGTCGAGGTCGACGATCGCGTGGCGCGCGAGCAGGTCGAGCATGTGGTCAAAGAAGCCGACGCCGGTCTTGGGCGAGGAGGCGCCGACGCCGTCGAGGTTCAGGCCGAGCTGGATGTCGGTCTCTTTGGTCTTGCGGGTGATGGTGGCTTGTCGGTTCATGGTTTCTTTTTTCAACACGGAGGCACGGAGACACGGAGGGAAGTACCGAAAGTAGAACCACAGATGAACAAGATGAACACAGATAAGAATTCAAAAACAGAATTGCCCGACGCGGTACGAACGACTTATCCGCATTCGAATTGATCTGTGTTCATCTTGTTCATCTGTGGTTTCACTTTCCTTTACTCTTCTCCGTGTCTCCGTGCCTCCGTGTTTCAAATTCACTAGGCCGCCTTCTCTTTGGCGACGAGCGACTTGATCGCGCCGAGCATGGCGTCGTTTTCCTGCATGGTGCCGATGGTGATGCGGATCTTGTCACGCAGGCCGGGCTTGTCGAAGTAGCGGACGAGGATTCCCTGCTGCTTGAGGCCCTGGTAGAAGCTCTTGCCGTCGCCGCCGGGAACGGTGGCGAGGACAAAGTTGGCGTGGCTCGGCAGGACGTCGAAGCCGAAGCCTCCGAGTTCGGCACTCACCCGTTTAAGCTCATCGCGAACCAGTTGCCAGCCGCGCTGTGCGTAGGCCTGGTCGGTAATCGCCGCCGTGGCAGCGACGATGCTGATCGCGTCGGTGTTGTAGCTGTCTTTGACCTTCATCATCTCGTCGATGACGCCAGTGCAGGCGACGGCGTACCCGAACCGCAGGCCGGCCAGGGCGTAACCCTTGCTGAGCGTGCGCGAGACGACGAGGTTTGGATATTTGTTCACCAGGCCGACGGCCGTTTTGCCCCAGAAGTCGGCGTACGCTTCATCGACAAGCACGAGCTTGCCAAACGCCTTGAGCAGCGATTCGATCGACTCGAGCGGGACGACGGTGCCCGTAGGCGCGTTCGGATTGGCGAGGTAAATGGCGTCAGCGCTCGTCGCAAGTAGCGCGTCGATCGGCAACTGATAGTGCTTCTCCCAAGGCACGCCAACATGCTTCGCGCCTTCGATCTGCGCGAGGCACGGATAGAGCGAATAACTGGGCTCCGGCGAGGCGAGCGTGCCACCCGGCGGAACGAACGTTCGCGTGGCGACGGTCAGCACATCGTCCGAACCGTTGCCGCAGAGAATCTGGTCGGGCTCGACGCCGAGGAGTTCGGCGGTCACTTCGCGAAACCGCTGGCCGACCGGATTCGGATAGCGGCGAAGGGTTTCGCCGTCGATCTCGTGGATCGCTTCGAGCACTTTCGGGCTCGGCGGGAACGGGTTCTCGTTGGTGTTGAGCTTGACGATGCGCGCTCCGGGCTCGGGCTGTTCGCCCGGCGAGTAGCCGTGCATCGCGCGCACGTTATCTCTGACAAAGTTGGGAGCCATACCATGAAGTATATCGGACATCGCACGCTTGGACATCAAATCTGTGCGACGATCCGCCGTCGATCTCGTGCGTTGTCGGACGTCGCACGCGCGATCACGCTCGCACGAACGACATCATCGTCACAAACGGACAGGCGCGCGACTTCCCGGGAGTGCGAAAGCGCGCCGACAGACGCAGCGCGGAGAATCGGTGATAGGTTGTTTGCATACCAACCGGAGCAATCGTATGACCGACGCAATCCTCTACTGGGCCGAGTTTATCCTTCGTCATGTTCCGCTCGTCACCTGGGTCGGCCTGCTGCTGGCGCTGATGATGGTGATGTTGTGGTTCACCAAGCGAATGGCATCGACGCCGGTGCTGGCGCTGGTGTGCGTGCTCTATGCGATCACGCCGTACCTGCCGGCCGCGGGCAACACGCTTCCGCACTGAACTCGGCAGCGACTCCAGATAACTCAAGGCGGGCCTGTTCAGGTTAGAATGAACAGGCCCGCACTCGTTGCACGGCAGGCTCGCGCACGTTTCGATCACGCTGCGAGCGGCGCATACAGTTGCGTTTCTGCACGCGTTCATCGACAACACCGCCGCTGCCGGGAGAATCGGACATGGAAAAGGCGCTGCGCAATCGACTGACACTCGGGCCTCTCATGCTGGCGTTCCTGTTCGGCGTGCTGTGGCTGGATCACGCGATCGAGAGCTGGACACTTCACGCAGGATTCAACCAGGGCATCCGCGGCGCCGGCGTTACGGTACTGCTGCTGCTCGTGTTGCCATTGGGCACGCGGGAACTCGCCACGCTATTCGCCGCCGAGCGCGTCCGGCCGTTCCGGCTGATCGCGGTGCTCGGCACGTCGCTGCTGATGCTTCACGCGTTCGCCACTCAATTCCTGCGTTTTCAGGACGTGTCGGGCTCCACCTTTGCCGCCATCGTCGTCGGCGTCATGCTGCTGGCCGCGTTGCAGCGGGCGTTCGTGAAACAGACGCAGGATGCGATCGTTCACATGGCCGGAACCGTTCTCTCGGTCATGTACCTCGGCGGGCTGGCGTGGTTCCTGGTCGCACTGCGCGTAAAGCATGGCACGACGCTGTTCGGCCAGCCGTTTATCGGATCAACCGCGCACATCGTGATGATCCTGCTGTGCGTGAAGAGCACGGACATCGGCGCGTTCTTCACCGGCCGAGCGATCGGCAAACATAAACTCATTCCGTGGCTCTCGCCGGGCAAGACGTGGGAAGGTCTCGCTGGAGGGCTGGTGCTCGCCGGCGCGGTGGGCGCTGCGTGTGCGCCATACATCTTCGCGCTCGCCTGGTGGAAGGGGGCGATCTTCGGCTTACTCATCGGCGGCGTCGGACAGCTTGGCGATCTCCTCGAATCGATGATGAAGCGCGATGCGGAGGTGAAAGATTCCAGTAATCTGATCCCCGGCTTCGGCGGTGTGCTCGACGTGATCGACAGCCCGCTTCTCGCTGCGCCATTCGCATACCTGCTCTTCAGCCTTTTCTGATTTGCGCGAGTATTGCCCATCGCCACGACGCGGTTCATTAGCGCGCTTTCATCCAAAGCCTCATCGACGAATGGCGGCGAGCGCATTAAGCGCAATCTCATCACAACATGATTCGTTTCTCACTGCCCGATTATCAGACGCGGGCGAATTGTCCCTTCGATAAAACTTCGCATTGCCGATTCACAGGCGCGCGTTAGTCTCGAATCGCTGCAAGAAACAAATCCTGTTCGGCAACGTCTGCTTGAGTAGCAGGGATGCTTCGGATGACACACCACTTGCTGGGATAGAAATGAATCGATTGCTGACAATCCTGTCGGCCGCGGTTTCTATCGCGGCAAGCTCGGGTTCCGTGTCGGGGGGGCCGGCCTTCGATGATGGTGATCGCGACGTCTTCGGGCGACGCGTTGACGATTCTCGATCAGTCCGATCGGCTTTCGACGCGACTGCGACCACGGCCGTTCAGCGGGCTGCATCGGTCACGAGTTCGTCACCAGAGTTATTCACTGCCGCCGATCCAGATGTGAGCGATTTTATCTCGAGCGACTGGAAGCGAGACGTGGTCGAGCCCGACGCACTTTCCCTGTCGCCCGACGGCACCGCGGCCAATCCACTCTCGCCGGGTCCGCTGGTTGCATCTCCTGATGCCGCAGGCCTTTCCGTGCTGCAAATTCCACTTCCTGACGCGCTCCTGCCCGGCCTGGTGGGCGTGGCGATGGCATTTGTGGCGCACCGCCGCAGCCTGCATGGCCGCAAGTTGTCTTAAACGGCAAACGTGTCGCCATTCGCGCGCCCACTCGACAACCGGCAATCTGCTGGGGAAGATATCGGACGACTTTGCAGACTCGACTGACGCCGGCCGCACGAACCGTATCGCGTGCGATCTCCGGCACTTGAAGGTCTTGGATAGAGGACGTTTTCACCGACGCCTTTCACCTACGTGACACTCACTATTCCCCTGGAACAACCTGGCAAGCGACTCGCGCTCTTCGGCGCGGCCGACCGCTACCTGCGCCTGATTCGCGAGAACTTCGGCGTACAGGTCGTGAGCCGCAACGACGAATTGAAACTCACCGGCGAGTCCGACGCGATCGCCAAGGCCGCCGCCGTTCTGAATCAGATGCAGCAGCGCCTGCGGCGCAAAGACTGGCTGAGCGACCAGGACGTCGCGGAAGCGATCCGCAATGCCGCGATCGGCACCTCCAACGAGGTGCGCGAGGGCGAACTCGATGTTTTCATCCGCGGCCACAACATCGCCGGCCGCACCGAAGGCCAGCGATACTATCTCCGGACGATGCTGAACCACGACCTGACGTTTTGCGTCGGGCCCGCCGGTTCGGGCAAGACCTATCTTGCCGTGGCTGTCGCCGTCCATCTCTTGAAGCAAGGGAAGATCAAGCGGATCGTGCTCGCGCGGCCGGCGGTCGAAGCGGGTGAGAAGCTCGGCTTCCTGCCAGGCGATCTCCAGCAGAAGGTCAATCCCTATCTCCGTCCCCTCTTCGACTCGCTGCATGACATGATCGATTTCGAGCAGGTCCGCCGGTTGATGGCCAGCGACGTGATCGAAGTCATCCCGCTCGCCTTCATGCGCGGCCGCACGCTCAACGAATCGCTCATCATTCTCGACGAGGCGCAGAACACGACCGTCAGCCAGATGCTGATGTTCCTGACGCGCCTGGGTGAGGGCTCGAAGATGATCGTCACCGGCGACACGAGCCAGATCGATCTGCCCGACGGCACCGAAAGCGGGCTCGTCGATGCGCTCGACCGGCTTCATCGCGTGAAACAGGTCGGCATCGTGGAACTCAACAAGCTCGACATCGTTCGGCATCGGCTCGTGCAGCACATCGTCCAGGCGTACGGCGACGTCGAGGGCACCCGCCACAGCCGCCGTCAGCGCGTCGCGCCGGATCCGGATGCACCCGCTGACGGGCCGGCTTCTGCGACAACGGAGGGCGACGCACAATGATGCCCTGGCGACAAGCTCGGCGACGGCTCAACCCGCGCATCAATGATGAAGACGCGTGGATCACACTGGCGCGCCTGCTGCGATCCGAAGGCGTCTTCAAGTCGATCGTCATTGCGGTGGCTTTCGCGATGATCGCAAGCGTCATCCTCATCCTTCGCTCGGATGTGGTGCCCTACCGGCAAGGCCAGTATGTCGCCCACGACATCACGGCACGGACCGATTTCATTTACTTCGACGCCAAGACGTTCGAAGAGGTGAAAAACAAAGCGGCAGTCGCTCAACCGCGCGTGTTCAAGGAATCCCGCCTCGTCTGGGACGATATTCAGCAATCGCTCATCGCTTTGCCTGACCGCGTCAAGGGACAAAAGCTCGAGAACCTGGGCATTGAACTCTCAGGTGTACTCGATAACGCGACGCTCGGCCGACTGCAGGAGATCGCCGATCAGAACCCCCGCCCGGCATGGGAAGCCTCCGTCAAGAACTTCGTCGCGCAATTGAGCCGGCTCGATCTCATCGTCCTGGACGAAAACGTCCGAAGTGAACAGATCGCCAACGGGCGCAAGATCGAGATTGTCGGCGTCGGTTCGCGATTTCCGCAATACACCTATTCGCCTTCCATGGCGGATGCGATCTCACAGCGGATCGAGGGACCGGCGAAGGAGAACTTCGCGGGCGGGATCTGGCCGAAGATCGCGTTTCTGACCAAGCTCAACCTGGTCGGCGCACCGACGCATGAGATCGACGAACTCGCCACCCAACAGGCCGAAAACGCCGCCCGCGCGTCGGTCACGCGCGACCAGGGCGTCAAACGATACGCGGCCAATCAGACGATCGTTCCCGCCGGTCGGATCGATGAGGTCTATTGGCCGATCCTTCGCGAAGAGAGTCGCGCCTATCGCCAGTCGCTCGGCAAGCGCATTGCGGTACTGGAATACGTCGGTATCGTCGGAGCGGTGACGCTCATCACGATCTCGCTTTGCGTTTACATCAGCCGATTCGCGCCTCGCATCGTCCGCAACCACGCCCGCGCGGTCTGCTTCGCCGCCCTGCTGCTTTCGACGTTGCTCATCGCGCAGCTCACCGCGATTGGCACCACGCACCTGTATTTCAGCGGCATCGCGCCGACGATCCTGTGCGCAATGATCCTGTCGATCGCGTACGACCAGCGTTTCGCGCTGGGTATCGCAGCGCTGCACGCGGCGCTGGTCACGATCGCTGTCGGCCAAGGCCTATCGTTCTACCTGGTGCTGCTCGCCGGCAGTTCGATGTGCTGCCTGACAATCGATGACCTCCGTTCGCGCAGCCGGCTGATCGAAGTCGGCGGGTTTACCGCGTTCGGCCTGATGCTCTCGACGATGTGTGTCGGCCTGATCGACGGCGATCCGCTCGAGTTTGTGATGACGGACGTGCTCTGGAGCGGCGCCGCGGGCATCGCGGTGGGATTCATCGTGCTGGGCATCCTGCCGTTCATCGAGCGGGCTTTCCGAATCACCACCAGCATGACGCTGCTGGAACTCGCCGACACCGGGCATCCGCTGCTGCGCAAGCTCGCGCAGGAAGCGGCGGGCACCTACAACCACAGCATGCAGGTGGCGAACCTTTCGGAAGAGGCGGTCGCCGCGATCGGCGGCAAGGCGCTGCTCGCCCGCGTCGGCGCGTATTACCACGACGTCGGCAAGATGAACAAGCCCGAGTATTTCATCGAGAACCAGGGACATGGCGCGCCCAATCGCCACATGACGCTGAACCCGAACGTCTCGATGCTGATCATCACCGGGCACGTGAAAGACGGCATCGAACTGGCGCGCGAATACAACCTGCCGACCTCGCTCTTTCCCTTCATCCAATGCCATCACGGAACGACGCTGGTCGAGTATTTCTACTGGCGCGCCGTGAAGCAGGAAGAAGAACGCAGCGGTGAAGAAGCGGAAGTGCCAGAACATCAGTATCGCTACCCCGGACCCAAGCCCAAGACCAAGGAAGTCGGTATCGTGATGCTCGCCGATGCGGTTGAGAGCATCTGCCGCACGCTGGATGAGCCTAATGCCAGTCGCATCGAGGGCATCGTCAAGGACGTGATCGCCCGACGTCTCAACGACGGCCAATTCGACGAGTGCGAAATCACCATGCGCGAGCTGCACCTCGTCGAGAAGTCGCTGATCCGCACACTGCTGGGCATCTACCACGCGCGGATCGCCTACCCGAGCAACCAGCAATCGGACACGCCGCAGTCCTCTACTGAGATCAAGACGGCATGAGCCGACGTCGCGGTGCAGACAAGTCGGGCCTCGATCTCCAGATCAGCGCACGGACGGGCCGTTCGTTCGTCGCCCACCTGCGCAGGAATCTTCCCGTGGCCCACCAACTCGCAGGTTCCAACCTGCGCGAACTCTCCCTCGCACTGGTGGGCGACGCGTCGATGGCGCGCCTGCATGCGCAATTCCTCAAGATCGACGGGCCGACCGACGTGCTCACGTTTGAGCTCGAACACGACCAGGACGGCAAGGTCATTGCCGGAGAAGTGGTTATCTGCGTGCCCGAGGCGCGGCGCCAATGCAGAAAATGGGGTACAAAGCCGCAGAATGAACTTCTTCTTTACGCGATCCATGGCCTCCTGCACCTGAGCGGTTACGATGACCTGACTGAAAAGGGATACCGTGCGATGCACCGCGAGGAAGATAGAATCTTGAAGGCGCTGAAGATCGGTCCGGTTTTTCAGCCGCAAGGGATGATGAAAGACGTTCGCGACCCGCACACAGTACGGGCACGCGATAAGGATGGACGTTCTCGATGAGGTCGTTTCTCGCCGTTGCCACACTCATTCTCATGCCGCTGTTGACGCTGCTCGCGTCTGCACTCACCTATACCCTGCGCGACCTGTCAAAGGTGCGGCTGGCCGAGGAACTCGGCAAGCACAAGAAGGATCAGTGGTACGAACCCACGATCGAGCACGCCACCGATCTGTCGTTCATCACCGGCGCGGTCCGGATGTTCTGCAACCTTCTGGTGCTGCTCGCGCTGATCGATCTGTTCCGCAACCTGCGCGGCGAAAACTCCCCGGACTGGCTCGAGTATCTGCTCTCCGTTCTCGTCGCGTCGATCATCCTGGTGATCGTCTCACTGGCGCTGCCGCGCGCGATCGCGACGCACGCGGGCGAGGAACTGCTGAGCCGGTTCATCGTGCCGCTCCATGGCGTACGCACGATCTTCTCGCCCGTGACGGCGTTGATGCACTTTTCCGAACGGCTGGTGCTACGGACGCGTCCGAACGTGAGGAACTCGATCCAGACGGAGAGCCTTGTCGAAGAGGAGATTCTCGAGGCGGTGAGCGACGGCGAGGACGCCGGCGTCGTCGATGACCGCCAGAGGGCGCTGATCGAGCGGGTGATGGAGTTCCGCAGTGCGACCGTCGATGACGTCATGACCACCCGGAAGGATATCGTCGCCCTTCCGCTCACCGCGCCGCTCGGCGATGTGTTGGCGCGGATCGAGCAGTCAGGCCATTCGCGCGTCCCGATTTTCAACGGTTCGATCGACAAGATTGTCGGCGTGCTCTACGCCCGCGACCTGTTGAAGCATCTCGACACGCTCCAGACGGATTTCAATCTCCGCTCGATGCTCCGCCTGCCGCTCTATGTGCCGCGCACCAAACCGCTGCGCGACCTGCTTCAGGACTTCCGGTTGCAGAAGATCCACATCGCGATCGTGTTGGATGAGTATGGCGGCACCGCGGGATTGATCACGATCGAGGATGTCATCGAGCAGCTCGTCGGCGAGATCTCGGATGAACATGAGCCGCTCGAGCCGACGATGTTTAAGCGCATCGACGACAACCGGGCCGAAGTGGATGCGAAGATCCAGATCGACGACTTAAATCGCCTGCTCGGCATCGAGCTCCCCGAGGGAGATGATTACGAGACGCTCTCGGGCTTCGTGACCAAGACGCTGGACCGGATTCCGTCGGTGGGGGCGATGTTCGAATCGAACGGGGCGCGGTTCACGATCCTGGAAAGCGAGCCATCGCGCGTCGTCCGCGTGCGGGTGGAGATCCTCAACCAGACGCCGAGCCGATAAACGGGCACCCCGGAGGCACGGATCATCCCTGCAGGCGATGCAGCCGATATAAGTGGGTGTCCGGCGGGTGCCAGACGCGAGGCACGCTGTTGATAGTCCGGACCGCTCCGCCTATTGTTTGTGGACCCGATGCGTGGAATTCACGCGGCGATTTTGACCAAAATGGAGAAACAATGAGCCTCGAAACCGAAGTGACCGGCATCAAGCTTTCCGAAGGCGCTGCCAAGGAAATCAAAAGCATCATCGCCGACCAGGCCCTCCCGGCCGACAAGACCCGACTGCGCGTCGGGGTCAAGGGTGGCGGCTGCAGCGGCTTCAGCTACGTCTTGGACCTCGTCGAAGAAGAGCCCGGCGAATCCGATGAAGAGTTCGAGAGTCAGGGCGTGAAAGTCCTGATCGACAGCCGCAGCGCGCTCTATCTCAGTGGCGTTGAAATCGACTTCAAGGACGAAGTCATGGGCCGAGGCTTCGTCTTCAAGAACCCCAACGCCACAAGCTCCTGCGGCTGCGGCCACAGCTTCTCGGCTTAATTCAAAAGGCGACCACAGAGGCGCAGAGATACAAAACAGAGAAACGCAGAGGTCTTTTCTAGATGGCCTCTGCGTTTCTCCTTTTCCGCTCCGCGACTCTGCGGTTGCCTGCCTATTCGATCCGCCCCGCCGGCTCGTAGGTGAGCGAATCGATCCAGATCGCACCGCTGAAGACCCCGCCCTTCTCATCTCCCTTGGCCGTACGAAGGAGCAGCGAGTCTACAAACGCGTTCGGCCCGTCGATCTTTCCGTTGCCGTTATTGAAGTTCGTCCACTTTGCGTCTTCGTTGAGCCCCCACTGATACAGGTGCCACTGCCCGTCCCCCACCACCTGAAACGACTGGCCGCGTTCGGTTGCGACCGCGCCGGGCGTGCCCTCGTCGACGATCAACGACACGAATAGCGGCGACTGGCTCTGGTCGCGCCGCAGCCAGATGCCGACGAAGCCGTCATTGCCCATCGCCTTGCCGTCGATCGTGTTCGTCTTCGGCGAGGCATCTCCCGACAGCAGTCGCAGGTTCGTTTCAACGCCGGACGCATCGGCGACGATATCCAGCTTGAGCGACGACTTGCCGCCTTTGAAAATCGTCGTGTCGTGGGTCGCGGTCGATTTCGCGTCGACGCCTCTGGTCGATCCGGATGCAACCACCAGCCCGTCGAAATGGCCGGCACCGGTTTCGAAATCGTCGATCACCGCTCGCGCTTTCACCAGCTCCAGTGCGTCCTCCAATTTCGGCCGCGCGACGGGTGGCAGCGGCGTGTAGCCCTTCCTGGGCGTCGCGAAAACCGCAAGGCTGTTGGCGACGACGCGCTCGTTGCCGGCCTTCGCGGGAGAGCTGTTGTCGGAGGGACTGTTGAGCACGCGGGCATCGGCCTTGCCGTCGTCGGTGTCGTCGATCACCATCGTGGTCGACCCGCCGCCGTCAAAGTTGATGGCGTCCCACGCGCCGAACTTGAGCATCAGTTTCGCCAGTTCGTCGGTTCGCATCCCTTCGGAATAGCCGCTCTGCCGGCCGTCGACGGTGACGAGGTAGACCTTTGTCTTGTCCCTGCTGATGCCGACAGCGGTGTGCGGGTTGAGCGCTTTTGTGTAGCCGCTGTCGGGCGGCGCGGCGACTTCGCCGTTGAGCAGCATTGGCTGGTTCCCGCCGGCCGCGTTGTAGACGGGCTTGCCGCCGGCGGTCCTGGCGTCCGCGCCGTCGGCTTTGGCGATGCGCGGCTTGCCGGCGGCGGAGACGTCGAAGACCCATTCGTCGCCGTGTGCGGCGGAGTAAACCTCCCCGTTGCTTGCTGCGAGATGCATCAGATCGGTATTCAAGCCGCCATAGTTCGCCTTGGTGTCGTAGAAGCCGACGTTGACGCCCATCTGAGCGCCGATCGAGTCGACAAAGGCGCGGGTGGTGCCGCGGGTGATCTCGCCGGGCGCGTCGCCATTGCCTGGCGACATCTCGAAGCGCACGCCCGGCGCGGTGAGATCGACTTCCAGGATGTTGATAACGACCGGCCGGTCGAAAACGGGTTCGTGCTTGTCGTCGGGCGTCTGAATCACCTCGTAATGCGTGACGCCGACGAACGGCTCGGCCTTGCGCGTTTCCGAGGCGAATGAATGAGTGACCAGGGTCAGCGCCTGTACCAGGAGAAGTGATCTCAGCATTCCGATTTCCTCGATTCCGCGAGCCGACAGCCTGAGACATTCCGGCAGATCTGGTCCGCGCGAGCATCAACTACGTCTCGCTCAAGCCGGATGTTTCCGAGTCCCTTGGCATGACGTGGTCAAATGTCACCGGTGTCACCCGTCACTGCAAGACACGCCTGCGCGCGAGCATTGTTGCACCACACACGAGAACGGCGAAGGACGTCGGCTCCGGGATGAGGTAGTCGAGCCGCCCGTTCGGGTTGTACGCGACCGTGTCGATCCACATGCTGCCGCTGAAGTTCGTCCCGCCCGACGTCGCAGCCGCGCTGCTGAAGTAGAGCGAGTCGATGAACGCGTTGGGGCCGTTGATCACGCCATTGCCGCCGCTGAAATTGGCCCAGTTGCCATCCTCGCTCAGGTCCCACTGGTACAGGTGCCATTCACCGTCGGGGATGATCTGGAAGAACTCGCCGCGCTCCAGGCCGTTGCTGGTGGTTGTGCCATCGTCAATGAGAATGGAGATCCACAGCGGATCGCCGCCGGCTTCCGTGCGGAGGAAGGTGCCGACGAAGCCGCCGTTACCCATCGCGCGGTCGTTCACGAGATTGTTCGCCGGCGAACCGCCGCCGGAGAGGAACCGGAGTTGCATCCGTTCCGGCGTTCCGCCGCTGTTAACGATGTTGAGCTTGAGCGATGAACTGCCGGCCTGCGCATGCGTCGAATCGAGGACGGTGTTCGAGGCTGCGGCGACATGCTGCGACGAGCCGGAAGCGTTGGGCGCGGAGGCGAATCGCCCTTTGCTGCCTTCGAAGGAATCGAAGATGGTGGGCACGGTGATCAGTTCCTTCACGCCCGTGACGCTTGGACGGGTCGGTATCGGCAGCGGCACGTAACCGACCCGCGGCGTGGCGAAGACGGCGAAGCTGTTGGCGACCACGCGCTCCGAGCCCGCCTGCGTCGTCGAAGAGTTGTCTGAGGGGCTGTTGATGACGCGGGCATTTTGCGAACCGTCGTTGGAGTCGTCCATCACCATCGTCGTCGAGCCGCCGCCATCGAGATTGATGGCGTTCCACACGCCGAACTGAAGCATGATCTGCGCTAGTTCGTCGGTGCGCATGCCTTCTGAGTAGTCGGTCTGTCGTCCGTCGACCGTGACGAGGAAGACCCTGGTGCGGTCCTGGCTGTAGCCGATCGCGGTGTGGGGGTTGAGTGTCGTGGTGTAGCTGTCGTTCGGCGCCGAGACGACGCCGCCGTTGAGGATGCGCTGATTCCCGCCGGTCGCGTTGTAGAGCGGCGTCCCGTTGTTGAGCGTGCTCGAGCCCGCCGGGCCGGCGGCGCGAATGGTCGGCAGGTTGTTCGCGTCGATGTTGAAGGTCGGCTCGCCGCCCTGCGCCGTGGAGTAGACGTCACCGTTGCTGGCGGCCACATGGTTCAGATCCGTGTTCGGGTAGGGATACGGCGGCGCAGTGTCGAAGAAGCCGGCATTGATCCCCATCTGTGCGCCGGACTGGTTCACAAACGTGCGGGTCGTCTTGCGCTCGACTTCGCCGGGGGCGGCGCCATTTCCACCCTGCATGAGGAACCGCACGCCGGGCGCTGCCGTATCAATCTCCAACAGGTTGACGACCACTTCCCGCGCGAATGCCGGCGTTGAGGGCTCGTTGAGCTGCTGGATGTACTGCCAGTGCGTCACCCCGACGAATGGCTGGGCACTGCGGATGAAAGTCGCTTGGGATATCGAGGCCGCGAGCAACGAAGCGAGAAAAACGACGGCGGTGCGACGTGAAACCATCAACCCTCCTGAAGGTGCACGCTTCATTCTTATATAATTACGACGAAAATCACCAGCCCAAAATCGTTTCCCGCGACTCAATCTCAACGAGGTTGTCATCACCGGTCGGCCGCCATACGATGCGTGATCCATGCCAACTAGTGACGAAGAAATCAAAGAGATCATCGCCGAACAGGAATACAAGTGGGGTTTCATCTCGGATATTGAAGCCGACGAAGCCCCGCCAGGCCTGAACGAAGAGATCGTGCGCTTCATTTCCGCCAAGAAAAGCGAGCCGCAGTGGCTGCTCGACTGGCGTCTGAAAGCCTATCGCCAGTGGCTGACGATGGAAGAACCCCACCACTGGGGCAAGATCCATTACGACCCCATCGACTACCAGAACACGATTTACTACTCGGCCCCAAAGGCGGCGAAGTACATGTCGCTGGCGGATGTCGATCCGGAAATCCTCGCCGTCTACGAAAAGCTCGGCATCCCGCTCAACGAGCGCGAAGCGCTTCTCGGCATCGAAAACCCGGACAAACCCCGCGTGGCTGTCGATGCTGTGTTCGACTCCGTCTCCGTAAAGACGACCTTTCAGGACGAACTTAAAAAGCACGGCATCATCTTCTGCTCGTTCGGCGAAGCTGCCCGCGAGCACCCGGAACTCGTCCAGAAATACCTCGGCACGGTCGTCCCTTACTCCGACAACTACTTTGCGACGCTTAACAGCGCCGTCTTCACGGACGGCAGCTTCGTCTACATCCCGCCGGGCGTGCGCTGTCCGATGGAACTGAGCACCTACTTCCGCATTAACGCGAAAAACACCGGCCAGTTCGAGCGGACGCTGATCATCGCTGACAAGGGCGCGCACGTGAGCTACCTCGAAGGCTGCACCGCCCCGCAGCGCGATGAGAACCAGCTCCACGCGGCCGTCGTCGAGTTGATCGCGCTCGAAGGCGCGACGATCAAGTACTCCACCGTCCAGAACTGGTACCCCGGCGACAAAATCACCGGCAAGGGCGGCATCTACAACTTCGTCACCAAGCGCGGCAAGGCGTTCAAGGACGCGAAGATCACTTGGACACAGGTCGAGACCGGCAGCGCCATCACCTGGAAATACCCGAGCGTGATCCTGCAAGGCGACAACAGCGTTGGCGAGTTTTACTCCGTCGCGCTCGTCAACGGCAAACAACAGGCCGACACCGGCACGAAGATGATCCACATCGGCAAGAACACCCGATCGACGATCGTCAGCAAGGGTATCTCCGCCGGCCAGGGCCAGAACACCTATCGCGGGCTGGTGAAGGTGAACAAGGGCGCGACAAACAGCCGCAACTTCACCCAGTGCGACAGCATGCTGATCGGCAACAAGTGCGGCGCGCACACCGAGCCATACATCGACATCCACAACACCAGCAGCAAGGCCGAGCACGAAGCGTCGACGAGCAAGATCGGCGAGGACCAGTTGTTCTACCTCGCGTCGCGCGGGATCGCGTTGGAAGATGCCGTGAACATGATCGTGAACGGCTTCTGCAAGGAAGTCTTTCGCGAACTGCCCATGGAGTTTGCGGTGGAAGCGCAGAAGTTGTTGGCGGTGAGTTTGGAAGGGTCAGTTGGATGATTCGGTGGGACAGACCGATATCGCCGATCACAAAGCTATTCGCGATTGTGGCTTGCTTCGTCAGTGCATCGCTGGGTGGTTTCGGTTTGTGGCTGCTGTTGGAAACGCGCTCACTTGATATCGGCGGCATCGTTGCACTGATTTGCGGCGTATCGGGCGCCATAACGTTCTGGAGCCTATCGCGTCTACCGCTGCGATGAGTGATGTAGGGTCTGCAGTACTCTGCGGACCATGGAGCTGCGAACGACAAACGGTCCGCTGAGTACAGCAGACCCTGCAATTTGAATCCGGCATCGAGCCCTCCGTGTCTCAGTGCCTCCGTGTTGAAGAAGAAACGCGGTCCGCAGAGCGGACCCAACGGGAAAGAAGAAATGGCACTGCTAGAAATCAAGAATCTCCATGCAAAGGTCGCCGGCGTCGGCGGGCGCGACATCCTCAAGGGCGTCGACCTCACCATGAACGCTGGCGAAGTCCACGCCATTATGGGCAAGAACGGCTCGGGCAAATCGACCCTAGCCCAGGTGCTCATGGGCAAGGAGTCGTACGACGTCACCGACGGCTCGATCTCGTACGACGGCAAAGACCTCCTGGAGATGGACACCGAAGAGCGCGCCCGCGAAGGCCTCTTCCTCGCGTTCCAGTATCCGGTCGAAATCCCCGGCGTCAGCACGAGCTACTTCCTCCGCGCGGCCGTCAACGAGACGCGCAAACACCGCGGCCAGAAGGAACTCGACGCGAAGGAGTTTCTCAAGCTCGTCAAGGAGAAGCAGGCGCTGCTGAAGATCGATTCGAGCTTTATGAACCGTGCCGTCAACGAAGGGTTCAGCGGGGGCGAGAAGAAGCGCAACGAAGTGTTCCAGATGGCCGTCTGCGACCCGCGCTTCTGCATCATGGACGAGACCGACAGCGGCCTGGACATCGACGCGCTCAAGGTGGTGGCCGAGGGCGCCAACGCGATGCGGGGCGGCACTCGCGCGATGCTGGTCGTCACGCACTACCAGCGGCTCCTGAACTACATCAAGCCCGACTTCGTTCACGTGATGATCGACGGCCAGATCGTCAAAACCGGCGGCCCGGAGCTGGCGCTTCATCTGGAAGAAGTCGGCTACGACCCGCTCGAACGGGAATTGGCCGGCGCGTGAGAGATTGAAACGTGAAGGCGCGATGGAAGACGCGAAGAGATGCGTTTTTCCATGAATGTGTTCTTCGCGTCCGAACTTCGCGGCTTCGCGTTTGATAAGACGTTTGAGAAGGTAGATAAATGACGCAGTTGATGATGAACGATCGAACGAAACAAAAGAAGCCCCTTCTCGCAAAGCTCCCGACCGGTCCGGTCTGGGTGGAAGAACTTCGCAAGAGCGGTGCGCGCCGGTTCGAAGAATCGGGCTACCCCACCGACGAGAAGCTCGAAGCTTGGCGCTTCACGAACCTCCGCCCGATCGTCGAGACCGAGTGGAAGCCTGCCATCGCGGATGAGTCGGCGGCGCACAGCGTCTACGACGAATACACGTTCGGCCAGGATGCGATCGAGATCGTCCTCACCAATGGCCACTTCTCGGCCAAGCTGACACAACTCGAAAACCTCCCTGCCGGCCTGACCGTCACGCCGCTCGCCAGCGCCTATGCCGGCCCGCATGCGGAACTCGTCAAAGCGAGTCTCGCCAATCGCGCCAAGGCAGAATCAAATCCATTCGTCGCGCTCAACCAGGCGAACCTCGACGGCGGCGTCTTTATTCACGTCAAGCGCGGCAGCGTGATCGAAAAGCCGATCCACATCGTCTGCATCTCCACGCCGGACGAGATCCCGACGGCTAACTATCCGCGGATCCTCGTCGTGATCGAGGATGCCGCACAGGCGACGATTGTGCAGAGCTACGCCAGCACGACCTTTAGTGGAACCAAGCGGACCTCTCTGACCAACGTGGTGACCGAGATCGTGATCGGCAATGACGCGATCGTCGACCATTACAAGCTCAACCAGGAGTCGCTGGATGCCTATCACGTCTCGACGATGGATGTGATCATCGGCCGGAGCACGCAGTTCATCGATCACAACGCTTCGATCGGCAGCGCGATCACCCGCAACGACATCACCGTTAAGCTCAACGGCGAGCACAGCTACAGCGTACTCAACGGCCTGACCATGATCGGCGGCACGCAATTCGTCGACAACCACACGCTACTCGAACACACCTACCCGAACTGCCCTAGCTACGAACTCTACAAGCATATCCTCGACGGCAAATCACAAGGAATTTTCAAGGGCAAGATCTACGTGCATGACGTCGCGCAAAAGACGGATGCCAAGCAGAGCAGCAAAACGCTCCTACTCAGCGACGACGCCCAGATGAACAGCCAGCCCGCGCTCGAGATTTACGCCGATGACGTGAAGTGCACCCACGGCTCTACGACCGGCCCGCTGGATGACGGCATGCTCTTCTACCTGCAGACGCGCGGGCTGAGTGCGCAGCAGGCGAAACAGGTGCTGATCTACGCATTCGCGGCGGATGTGACACGGCGAATCAAGGTTGACCCCGTCCGCAATCGCCTCGAAACATGGATGGCCGGCCAGCAGGGCCTCCCGAGCGATTTCCGGATCCAGGAACTGGGCGCGCACGATGACGATGTCGTCTACTGATCGATTCGTCGCATCGGGATTCATCCGAACTTGACGGGGCGTGCATTGCATTACGATGGAGGGATGCGTGCCATCACCTTTCCGGCGGCTCAGTCGATCGAGCTTCGCAACATTCCCGAGCCCAAGTGTGCTCCCGACGAAGTCGTTGTGAAGATCCGCTGTGCCGGCCTTTGCGGAACCGACGTTCACATCCACCGCAACGAGTACCTCTCCAGGTTCCCGCTCGTGCCCGGCCACGAATTCGTGGGAGATGTCGTCGAAGTCGGCCGCGCGGTGACGTGGCTCAAGACCGGCGACCGCGTTGCCGTTGACCCGAACATCGACTGCGGTCACTGCGACTTCTGCCGCCGGCTCCAGAACAACCAATGTAAGAACTGGCAGGGAATCGGCATCACGCGTCAGGGCGGATTCGCGGAGTTTGTCGCGGCGCCGGCGCGTCTCGCCTACAAGGTGCCCGATTCGATCGACGACGCCGGCGCGGCGTTTATCGAGCCGCTCTCCTGCGTCGTCCATGCACTGGATCGTTTGAAGCTCGACGCCGGCGACGATGTTCTGCTCTTCGGCACCGGGCCGATCGGGCTCCTGCTCATGCAGATGCTCAAACACCGCGGCGCGAGCCGGGTGGTCGTCGTCGAAAAGCGGGCGCATCGTCTCGACCTCGCCAGGAAACTCGGCGCGACGCATACGGTACCGGCCGATGATTCGACGGCGCAGACGCTTCGCGATCTCGCGCCGGACGGGTTTCCTGTGGTGGCGGACGCGACAGGCGTGCCTGCGGTGATCGAGAAAGCGTTCGACTATCTGCGTCCGTACGGACGTTTCCTCCAGTTCGGCGTCGCGCCGCGCGGGAAGACGGTTTCCATCGAGCCGTTCAAGGTGTTCAAAAACGATTGGACGATCCTGGGCAGTTTCGCGCTCTGCTACACTTTCGAGCCGGCGATCGCGCTGCTGTCATCCGGGGTGATCGACATCGGGCCGCTGGTCAGCCACACCCTGCCGCTGGAGCGTTTTGAGGAAGGCTTTAACGCCTTTGCCGCAGGACAGAGCCTGAAAGTGCAGTTTGTTCCGAGTCTTCGCGGCTGAAGACGATGTCTCATGGTCAGGCCCGCCGCAAGCGCATATGATCGAGGTGTGATTGAAGATTCTCCCGGCAATTTCGATGTTGCGCGTGCCCGCGCCGATTTCCCGCTGCTCGCGGCCTCGGTGCATGGCAAGCCGCTGGTTTACCTTGACAACGGCGCCACGACACAAAAGCCCGCTGTCGTGATCGACGCGATGGACCGCTATTACCGCGAGTCGAACGCGAATATTCATCGCGCGGTGCATCACCTATCACAGCACGCGACAGACCTCTTCGAGCAGACGCGCCGAAAGGTTCAGCGATTCCTCAATGCGCCACACAAGAACGAAGTCATCTTCACCCGGGGCACGACGGAAAGCGTCAACCTTGTCGCGCAATCGTTCAGCAGGCTCGCTTGCCGGCCGGGAGACGAGATCCTGATCTCGGCTCTCGAACACCACAGCAACATCGTTCCCTGGCAGATCGCGGCACAAGAGCGCGGTCTTATCCTGAAGGTGATTCCCATCGACGACACCGGCGAGCTTCGTTACGACGCGATCGACGGCTTGCTCTCTCCCAGGACGAAAATCGTTTCTGTCACGCATGCGAGCAACGCGCTGGGCACGATCATTGATGTCCGCCGTATCGTCGCTGCGGCGCGGAAGGTCGGCGCCAGGGTCCTCGTGGACGGCGCGCAGATGGTCGGCCACGGACCCGTCGATGTGCAGGCGCTGGGCTGCGACTTCTACATCTTCAGCGGCCACAAGCTCTTTGGTCCGACCGGCACGGGAGTGTTGTGGGGCCGACGCGAGCTGCTGGAAGCGATGCCGCCGTATCAAGGCGGCGGCGACATGATCCGCGCGGTGTCCTTCGACAAAACGACCTACGCCGAGCTCCCGAACAAGTTTGAGGCCGGCACCCCAGACATCGCCGGGGTCATCGGTCTCGGCGTTGCGATCGACTATGTCACCGCGCTGGACCGCGCCGCCGTCGATCGACACGAAGCGGACCTCCTGGCCTACGCGACCGCGCAGCTCTCATCGATTCCCGGCCTGCGCATCGTCGGCACCGCCGCGCACAAGGCCCCCATCATCAGTTTCGTGATGACCAGCCCTGCGCTGGATCATCACACGCTCGGCACGCTGCTCGACGGCGAGGGCGTCGCCGTTCGGACCGGACATCACTGCTGCATGCCGCTGATGGAACGTCTCGGCCTGCCGGGAACGACCCGCGCGTCGTTCTCGCTCTACAACACGCGGGCCGATGTCGATCGCCTGGTTGCCGCGATTCGGAAGATCCGAGCCGCGCTCGGCTCAACACCCGCGCCGTCTGCGGCGAGCGACCTGGTGTTCGCGCCGGCATCGGCGTCGAGTGTCGGCGAGGCGTCGCAGATGATCCTCGATGATTTCGCCCTTTTCGACGACTGGGAACAGCGGCACGATTACATGATCGACCTCGGCAAGAAGATCGCTCCTCTTCCGATGGCGATGAAGATCGAGCCACACCGCGTCCACGGTTGCCAAAGCACGGTGTATATGGTCGCTCGCAAGCAACCGGGCAGCGTCGATCGCATCGACCTCGCTGCCGAGAGCGACGCCTTCATCGTCAACGGGCTGATCGCGATTCTGCTTTCGATTTTCTCCGGCCAGCGCGCGGGCGACATCCTCGGCTTCGATGTCGATGCATTTTTCGCCAGGCTGGGCCTGACCCATCATCTGTCCATGGGTCGACGGAATGGACTCGCCGGGATGGTCTCGCGCATCCGCAACCTCTCCGGCTCGCTCGTACACCCGGGAACTTCGACTGGAGATGCGGCATGAGCGACGCCGAATCGAAAAAGCCTGTCAGCCTTCAGCAGGTCAATCCGAAGGTCGAGGAGATTCGCCGATCGATGCCGAGCCCCACCCCCCTGCCCACGCCGGCATCGCCGAACGAGTCGCTGATCTCCCGTGCGCTGGACAGCTCGATGAGCGAAGATCAGAAGATCGTCCGCGAGCGCGTCATCGAGACACTGCAAACCATATACGATCCCGAACTCCCGGTGAACTTGTACGACCTCGGCCTGATCTATGACATCGCCGTGGACGCCGACTTCAACGTGAAGATCCAGATGACGCTGACCGCGCCGGCCTGTCCGGTCGCGGGCACCTTGCCGGGAGAAGTTGAACGGCGCATCGCCGGCGTGCCCGGTGTGGAGAGCGCCAAGGTCGAACTCGTCTGGTCGCCGCCTTGGGACCGCTCGCGCATGAGCGAATCGGCATTGCTTGAACTGGGTCTGCTTTAGGAGTCGGCGTGGCCGGAAACACTCTGTCATCCGGACCGTGCTCGCGAAGGACTTGGTAGCACCCGCGAGCTCGCCCCTGATCGGCAAACTCACTCGCCTGCGGAAGGCGATACGTCGTCGGCAGACCTCCACTGCATGGCTGCGGATTGTGATATCAGAGCGGATCTGTTTGGCCGTCGGCGATCCAATTCCGCGTTGAGGCATCGAGCTTGATCTCGGTCGCGCCAAGCGCATCGTTCAGGTGGGTGACATCCTGCGTGCCCAGGACCGGGTAGACGTCGAACGCCTGATTCATCAGCCACGCGAGCGCGACCTGGCCGGGCGTTCTACCGAGATCCGCCGCGACGTGGCGACAACGTGTCAGCCGCGCCCGACTCACGTCGTTTTCGTAGCGTTTCGGGGCCCGGCCGTTATCCGCGAAGTATCCCTGTGCCGTCGGCGTATAGCATGCGACCGGCAGTTTCGTCGCCGCGTGCCAGGCGATGTCGTCGGCGCGATCGTTCAGGCAGATCATCGTCGCGTCGCTGGCGGGCTGGGAAACATGTCCAAGGTTCCACATCGGCTGGCTGATGACGAACGGCGGCTTGCCCGCGCGCTGCGCGTATGCATTCGCGGCAGCGATGCGGGCGACAGTCCAGTTGCTGGCGCCGAGATGCTGTACCGCGCCGCGCGCCACTTCGCCTGCAACGATGTCGACAATCTCGTTTACGCTCATGCGCTCGTCGTCGCGGTGCAGATAAAACAAGTCGAGCCGTTCGATGCCGAGCCGCCCGCGGCACTCATCGACGTCGCTGCGGATCGTTTCTGCAGAAATGTACGGATCGGGCTTGGGGTAGCCCTTGAAATGCGGATGGCCGCCCTTCGTGGCGATGACGAGATCGTCGCGCCGCTCACCGCGGATGAACTCGCCGAGAAGTCGCTCCGGGAGCCCCAGTTGGTCCCGCCAGCAGGCGTAGATGTGTGCGCAATCGAAGAAGTTCCCGCCGGCGCCGCGGAAGGTGTCGTAGACGCGCCGAGCAACGTCTGCGCCCTGCGCGCCGAAGTTCGCCGTTCCGAGGCACATCTGCGACGCGTTCAGGTCTGTTCCTGAGATTTTCCTTCGGTTCATTCTCCACCTTGCAGCTGAACGCTTCACAAGTAAGCAGACCCAGGCCCGATCGTCCACTCATCGTGCCACTCGATCCGCATCCGTCCGTTCACGACATCACAAGGCAGCCACACATAACCACCCTCGATCGGATTCTCCGGCGTCCACAGATCAAAGAGCGCGATGAACCGTCCCTGCGATCCCGGCATCGGCTGGATGTACGTGCTCTGGGCGCCGAATGTCAGCTCCGGTCCCATGCCGGTGTGCGAGTTCGTGCCGACGCAGGGATTGCCGCCCGGCGTCCACGGGCCGAAGATGTGCGGAGCGCTTGCGCTGCGGGCCGCGTTCGGTGCCCATCCGGTGCAGCCGCTGGCGAGGAGGTGGTACCTGCCGTTGTGTTTGAAAATCGCCGGCGCTTCGTTGTGGCCCCCGGGCAGGATGCGGGCGTATCGGCCGGTGAAATCGAGGTAGTCGTCGGTGAGTTCGTGGACGTTGAGCGTGTAATTCTCTTCTGCGCTGCAGACGAGGTACGCCTTCTGGTCGTCATCGAGAAAGAGCGTCATGTCGCGCGCCATTTGTCCGCCGGCGTGGTCGCGCTGGCAGAAGACGCCTTCGACGACCTGTTCATGCGTCGGATGTTGCTCACAGACGAATGTCTTTAACTTCGTCGCCTCATCGAAGCCGATCGGCCAGTACCCGGCGTTGGGCCGGAGCGAGCGCTTAAAAGCGTAAGGTCCTTCGGGCTTTTCGGCGGTTGCGATGGCCGTCCGCGCGGCATGATAGCCCTGCCCTTTGAGTTCGAGGTGGAAGAACATCACGAACTGCTTCGTCTTGCGGTTGTAGATCACCTTCGGGCGCTCGATCACGCAGCCGCGGACGATATCGCTCGCAGGATCGTCGGAGACCGCAAGCGCGATGCCCGCGTCCGTCCAGTTGTAGAGGTCGGTCGAACGGTAGCAGTGAACGCCGACCTGCGCGCTGTTGCCGATCTTGCCGGAGATTTTGTGCTCGCCGAAGAGATAGTAGGCGCCCCCATGCTCGAGCAGGCCGGCGCCATGGGCGTTGAGATGGACGCCGCGGTCGTCTGGCCAAGGTTGGCCCGGCAGAAAGCTGGATCGCTTCATCGCCCGAAGGGTAAAGCGCTTCCCTCGCAACGCCAATCGTCCTGCCGGAGTCAGTCTTTAAACTTTCCGCCGGTGGCGGCGGTGTAGGCAAGCCCGAAGGATGCCATCGTCGCGACAATGCTTCCCCAGCTGAGGAACGAAAAGCCGGTGACGACTTTCGCGCCCGTATCCTTCAGATTCTGGATCGAGAGCTGCCAGCGCTCCGCGTCGACCACCTTATCCTGCACGATCATCTCGTCGACTTTCATCGCGTCGACCAGTTTCTTCTTTTGCGCCACGATCGCCGGATCGACTCCGCCGGCAGGATCTTTGCCCGATCGCGCGATCTCCAACTCTGCCATCGTTTCAGGCAGTTTTTCGCGGAGGGCCTTCTCGCGGCCGTCGAGGTACATCTTCTTCTTTTCTTCCGGCTTCAATTTGGCGATCTTCTCGGAAGTCGCTCGGGAAGCGCCGTCGTACACGTAGCCGGGCGCGCGATCGGTGGAGTAACCCATCTCGTTGATCGTTCGGGCGAAGACGACCTCCTCGACGTAACCGTCGATCGCCTTTGCGTCCATCTCCAGAATCTTCTGCCGGATCGACGCCTCCGGCATCTGGTCGATCTCCTTGATCAACTGCCGTCGGAGTTTGGCGCGGTCGGCGGTCGCTTTCTCGCCTTCCGGGTCTTCGTCTTCGGTGTATTCCTTGAGGTTTGCCGATTGTTCTTCGAACGCGTCCTGAAACGCGACGGATTTCGGGCCCGAGAGTTCGTTCACCGTCATTTCAGAAGTCATGTCGTCGGCGACGTGCGAGAACGCGAGATATCGGCCGTACACGATCGTGCCGAGCACGAGCATGGCGATGATGAATCCCATCGCGGCGTCGGCACGCCGATATCCCAGGTAAAAACCCGCACCAACAAACGGGCCGACCAACACGGAGAGGAAGTTGAGCCTTGTTGGGATTTTGGGACCGAGCGTCGCATAGACGATCAGCGAGATCGCGATGCACGCAGCGGCGATGCCCAGGCCGATCATCATGGCCTTCAACTCGCTGGTGCCTTTGCGGTCTTCGACGAAGTTTGCCTGCGGCTTCACCCCGGGCGAAGGGTGCACCATGGCCGCGGGCGCTGGCATACCCGACCGCTTGGCGCTGAACGTTTTGCCGCAGCCGGGACACTTGAGACTTTTCCCAATCCAACTCGATGGCGCCTTGAGAATCTTGCCGCAATGTGTGCAGGCGACGCTGACCTTCTGTTCCGTCGAAGTCGACACGTTGGTTCCTCCCTAGGTCTGACCGTTGCCGGCGCATTCCGGCCTGAGGCGGTTATGGTCGCCAAGCGAAGTACAAAATGCCAGAGCGAATTCTCAGCGCAGGAGACGTCGCGATCCGAGTGAAGCCGGAACGCCAAGCCAGGGACTGTCCTAAGGCGATTCACTCGGCGATCGGCAGTCCGTCGATGCTCCTGCGGTTCTTGGCGCGTTCGTACTCGACCAGTGCGGACTGGCCCTTCTTCTCGCACCACTCATTCAGCGTGTCGCGGTGGCGGACCAGCGACATCTCCGGCACGCCGAAGCCGCAGGAGGTCTGCAGCGATTCAATAGTGAGCGCGATGATCTGCCGCACACCGGCTTTCATGTCGAACAGCTTGGAAAGTTCCACGAAGCGGGGGCAACCCGGGCGGATGACATCGCCCTTGCCATATAGTCGGAGGATGAGCGGCTTTTCTCCGAAGCTGCAGAACATGATCGTCAGCCGACCATCGTGCTGAATGTGAGCGGCCGTCTCGTTGCCCGAACCGATGTAGTCGAGATAGCAGACGGTTTTCGGGTCGAGTACGCGGAAGGAATCGATCCCCTTTGGCGAGAGGTTAATCCGGCCCCGGCCGGTGCCACTCGCCGTGAAAAAAATCGGCTGAACGCGGATGAAGTCGATTAAGTCGCTGCTCAATTCGGGTTTGAAACTCGCCATGAGACAAAAGGTACGCGCGCAGAGGCGTCCCTGCCAGAGACAGTCGGCCGGCGAGCGTGTAGGCTCGACGGGGTCATGATCTACGATCAACTCTCGCGAATCGATTTGTACCGGCCGCTCTCTTCCGCGATCGCACGGGGGATCGATTTCGTCAAAAGCGCCGACCTCAATGCGCTCGCGGTCGGCCGACACGAAGTGGACGGCGAACGCGTCTACGCTGTGGTTTTCGATTATGACACTTCCGCGAAGGGCACAGGCCGGTGGGAAACGCACCGGAGGTACATCGACCTGCAACTGTTGATTCGCGGGGAAGAAACGATCCTCGTCGGCGACGTCGATCATCTCGTCGGAGCGACGGATTATGATCCGGCCAAAGATGCACGGTTTTACGAAAGCGCTAAGCGGTCGTTACCGATTGTGCTCGTGCCTGGCGTGTTTTCGATTTTCTTTCCTCATGACGGGCACCGCGCGACGCTGGCGGTGAGCGAGCCTGCGGCGATTCGCAAACTCGTCGTCAAAATCGCCGTCGGATAACACCCTCAGGCTCACTCCCACACGCACTGATATTCGGGTGAGGTGAAACCTGATGCCGTGCGTACTTTGACTTGCTAATCTCTCCGCGCGTTCTTTAAATGAGGTCAGAGGGCAGAGGTGGTTTCCGAAAGGAGTCGGCATGCTTGAGTTGATTTTGCCAACCATCTTCCTGCTGGCGACAGTCGTGTATCTGGCCTACGAAACATGGGCGGGCCGGTCGGCATAAGTGTCGACGGCGTCTGACTCTAATTCCGCTCGATTTTGATCCGGCCATCAGAGTGTCGTAGAGATGGCAGCACATGGATCGTTTCCGTCCGCCGACCCGAATCGAAGTCCGCCGAGACACCACCAAGGGACGGGGCGCACGCGGCGTCTACGCCCTCGATGCAATTTCCGTCGGCGACGTCATCGAGACGGTTCCTGTGCTGCTCATCCCCAAGTCGCACATTTTTGGCACGAGCGATCTCGCGCGCAACGCCGCCCGCATCTCCTGGTACGTCTTTGCATGGAAGGTGCCGACCAATCGCGAATACGTGGCGCTCGCGCTCGGCTATGGGTCACTGTATAACCATTCGTTTACGCCCAACGCCCGGTATCGTTGCCTCGCGCCGGATTCCATCGAGTTCTCCTGCATCAAGCCGATCGCGCCAGGCCAGGAGATCTATGTGAACTACAACGGCGAGCCGGATGATCTGACGCCGGTGCAGTTTCCGCTGGCGTGATTCTCGCCGGCTGCGAGCGGGCTTTACTTCTTCCCGTTCAGACCGATCATCGCCGATTCAAGTGAAGAATTACCTGATCCTTCTTGCCGGCATCGTCGGTGCGGCATCGTCCGTGTTTTTCATCAAGGGGAGCCTGTTGGCGCCGGCGTCGTTGTCGGCGGCGCGGCTGCTCATCGCGGCAGCCGTGTTAACGCCCGTGATGCTCCTTGCCGCAAAGAAGCGTGGCCGGGCACCCGGATGGATCGATCTGAAACTCGCGTTGCCCGGTGCCGTTGCGCTGGCGATTCATTATGTGAGCTGGTTCATCGGCGTCCGCGAGACCACGGCCGCGCTTTCGACGCTCATCGGCAACCTCAATCCGGTGTTGATGCCGTTCCTGGTTTACTTCATGCTCAAGGAGCGCATCACCCGCGGCGAAATCGTGGGAAGTCTGATTGCGACCGCCGGCGTCGCCTGGCTCGCACTAACCAAAGACGACAGCGGCGTTAACACCCCGCGCGGAATCGTCATTTGCCTCGGATCGATTCTCTTCTGCGTGCTCTACCTTGCGTGGGGTCGTCGCTACGGACGCGGTACAAACATTTTTCTCTACATCGTTCCGCTTTACTGGGTGGCCGGGCTGATCAGCCTGGGCCTCGCGTTCGGCCTGCACGAGGCGTTGCCGCCGATCACGCAAAACCAGATCCTGATCGCGATTGGCGCCGCGGTCGTTCCCACCGTGATCGGGCACACCGCGATGAACCACGGGATGATGCACCTGCCGTCGCAGGTGGTATCGATCTCCAATCTCGGGCAGTTCCTGGTCGTGGTGCTGGCGATCCTCATCTGGCCCAGTCTGGGCGAAAAGCCGACATGGCATCTCGTTCCGCCGGCCATTCTGGTGCTCAGCGGATCGTTCATCGTGATCCGCTATGCGACGCCGCAGGTGCAGCGGGCGATCGAGAAAGCTTCCGTCGAGCCGGCCGGAACCTGACTTTCTCCACCGCCGAGTCGCTCTGCCGGTAACGCATACAGTGCCCTGTCGGGGCAACGCGACATCCCGTCGAGCAAACCCGGATGTCGCGGGTTCGCCGCGATCGATATCGTGTCCCTTCACCTTTTTAATTCATGGAGGAAACATGTCGAAACGATCAATTATTCTCAGTGTTGCATCTCTCGCGGGCGTCGCGATCCTGGCCGGAACGACATCGATGCTCTGCGCCCAAGACGCTCAACATAAGGGGCAGGCGCGATTGGTAGAACGACGCGGGCCAGAAATGGAATTGCAGCAGAACGCGCGGGCGCAGGTGGTCGTGCTTTTCCCTCGAGCCGGCGACCAGAACGGCGGAAGCATCGGCGATGTCGAGGTAACCTTTGTCGAGAGCCAATACGCGACCCAATCCGCAGACCCGGCGGCACCGGGCCAGGTCGTGCAACCGACGGGCCGCGAAATCGTCTTCTGCGCAAAGGACGCCGAGAACGGCGTCGTCAGCTACAGCCTCGACCCGAGCGGCAACGGCAGAAAAATGATGCTGCTCGCGCGCGTGGACGGCGAGACCGCTGAGATACGACAATCGGGCGGCGGCGATGGTGTCACGTTTTACCTCGTGCAACGGCCGGCGAAGCAGAAGTCCGACCAGGCCAGAGCGGATCCGCAGGCAAACGGACAAGAGGTGGTGCAAAACATCCAGCAGCAGCCGAACCAGCCCCCGGCGGCAGATCCGAACCATCCCCAGGTCGATCCCAATCAGCCGCAGGCACAGATCGATCAAGCGCAATCTCACCAGTTGAAGCAAAACGCGGAGCCCGGGCAGGCGGCGATCATCGTTGTCTACTCGGCCGGTGTGAAATGAGACCGCCCTCCTCGTTGAAAACGCACGCGTCCCGCCCTTCTGTGGGCGGGACGGTTTTTGAGTGGGGCGGGGCCAAACCGGCAGTGGTTCGCTCCCAGACGACGACGAGATGTGAGGTCCGCTAATCTTCGCCTTGTATTGATCCAGCCAGTATTTACAATTACGGGATAATGGCCCCAAGCCGCGTCCGATCGATCAGCCTCGCGCTCTACCTCAATGCGGGTCTGCTCGCGCTGATCGCAGTGATCCTGCTCGGTCGATCCAGCCGTTCGCCATTCGAATCGGCGGCCTTCGCGCAACAAGTGCCACAGCCTATCGCCGGCGGCGCGGGTTTCTTCCTGATGCCCGCTCAGTTTGCGGTCAATCAGTGGGGCTGTTACGTGATGGACGTCGACGCGCAAACCCTGACCGCATATGTCTATACTCCCAGCGACTCCCGCAGCGGCAACCTCCGGCTCGCTGCGGCCCGTAGTTTCGTTTTTGACCGGCAACTGAAAAACTACAACACGGCCCCCCGGCCCGAGGAAATCGAACAGCTGGTCAATCTCGAAAAAGACCAGGGCCGTCGCGATAACGGAGCGACTACCAAGCCCGTCGTTCCCGAATGAGGGCGGACTCATTCCGGATCGTTTGAAGATCGCGACAGACATCGAAGAGAACGCGTGAGCGACGAGAACACACGAGGACGACACCATGATGGCGAAAATGTTCTATCGGTTCGAAGAGGCCAAGCAGGTCCTGAACATGAGCGACGAACAGCTCAAGCAGATGACCCGCGAAGGCAAGCTGCGCGAGTTCCGCGATGGCACGCAGGTGATGTATAAGGCCGATCAGGTCGATGCGCTTCGCTCTGAACTCGGTCTCGGAGGCGATTCGGTCGATTTGGGCCCTTCCGACACTGGCGGCCCGATCGGGCTGGCAGACACCAAGGCAGGCACCTCCAGCGGCTCGATCATCAGCCTTGCCGATACGACCAGCAAGGACGACACCGCGACCGACATGGGCCTTTCGTCCAACACCGGCAGCGGCACGGCGATCTCGCCTTCGCAATCCGGCAGCGGCTCGGCCATCGGCCTGACCGGCACCGGCAGCGCGTCGGGCATCAGCGTGCTCGGCCTGGATGAAGGCGGCAATGCCGACGCCAATGCCGCCACCGCCATGGGAGGCAGCTTCGGCGGCGAGCCGAGCCTCGAAGCGATGGGTTCGGGTTCGGGCCTGCTGGACCTCTCGCGCGAGCGTGACGACACCAGCCTTGGCGCACCGGTCCTCGATGAGATTACCGCAGGTTCGTCGCGATCGGGCAGCAGCATGGCACCGATCGCCACCGGTCCGACGGCGGCTTCCGCCGCAGCTCGTGCCGGCGCGATGCCGGTGTTCGTCACTGAAAGCGACAGCTTCAGCGGCTTTGCCACCGGCGCGGCGGCTGCGGGAATCATCTTTGCCGTCCCGGCGCTTTACGCGCTGTCTGCGGGCGCGATGCATGCCTCGCCGACGCTCCTCCACAGCGTCTTTGGCGGCGGTGCCGTTCCGAAACCGATCCCCTTTCTCTACATCCTCGGCGCTGGCATCGCCGCGATGGTCGTGATCGGAATCATCGGCTTCATCGTCGGCAAGCGGAAGTAAGCAATGTCCGTCCTGGCACGGGCGCCTCGCTCGTGAATCGATTCAGGCGCGACCCGCTCGGCGGATCGCGTTCTTTTTCCCGTGGCACTCGCGGGCGTTATTTGATTACCATCGAGCTCCATGAAACGTGCCCATGTCGCGATCTTCACAGTCGGTATCTGGCTCGCTTCGGCGCAAGCCGCGCTCCCGCCGGACGAGGTCGCACCCGCGCCGTCGCTGGATTGCTTTCCCGGCGCAATCTACCGCAAGGCCGTCTCCAGCGTCGATATGTGGACGGGCATCGACGCGATCATCACGCTGCCGACGCTTGTGACCGATCCGAACCGCGTCGATGAAAAGACAAAAAAGCCGCTGGACAACGCCTCGTGCTACGTCGGTGGGAATGCGCAGGGGACCGAAATCGACGCCGGCGTCAGCTGGGAAGTGATTCGCGATACCGATGGCACTGTGAGCACCCAGCGTAAGGCGTTCCGTCCGTTCTGGCGGAACAAACAGTGGTTCAACGCCCCCGCGAAACCCGACCTCTACTACTACCCCGGCGACACGATCCGCCTGAGCATCTGGACCAGTGACAATGACAAGCTCATCTTCCGCGTGCAGCTGCTCGGCCGGGCCAGCCAATCGCTCGCGAACGCTCCGCTCAGCGAACACCAGGTCGAGCTCGACGCGCCGAACTTCGGCCCACAGCGCAAGCAGCAGTTCAAACGCGTGAGCGCGATCGACCAGGTTCACAACGAGGGCAAGCCGGTCCTGCCGACCGCGGCACACGTCGACGGCGCGGTGTGGTCGAAGGTCGACCTGATGCGCGGCGACGAACGACGTCCGATGACGCCGGCGCGTTTTACCGACATGCGGTGTCCGGGTGCGAACCTCGTGGAGGTCAGGCAGACAGATGATTCGACCGGCGAGCGGATCGAATTGAAAGGTAAGTGATTCGACCGCGGCAAATGCAAAGCAAAGTTCGAAAGCGGTGATACCGACGAACATGGCTTGCGCGCGAATCAAGCGAGTTCAGGAATCAGTCTCTCTCGTTTCAACCAATCGACGAACTTTGCAAGTCCTTCAGCGACCCGCGTTCTGGGCTCGTAGCCCAGAAGTCGTTTCGCCTTGCTCACATCCGCGTACGTGATCAGCGGCTCGCTCGCAGGTGTCGGCGTGTCGATAATGCTCGCCTTTTTGCCGAGGATCTTTTCGAGCGTGTGAACGAACTCGAGGTTCTCGACCGGGTTGCCGCAGCCGAGGTTGCAAATCTCGAAGCCCATCGGCTTGTCGAGCGCTGCGAGAAAGCCGCTCAGGATGTCGTCTATATACGTCCAGTCGCGCTTGAGTGAGCCGTTGCCGTAGAGCGTGAGCGGCTCGCCGCGGAGGATCTGGCGCGTCCACTGCCAGGGCATCATGTCGGGTCGGCCGTGTGGTCCGTAGACATTGAAGAATCGCAGCACGGTGATGTCCATCCTGTACAGGTGGACGAAGCTGTGAGCGAAGAGTTCCATCGCCCGCTTGCTGGCGGGGTAGGGCGCGAGAGGATGCGCCGCAGCGGCGTCTTCGTTGAATGGGACAGGCGTGTCAGACCCGTACACGCTGCCGGTGCTGGCGAGCACGCACAGCGGGTTGCCATTGTGCCGGGCGGCATCGAGCAGGTTTGCGGTGCCCTGCACGTTCACGCTTCCGTAGATGAGCGGATACTTGGCCGAGTATCGCACCGCCGCCATCGCGGCGAGGTGTGCGACTTTCTTGATCTTGTTGTTATCGAAGAGCGCGCGGACTTTAGCCTCGTCGCGCAGGTCGATTGGAGCGAACTCGAAGTTCTTTTCGCTCGTCAGGTCGCGCAAGTGGAGCTTCTTCAGATCGACGCTGTAGTAGTCGTTGAGATTATCGAGCCCGATTACTTTCACGCCGCGATCGAGCAACGCCCGCGTAAGCCTTGATCCGACGAAGCCGGCCGCGCCGGTGACGAGAATGCATTCACCATCCATGATTCGCTCGCTCCTGAAATCGTGATGCTAATCGCACCGAACGGGTCCGTCGAAGCGCTGCCGGTGTACCGCGACACCACACTTCGCAGCCGCGTGACACTTCGCAATTCGTTCGACCGGCGGCGCGGCGGTCGTGAATCGGGGATTCGAAATCATCCAGATGTGTCCTGTCACGCCGGTTGATTATCGGCACATCCGATCGATCGGCAACCCAGGAGCCCCGCGCGATTGCTCTGTACGCCGGCAAACATAGACTACCGCCATGACGCAACCCAGCAGCGCCACGCCCGCGAGCAGCGCTCCGGCCGCCGCATCGACCGCTCCGCGAACGCTTAAGGCGAACCGGAAGAAGAAGGAGGCGCCCAAGTCGAACGTCAAGGAGACACTCGAGCAGATCCTCGTGGCGTTCATCCTTGCGTTCATTTTCCGCTGCTTCATCGTCGAAGCGTACGTCATCCCCACAGGATCGATGGCGCCGACGCTGCTCGGGGCGCACATGAACTTTCGCTGTCCGGATTGCGGATGGCACTGGACCGTGAACTATTCCGGCGACAACAACGGTGAGGACGTTCCGACCAACGCCCCCGAAGTCTACCCCATCCGCTGCGCCAACTGCGGCTACAAGTTGCCGCGCGAGAATCCCACCGAACCTGAGAACGACGCGACCCGGCCTCCCGTGGCTTACGGCGATCGGATCCTGGTTCAGAAGTACATTTACCTGCTCCACGAGCCGCGCCGGTGGGATGTGGTGGTTTTCAAGACGCCCGACTCGCCGCGCAATCGCCCCGGCGAGATGCCTGTCGAACCCTACACACAAAACTATATCAAGCGGCTGATCGGCACCCCGGACGAAACCATCATGGTGCTCGATGGCGACGTCTATGTCGCGAAGAACAAGCGCGATCTCGCGGCGTACAAGCCTGAAGACTTCGTCATTCAGTCCAAGCCATACAAAGTCCAGGAGGCGATGTGGCGCGTCCTCTACGATAACGATTTCCAACCCAGGGGCCTGCCGCGTACCTATATGGCGGCCGGAAACCAGTACACCGGTTCGGGGTCGGCCGAAGTGACCGACTATCCGTTTGTGATGCCTTGGAAGTCCACCAGCGGCAGTGGCTGGTCCCTCAACGGGCAACGCTTCTCGTTTTCAGACAAGTCGAACGGACAGATCACGTTCGACTCATCCGAACTGCCCGAAAAGCATTTGATGACCGATTGGCTCGCCTATGACGTGTCACACACCATCGGCATCTACTATCCGCGCGGCAGCGACCTCTTTCGCGACCGAGGATATGACGCAGCTCGCAATCGTGATGTCAACGAACTCGAAACGAATCGTGGATATCGCACCGATCGCCGCCGCGACGACCCGCTCAACGACGTGAGCGATGTGAAACTCATGTTCACATACTCGCGCTCGCAAGGCGACGGTCCGTTACAGGCGAATCTCACCAAGCATGGTCACCTGCTTCGGCTGGAATTGCTTCCCGGCAGCGCAGCGCTCTATCTCGCTTCGCCTGGCGTCAATACGCCGGTCGAGATCGGAAAAGTGTCGCTGAAAGCGAGTTCGACGCCGATTCGAGTCGAGTTCGCGGTGGCCGACTATCGCGCGAGTGTTCGCATCGACGGAAAGGAGCTCATCGCAACGACCCCCGCCCAGTTCAAGCCGGACGTGGCGGCGCTTCTTCGCGACTTCGAGGCGAATATTCCGGAACCGAAAGCGACCGTATCGATCGATGCGTTTGCTCAGACATGCCAGTTGTCTCATGTCAGCTTGTGGCGGGATGTTTACTACCTCACGCGCGATTCACGCGGCACGCCACACTGGGCGATGCCCTACTCATTCCCAACCGGCACGGGGCGAAGCGAGCTGATGCAACTTGGCACGGATGAGTTCTTCGTCATGGGCGATAACTCGATGCTCAGTTCCGACGGCCGAATGTGGACCGATCGCGTCAGCCTTCCCTACGAGGATGTAAATGTCGAGGGCGGACGAGTCCCGCGGCGCTTCATGCTGGGCCGGGCGTTTTTCGTGTACTGGCCCGCCGGCTATTCACCCGTGAACGGCTTCGTCCGCTTCGTACCGAACTTCGGGGAGATGAGGTTCATTCACTAAATGGCCAACGTTCGACAGTGGACGCTCGATTGCTCACATACCGTCGACCGCACACCGTCGACCCTGTGTCACTCATGATCACCCTCCGGCGAAATGTTCTGATCTTCCACCAGGCGGCGATGGGCGACTTCGTGCTCACTTGGCCGATCGCGCTCGCATGCGCGCGGCTCTGGCCAACAAATCGGATCATCTACGTGACGCACGAGAGCAAGGGGAAGCTCGCCGAGCGCGCCATCGGCACCGAGTTCCGTGACGGCGAGCCGCTGCATCCGCTGTTCTCGTCGGATGCGAAGCTGCCTGAATCCGCGATGAAGCTGATCAACGGCGCGGTGACGATTATCAGCTTCGTCTCGAATGGGTCTGATGCGTGGGCCGACAACATTCGGCGGCTTGCGCCCGAGGCACAGCTGATCTGTGTGACGCGAAGGCCGGCCGATCCGATCGATCAGCACATCATGACCTATCACGCCGCCCAGTTCGGAGAAATCGTGCAGCTGCAGGCCGCTATCGGCCAGATGATTGGTCATGTGGCCGCGAGCGGCGCAACGGCCCGGCGTCCCGTTGGAAGCCGCGTCATCATCCATCCCGGCTCCGGCGGGGAAGATAAGTGCTGGCCGCCGGACCGATTCGTCGATCTCGCGACGGTGCTCAAGGCCGGAGGCGAGGACGTCCACGTCGTTCTTGGCGAAGTCGAGCGCGAGCGATGGTCGAGCGATCAGATGAGACGGATCGGCGATGTCTCGGCGCTGCACCACCCTGACGATCTCATCCAGCTTTTCGTGCTGCTGCAGACGGCAAAGCTCTACATCGGCAACGACTCCGGTCCGACCCACCTCGCCGCCATTAGCGGCGTCCCGACGCTTGCCCTCTTCGGCCGAGATAACGAATCCACCTGGCGACCGGTCGGCCCGAATGTGAGGTTGATCAAGCAGGTTCCGATCAGTGATCTGCCGACCGAGCCTGTTGTCGAAGCGGTGAAAGAGATGCTGACGAGCCTGGCGGATTCCGGAACGAGCGTGAACGTCGCCGACGAAGATTGAGGATGTAGTTGTTCGCCACAACTGTCATCCAGCGCGTACTCGCGGAGGATCTACTTTCGGCCGCGCTGTGCCAGATGATTCGCGGGCCTGCACTGAGTACTCGAACGTGTACGCTCCGCAAAACAGGGACTGGTTCGGAATGGAAGAACGACAAGTCACGAAAGGCTCGCAAGCCGCCTCGTCTTCACTCACGCTCGTCCTCACGACGGCGTTCCTCTATCTCATCCTTTCGACAATCCTGAACTTCGCCTCCAAGGGATTCCTGGAAGCCGACGGCGTCACGCACTACCTCTACGCTCGTTTCGCGTTCGACAACCCGGCGTACCTCGTCGACGTCTGGGCGCGGCCGGTGAGGATGCTCATTCACTTTTTGCCCGCACACTTCTTCGGCCTCCACGGCGTTCGTGCCGCGTCGCTCGTCTGCGTGCTGCTCACCGCGTGGATCGTGACGCGGATCGCAAAAGGGCTCGGCTGGAAGGCACCCGCTTACGCCGGTTTCTTCCTGCTGGCGCAGCCACTGCTGTTCCTGCACTCGTTCAGCGAACTGACCGAGATTCCCTTTGCCCTGCTCGGCGCGCTGGCGATCCTCACTTTACTCAAGCGCCAGTGGTGGCTCTTCGCGCTGATCAGCGGCGCGATGCCCGCCTCACGTCCGGAAGGCGCTGCGTTCCTGCTGATGGCCGTCGTGATGCTCGGACTGCACAAACGCTGGTACTGGATTCCGCTCGTCTTCGTCCCTCTGATCGTGTGGAATCATGTCGGCTGGGTCATGTGGGGAACGGATGCGGGGCCGTGGCCGCGCTGGCTGATCAACCAGTTTCCGTACGTCGTCGAGAGCCCGTATCCGGCCGGGCCGATCTACCGCTTCGTCGCGGTGTTGCCGTTCGTCGTTTCGCCGTTCGCAGTGCCAGCGATCTTGATAGGCACGTGGGGGATCGTCGCGCGAAGTTTGGGTTGGGTGCCACAGGTCGGTGTACTCGCAGACCTGTGTTCGTCTGACCCGTCGATGGGGACAGGTCTCGGAGTATCGCGACCTGTGGCACCCGATTCTGCATCACCACGCGTTTCGAACTTGATCGCCTTCCTCCGCGACCTCAACGCACAAGTCCGCCTCATCCTCGTCGCGATTCCGTGGGGCTTCCTTGCCGTGCATTCGTATCTGCATTGGTCGGGCAAGATGTCGAGCAGTGGCGAGCCGCGCTATCTTCTCGCGGCGTCGCCGTTCTGGGCGCTGCTTGCCGCGTACGGCTGGACGATGATGGTCGCCCGCTTCCGCATGCCGCGCCCCGCATTGATTGCAGCCATCGGCGCGTGCGTTCCGATCATCGTGAACTTCACCTACCCGGTCGTCCCTCTGAAGCCGCAGCCCGATGACGATCTCTGCCGCCAGATCGCGGCATGGTACGCGCGCTCGGAGTACGCGAAGGTGTACCCGGTCGTTTACGCCACGCATCCGCTGATCTACTTCCACGTGAACCAGCCGATCCGCGCGGTGACTCCGAAGCTGCTCGCGAGTCCACCGAAAGGCGCGATGCTCGTCTACGACTCGCTTTATTCGTCTTACAATTCCGATCCGAGCCGCAACGTCACGCCGAAAATGTTTGATGCGGCGGGTTGGAGGAAAGTCGAGACGGGATTCGGGCTGACGAATCAGGTGTGGCAGGTGTATCTGAGCCCGGAACCGACAAGTCGATGAGTCGGCGAGTCTTCAGCGTGCTCGCCGACTTAGCGATTTAACAACTCGACGAGCAGCGCCAGCATCTCGATGTTTCCGTTCCCGCCTTTGATCGGGCTGCGGGCGATCGCGAGGCGGTTCAAACCGAGTGCGGCGAAGTCGAGTTCAACGCCGGCGGCGACGCCGTCCAGTTGATCCTCCGGCAGGATGCCCTGAATCAGTAGCTTTGGGTCGGCCTCGTAGTGCGGCTTGATGAGCGTCACAATCTTCCCGCCGGCTTTCAGCAACCGTTTAGCAGCCGGCAGGATGTGTTTCTGCTTCGTCCAGGCGACGTCGATGACGATCAAGTCGATCGGCTCGGGCAGGTTCACGTGCATCGCGTTGGTGCGTTCCATCGTCACCACGCGCGGGTCGCGGCGCAGCTTGTAGTCGAGCATGCCGTACCCGGTGTCGACGGCGTACACCTTCGCCGCGCCGCGCTGAAGAAGACAATCCGTAAACCCGCCCGCGTTGCAGCCGAGGTCGGCGCAGACTAAGCCGGTCACGTCGAGTTCAAAGACATCGAGCGCATGATCAAGCTTCAGGCCGGCACGGGAGACGAACTTGGATTCTTTCGACACCGGCTTGATGATCGGCCGAAAGATGTCGATAATCCAGTTATGAACCATTGTTCGACGCGACTGATGACCATGCGGTAGCCGCCATTCTCTTCCTCCGCACACCGCCCATGAGCGGGGGCGAGGAGAAGACCGGCGGCCTTTCGCATGTGTGACATCGATCGCATCGGGCGATGGTTCTTTCATTTAGTGAGTTCCCAATGACGCAAACGTATTACATCACCACCCCCATCTACTACCCCAACGGCGAGCCGCACCTTGGCCACGTCTACACGACCATCTGCGCCGATGTCGCCGCCCGCTGGCATCGACTGCTCGGCGAGGACGTCTACTTTCTCACCGGCACGGACGAGCACGGCATCAAGATGGTCAAAACCGCGGATGAGCAGAAGACCACTCCGCTCGATCTGGCGACCAAGAACTCCGACGTCTTCCGCGCGACGTTCAGGGAGTTCGGCATCACCAACACCGACTTCATCCGCACGAGTGAAGATCGCCACAAGAACAACGTGCAGGAGATCGTCCGCAAAATGCTCGCCACCGGCGACATCTACCGCGGCGAGTACGAAGGCTGGTACGACGAGGGCCAGGAAGAGTTCATCGCCGAGAACGCCGCCAAGGAAGCGGAATACAAAAGCGTGATCTCGGGCCGGCCGC
Source organism: Phycisphaerae bacterium (assembly GCA_031411495.1). Taxonomy (GTDB): domain Bacteria; phylum Planctomycetota; class Phycisphaerae; order Tepidisphaerales; family Tepidisphaeraceae; genus JANOBD01. The sequence continues at coordinate 38,340 of JANOBD010000172.1, read as the reverse complement.
TCGTGCGCTACAAGGAGTCGACCTACTTCTTCAAGCTCACGAAGTACGTCGATCAGGTCTTCCGCGCGATCGAATCGGATCAGATCGAGATCCGGCCTCAGAGCAGGAAGAACGAAATCCTCTCGAAGCTCAAAGGCTACGACCAGGACCTTTCGATCTCGCGCTCAAGTCTCAAGTGGGGCATCCCGCTGCCCAACGACCCGGAGCACGTGCTGTATGTCTGGATCGACGCGCTCAGCAACTACATCACCGCGCTCAATTGGCCCGACGGCGATGGCGAGCTTTACAAGAAGTTCTGGCCGGCGAATGCGCACCTGATTGGCAAGGAGATCCTCTGGTTCCACGCGTTCTACTGGCCCGCGATGCTCCTCGCGCTCGGCCAGCCGCTGCCGAAGAAGCTCTACGCGCACGGCTGGTGGACGAGCGAAGGCAAGAAGATGAGCAAGTCGCTCGGCAACTTCGTCGACCTGGCAAAGCTGCGCGAACTCGTCGCGAAGTACGGCCACGACGCGCTGCGGTTCTACCTGCTGCGTGCCGCGCCGTTCGGCAACGATCTCGACTTCAACGCGAGCGAGTTGAACACGGCGTACCTTGAGCTCGGCAACGTGCTCGGGAACCTGCTCAACCGGAACCTGAACATGATCAAGAAGTATCGCGGGACGGTTCCCGCCGTTGGTCAAGCGGGACCGGAAGACGCGGCCGTTGAGCAGGCGATCGCGGAACTTCCGGCGAAGCTCAAAGCCGCGTACGAAGAGTTCCGCCTGCAGGATTGTGTGACGCTGCCACTCGAGGTCGCGCGGGCGGCGAACACGTACATCGATCAGACGCGTCCCTTCACGCTGGCGAAAGATCCCGCCCAGTCGGCGCGACTGGATACGGTGCTGAATACGATCGTGCGGGCCACGCAGGCGGCGCTCGTCGCGTTGCTCCCGGTCTTGCCGGAGAAGGCGAAGGCCGGGCTGGCTCAGCTCAACATCGCGAGCGACGGCAAGACGTTCGACGATCTATTGAAGCCGATTCAAGGCGGCCATCAGCTCGGCGAAGCGTCGATTCTGTTCGCGAAGCTGGAGTGAATTGCCTTCAGGATGCATCGGCACAGAGTGATCCATCGACGCTCGCAAGCACCCGCGCCCGCGAGCGTCTTTCTGTTTCGCGACTCGCTAAGGTCCTAGTCAATCGACTCCGGTAGCTACAAACGGAGCACATTTTTGTACCTTTGCCCCGCACGACCGGATTGTCTGCCCAAAAACGAGCGATTTCCCTCCCTTGCGACGAATCAGCAAGCGTTTGCCTGCTTGAGCAAACCCGGCAATCTCGGGTACCGTCAACGAGACTGGGATGGCCTCTTCAAATCAAAACAAAGAAGTGCCGAGATTGGGATTGATCGGCTGTGGTTACGTGTCGAAGTACCACATCGCCGCGTCACGGCTGCTGTGCGCGCCGATTACGGCCACCTGCGATCGCAAGTTTGAAGCGGCAGAGCGCGTCGCGGGAGAACTTGGGACAAAAGCATTTCACACGTCAGAAGAACTGCTCGACAGCGGTCTTGTCGATGCCGTGATCATCGCCACGCCTCACTTCTCGCATACGCAACTCGCGCTCGACGCGTTCGACCGCAATCTGCACGTGCTGGTGGAAAAGCCGCTGACCGTAACTGCGGCGGAAGCCGACAAGCTCAACGCCGCTCATGCGAAGAAGCCGAATCTGGTTTTCGCCGTCGACTTTCAGCAGCGCACCTGGCCACTCTGGAACGAAGTGCGAAAGCGGCTCGCGGATGGGTCGGTCGGCGAGGTCTATCGCTTCAACTGGACCATCACCGACTGGTATCGAACCCAGCACTACTATCGCCAGAGCGCCTGGCGCGGAACGTGGACGGGTGAAGGTGGCGGTGTATTGGTAAATCAGTGCCCACACCAGCTCGACCTGATCTGCTGGTTTTTCGGCCTGCCGCAGCGCGTATTGGCCTCGACCCGCTTCGGGAAACACCACGACATCGAGGTCGAAGATGAAGTTCACGCGATTTTAGAATACCCCAATGGCTGCGTCGGCAGTTTCATCACATCCACCGGCGAGCCGTTCGGGCAGAACCGGCTGGAGATTTTTGGCGACCGTGCGCTGATTCGTGTCACGTCGCTGACGCAGCTCGAGGTCGTCACACTCGCCGGATCCGGGAGAGATCACACCATGACAGTCGCCGCCCGTGACACGACACCCGCCAAAACCACGTGGCAGGCGGAATATCCCGAGTACGAAGCAGAATATGTCGACCTGGTGAAGAACTTCCTCGAATCATGCCAAGGCAGGGCAAAGCCACTGGCGAGCGGGCTGGATGCCTCGGCCAGTGTCGACCTTGCGAACGCGATGCTGCTGAGCGGCTTCGAGCATCGACCGGTTCAGCTACCTTCGGATCGTGCCGCATTCAATCGAGTGCTGGAAACACTGCAACACCGGATGTGACGATCCGCAGCGCCGACGCCGGCGCCTGCAAGGAAACAACAGATGAAAACCCTGGTCTTCGTTCTTTCGATAGCGCTGGTGCTGATCCTCATCGCCGGCGGCGCGACATTCGTCGCCTTTAAGTACTCTGGAGGTGGCGGGCCGAAGGGAATGATCGTCCGGGTGGTCAAAGCGCAGCGCGGCGACCTCACCGAAATCGTCAGCGCGCCCGGAACGGTCGTTCCTGAAACAAACGTCTCGATCTCGGCGCGCGTGAACGCAAAGATTGTGGAGCTGCCTTACAAGATCGGCGAGATGGTAACCAAAGGCAATCCGAACGCGAACCCGCCCGTGCCGCCGAGCGTGCTGGTGAAGCTCGATTCGACCGAGATCGAGGCCAATCTCCGCGCCGCCGTCGCCCGCCACGAGGGGCAACTCGCCGAGGCGGATACGGCCAGGGCTCGCATCGCCGCCCGCGGCGTTGCCGTCCGTACGCTGTTGGTACAACTCGAAAATAAACAGACTGAACTGGATCGGCAGGTCGCCCTTCTGGCAAGCCAGGATGTTTCACAACAGATCGTTGACGACCTTCGCTCGACGGTCAGCCAGCTCAAGAGCCAGATCGAAGGCGAGGAAAGCTCGATCGAAGCCGATCGCGTACAGCTTAAGGTCATGCAGTTCCAGGCGGATGCGGCGAAAGCCGAGATCGATCGCATCAAGGACAGCCTCAACTACACGACGATCACCAGCCCGATCGACGGCGTCGTCACGCAGGTCAAGGCCGAGGTCGGCGAAATCGCCGTCATGGGCACGATGAACAACGCCGGCACTGTCATTCTCGAAGTCGCCGATCTCTCGAAGATGATCGTCGAGTCACGCGTCGATGAAACCGACATCGCCTCCGTCAAGGTCGGTCAGAAAGCCAGCGTCATCATGCAGGCGTATCCGGATGAAGTGTTCGATGGGGTCGTTCAGACGATCGCGCTCGCCCGCACCGTGAGCACGACCGACCGCAGCGAGTATTACGAAATCAAGGTGCTTCTGGATCGCAAGAACCGGACGATCGTTTCCGGTCTCTCGGCGGATGTTGAAATCCACACGCAGGTACACACCGGCGAACTGCGCGTGCCGAGCCAGGCAATTCTCAACCGCAGTGTCGATTCGCTTCCGCCCGAGATCCGGAACAAGCCCGAAGTCGACCAGAACAAGACGACCTGCACGGTGGTTTATCGACTCGTGAACGGCAAGACCGTCGTGACGCCGGTGAAGATCGGCGCCAGCGATATGACGCACACGATCATTTCGTCGGGCCTAAGCGAAGACGACAGTGTCGTGGTGGGGCCGTTCAAGATTCTCGACACGATTCAGCACGACGCGGTGGCGACCGATGAAGCCTCCACTACCAAGCCCTCCACCACTTCCCCAGCAACGAAGCCCAACTGATGCTCATCGAGATTCAGAACATCACCAAGTTCTACCGCGTGGGCACGGAGTTGATCCGTGCCCTCGACGGTGTCTCGCTTTCGGTAGGTCCCAACGAGTACGTAGCGATCATGGGCTCCTCCGGCAGCGGCAAGAGCACGCTCATGAACATCCTCGGGTGCCTGGATCGCCCTACCAGCGGCAGCTACTCGCTGCGCGGCAAGATCGTCTCGAGGATGAACGCGTCTCAGCTCGCAACTGTTCGGAATGAGCAGATCGGGTTTGTCTTCCAGAGCTTTGAATTGCTGCCGCGGTGGACGGCACTGCGCAATGTCGAAATGCCGCTCGTCTATGCCCGAAGCGGCTGGTTCGGCCGTACCGCCCGCGCCAAGGAGGCGCTCACCCGCGTCGGCCTGGCGAACCGAATCACCCACAAGCCAAACCAACTCTCCGGCGGGCAGCGACAACGCGTGGCGATCGCCCGCGCCCTCGTCAATAAACCCGCCATCCTTCTTGCCGACGAACCGACCGGAAACCTCGACACGAAGACGAGCGAGGAAATCCTGTTGCTCTTCGACGAGTTGTATCAGGCGGGCCAGACGATCGTGATGGTGACCCACGAAGCGGATGTGGCGGCTCGTGCCCGACGCATCATCCGCATGCGCGACGGCAAGGTACATTCTGACACGATGCAAGTGCCGAAAGGCACGCCCGAGGTGACCCGATGAGCAGCCCCATCGCCTGGATCGGTCATGCCGCGGTTCTTCTCCTCCAATGTATCGCGCTGGCGCTCGGCCAGATCTGGACCAATAAGCTGCGATCATTCCTCACGACGATCGGCATCGTCATCGGCGTCGCGTCCGTCGCGGCGGTGGCTGCTGCGGTTGCCGGGCTGGAAGCGATGGTGCTCGGCCAGCTGGAAACATTCGGCACGAACAATCTCTTCGTCTTTCCGCAGCGAACGGCGGCCCAGGAAGCGCGACACGTCCCGTGGACCCAGATCCGGTTCAAACCGGAAGTGTTCGACGACCTGCTGCGAGATGTCGCCAGCGTCCGCGCATTCACGCGCATTTCGAATTCCAATGACAACGTGCGCTTCGGACAGATCAACATCGCCGCTGTCAACGTGGTGGGAATCGAGCCGTCGTGGCACGACATCCAGCATCGCTACATCACCGAGGGTCGAACGTTTAACTTTATCGACAGCGAGCGGGCGCGTCCGGTCTGTCTGGTCAACAAAACGCTCCAACAGAAACTCGGATTGAACAAGGATCCCTCCGGGCAGGCGATCTATATGAGCGATCGCCGCTTTATCGTGATCGGCGTGCTGGAAGACGATCCGAACACGGGGATTTTCGGCGGCGAGGGCAGCGGCGCTGAAATCTTCATGCCTTTCGAGACCGCGCGAAGGTTGAATCCGAACAACGGGCTCTTCGTGATCGCCGCCGCAAAAACCACGCAGCAGAGCGAAGAAGCATCGGCCGAGATCACCCATTACCTTCGCACCAAGCGCGGGATCTCGCCCGGCGAAGAGGACGATTTCGCGGTTCGCTCGGTACAGCGCCTGGTGGAAATCTTCGGCAATATTGCCGGCGTGATCACGATCGTCGCGACGGGCGTGGTCGGCGTGTCGCTCATCGTCGGCGGCGTGGGCATCATGAACATCATGCTCGTCAGCGTCTCGGAGCGCACGCGCGAGATCGGCCTGCGCAAGGCCGTCGGCGCCAAGCCGGGCGCCATCCTGCTCCAGTTCCTGATCGAGGCGATCGTGCTCTGTTGCATGGGCGGCCTGATCGGTCTGGGCATCGCGCAGGGACTGGTAATCATTCTGCATCATCTGCCCTCCCTCTATCTTGAGAAAGCGTATATCACCAAGTTCGCGATCTTTCTCAGCTTCGGCTTCTCCGCGGGCGTCGGACTCGTCTTCGGCATGTTCCCTGCGATCAAGGCCGCCCGGCTTGATCCGATCGAGGCGCTCCGCCATGAATGATCCCCGGCATCTCCCGATTCTCCTGGCCCTCGTGACGATCCCGCTCGCTTCCGGCTGCAGCTTCTTCCGGAGCGAATTGCCGGTCGCGCCGATTCGTCAGGACCAGCTGCGCAGCGCACCCACACTTGAACTCCAGCCCGCGACCCAACCCACGACACAGGTGACGACGACCCGGCCCATTCCGACGACCCAGGTAACGGAAGTGCACCTTTCGCTCGCCGACACGCGCAATCGCGCGCTCCGAAACAACCTCGAGCTCGCTTCGTCGTTAATTGATCCGGGCGTATCGCAACAGGCGCTCTCTGCCGAGGAAGCGGCTTTCGATGCTTCGTTTACGACGCGCGTCGACTACAGCAACCTCGATCAACCCACCGCGTCGCGGCTCGTCGGCTCCCAGTTGGAAAACCTCTCAGTCACGCCGGGCATTTCAATCCCGCTGCACACCGGCGGCACGGTTTCGATCGATGTGCCGATGAGCCGTTCGAAAAACAACAACGAATTCTCGGAACTTAACCCGGCGTATGAATCCGATCTTTCATTGAGTGTTCGTCAGCCATTGTTGCGCGGCGCCGGCGCAGAGTATGCAGATCGACGAATCCAGATCGCCTTTTATCAGCAGGAACAAGCCGAGCTGCGAACAAAGCTGGAAGCGACGCGGGTGATCGCGAACGTCGATCGCGCGTTCTGGCGACTGGCGGCCGCGCGGCGCGAGCTCGATGTTCGCGTGGCCGGCCTGGATTTGACTCGAGCGCAGCTCGAACGCGCGCGGCGTCGCGTCAACGCGCTGCAGGCGGCCGAGATCGAAATCACCCGCGCCGAATCCGGCGCCGCCGACCAGCTCGAGCTTGTCATTACCGCCGAGAACAACCTGAAGCAGCGACAGCGTGAATTGAAACAGCTGATGAACGACCCCGCACTGCCGATCGAAGAACCGACGATCGTCGTGCCCGAGTCCCCGATGACGACACTTGATCTGAACCTTGATCGAGTCGCATTGATCAAAAGCGCGACGGCACAGCGAACAGAGCTGATGGATGCCGAGCTGCAAGTCATCCAGCGATCGATTGACGTCGCCTCGACACGGAATGAAATGCTGCCGCTGGTGACGCTCGATTACACGTACAACATCAACGGCCTCGGACCGTCGTTCGATGATTCGATCGACGAGACCGGCCGAATGGACTACGTCGACCATCGGATCGGTTTGCAGGTGGAGATCCCGATCGGCAACCGTGCCGCCCGGGCACGGTATCGACAGGCCTTGCTTAACCGGCTGAAGACGCTCACGGACCGCAACGCCCAGGCGCTGCAGATTCGCCGCGAGGTTCTCGACGCGGTCGACACGATCCAGACGAACTTCCAGCGCGTGCAGGCCGCCCGTCAGCGCGTGGCGCTCAACCAGCGGCTTTATGAAGGCGAGGTTCGGCAGTTCAACCAGGGGCAGCGCACCAGCACCGAGGTGCTGGACGCACAGGTGAAGTTGCAGGATGCCGAGTCATCGCTCGTCTCGGCAGAGACGGAATACCAGATCGCCCAGATCGATCTGGCCTTCGCGACCGGCACGACGCTGGGCCAGGCGAAGATCGCCTGGACGCCGGTGATGAGGCCGTGATGTGCTGATTCGTAGGAGTGAAGCTTGCCTCATCCGCCAGATTCGATGTCGCCGAGGGCGACGCAAGCGTCGCGCCAACGAATCGGAATCTGTCGCATGAAATCCCTCGCGATCCGGGCTACGATGCTTCGCTTCGATGCATGGCGCCGCTGAGTCCATTCCGCCGCTGAAACTCCTCGCCGACTTCTCGTCGCGCGTGGATGAACTGTTGCTTCGCGATCGCGCGGCGATCGCCAAGCGTCTTCGCGCCGCACGGCAGCGGCTGGCCGATAATCTGCCGATCGATCACACGATCGAGCAGGTGCGGCAACGCATCGAATCATCGCTCGACTCGGTACGGCAGCGCCGCGAACACAAGCTGCGTTTCGAATACGACGAAGCCCTGCCGATCGCGGCCCACCGCGAAGAGATCTCCAACGCGATCCGCGACAATCAAGTCGTCGTCCTCTGCGGCGACACCGGCTCGGGAAAGACCACCCAGTTGCCGAAGATTCTCCTCGAACTGGGTCGCGGCGTGTACGGAGCGATCGGGCACACGCAGCCGCGCCGTATCGCCGCGCGATCGGTCGCGCAGCGTATCTCGGATGAACTCAACGTCTCGCTCGGCGACGTCGTGGGCTACAAGGTGCGATTTCACGATCAGACCAGCGCCGCCACGCGCGTGAAATTGATGACAGATGGCATCCTGCTCGCCGAAACGCAGAACGACCGCCTGCTCCTGGATTACGACACGATCGTGGTGGATGAGGCCCACGAGCGCTCGTTGAATATCGACTTCATCCTCGGCTATCTGAAGCAGCTCCTGCCGCAGCGGCCGGAATTGAAGGTGGTCATCACGAGTGCGACGATCGACCCCGAGCGGTTCAGCAACCACTTCGACGGCGCGCCCATTCTTCGAGTTGAAGGCCGGACGTATCCGGTCGAAGTGCGCTATCGTCCGCCGTTGAGCGTCGATCCCGAGGATGCGGTGCCGCAACAGCGCGATGGCATCCTGGGTGCGATAGACGAACTTTGGAGCGAATCGCCGGGCGACACGCTGATCTTCCTCTCCGGGGAGCGCGACATCCGCGACGTTTCCGAATCGCTCGGCGCCGAGCGGCTCCAGCGGGCTGAAATCCTGCCGCTTTATGCGCGGCTCGGCGTCGGCGACCAGATGCGCGTGTTCCAGAAGTCGAGCAGGCCGCGCATCATCCTCTCGACTAACGTTGCCGAGACGTCCGTCACCGTGCCGGGCGTGAGATACGTGATCGACACCGGCATCGCGCGGATCAGCCGATACTCGGCGAGGAATAAGCTCCAGCGGCTGCCGATCGAACCCATCAGCCGCGCCAGCGCCGACCAGCGCAAGGGCCGCTGCGGCCGCGTAGGGTCGGGCGTTTGTATCCGGCTCTATGAGCAGAAGGATTACGAAACTCGTCCGCAGTTCACCGACCCCGAGATCCTGCGGACGAATCTCGCCAGCGTCATCCTGCAAATGAAGGCGTACGGCCTGGGCCGGATTGAAGAGTTTCCGTTCCTCGAGCCGCCGGACTACAAGCAGGTCAAGGACGGCTACCAGACGCTTTTCGAGCTGGGCGCGATCAACGAGAACAACGAGATCACCCCGCTCGGCAGACTGATGGCGCGGCTGCCGATCGATCCGAAGATCTCGCGGATGATTTTGGCTGCGAACGATTTCGATTGTTTGACAGAAGTAATCGTTATCGCCGCCGGCCTGAGTATCCAGGATCCGCGCGACCGGCCGATGGACAAACAATCGCTCGCCGATGCCGCACATGCTCAATACCGCGTCGGTGGCTCCGACTTTCTCGGTTATCTCAACTTGTGGAAGGCCTACGCGCTGCAGGAGCGATCGGTCTCCAACAACCGGCTGCGGAAATGGTGCCAGACCAACTTCCTCAGCGCGGTTCGAATGCGCGAGTGGGGAGACGTCATTCGCCAGCTCAACGAACTCGCGAGCGAACTGAAGTGGAAGCGCAACGAGAAGGAAGCCGACAGCGACCGCATCCATCATGCCCTGCTCGCAGGATTGCTCGCGCAGATCGGCAAGCGCGGCGAGCAAGGCGAATACGCCGGCACGCGCAGCAAGGGCTTCTGGCTCTTCCCAGGCTCGTCGCTCTTCCAGCGCAAGCCCGCGTGGGTGATGGCGGCCGAAATCGTCGAAACGACCAAGTCGTACGCGCGCATCGCGGCCCAGATTCAGCCCGAATGGATCGAGGAAGCCGCCAGCCACCTCGTGAAACGCACTTACTTCGAACCCCACTGGAACCCGAAGACCGGCCGCGTAATGGCGTACGAAAAAGTGATGCTGCACGGGCTGCCGATCGTCGTGAAGCGATCTGTCTCTTACGAATCGGTCGATCCGAAAAAGAGCCGCGAAGTCTTCATCCACAACGCCCTCGTGGAAGGCGATGTCGAACTGGATGCTCCGTTCCTTCGCAACAACCAGGCGCTGGTGCGAGACATCGAAGTGCTCGAAGCGCGAACGCGGCGCAAGGACATCCTCGCCGACGTCGCCACGCGCTACGCGTTCTACGACGCGAGGATTCCCGCCGAGGTGACTGGCCTGCAGACGTTCAACAAGTGGCGGCGCGATGCCGAGCACAACAATCGTAAGCTGCTCTTCATGTCGGCGTCCGACCTGATGCTTCACAGCCACGACGATGTCGGGGCCGAGGCGTTTCCGACCCGGATCACGCTGAAGAACGGCACCTTTGAACTGAAGTATCACTTCGACCCGGGCGCAAAGGACGACGGCGTGACAATCGTTGTGCCGCTGTCGTTGCTGAATGATCTGGACGGCGACCGAATCGAGTGGCTCGTGCCCGGCTTGATCGAAGAAAAACTCAACGACCTCATCCGCACCCTGCCCAAGCCGGTGCGCGTGACGGTCGTTCCCGCGCCGGAGTTCGCGGCGCAATCACGCCGCATGATGACATTCGGCGAGGGCAATCTGCTGGAGATGTTTGCCAAAACGCTCGGGAAGCTCACCGGGCTGACCGTGAAGGCGGGCGATTTCGACCCCGCTCAGCTTTCGCCGTACCTCAAAATGAACATCGCCGTTATCGACGAAAAGGCAAATGCCGTCGCGGCGGGTCGAGATCTCGCAGAGCTTCGCACGTTGCTGCGCGACAAAATCCGCGCATTGCTGGCAAGGGAGATCGATCCCAGGTGGCACCGCGACGGACTGACGACCTGGGACGTCGGCGATCTCCCTGATCGTGTCGAGATCCGCCGCGCCGGCGGCACGCTCCAGGCGTTCCCAGGGCTGACCGACCTCGACGGCAAGCAGGCGGCGCTGAGGCTCTTCGATACGCCGCAGGCGGCGCGGGCGTCGACCCGTCATGGCGTGCGGCGGCTCTTCGTCATCGAGTACGAAAAGGAACTCGCCTGGCATGTAAACGATCTGTCCGGTTGGCGGCAGATGTGCCTCAACTATTCGACGCTCGGCAGCGCGACCAACTTGAAGTCGCTCATGGTCGAAGCGCTCGCCCACCAACTCATCACGCCGGATGCCGCCGACGTCCGAACTCGGATGGAGTACGAGTTGCAGCTCAAAGGTGCGTGGAATCGTCTACGCGCTGAGTCCTCAAAGCTCGCGTCGATCGCCAGCGAAACGCTCGTCGAGTATCAGCAACTCGCGCTCAAGCTCGGCAACAAATACCCCGACCTGATGATGGCAAGCATTAACGACCTGCGCGAACAACTCCGATGGATCCTCCCGGCCGACTTCCTGCTCAGCACACCCAAGGAATGGCTTCCGCACTTGCCGCGATTTCTCAAGTCGATGAATACGCGATTGAAGAAGCTGCTGGATGCCGGCGTCCGCCGCGACTGCGATCGGCTGCTGGAGATCGCCGAGCGATGGCAACGCTATCTCGATCTCAAGCGATCGTTGCCGGCGAACCAGCCGGAACCGGCAGAGGTCACCAAGTACCGGTGGGTCTTGGAGGAGTTTCGCGTCTCTTTGTTCGCGCAGGAGCTCGGCACTTCGATTCCGATCTCCGCCAAGCGCGTCGACGATTTCTGGGAATCGATTCAGAAACCGAAATGAGGGATCATTTCGGCGTGCCATGCACTTCGTTGCGGATGAACATCATCGGCGCATCCGGATCAAGACCGCGCTCCTTGCGGCGATTGCGGAGCGCGCCGGCGAACTCCTGCATCTGGGCACGGAAGGCGGGGGAGAGATCATCTGAATTGAGCCGGACCGTCATCGTCTTTGCCGAGCCATCAGGCGACGTATGACTCGTGACCTCCGTGCCGTGCTTCTCGCCGGTCGCGGCTTCGAAATGGGGCTTGGTGCCGGCGGGAATCGTTGCGGGCGTCATGCCGTCGGGAAGTTTGATCTCGCCGCTGGCAATCTTCTTCCGCATTTCTTCCTGCTGGTCGATCATCTTGTCGAGAAAGGCAACGCGTTCCGGGCCGGCAGGCAACGCGAAGTACTGCGCCGATGGCGAGTTGACCTGCACCTTCTCGCCGCCGGGCAGCGAAATCTGCTTGCCTGCGGCGATCTCATTGGCCAGTTTCTGAGCATCGGGTTTCGATTTACCGCGCTTCGCGTACACCAGACCGACGGCGACAAGGATCACCAGAACGGCAACGGCAGCCCAAATTCTACGGTTCTTCATGTGACTCCTGAAAATGCGTCTGCGATCAGACAGCAATAAGGCGTCGAATCTAACACTCGGCGGGATTTTGAGGAGTCAGGCAGCGCGCTGGGAACTCAAGCGGCGCCTTCAGGGCCGTCGGCGTCGAGCGTCGGGTTCACCAGCACGCTGATCCGCGGCTGATTGGGGTTGGCGATGCGGCTCTGCAGTGTGCTGACGGCCATTCTCCCGATCTCGTCGGACCGCAAGTCGATACTGGGAGGCCGCGGCGTGAGCGCGGTCAGCCGGACGCGTTCGTTGTCGCACGAGATCACCTTCAGTTCGCGCCCGATCCGGATGCCAACCCGTTCAAACATCGGATAAAGCACCGAAGTCAGATGATCCGTCGGTATGAACAGCCCGTCGATCGAAAGCGGCGACGCCGCGATCTGCTCGACGACATCGTGAAGCGATGCGTGAACTGAGGTGGTACCCGCATAAGCACGCGTCGTCGCGGAATTATTGCTGACGATGTACGTATGGTTCGGAATGCACGCGTCGACGGCGGCGCTGTTGAAGTTCACGCCACGCATCCGCATGAGCTGCAGTTCCGGCCGGTCGGTGACGAACGCCGTACGCGCCGATCCGTTCCGACGAAGATAGGCAAACGCCATCTGTCCGATCGCGGCATTGTGCGCGGCCACATGATCGCAAGCAGTGGTCGTGCCTTCACCACCCGTCACGCGGACGAGCGGCATGTGTTGTCGGATCTGCTCGAGGCACGTATCGCTTGCGCCGGAGTGAAGAAAGACGATCGCGCCATCGACTTCACCATCGCGAATGAAGTTGCTCAGTTGTGAAGGGTCTGGCATTTCATCGAGAATCGGGCGGATGCCCTGCTCTTTGCACGCCCGAACGACGCCGGAGACGACCGAGCCCATGACCGGCAGGTGGAGCCAGTCCGGCCCGCCGCCGACGTTTAAAATCGCAATCTGCTTAAGCGTGAACTGTTTCGCTTCGGTACGACGAAGCTTTGGACCGCGTCGGATGACGGGCGGCGTGTAGCCGATGGCGCGCATGGCTTCGCGCACCTGGTCGGCCGTCTTGGAACGGACGCTCCCCAGGTCGTTGATGACACGGGAGACCGTCGCTACCGAGACACCTGCACGTTTTGCCACCGCGACAATCGACATATGCGCTCTCGAAAGTCCCTGGACAACAGCCTGTTCAGTCATCGGCAGAAGACACCTTCTGCCGTGAAAGGCGGACGCGCCGGTCAAGGCGCGCCCGCCGTGCGGAGGAGGATCAGATCGAGCGACGACGACGCAGGACCATCAGGCTGCCGGCCAGAAGACCGAGCGAGGTCGGTTCCGGGACGACCGAAAGCGCGAGCTTCCAGTCGGCCGCGAAGTTGCCGCCCATTGCCGACGCCATGTCGTTGGCCTGCAGGACTGAGCCGTTGTAGTTCTGGGCCAGTCCGAGCAGGTCATCGAAGTTGACGACGCCGTCGTAGTTCAAGTCGCCTTGCGCCCAGACCTTGCCGGTTGCCGTCGTGCTGTAGTTCTGAGCCAGAGAAAGCAGGTCGTCAAAGTTCACGGTCAGATCCAGATTGGTGTCGCCCACGAGCGTGTAGGCGACGTCCACCGACGTGCCTGTGTCTTTCCAACCGAGGATTCGGTTGGCCGCGAGCGTGCTCGAACGGATCTTGCCGGCCGAGAACTTCGGCGCCTGTCCGTATCCGGCGGTAAGCGTCGACAGGACCGTATTCACAAGCGCAGGACCGTTGCCGCTCGTGTACTGGAGGCTGAGCGTGCCGCCCATGATGTCGGTGCCGGCGGTTGCCACATCCGACAGGACTGGCGTCTGCGCGTTCGGCGCCACGACAAGCTTACCAGCCACCACGCGGGTCACGCCGGTGTAGCTGTTATTGCCTGCAAGCGTCCAGGTGCCGGTGCCAATCTTATAGACATTGATCAGCTGGGCGTCGTCACTGATCACGGCGTTCACCGTGCCGGTGCCGGCGCCCATGAAGACAACTTGGCGAGCACTCGCCGCTGTTGAAAGCGGTTTGATCGTTCCGCCGATGGTGAAGGTCGCGTTCGCCGCAGCCTCGAAGCCTGCGAACGAACCGCCGGTTGTGATGACGGTTGCACCATTCAGCGTGTTATTACCCGCAGCGCTGGAGACGGCCGGCGTAAGCAGTCCCGCGAGGTCCGGCGTCAACACGGCCGGCGCACCGACCGCACCGGCGACGTTGCGCTGGTTGAGGTTGATCGCGCCGGCGTTGATCGTGATGTTATTAGCCAATTCAAGCCGGCCGGTTCCGAGGAGCTGCTGGGCCTGAACATTGATCGTCGGGTTGGCGGCGAGCGCGTCCGAGCGTTCCAGTCGCAGGATGCCGTACCCTTCGCCGGAACCGGGCGAAGCAACCGTTGCGGTGGTCGCGTTGGTCGCGGTCGCGACAACGAGCGTGCTGGCGACGCCGAAGGTGGACGTCGAGAGTGTGCCCGAGAACCCGCTGAGGTCGCCGGTTAGCGTCGTCGCCGCACCGGTGTTGCCAGCGGCGATGATGCCATTCCCCGACACCGCGGCGGTGTAGGTCGAGGCGAGCGTGCTGCCGAAGGCGAGCGTGCCGTTCGGTCCCGCGACGGTAATCTGTCCCGGAATCGCGCCGAGATTGGCGCCCCCGCCGAGCAGAAGCGTGCCATCACCGACGTTCACGCCGCCCGTCCAGGTGTGCCCGGTGCCGACGATCTGCAGCGTTCCACTGCCGAACTTGGTGATCGGGCCGCTGCCGCTGATGCCGTTGGCATTGTCGATGAGCAGCGTCGACCCGCCGTCGTTCTGGATGGATGATGCGCCCGCAAGGACGATCGCGCCGTTGAGCGTGGTAACCACAGCACCACCGCTGTGAAGCACGCCGCCGCTGGCAGCGCCCCCACCAGTGATGTTGAACGCCTCGGTATAAACCGTGGCCGGGTTGACGAAGAATACGGTCGCGCCGTCGTTCACCGTCGTCCCTGCGGTCGAGTCGCCGAACGCGCCCGCAACGCTCGCAAGGGCGATGCCGCTTTCGATGGTGGTAGCGCCGCTGTAGGTGCTGGCATCATTGAGCACGATGCTGGCGCCGCCGCGCTTCACGAGCGAGCCGGTTCCGGCGATTGCGCCCGGGTTCACATCGGAGTTGACATTGTAGATGAGCGTGCCGTTGTTCGTGACCGCGCCGCTGCCTAGGCCGGCATCCCCCACTTCGATCGTACCGGCGTTGATGTTGATCGGGCCGGTGATGGTATTCGGGCCGGTGTTGGAGATCGTCAGTTTGCCGGTGCCGCTCTTGGTGATGCCGGTCGGCCCGTTGAGCGATCCGCCGCCCTGGAACACATAGTCTCCCGCGGAATTAACGGTAATCGAGGTGGGCGTGATGACCGTGCTGAGATCAACGGTCTTGTTGGCGGCGGCATCCGTGAAGGATGCATTATCGAAGTCGTAATACTTGTCGGCAGTGGCGCCGTTGAGCCAGTTGGGCGTGCCGGTGACGCCGATGTCCCACGTACTGGAGACGTTGCCCTTCCACACGACGTTGCCCGGCGAGCCGGCGACGACGAGATTCACCTGGCCGGCCGCGGTGCCGACACTGATCGACTGACGCGTCGTGCCCGGCGTGAAGCCGGAAAGCGTGAAGTCATTGGCGTTGAGGGTGCTGCCGCCCGTGAAATCGATCAGGCGGTAGGAGCCGTTGGCAAGACCCGCCGTGGGATGAAGACGGATGTTGATCGGGCCGGAGCTGTTGTCGACGCTGACGTTCCCTTGAACGCTGAGCAGGTCGTTCACGCCTCCGCCCACGGTGTTGACGTTGGCGAGGTCGAAGTTGAGGCCGCCGGTCGCGGTCGAGAAGGCGTTCGACAGCGTGACGTTGCCGACAACGGTCGCCGTGCCGAAGGCGGTGGTGCTGACGTCGCCGAGATAGATCGCGTTGTCGCCGAAGGTCGAGAGGTTCCCGGCCTTGACGGTTCCGCCGATGATCCAGGTCTGGCCGGCTTGCATCGAGTAGTTGGTGAAGGTGCTGGCATCGAGCGTGCCGCCGGCTTTGATGGTGTTGGTGGTTCCGCTGGCAGAGTAATTGCCGACTTCGCCGGTGGTGCCATCGGCCGACTTCACGGTGAGCGTGCCGCCTGAATTGATCGTCACATTGGGAACTACGGGGAGCGAACTGTTGCCGACAACTTTTTCGCCGAGCCCGGCTTCCAGGACGAGGTTGCCGCCGTTGACCGTAACCGCGCCAAATGCGGCGGTGCCGATGTTGGTCGCGATGCTGGAGCGCATCGTCCAGGTGCCCGTGCCGTCCTTAATCAGCGTGATCGCGTTGTTGGCGTTGGGCGTCCAGTTCTGCACTTCGCCGTTGCCGGCGCCGATCATTCGAATCGTCCTCGCGCCGCCGTTCGCGGTGGTGTTGAGTGTGCCGATGGCGAGATTTCCGGCGGCGGATTCCCAGTTGAGCTGGCTGCCGCCGCTGCCGGTCGTGACGTTGCTGACGGTGTGGTTGCCAGCGATGTTGCGAAGCATCACTTCGTTGATCGTCGTGCCTTGTCGGAAGCGGTTGGTGACGGGCTTGGCAAGCGTGTAGTCGAGGCCGTCGAGTTCGAGGGCACCCAGGCCGGTGCCGCCGGAGGTGAGCGCCGTTTCAATGCGGCCGCCGCCGGAGCCGAGCGCGCTGGCATTGTTGATCCGGATCGCGCCGCCGTTGATGAACACATCGCCGGCCCACGCGGCACTGGCGGTGTTGACGAAGACGGTGCCGGTGCCGGTCTTCTGAATATTTCCGGCGGTTCCCGCCGTTCCGGTGCCGGTGATTCCGCCGGCGAGCGTGGTGTTCGAAGCGCCGGTGAAGATCACGTTGGTGAGCGTGTTGTTACCGATGTTCACGAGGCCGTTGAAAATCAGGTGGCCGGTGAGGTTGGTCGCGACGGTGCCGCCGGCATTGACGGTGCCTGCTGCAAAGTTCATCGGGACGTTGAAGGTCTGGGTGAGAATGCTGTTGTTGATCAACCCGACGGCGCCGGTGCCGGTGGTCGTGATCGAATTGGCGCCGCCGAACGTGAAAGCGCCGGCATTCACGTCAAAGGTCAAGCCGACATAGGTGGTCGCGCTGCTGACGCTTGGCGTGTTGCGGACCAGTCCGGTGAAGATGACGCTGTCTGCTGGAACGGGCAGGATATCGCCGACCCAGTTCGCCGCGGTCGACAGGTTGTTGTCGGCACCGCCACCATCCCAAGTCTGAGTGGCCGCATTGACGCCGCCGGACCAGCCGAACTGAACCATCGCGGCAAGGGCCGCGCCGATGACCATCTTCTTCGAGTTTTGCACTGTCGATCCTCCGTAGAACTTGTTCCATCCCGTCGCCGCAGAACGCGCCGCGACGTCCTGTTCGTTTCGCACCGCGCGAGCACTCGCGCGGTATCCGCCGTCGATTTCATACGTCGCCAGTTATCGAGGCGCAACCGTCTTGGGGACGACGTTTTGTTGCGCATCCAGATCCGCCCAAACGCCCATGAACAATCCGGTCGCGTCGAAGCGCCACATCGCCCTGCTGCCGTCGTCGGTGAACACCGGAGGCGCGTTTTTCAGGTTCGCATTGAAGACGTCTTTCGGCACCCAGATGCCGTGCCCGTCGCTGTAGACGACGTTCGTCCCGGTTCGATGGCTCGCCAGCAGATCGTCCGAATCGTTCACGCAGTCTGCAAAGAGCGCCTTCATCTTGAGCTTGGAGAGCTTGGGCATCGGCACCGGCACGCTCGGGTCGCCGCCTTCTTTGTACACAAAGCCCGCTCCCCATGGTGCGGCGGGGCGCGTGTCGTAGCTGGCTCGAACCTCTTCAGTATTGCCGGACATGCCCGGGCGCCACGGATTCAGTTGTGTGTCGTATGCGTTCCAGTCGTCACTTCGGTTGGGGCAGTAGAAGAGGTGGGGATCTTTGACGATGCCGGCATTCCAGACGGCACCGAACATCTGATAGTACCCCTGCTTGTTCCAGACGATGTAGTTCATCTGCTTGAAGCCGTTGGTGTACCCGATCGGGATTTGATCCTTGTTGCGGTTGGCGTATTCCATGTACGCGAGGTGGAGCTGCTTCATGTTCGAAAGACAGCGGACCCGCGCGGCCTGATCGCGTGCGCGGCCCAGCGCTGGGAGGAGGATCGAAATGAGCAGGGCAATGATTCCAATGACGACAAGCAACTCGACGAGAGTGAAACCGCGATTCGTCTTGTGCTTCATGGGCGTCTCCGCTTGCGATATGCCGGCCGGGGCTTGCCTTAATTCCCGATTGCTGCGCTCCGCTGCATGGCGTGAATGTTCCCTGCTCCGCTGCAAGGTGATGCAAAAGTTATCACACATCATTTGCACGTCAATCAGAAAGTGAATTTTCATGTTGTTACATTCAGATTATGAGAATTCTATTTCGACGGTAAACACGACGTGTCTGCGATATGTCGCGGCGGTTGCCGACGTTTGAGAGTTTTATTTACAGCCGAAATCTTCGCATTCTGTGCCGCAATAGAATTAGCAGCGACTATGGGACGGTGATGGCCAGATATGCGCAGCCGAACGCGATCCAAAGTGGAATGGTGATAAGTCCCAGCAGTGTTGTGCCGACGATCACGCAGAACGCGGTGGCCGTATCCTGATGGTGCAGGCGGGTGAGAATGATCGGAAAGACCGCCGCGGGCATCGCCGCTTGGAGAATGATCACCTGCTTCAATTCGGTAGAGATCGGTGCATGGCGCGCAAACAGAAGAAAAGCCATGGGGAGCAATGCGAGTCTGAGCGCCACCGCGCTTCCCAGGCCGCGCCAATGCGAAAACCACGTCGATCCGCGCCACAAATCGTAGATCGTCGCTCCGCTCAGGATCAGTCCGAGCGGGATACCGCATACGCCGAGGCTGAAAGATGCATCGATCACAAATCCGGGCACGGCATTCTTCAACCCGGCGAAGCCGATTGCCAGCGCGATCCCGATGGCGATCACCGGCGCATTGAACAGATGCTTCCAGGAATCGCGCCCGAGCGCCCCGCTGATCACGAGGACGCCGACCGTCCAGAGGGCGATCTCCACGCCGACGTTGTGGACGATCAACGTGGTGACCGTACCCGGAAAAATCGCGTACGCGATCGGCAGCGGCACGTAGCCGTAGTTGTACATCCCTGTGCAGAGCGTGAATGCTCGGCGATGCGACTGCGTCGGCAGATCGATCCATTTGCCGCAGGTCCAGGCGAGCAACCCCGCGACAGCAAACCCGAGAACCGTCGTCGCAAATCCGATCAACGGTGGCAGGTAAATGTGTGATGGGCTATTCAGCGCCTGGTCGGTCAAGAGGCGATGAAAGAACAGGCAAGGCAGCAGCAGATTGACCGTGATTTTCATCAGCGATCGGTCTGATTCCGCGCTGAGCCACCCGACGATGCGGGCCGCCACTCCACACGCCATGATCGCGAAAACCGCAAGCACTTTCGACGCGATCGGCCACCAG
This sequence comes from Phycisphaerae bacterium, assembly GCA_031411495.1. Taxonomy (GTDB): domain Bacteria; phylum Planctomycetota; class Phycisphaerae; order Tepidisphaerales; family Tepidisphaeraceae; genus JANOBD01. The sequence goes on along the minus strand of JANOBD010000172.1, from coordinate 18,765 downwards.
TGATCCATGGCGGCGAGAATAGCGGCAAAGGCACGGCAGTCGAATGCGCGGATGATCCACGGATGAAAACAATCGCGACGTCACGCCCGCCAACGGCCGGCGCGCCACGCGACAGGACGCCGTGACACCCCGGCTGCCGGTGTTCGAACAGATTCCAGATCGATCAGGAACGGCGGCGACGGGAACCGAGTAGAAGCATCCCGAGCGCGCTCGCGGGTTCGGGGACGGCGCGAACGGTGACGAGACCCGCCATGCCGCCCGCGGTTCCGTTGCCGTTGTCGAAGCCGTGGATCGCGCAGTAGTACTGGAAGGTCCCCGCCTGGGTAAACGTGTGGTCAAACGTAGCGCCCGCCGTGAAGATCGTGCCCGAATTGAACGACTCGGCACTTCCACTGACAGATGTCACGGTATGGAAACTCGCGTCGAACACCCAGTGAATCGTGTCGCCGACGCTGATGACCGGATCCACCACCGGCCCGGACGAGGGGTTCGTGCTGAAGTCGAACCCGTAAACGTGCACGGTCGTGACGCTTTCCCCGCCGCCGGACATTCCCGCAAGTGCTGAAGGAACCGAAAGCGCCTTACCTTGCGACTCCATGCTGGTCTGCACAGTGCTGCTCACAAGGTCGTCGCTGCAACCAGGCATACACGAGACGAGTTGGCCCGATGCGTGCTGCACCAGACACGCCACCGCACCGGAACTGCCGACAAACACCCCAACGACGGCCGGCAACGCACTCAGCATGGACAAACGCATGGCTCTCTCCCTTCACAACTTGAACAACAACGCAGGCTCCCTGAAGCTGGTAACAGCGTCCGCTGTGTAAACCGGCGACGCAACGTGATTATTCGTGGATTTTTTTCAATTTTCCACAATCCGTCGAGAGGCATGGGTAGCGAGTTGAGGGATCAACGCGCCTAGAGAAGCTGCACGCCGGACGGCTAACGCATCGCGTCGAGCAGCGATTGCCCGTACATCGCGACCTTCATCGAGCCCATCCCTTTGATCGTTTCAAGTTCCTCGAGCGATTGCGGAACGCGCAATGCGATCGCGCGCAGCGTTCGGTCGTGGCAGACAACGTACGCCGGCACTTCCTTCTCCCGCGCCAGGCGCGAACGCGCCGCGCGGAGTCTTTCGAATCGATCCTTCGCGTCGACATCCAGTTCGACGTCGTCGGGCACGCCCTGCCGCGCCTTTCGGCTCGACTTCTCGACGCGGACCCCTTCGAGGTCGGCGAGCAGTCCGGGTGGCTTCGATTCGCCGCGCATCACGGCGACGCCGGCGGGGGTCAGCTCCACGAGCATCCCGAATGAATCCTGCATCCGCGTTTGCCGCGCCAATCCTGCCTCGGAGACCCGCTCCAGCATGCGGCTGATATCTTTGAGCGACCGAACTTTCAGGAGACCAAACGTCGGCATCTCGTGGAACCGAAACTTGATCGCGCGTTCGCTTTCCACGCCCCCCAGCAACTCCGCCGCCGCCTTGATACCGAACTTGCCATTCACGCGGGCGATGCCGCTGAGCAGTTGCCGAACGAGCAGAACCGTGGATTCCGGAATCGGTGCGTCGAGGTCGATCGCCGTGCCGCGCCGGCAGACGTCGCACTCGCACGCGCCGATGTCGGCGTCGTCGCCGAAGTAATTCAGGATCATCTGTCGCCGGCATTGATGTCCGGTCGCGTAGCGCACCATCAGATCGAGCTTCTGCTGTGCGTGTTCCTTCAGCTCCTTGATCATGCGGAAGTCGGTATCGAAGTTGTCCTTCCCGATCTGGTCGATGAAGTACTGCTGCGTCGAGCGGTCCTGCGATCGGTAAAACAGGACGCAGCGCGAGAGCGCGCCGTCGCGGCCGGCGCGCCCGGCTTCCTGGTAGTACTGCTCGATCGTGCCGGGCATGTTGTAGTGAATCACGAACCGCACGTCCGGCTTGTTGATCCCCATCCCGAAGGCGCTGGTCGCCACGACGACAGATCCCGGCGTCTTCATGAACTGGTCTTGCGCCCACGTCCGGTCGTTCATGTCCATGCCGGCGTGATACGGGACGATGACTCGGCCTTTGAACGCTTCGCCGAGCCACGCAGCGACTTCCTCGACGCCCTTGCGCGTCGAGCAATAGACGATTCCCGTCCCCGCCTGGTCGGTGAGGATTCTCGTCACTGCCCGATCGCGGTCTTTCCCGGTCTCGGGTCGGCGCACTTCATAGAGCAGGTTTGTCCGGTCGAATCCCGTGACGACGATGTGCGGCTCGCGCAGGTGCAGCAGCCGGATAATGTCGGCGCGAACGTCCTCTGTCGCGGTGGCCGTGAGTGCGATCGTCGGCGGATTGCCCAGCCGTTCGCGGAAGATGCCGATCTGCGAATACTCCGGCCGGAAGTCGTGGCCCCACTGGCTGATGCAATGCGCCTCATCGATGGCGAGTAGCTTCACGCCAAGCCGGTTCAGCACGGCGTCCAGTTCGCCGGTCGCGAGGCGTTCGGGCGCGAGATATAGAAGTCCCTCGAAGCCGTTGTCAAGTTGACTGATCGTTTCCCGCCGCGCGCCGGGCGAGAGTGAGGAGTTGATGAAGCAGGCATCAATCCCGCGCGCCCGCAACTGCCTGACTTGATCCTCCATCAACGAAATCAGCGGCGAAACGACTACGCACACGCCTCGCTGCAACACCGCCGGCAACTGATAGCAGAGTGACTTGCCGGCGCCGGTCGGCATGACGCAGAGGACGTCGCGCATCTGCAGCACCGCGTCGATGACGTCGCGCTGGGACGGACGAAACGCCTGGAGCGCGAATCGATCTTGTAGGCATTGCTCTGTCGGATCGGACACGGCCACAGTTGTAGCAGCGCGGCAGCGGGAGACGAAAGCGCGGGTCGCGCTTGCGAAAGGCATCGCCGGGCCACGTGCGCCAAAACGCGGGCGGCCCGCACGCTCACGCAGTCGCTCGGTGGAGAGCTCGGCGTGAACAGGCGGGCCGTTTGGATGCGGAGCCAGATCCCGCGGCGGGTCAGTTGATCCAGAGCATTTCTTCTGCCCCGGCGCCATTCGCGCCTGCACGGACCAGGTCGCGGCTGCCGCCCGGCGCGCCTGTCACGTCCCGCAGTCGGTCGCGGATGTCGAACTTGGAGTCGAGCCGCGTAATCGAAAGCACCTGACGCAGGTGCTCGCCGACTCGACACAACACCAGGGTGCCGAAGCGATCATCGACTAACTTCTTCGCACCTATCAGCAGTCCAACCACCTGGCTCGAGGCGTGCTCGACGCCTTCGAAGGTGATCACGGCGTTCCCACGCAGCGGAAGGCGCGAAAGCTGATTGAACAATTCGGTTTGCAGCGTCTGGATCTGAGCCGCGTCGGTCAACCGGTCGGTGTTGAAGCCGATGACGAACCAATTCCCGCGCTGTCGGTACGTGAGCGAAGACATGGACCACTCCTGCCACAAAGGGGCGATAAGGCAGGAATGAGGTCGAATTCGAACGCGGTTGTCACAAGTCGTTTTTCAGTCTGCTGGAACTTCCAATAACGTCGCGCGACGGCATAAACCGAACGGCCGCCACGCTGTTCAGCGAAGCGGCCGGTCGACGTGACGGATGGCTGCGCGACGTCAACTCCGCCCGCGGGATTGGCAAGTCGCCGGCGATTCGCGATTGACCTCCGGTTCAGTTCTTCTTCGAACCTTGAGCCGGCTTCTTGTCGTCCGCGGGCTTTTCAGGTTCGCCGTCGTCGCCGATTTTCGGCGGGTAATAGATTTCCGCCTTCTTGCCGTCGATCTCGCAGCTCGGTGCGCCGTTCTTACTGCGGCCGGTGATGTGGTGAGGCGTGAGCTTTCCGCCTTTGCCGGGCATACCCGCCGGTCGGCTCTCGCGCTGGCCGCCTGGCATGATGGTGCCCTCCTCGTCGCTGTAGAGCCCGCTGGGAAGCATTGTCCCGCCGGTCTTGAGAGTCATGTCCACTTCGCCGGTTTCCAGCGTGTACTCGCCGTCAAATCGACCGGTAGAGCAGTATCCGTCGAACTTCACGGTCTTCGGCAAGCTCATCGAGAAAATGTTCGGCAGCAGGCGCACTTCGCCGATCGTCGGCGAGCCGTGCGATTCGTTCGGATTCCAGTCGCCCTCCTTCGAGGCGAGCGCCTTCATCGCGAACTCGGCCACGTCCGTCACGTCGTTGTGGACCTGGTCCTGCTTCGCTTCCCATTGGCTTTTCACGCGCATTGGCCCGAGCATGAAAAGCGCGATCCCGATCGGAATGAGCGCGAGCAGAGCGAGCATGACGATCATGCCCCAGTTGATGGCTAGTCCGCCGCCCTTTTTCTCGGGCTTGGCGCCGGGCTTGGGCATCGGCTTACCGGGCTTTCCGACTGCAGCCTTTCCGAGCGCCGACGGCGCGGACTTGCCGCCGGGATCAACGCGAAACGTCGACTTACACTGCGGGCATTTGATCATCTTGCCCGCCCACTCGTCCTTGACCTTCAAGGATTTTCCGCAGTTTGAACACGTCACCGTCATCAGCGCACCGCCAGGGTTGAGATTGAAAGGCGAAGTTTACCCCGATCCTGAGGATCGGCCAATTCGCCACAAATGTGCGTTCAGGCGTTTGCCGCTTGATCTTCGCGACAAAGCGGATTGAATCAGGGTGAATGCCGAGCACGCGCGGACATTTTCTCCTGGCCTCCACCTCGCTTCGCGACCCGAACTTCGAGAAGCGCGTCGTTTTCATCGTGAAGCACGACACCGAGGGCGCGATCGGACTGATCATCAATCACCCGATCGTGCCGATCGTCACGGTGGCGGATGCGCTGGGCGACACCTTCGAGTCGGCCGCATCGGTTCGCGCGCCGCTCCACCGTGGCGGGCCCTGCGAAGGGCCGATGATGATCCTCTCCGGCCATCGCGGGCCCAAGAGTGACGAAATCCTGCCCGGCGTCTACTTCACGGCCGCATCGGAAGACATCGAGACCGTGATGTCGGAAAACTTCGAGCCGTCACGATACATCGTCGGCTACGCCGGCTGGGCGGCCGATCAACTCGAAGGCGAACTCGCCGAAGGAAGCTGGGAGATCCTGCCCGCGAGCAAGGACGACGTGTTCGCTCAACCCGAGGGCCAATGGGAAAAACTCATGGGCCGCGCGACGCTGCTGAAATACATGCGCGCGGAAGACATTCCGAAAGATCCGGAACTGAACTGATGCGATCTCGGTCGAATTCGTATTTGTTCGCTGCGAGATACGGAGTTACGCCGTTCACGACTACAATTTACTTCGCGCGAAAGTCGGGTGGAGCACGACCCATTCCGCCGAACGTGGACGGCTCGCGAACCAATCTACGGCCGCGACGGGAAGGCATATCGGCATCACGGTATGTCACCGTCTGGCACACACCTTGTTAGTCTGCTTTTTTCATAATGGGAGATCCCGGGAGCTTTTGGGAGATCTCTCCGCGCCTCGAAATTGACGGCCGATTCGGATGTCAGAGGGCACCTCCCTTCTTCACCTCGCGCTGCGCGCTTCGAGCATTTCTGCGCAGCGCGCTGCGAACCGAGAGGCGGCCTAAGCATCCGCTGCGGCACGCGTTTGCGACCACTTCATCGATCGCGGTTTTCTGAACGCTATCGGGACCGAGTGCTGCTCGGACCGGCCGTTGGCGGAAGCGAACCCAGGCGCATCTGCGTGCGATTGTCTGCCCAGTCGACCGACTCGCCCCCGTTTCCCATGCCGATCTGAGAGCTGAGATTCGACGGAAAGAGATAAACGTCGTAGATCGCCGTCTTCGGATCCGGCGCGGGTTGGGTGAGGATGAGTTGATCGCGAAAGAGGTTGAGCGGCATCACGGACCACGGGGCGGGTTCGTGGGAGAGACCGAGGGTCCAAAATGTCTTTCCATAGCGAGATGGCACATCACCTCGCTTAATCAGACTTAAGGGTGGAATAGGTCTGTCTCCATCATGTTCCAAGTACGGAATGATCGCGTTCAAGATGCACGCCTGAGTAATCACCATCGCAATCAACCCATAAACTGGAACGATGAACCTCGGCGACTTGAGTAACGAGACGCATCCCCATGCAAGCGAAAATGCCAAACTAGCGGCTGCAAATAACACCAAGCCAAACCGCGCATACTCCGCCGGCTTGCCCGCGGCCAACAAGACGAACTGGATCAACACGCAGATCGCAGGCGCGGCGAGGAGATAGGCAACCGTATGGGTGCCACGATCCGGTACTTTGGGTCGTGCCGGTGACGCGGCCGAGGCACGACCGTGATTACACGATCGTGGCACCCAATTCTCCATCGTCTCCGACCTTTGATGAACGCCCGTAGGGGCGAGGCTTGCCTCGCCCGCGGGTTGCGATGAATCGTCTTGACGCTCGCGGTCGACGCAAGCGTCGCCCCTACGGACGAACCGCGCGATGACGAGTACGAGCATCGACAGCGCCGCGAGGATCATGCCGCCGAGCGTCATCCCAGCGACCGCGATGCGAATCGCGCTGAGGAGTGCTTCGCCGAGATTCCCGACGCCGTACATGGCCGTGGAGTTGCCGAGGTTGGATTTGAGAATCGCCGGATGGAAGACGGCATTGTAGATCAGGAAGGGATTGGTGAATGCGTAAACAAAGAACGCAGCCGCGCTCGAGAGGAACAGCGCAGTGACTGGGCTGATTCGCTCGCCCCTGTAGTCAGGGATGCGATAGGCGGAGCCCAATCGCGAGAGGGTTCGGGTGAGGGGTCGGTCGCTTTGCGGTTCATTGGTCGCTTCAACCCTGCCAGCACTCTCCCCCTCACCCTGCCCTCTCCCCCGGGTACGTGGGAGAGCGTTCTGATCCCGCGTGTTCCGAAAATGTCGCCAGCGAAGCAATGCCATCACCGGCAACACCGCCAGACTCATCAGCATCGACACCACCATCGCCATCGCTGCGCCGCACAGCGTGCCCGCGAGTAGCGCGTATCGCCGCTTTCCGCTCTCGACATAGTGGGTCGCTGAGATGACGGCGCAGAGACACAGCGCGGCCCCGGCCAGATGCGGCTTTGCTTCGTGCGCCGCCGTTCGCGTGACGGGCAACAGGATGAACGCGATCGCCGCGAGCGCGGCGAGTGTGTTCGAGTCCGTCAGTCGTCGCGTGATCCACACGATCGCCAGCGCGGCGACGATTCCCCACAACATGCTATACGCGCGGGCGACGACATAAAACTTGCCGAAGATGTCCGGATGGTCGAGATAGAACTCTTTGGCCGGCACACCAGTCGGCGGTTGCTGGATGTATCCCACCATCATCGCGCCCCGAACGAGCGCGCCGACCGGATAGATCCACAGGCCGCCGTACTGATAAAGACGCGGATCGAGTTTTGAGATTCCCGATCGCGCGCTCATCTCGGCGAGCGCCTTGAACTGGATGAACTCGTCCGGCTGCTTCGACATCAGCCGGTAGCGCTGCACGATCTCGGCACGTTTCGCGTCGGTATCGTTCAGGAGGACGGGCTTGGAACGGTCGAAAATGGGGCTCGAGTCGACGTCGGCTCCGCGCAGGGATGAAGAATGAGGGATGAGGGATGAATCAGGACCTTCCAGCAGGGCGAGGATTTCCTTCCCCGTCCAGGGTTTTCGGTCGCCGAAGAGCAATCGGTCCGAGTCTCGGGTCGGCAGGCCCCAGTTGATCGTCGGAACGAAGACGCCAAGAGCGAATGCAATGACAACAAGAGTGGTAAGCCACTTGCGGCCTATTTCCGACATTTCGTCGAGCATACCAAACTGTGCGAATGTGCCGACAATTCGGCAATCGGCAATCGGCGATCGAAAATCTCTTGGGGCGTTTTGCCGCAGGCGGACACGTTGTTTGACGGTTTTTTGACCCGCGACTATCCTGCCGGGCCCGTTTGAGGCCGGCCATTGCCGGTCTCGAGTCGGGAACGGTAAGCGAAAAGGAAGGCAATGCCCGACGATTCGCCACAGCGGCCTGCTCCCAGCGAAAAAGAAGAGAAGCGTCTTCGCGAAGAGTATGGCCTGGACAATCCGCCTTCCAATGGAAGTCGGCTTGCCTACTCGGGTCTGGAGTTCGGCGGCATCGTTGTCGCCTGCATCCTGCTCGGGCTCTGGCTGGACTCAAAGTTCGGAACCAAGCCTTGGCTGATGTTGTTGCTGACCGTGTTCGGGATGGCGGGCGGAATGGTGCGACTGATTCGACGCGTGATGAAAGGCGCCGAGAAATAGTCTCACCACGATGAACTCTTCACCCGAAACTTTGCAGAAGGATTTGGCGCGACTCGCGATCACGTTGATCGGCTTCACGCTCATCCTCGCCGCGGCGTCCGGCGTGCTGCTGGGCGGAACGGTTCGGCGAGATGTGCTGGCGAGCCTCGCAGTGGTGTTAGGCGCGGTGCTGGTCGGATTTGTGCCGCTCAGAATACTGCTGCGGACAGGCCCGCAGAATATCGTGGCGGCGTGGATCGCTTCGATGATCCTCCGCATGTTCGGCTGCCTTGCGGGCCTGGTCGTGCTGCTTAAGAAGTATGAGTTATCTCAAGTGAACTGCGTGATTGTCGTTTGCGGCGGCTATCTGGTGATGCTGGCGATTGAAACGATCGGACTGAACCGCCTGATTCGTAACGCATTTGCCCGGCAGGCGGCCGAGAAGTCCTCGCCGGTGAAGAACTAAAGGAATCGATGATGCTCTCTCCCATCAACCTGCTCGCGGTCGACAATCCGCTGGAACACGTCATCGACCAGCCGATTTATGGCAACTGGTGGTTCAGCAATGTGACCCTGATGCTGGTTCTCGGCGGCCTCGTCGCGATCGTCACGCTGGTCGCCGCCGCGAAACGCATCCGAACGGGAACGACGCGATCGCTCGAGGATTACCGAACGCAGGGGATCTGGGCGAACATGGTCGAGACGGTCTGCGTCTACCTCCGCAACGAAGTGTTTCGACCCGTGCTGGGCCATGACACCGACAAGTTCACCCCCCTGCTCTGGACCCTGTTCTGGTTCATCCTGATCTGTAATTTCTTCGGGCTCGTTCCGCTGAAGGATGTGACAGGCGGTCTGCTCGGGCTGAATCACGGACACGGCTTTGGCGGAACGGCCACGCAATCCGTCTTTGTGACGGCTGCGCTCGCACTGGTCGCGTTCGTCCTGATCAATGGCGTCGCGCTCGCCCGCGACCCCATCGGCTACCTTCGTCACCTGACCGGCGGTGCTCCTGCTTACATCTGGCCGATCCTTGTACCGGTCGAAATCCTCGGCATCTTCGTGAAGCCGTTCGCGCTCTGCATGCGACTTTTCGCGAACATGACCGGTGGCCACGTCGTCGTCGCCGTCATGCTCATGTTCATCAAGATGATGGTGAACGCCGGCATAGAAAAAGGCGGCGCCTATACCGCGATCGGTTTCGCCGGTTCGATCCTGCCGTTCGTTGCCACGATCGGCATCTACTTTCTGGAAATCGTCGTCGCCGTGATTCAGGCGTTCGTCTTTACCTTCCTCACGTGCCTGTTCCTCGGCCAGCTCATCCATCACGATGACGAGCTCGGCCACGAAGCGGAGCACAATGAAGAGGCGACGTATCTGCCAGGCGACACAATCCACACCCACTGATGTGCGTGTGCCTGAAGAGTTTTCGTTCCCCGCGAGTGCGCGGAACGGTGTGATGGGTTCGCGAGAGATCGATCGATTTGAGGCGATCGATTGTCGGTCAGAGAGATGGACGGGCGGTTGGCCCGACGCTTCTCGACTGTGCACGAATGTGCCGCGGGCAAACAAATGGACGCGTCCTCGGGCGGCCGACTGACAATCTTTCTGGAGTTACGCAACATGCGCAACATTTCTTTTTTCGCGATCGCCTTGGCGGTCCTCGTTCTCGCCAGCTTTACCGGCACGGCATCGGCACAGGCACTCAACGCTGACCAACAGTTGGAAGCCGCCAAGATCACCTATCTCGGCTGGGGCTACGCCGGCGCGGGCATCGGTGCGGGTCTGGCGATTATCGGCGCCGGCATCGGCATCGGCCTCATCGGCGGCAAGGCTGTCGAAGCCATCGCCCGCCAGCCCGAAGCCTCGGGCAAGATCACGACCCCCATGCTCCTCACTGCCGCCTTCGTTGAAGGCGTCTGTCTGATCGCGCTGGTCGTGACGATTCTGGTCGTCATCAAGTAAATCGATCGATCCGGTCCGGCGGCAAGCCGGATCGAATCTTTGTCCCGCTTCGACACGATTACGTGGAGCCCACGCTATGAAACGACTGGTCGCCCTGCTGACGATTCTTACACCCGCCCTCGCGCTTGCTGCCGCCGTGCCGCACGGCGAGGTGATGACCGCCACCACCGCCGAACACGGCCGCGAAGCAACCGTCACGCCCTTTGCGGGCACGATTGCCCAGTCGGTCGCGGCGCTGCTGGTCTTCTTCATCGTCTTCTTCGTGCTCAAGGCCAAGGCGTGGGGCCCGATTCTCAGTGGGCTGATCGATCGCGAGAACAAGATCCGCGGCGATCTCCATTCGGCCGAAATGGCCCGGGCCGAAGCCCAGACCGCACTCGCGAGCTACAAGAAGCAGATCGCCGACGCGGATGCGCAGGTTCGCGAGAAACTCGCCAGCGCACAGAAAGACGCCGAGCAGATCGCCGGCCGCCTGAAGCTTGATGCGCAGCGCGAAATCGAAGACATGAAGAACCGCGCCACCAAGGAACTCGACGAAGCCAAGCGCTCCGCACTCGCCGAGGTGCACGCGCACGCGGCCCAGCTTTCAACAGCCGTCGCGAGCAAGATCCTCAAGCGCCAGATCAACGAGGCCGACCACGCCGACCTGATCCGCTCGTCGCTGGAAGAACTTCAGGGAGCAGGACGAAGGTAATGTCGAATGACGAGTGCCGACTGCCGAACGAAGAGGCACAGATCATTCGTCTGACTTGATTCGTCCCCCGGCATTCGAAACCCGGCATTTGAGACTTCTATGGCCACCCAACACGCATCAAAATCTTCCGCCGCCTACGCCTTGGCGCTGTTTGAACTCGCGGACGAGCGCAAACAGATCGACTCGGTCGCCACCGAAGTGGCCGGGCTCGGCAAAGCCGTCAGCGACATGCCGGCGCTCGCATCGTTTTTCGGCAACCCCTCGATCAAGGACGCCGACCGCGAAGGCGTACTCAACCGCGCCCTGCTTCCGCAGGTAAGCCCCCTGCTCGGCAGCTTCCTCAAGCTGCTGCTCGCCAAGGGCAAGCTGGGCGAAATCGGCGCGATTGCGTCCTCGTTCCAGGCGCTGATGGACAAGCGCCAAGGCAAGGTGAACGTCGAGGTGACCGTCACCAAGCTGCTGGGCCCGCAGGAACTCGAACTCGTCCGACAGCGGATCAGCACTGCCATCCAGAAGGAAGCGGTCATCAAGCAGCACGTCGACGAGTCCATCATCGGCGGCATCGTGATCCGCGTCGGCGACAAGCTCATCGACGGATCGGTCAAAGCACAACTCCAAACCATCGAAAAGAAACTGCTCGCGACAACGGTCTAGGGACCTGTAGGGTGGGCTTTAGCCCACGTCTGCATTTGGATTTCAACTTCGTGGGCTTAAGCCCACCCTACGCAAAAAGAGAAGACTATGGCCATCAACGTCTCGGAAATCACCAGCGTCCTGAAGCGCGAAATCAGCGCCTTCGAAAACAAGCTGCAGGTCAGCGATGTCGGAACCGTCGTCGAAGTCGGTGACGGCATCGCCCGCGTGTACGGCCTGGCCAACGCCATGTCCGGCGAACTGCTCGAGTTCCAGAACGGCGCGATCGGTCAGGTGTTCAACCTCGAAGAAGACTCGATCGGTGCCGTCATTTACGGCAACTACCTCGGCATCAAGGAAGGCGACCAGGTCAAGTCCACCGGCCGCCTGCTCGAAGTCCCCGTCGGCCCGGACGTCATCGGCCGCGTGGTGAACCCGCTCGGCGTCGTCCTCGACGGCGGCCCGGCGATCGCCTCGACCGAAACCCGCAAGCTCGACATCGTCGCTCCGGGAATCGCCGCCCGTCAGCCCGTCACCGAGCCGCTGCAGACCGGCATCAAGGCCGTCGACTCGATGATCCCGATCGGTCGCGGCCAGCGCGAACTGATCATCGGCGACCGCAAGACCGGCAAGACCGCCATCGCCGTCGACGCGATCATCGCGCAAAAAGGTCAGGGCGTGAAATGCTTTTACGTCGCCGTCGGCCAGAAGGAATCGCAGGTCGCCAGCGTCGTCGAAGTGCTCAAGAAGTACGGCGCGATGGAATACACCACCGTCGTCGTCGCAGGCGCATCCGACCCGGCCCCGCTTCAGTACATCGCACCCTACGCCGGCTGCGCAATGGCCGAGTACTTCATGTGGAAGGGCGAAGCGACGCTCTGCGTGTATGACGACCTTTCCAAGCAGGCCGCCGCGTACCGCCAGCTCTCGCTGCTGCTGCGTCGTCCGCCGGGCCGCGAAGCATTCCCCGGCGACGTGTTCTACTTGCACAGCCGTCTGCTCGAGCGCGCCGTCAAGCTCTCCAAGGCCAACGGCGGCGGTTCGCTCACCGCGCTCCCGATCATCGAGACCCAGGATGGCGACGTCTCGGCGTACATCCCCACCAACGTTATTTCGATCACCGACGGCCAGATCTACCTCGAACCCGAACTCTTCTTCGCCGGCGTCCGTCCTGCGGTGAACGTCGGTATCAGCGTGAGCCGCGTCGGCGGTAACGCACAGACCAAGGCGATGAAGTCGATCGCCGGCACGCTCAAGCTCGATCTGGCCGCCTACCGCGAACTCGAAGCGTTCGCGCAGCTCGGCACGGAACTCGACCCCGTCACCCAGCGTCAGCTCGACCGCGGCGCGCGCCTGGTGGAGTTGCTCAAGCAGCCGCAGTACAGCCCGATCCCGTTCGAGCAGCAGGTCATTGCGATCTACGCCGCTACCAAGGGCTACCTGGATGACGTTTCGCTCGCCCGCGTCCGCGAGTTTGAGACCAGCCTCCTGACCTACATCGATCAGCGGCACAACGACATCCGGACGACCATCCGCGACAAGAAGGTCATCGACAAGGATCTCGAGCCGAAGCTCAAGGCGGCGGTGGAAGCGTTCAAAAACACGGCGTGGGCGAAGTAATTCGTCTCAAGTCTGAATGAAGTGACAACGCCCGCGGATGATTCCGCGGGCGTTGTTGTTGAGTACGAGCGCTTGCTGAGCTGTCCGGCTGCGTCGGCTGGAATCGGCCGGGAATACGCCTTCGACCGGGCACCCAAAGGCGATACCAACGTCACTTCCCTGTGCTTTGAATCTGCGAACTCCTTAGCGTGACGATGAGTCGTTCCGTCGGCCGAGCCTTTATTGATGCTACTCGGCGGACTGGCAGCGTAGAGAAGCCCACGGTAGACCCGCGCCATGGGCACGTTCAGCCTCGACACCAATCGACCGCGCCGCCGATCAGATTCAGGAACGCCTCGGACGCCACCGTTTCTTCGCGATGGGCAAGCCCCGTGTAGAACAGACGGCCTTGCCCGTGCGTGCGCGTCCACGTCAGCGGGAACGGATCACGCTGATACATGTTACCTTTCATGCCGGCCGTTTTGAGCTGCTGAATCGGCTTGAGATCGGATGCGAGATTCTTCAGTACGTACCACTCTTCGTTGAAGGTCCAGTCGTTCTGCTGGCCGATGCCGGGGAACGTCGGATCGTCGATGGTGGCGGCCGCGACCTGTTGATCACCGTGCGCTTCGAACTCGCCGCCGAGCATCGCGATGTACGGATCGACCGGGCCGTCTGCAGGTCCGTGGAAAGTGTCGGCGGCAGAATGCAGGCCGATGAATGGTTTTCCGTTCTGCACGGCCCGCAATAGCGCCGCCTTCCCGGCGGCACTCATCGGCGGCTGCTGGTCCGTCCCCGGTGTCGTGAGGTCGCCGCTGGTGAAAAACACGAAGCCCGCGAACGCTCCGATCGTTTCCGGCTCGAACAGCGATCCATCCTTCGACTCCCGAAGGCCGAGGTTTCGCGTCTCGAAGAGGGGCTTCAGACAGCGGCCAAGGTGACTCGGCTGGCCAATGTCGGACTTGATCACAGAATGTTCGTACCCCGCCGACTTGGTGAAGAGAAGCCACATCGCAGGAGTCGCCTGAGCCATCGCATTCCTCCCCATCAGCGCCGCCACGCCGCTCAACATCGTGATATTGAAGGTTCGCCGGTCGAGCACCGGTTCGAGACGGGCCATGAAGGAAGTGTAGGCGGACGATCGCCAAAGAGTAACTGGCACTCTCGGTCGGCGAGTGCGGCAGAGGGGGGCGTCGTTCCTGTTCCCGGTCCTGCCAAAGAAGATCGATTCAACACGTTTTGGCACTCCCGGGACGTTCCAACTGCCCAAGGCGCTCTCCCACCGGCCGTCTTTCCCAGACGCTTGGTCGCACGGGCGGGCTTTTGACCTCCGACTGGCTTTCCCTAGACTCGCGAGCAACACCGCGTTCCGTGTGAAGGAAGTGCGGCTGAATGTCCGATAAATTGAAAGAGGACCTCATGAGTTTCGGTATTGAAAACGTACACGCCCGACAGATTCTCGATAGCCGCGGGAACCCGACCGTCGAAGTGGATGTGCTGCTGGAGAGTGGAGCACTGGGCCGTGCCGCCGTCCCGTCGGGGGCATCAACCGGCGAGCACGAAGCCGTGGAATTGCGCGACGGCGACAAGAAAAAATATGCAGGCAAAAGCGTCTATAAGGCCGTCGACGCGGTGAACACGAAGATCGGTCCTGAACTCATCGGCGAGGATTCGCGTGACCAGGAGTCCATCGACGCGCTGATGATCGACATGGATGGTACGCCGAACAAAGCGAAGCTCGGCGCCAACGCCATCCTGGGCGTGTCGCTTGCCGTCGCCAAGGCTGCCGCCGAAGCCGCCGGCCTTCCGCTCTATCGCTACCTCGGCGGACCGGGCGCACGCACGCTGCCGGTGCCGATGATGAACATCCTCAACGGCGGCAAGCACGCCGACAACAACGTCGACTTCCAGGAGTTCATGATCCAGCCATGGGGTTTTGCGAGCTTCTCGGAAGGCATGCGAGCCTGTGTTGAGATCTATCACTCGCTCAAGAAGGTCCTTCACGACAATAAGATGAGCACCGCCGTCGGCGATGAAGGCGGCTTTGCTCCTGATCTGAAGGACAACGAAGACGCGCTGAAGATGATCGGCGAAGCAACCGAGGCGGCGGGCTACAAGTTCGGCAAGCAGATCTTCGTCGCACTCGACCCGGCCTGTTCGGAACTCTGGGACGCGAAGAAAAAGGGGTACAAGTTCTTCAAGAGCAATCCCGACAAGATCCTCAGCCCCGAAGCGATGGCCGACTACTGGGCCAAGTGGTGCGAGAAGTACCCGATCCGCTCGCTCGAAGACGGACTTGCGGAGAACGACTGGCACGGCTGGAAGCTGCTGACCGACAAAGTCGGCGACAAGGTTCAGCTCGTCGGCGACGACCTTTTCGTCACCAACGTGAAGTTCCTGGAGAAAGGCATCAAGACCAAGACCGCCAACAGCATCCTCGTGAAGGTGAACCAGATCGGTTCGCTGAGCGAGACGCTGGCGGCCGTCAACATGGCGATTCGCAACGGCTACAGCGCCGTCCTCTCGCACCGCTCCGGCGAGACCGAGGACTACACGATCGCCGACATCGCCGTTGCGACCAACTGCGGTCAGATCAAGACCGGCGCGCCCTGCCGTTCCGATCGCACCGCGAAGTACAACCAGCTGATCCGCATTGAGGAACAGCTCGGCGATCGTGCCGTCTATGGCGCGACGCTGTGGAATAAATGAGGATGTTCGCGGTTTGCCGTTTGCGGTTGGCGGCGGGTGCTGCAAACCGCTAACCGCTAACTGCAAACCGCACGATGAGCACGGACGCTCCCATCATCGAAGACGAGAATCGCTCGGCCGCGACGGCGTTTGCAGGAGAGGCGCGGTACGTCGCGTCACCGGCGATCGCCGCACGGCCGGGTTTCGTTTCCGCCATGCCTTGGACGATGCTCCTGATCATCGTCGGTCTGGCCACGGTCGCGGCGTGCGTTTTCATTCCGCTGCGCGAAGAAAATCGGCAACTCGAAACCGACCTGACGAACCTGCGTACGCAGTCGAAATATGTTTCCGACCAGGTCGCCGCGAACGCATCTTTTCTCGAGCGGATTCACTCCGACCCGACCCTTTCGCATCGGCTGATGATGCGCATGACCCGCAAGCCGATCCCCGGGACGGCGTTTCTCGAGCACGATCAGGGCAAGGCATTCGGATCCTCGCCGTTCGAAATCACGCGGGTCGATCTCCCGGCGGCGCCGGTGGCATACCAGAGCGATCTGCCATTGCCGGTTCGCGCCCTCTTCGTCGATATTCGAAGCCGAGCCATCCTGCTGTGTGCGGGAATCTTCCTCCTCGCCACCGCGGTGGTTCTCGGGCCGAAGACGGTCGCAAAACGAAAGACGCCGACCCTCGCATGAGAGCCGGCGCCTGAGTGATCACTTTGAAACTGACGAGCCTTAAGCGAGCAGGTCGCGGTTGTTGCTGCCGCGCGACCGAATCGACGTCGAGCTGAACACCGACGGCGACGCCTGCAGGATCGTCGCGCCGTAGTTCTGCGCGAGGATGAGCAGGTCGCTGAAGTCGACAAGGCCATCCGGGGAGTAGTCAACGTTGCCGGTCGTGAAGACGCGGCCCGTATTCCCGTAATTCTGCGCCAGGGTCAGCAGATCGCTGAAGTCCACCACGCGGTCACGGTTCACGTCGCCGGCGAGCGTGTAGAAGTCGATCGAACCCGGGTTGGCGATGAGCGCGCCGCCGGTATCGGTCACAGTGCCGAGCACGGTGAGCCGATAGTTCGCGTTCGGCAGGATGCCGCTGGCGAAGCCTGGGAACGTAATCGACGCGGTGTGGGTTCCGATGTCGAACGACACCACGATATTTGCCGAGGGGACCGTCGTCGCAGTCGTGAGGTTCGTCAGCGTGATGCGGTTCGAATTGATGATCACATCTTCGTTGAACGTGACCGTCACGGTCTGCACGGGAGCATCGACGAGGAATGCCGCCGCGGTTTGCAGCGGCCGATTGAGGTCGCGGCTGCCGAAGTCACGCGCGTAGATCGTGCCTGCGGCTGCCGACAGCGCCTGGAGACCCGACACCGGGTTGGTGAATCCGTAGCCCGCGGTGAGCACCTGGCGGAAGTTGTAGTTGCCCGCCGCCAGCGCCGGGAACGAGTAGTTACCGCTCGCGTTGGTGAGGGTGCTGGTCTCGGTCGTTCCGAAATTGAGCGTCCAGCGATTCAGCGATCCGCCGTCGAGATTCGCCGTGTCCGCGACTTCGAGGGTCCACGTGCCCGCTCCGGCCTGACCGTTGAGCGAGGCGAGGCTGCCGACCGGGCGGAACGTCCCGGTGAACGGCGCCGTACCCGAGCTGATCAGTGTGGCGGCGGCATCATCGAACGTCGTGTTGGTGTAGTTGTCTGAACTGCTGCCGAAGTTCTGCGTGAGGATCACGCGCGTGCCGGACGGCGAGATCAGTGTCACCACGAGGTCGCTGTCAAAGGTATGGGTGATATCGATGTTGACGGTGACATTACCTACCGTGCCGGTCGCCGCACCGGCAACGATCGTCGAGGTGACGGTCGGCGTACCGCTGGCCGAAATCGCGACCGGGGTCGAGTTCGTCTGCGAGAAGAGCGTGTTGTCATAGCTGCCGTTGTTATTGGCATCGATGTACACGCGGGCATTCGCGATTCCCGGTTCGCCCGGGTCTCGGACGCCGTTCGCATTGACGTCATCCCACACCAGACCGCCCAGCGCCGCGAGCGACGTAATGCCGAAGCGAACGTTGCTGGTGACCTGGTTATTGACGACGGTGACGCTCTGCGAGCCGGAGACCGGCGTCGTGAAGCGTCGACCCGCCGGAGCGATCGCGCGGAGCGTGTAAGTGCCCGCGACGATTCCGCTCGTGAATGAAAAACTGCCAGAGGCATCGGTGGCGGCATTCACTTCGCCGCCATCGAGCGAGCCGTTGTTGTTGGCATCGATATAAACGGTGACGCCGGCCACGCCGCCTTCGCCGTCAAACACACCGTTGGCATTGCTGTCGTCAAAAACGTTGCCAGCCAGGCCCGTGACTGGCGTGGAGTTGATCAGGACGCGGCCGACGGTGATGTCGAGCTTCGGCCGTGAGGGATTTGCCGGGGCCAGCCCGGCCGAGTTGTCGGTGTAACCGAAGTAAAACTTGCCGTTGTAGAAGTCGGCACCGGTCCAGTCGCCGAAATCGGTTGGGCTGCCGGCGGAGGCCGCATTGCTGACCAGGCTGCTGATCTGGATGTTGGGCTGCCAGGTTGTGCCACCGTCCATGCTGAAGACGCCGTAGATCTGGGCATCGTCATTGGCGACCGCGTTGGTCGAGCCGCTGCCGGAGACGCCGCCGTCGTTGCGCGAGTCATACCACGCGAGGCCGACCGATCCGGTTGCGGCATCGACGGCGATGGATTGGAGGAACTGACTGCGCGAGGTCGCGTCGTCGTTCATCTTCAGCGCCGAGGTCCAGCTGACGCCGCCATTATCCGACCAGCGCAGAATGATGTTGGTGTCGTTGCCCTCATTCACCAACTCGTCCGTATAGGTGATGAAGATCCGGCCCGCATTCGGCTTGCCCGGGGGAATGACGGCGAAGTTCGGCTCCGCATCGATCGAGCGGCCGTTCTGCGCCGGGATGTAGTCGAATCCGCCGACGTTGGTGGCAAACGAGGTCACCAGCGAAAAGCCGGCACCGGTGCCAAGTCCGTCCGGATCTCG
>JANOBD010000171.1:0-4955 GCA_031411495.1 Phycisphaerae bacterium | reverse complement strand
CGAGAATCTTCGACAACTGCTCATTCAGTCAAAGTCACAGCTTCCTTCCTTCATCCAAGTGGACGACCCGATAGAAGGCGAATGCGAGCCGGTCATCCTTGAAATGGTTGCACGAGAAGAAGCCGCCAAGCGGACACTTGGTCCGGCGTTCTTCTTCCTCGACCAGTTCGGCTACTCGTCCTTCTCGATGGGTCTGGTGGGCAAGATTCTTCGCCACCCGATGTGCGAAGTCTTTTCCTATCTCAACTGGAACATGCTTCACCCGTTCATGGCTGACCCGACCAAGCACGATGGCATTACAAGCTCGTTCGGAGGTTCGGAATGGAAGGACGTTATCAACCTTCATGGCGCTGAAAAGGAAGAGAGGTTCCGCGAGATCTACATGAAGGCGTTGGTTGAGCGAGGTGGTGCCGAGTTCGTTTATCCGTTCGCGATGCGCGGCGACAACAACGCGATTATCTACTGGCTCTTCTTTTCAACCAACAACCTGCGCGGGCTCGAAGAGATGAAGCGCGCAATGTGGGAAGTTGATCGATCCGGCTCATTTGAATTCTCCGACAAGTTCGCGTCGAGCATGGGCAAGCTGTTCAGCTACGACGACAATCGGTTGGCCAACGACCTTCACGTGACCTTCGCCGGGCAAGAAAAGTCGATCGAGGACTTGGAACTGTTCGTGCTGACGAAAACGCCGGCGGTGATCTTCAAGACCGCGCTCGGCGCGCTGCTCGACGCCAACAAACTGGTCCAAGTTAGCGGGCACGCGCGCAAGAAGGACTTTTCAAATGGGAAAGCGGTCGTCAGGTTTGTGTCCAACCCCGTGCCTGCATCTTTGTTTGGCTGAACGCAACCGCGAGTACGACTCTTCCGAGCAACTGCTGGCGATGAGTTCGGCCAAGACAGCCGAACGAGGTGCGAAGACCAGTTAATCCGGCACAATCAAGAAATCGCGCGGCCGTTCCCGGCTTCTGTAAGGAGTGATCAGTATGCAACGCAATCTGCCATGCAGCTACGAAGAGATGCGTTCGCTGGTGATTCGCTCCATCAGCCAAGGAAGCCAACTCACCGATCTCTTTCGTGCGGTCGGAGCCTTGGCGCAGAAGGAGTATCCGCCACCCGCCGAACCGTCGGGCAGCTACGGCGTGAGAACGGTCTACTTCAGCGGTGACGACAGCGGGCTTTCCCCGCGCGACAAGGGCTGGGTGAACTCGATCTTCTGGGATCTCTTCATTGAAGGCATCGTTCGACCGGGGCTGGGCGATGGGCTGAACAACGCGCTGCCGTTCTACAACATCACCGAACGCGGCAAGCAGATTCTGGCGGACGGGCAACAGTCGCCTTATGACCCAGACGGCTACCTGAAGCGCCTGAAGAATGATGTGCCGACATTGGACGATGTGGTGATGACGTATCTGGTGGAAGCGCTCAGCACGTTCCGAATCGGCTGCCTGCTCTCGTCAACGGTTGCGGTGGGATGCGCGTCGGAGAAGGTGTTGCTTCTGCTCATTGAGGCGTATGCGGCGCGGCTTCCAGAACCGCGTCAGGGAAAGTTTCGCAAGGACGTCGAAGGCCGGATGATCAAGCGGCAGTTCGAGGAGTTCCAAAAGCACCTCGACAGCGCAATCAAGCCCAAGCTGCCGGGTGATCTCAAAGATGATCTGGATGTACATGTTCTCGGCGTGTTCTCGCTGTTCAGAAGCGTGCGCAACGACGCCGGCCATCCGACGGGCAAGCAGATCAGCCGCGACGCGGTTAACGTCAACATTCAGATGTTCGCGGTGTACGTTCGGCATGTTTACCGACTCATCGCCTGGCTGGAGACGCAGGCGTTTTGACGTGGTGTCACTCGTAAAGCGTTTTGTGACGCCTGGGAATTGTGCAGATTGATTCGTAAAGGGTAAATGGTCAGACAACAATAAATGCCGCGCGACAAGAGTGGCAGAGTCGGCGAAGCATTCGATTGGTGTACCTAAACGATGTAGGGACTCCCAAACACTTCGATGGGGGTATGGCGGCAGGTGTCCCCCAGCTTTATTTTTCCTCCTCCAAAAGCATCGTGGTCGCCTGTCGATCGGCATCCGTTTCGACAAGCAGCACTTCACCGAGCATCGTTTCGTACCGCGAGAACAATTTGCCGTTGTCGATCAGCCATCGCCGGTTCAATCGTTTTTCTTGGATGCTCAGCATCCCCCAGTCCCCGCAGGCGTGTCGTCGCAGGAATGGGAGCGGCGTTCCGCCACTCAGCACCAACGCATGGATGGCGTCACGAGTCAGCGTGACCGTGCCGAGTGGGAACTGCGGCCTTGGTCCGTCTCCGCGCTGAGCGAGCAAGGCCGACTGACGCTCGGCCTTCGTCACGTTGCCGTGGCAGGCTGCGTTCTCGGCGGCGGTCACGAGATGCGTCAGATGATGCAGCGGCTCGGTCAGCAGGACTATCCGCTCTCCGGTCTTGAGCGGATAGACGCCCACCAACTCTGACCCCTCCCGAAGCCCGACCTCGTTGAGGTCGCGGCGTTCTGATTCGACTTCGCCCCAATCGCCGCATCCATGCCGCCAGAGCAGTTCCATCACGTCACCGTCTCCGGCATCGAGTGCGTTCAACGCCATTGGCGAGATCGAAGTGAAGGGAATCGAAAGGCGGGGGATGCTGTCATGGCGAGGATTCATCTCCGTTCCGCTCAACCGTTCCGCCGGTGAGATCGGCGATCGGGCGATTCACTGGCAAAGCCGTTCTGGCTCGACACGTTCTCACAAGGAGCGTGCGTGCTGGAAGCCATGCTGAGCGGTCGAACTTTGGGCTGTGAATGGGAATTAGCCGTTCCAATAATTGGCGCGGGCGGTGGCAACGATGTTCAAGAGACGATCTCGAACATCCTGAACCACAACGGCATCCGCTCGTGCAGCCGCGGCTACAGCCACGCAGCCGTGCCGAGCAACTGCGACATCGTTGTCGAAAGCGACGGTTCGATTCAGGGCGAGCAGCGCTATCAGGGCGTCCGCTGGGCACAGGTCGAGGTCAAGACCCGCATCCTGCAAGGCATGGGCGATTGGGAGTCGATCGTTCCCCGAACGCTCGACATCCTTCGCTACTGCGGCGGTCGGATCACGCCGTCCTGCGGCCACCATGTCCACGTCGGTCTACCCGAGATCGCCAGCGACCCGACGCACGTTCGGTCGCTCTTCAATCTCATTCATCGTTTCGAGCCGACCATCTTCGGGCTCGTCGCCCCATCCCGTCGCGAGAACAACTACTGCAAACGCCTTCCGACCGGGGCGAAGTACCTGCATGGCGCGAACTCGCTGCGGACGGTCAAGCAACGGCTATCGCAGTTCGATCGCTACTACGGCCTGAACCTGACGCACCTGTTTAGCGACTCGCCACGCGTCGAGTTTCGGTATTCGCAAGGGACGCTCGATGCAGCCAAGGCTCGGACGTGGGAGACGTTCTGTTCGCGTCTCGTCGATCATGCGGTCACTCGGAACTGTCAGGCCGCACCGGCCTCGCTGCCGAACGACCGCAAGAGTCTTGAGCGGCTGTTGGTCACCACAGGATTGAAAATTAATACGAAAATATATGCCAAAATCAGTCCCGAACTGCGGACGGCCGGCCGCCACCTGCTTCAGCGATGGAAGCATTTCAACGGGCCAATTTCACTGGCAAAAGGGAAGTCGATGCAGATGGCGCTTGAATAGGAGTCACCATCTGCGGCATTCTCGGATTCGTCGGTCAGGTACGCGAAGGACAATGGGGCCAAACCCATCGGCTGCTTCGACAACTGTTTCTCTCCAGCGAACATCGCGGGCAAGACGCCACGGGCTTCGTCGCCAACGCCGTTCCGCTCGACTTCCCCGATCGTGGCCAGACGGTCACGTCGAAGGAGCCGACGCGGGCGAGCGTCTTCGTCGATGAGAATCCGTTCTTCCGCCGGCTTGGGCATCAACGATGCACGAGTTTCGTCGGGCACGTTCGAGCGGCCACGCATGGCGAACCCGACGCGCCCGGCAACGTCAACAATCATCCCTTCGCAAGCGACAACGAGAAGCTGTATCTGGTCCACAACGGCGTCCTCACCAACCACGCCGAGGTCGCCGACAAGTTCTCGTTGACGATGAACGGCGACTGCGACAGCGAAGTCCTGTTGCGGCTCGTCGAGCAGATGCCGAACCCGGCCCAAGGCTTGTCGGCCTGCTTGGACGAGGCTCGGGGTTCGATGGCGCTGGCCTTGTACGACCGGGACAGCGATGCCGTCTGGCTCGCACGGAATACCGGGCGCGAGCTTTGGCTGGCACGAATGGAAAGGGACAATCGCTGGTTCTTCGCGAGCAGCGAAGCGATTCTGCTGGAGTCGCTGCACAAGGTGGTCGGCCCGCAGTCCGTTAAGCGACTGGCGTATCTGGCACCTATCCCCACGGGCATCCCCATCGCCCTCACGAGCGATGGACGGATGCTCGCGGTCAGCGATGCGGCAACGGAGTGAACGTATGACGAAAAGCGAACGACTACGGTTATTGACGCTTGGCCTCGCGGCCGGGGATTCGCTCGGCGCCACGAGCGAGTTCGTGGAACGCGAAGATGTCCCGGATCTGTATCGGCAGATGAAGTCGAGCGGCTGGCCTTTCAAGCAGGTCGGCGGCGGAGGCTTCAACTGGAAAGTCGGCGAGCAGACCGACGACACCGACATGGCGATGTGTCTGGTCCGCTCATTCGTGCGGCTGGGCAAGTTCGATGGCGCGGATGTCGGCAAGGAGTTCGTCGGGTGGCTGAACTCTTCGCCGCCCGATGTCGGCAACGCGACCCGCAAAGGGCTGTCGTCGGTTCGATCCGGCACGCCTTGGCATGAAGGAGGGCTCAAGGACTTCGAGCAGAACCATCGGTCCGCTGCGAATGGCTCGCTCATGCGCAACGGCGTCGTCGCTGGAATTGCCGACTCGCTCGAAGATGCCTACCGGATCTCGCT
>JANOBD010000170.1:0-63510 GCA_031411495.1 Phycisphaerae bacterium | reverse complement strand
CGGCGGCACGTTCAGCGGCGCGGGGAATCTGAGCATCACCGGCACCTTCAACTGGAACAGCAACGCGATGGCCGGCACCGGTCTCACCACCGTCGCGGGAACCGGGACGCTGAAGATGATCACCGGCGGAACCAAGACGCTGCAGCGACACCTGGTCAACAACGGTTCTGTGCTCTGGAGCTCCGGCCAGCTGAGCTTCTCCACCGCTGGCGTGTTCGACAACAACGGCACCTTCACCATCGACACGGCCGGCGGAAATCTGAACGCCTACGGCGTTGCCAGTACGCCGCTATTAAACAACAACGTCGGCGGAACGATCCGCAAGGTCTCCGCCAACGCCGCCGTCTTCAACAACAACGCCGTCGTCCTGCAGGTGAACAACTTCGGAACCGAGCGCGTCGAAGGCGGGACGCTGTTCCTCAACTGTTCGACGAACGTCGCCGGCACCGGATTCCTGACGGCCGGCGCGTATCGTGTCGCGACCGGCACGCTGCTCGATTTCCTCACCGCGATTCCGACGCTTGGTGCCGACATCGAAATCGGCGGCACGGGCTCGGTGCCAGACCTGGCCACGCTCGCGACCAACCGCGGCCGCGTCGGGCTCACTTCCGGTGCCGATCTCACGCTCACGCCGGTCGGCGGAACCTTTGTGCAGGAAGGCATCGTCGACCTCTCGCCCGACTCGGTGTTGACCGTCACCGGCAGCATGCGGCTGGACGGAACGAGCCAGCCAGTGGTGCGGATCGAAATCGCCTCAGCTACTTCATTCGGAAAACTGAGTGTCTCCGGAGGCATCGACCTGAACTCGCCGCTGAGCACGAGCCGCTTTGATCCCGACTTGGTGGGCGGGTTCGATCCGGCGCTGGGTGCTCGATTCGACGTGATCGTGGCCGGCACATCGGTCGTCAACGCGTTCGACAGTTTCCAAGGCGGCCTGACGCCCAGCGGACGCGTGTTGCTGGCGACGCGGCCGGATGCGAAGACGGTTGCCGTCGAAGTCGGCCCCGGCCCGCTCCCGCCGGCGCCGCACGTGTTGACGGATGTCTACGAGTTCGAGACGCGCGAGGCGATCGTCTTCACCTTCGACACCAACGTCAGCGCGTTCCTCTCGCGCAAGGATTTTTCAATCGTCAATCGCGACACCAACGTAGCGGTGTCGCAGTCGATCGGCACGATCAGCTACAATCAGGCGAGCAACCAGGCAGTGCTGCTGCTCACCGCCGCGCTGCCGAATGCGAATTACCGGATGACGATCCAGTCTGGCGACATCGCCAACGCGGCCGGCGTGCCGGCGAGCGGAACGCCGATCACGCTCGACTTTTTCGTGCTGCGCGGCGATGTGAACCGCGACAAACGCGTGGACTTCGACGATCTGCTGGTGATCGCCCAGAACTACGGTGCGACCTCCGGCAAGACACTGAGCACCGGCAACGTGAATTACTCGGCCGACGGCGCGGTGGGCTTCGACGACCTGCTGCTGCTGGCGCAGAACTACCAGGCGAGCCTGCCGGCGCTTCGCACCGACTCCCGCACCCGTGCCGGCCGCATTGCGGATGGCGTGATTGATTGAGACGCATCAAATCCGCTGTGCGGCCGCGCCGGCGCGGTTGTCCGAAGACGATTCGACAGGACAACGGTCGTGAGTTCATCAGAAACGCACTGGACGAGTGGCCTATCCCAACAGGGTGCCGCTGGACTTCAGTAGACCTGGAAAGCTTATGCACAACGGGTTCGTTGAGAGCTTCAACGGGAAGTTGCGCGGAGCGTTTGAACCAGCACTGATTCACCAACTTGTCGGACGCGAAGAACAGCTAGATCGGCCTGGGAGGCGATGGCGTGAGGAGGCCCTGGCGTTGATGAATGCCTTCCGCTTATCGGACGCTTAACCGAGCAAATCTCGAGACGCGCGGTTTTCTTATCGAAACACGAGAGCCTGTAAAGTCGCAAGGTCAGCGGTCGCAGCGAACGCGCATTCTCATTGCAATCCGGATTGCCGTACCCATAATCCAGGACTGTTATTGTATGCGTTTGAAGTCGGCAGCGCTTCTAAGCCTTGGAATACGAGGCGCTTAAATGATCTTGAGCCGCGCCGGTTGTTTGCTGATTGGTTAGGGAAACGCGCTCACGCATTCATCGCTTCGATGCGTTTGCACATGATCAATTGACGAGTCGCGGCCCATCCGTCGGCGGCTGAGGAAATGGCGCGGCAAACGCCGGGCGTGGCGCGAGGGGGAACAAGCTGCGAGCACCTTTCGTCGGGGCGAAGGGTTGGGCGATGCGCTTGTCCGATGTGTTCGGCGATCTGAGTTCACGTTGTATGAAACCGCAAACCATCGATCGCCCACCGTCCATCACCTCGCGCATCCTCTACGTCGACCACTGCGCTCTGATGAGCGGCGGCGAGATCGCTCTGCTCAACCTCGTGAAGTCGCTCGATCGGACGCGATTCACGCCCCTCGTGCTGCTCTTTTCCGAAGGACCGCTTGTCGCGGCGCTGCGCTCGGCTGGTGTCGAGACCCAGGTGGTGCTCCTGGATCGCTCCATTGCCGACACGCGCAAAGATGCACTGGGCCTGGGCACCATGGCGAAGATGAGAGAGGCGGTTCTTGCGGCGAGGTTCGTCTGGGCGCTGCGGCGCATCATCAGCGAACTGGACATCGATGTCGTTCATACCAACTCGCTCAAGGCTGACATCCTCGGCGGCGCTGCAGCGCGTCTGGCGCGAAAGCCACTCATCTGGCACGTGCGCGACCGCATCGCGGACGACTATCTTCCGCCTGCCGTCACGCGACTGTTCCGCTTCCTGTCCGGCGCCATCCCGCACGTCGTCATAGCCAACTCGGCATCGACGCTCGAGTCGATTCACCGCACACGCGATGATCACTCCGCCGTCGTCTATTCCGGCACGAACATGCGCGATGGCAACGTTGTTCACGACGGGTTGAATGCCAATGCGTTTGATGGACGGCGAACCACACGTCCCGGGGAGGAAGATGCGTCAATCATCGGCCTGCTCGGCCGCATTTCTCCGTGGAAGGGTCAACACATCTTCATCCGTGCGGCCGCCATCGTGCTCACGAAGTTTCCTCGCGCGCGCTTTCGCATCATCGGCAAGGTGATGTTCGATGAGGCCGACTACGAGAAGCAGATTCAGGCACTCGTCCATCAACTCGGGATCGCTCACGCGATCGAGTTCGTGGGCTTCCGGTCGGACGTCGCGACGGCGTTGGCCGAGCTCGACCTGCTGGTCCACGCTTCGACGACGGGCGAGCCCTTCGGACAGGTGATTGTCGAAGGAATGGCTGCCGGACTCCCCGTTGTTGCGACCGACGGCGGCGGCGTGCCCGAGATCGTCATTCACGGCAACACCGGTCTGCTCGTGCCGATGAACAATGTCGAAGCGATGGCTGAAGCCATCACCCAAATCTTGTCCGATCCGAAGTCGGCAGGTGAAATGGGGCGCAGCGGTAAGGTCCGCGCTCGTGAAGTGTTCTCGATCGATAAGACCGCCCGCGCCGTCGAGGCGATCTACGAGCGGCTACTTCGCGACCGCGAATGACGCCCGCACACAATGGACGCAGTTGAGGTCGATCGGCTTGCCGATCGTCTTCGTCTTTCAGCTGTTCGTGTCATCGGCGCATTCCCGGCCGGACGCCGACAGGTCTTGAGCACTGCTCCGAATACGTTTCGCGCGACGGCGGCTCACCGCAACCGCTGGCGAAGAAACGCCGGTCGATTCGTCGTGATGGAATCGACGCCCAAATCGCGGAGCGCTTTTGCATCCTCCGGCTTGTCGACCGTCCAGGCGTGAATCTCAAAACCCGCATCGTGTATCGCCGTGACGAAAGCGTCATCAATCACCGCCATGTCGGCCTGACACCCTACGCCGTTCGCGCCGATGGCCCGGAGCGTTGCAATCACCTCGCCGGCTGAGGGCTGTTTCCGCTTTTCGCCTTCGAGGGCTTTGAAGCCTGTCAGCCAGAACGCCTTCACCTCGGGCATCGCCCTTCGGGCCGCCGCAATCACCTCGGCGTCGAAGCCGATGATCCTCAGCTGCTCCGGCTTCGTTTTGGACACGTCGCAGACCGACCTGATCATCGGCACGATCTCCGCCCCGCACTTGATCTCGAGGTAGAACAGCACATTTGCCGGCACAACGTCGAGGACTTCCGCGAGTGTCGGCGGGTACTCGCGTGCAAAGCGAGGATCTTTCCACGAGCCGGCGTCGAGCGCTTTCAACTCTGCGATTGTCAGTTCGACGATCGGTCGATCCACACCCGTGGTTCGCTTGGCGTTCGAATCGTGCATGCAAACGATCTGGCCGTCAGCGGTCAGGTGGAAGTCGCCTTCCACGCCGTCGGCACCCTGCTCGATAGCCAGGCGGAAGGAGGCGAGCGTATTCTCTGGGGCATCATGGCTCGCACCGCGATGGCCGATGATCGGTGGAACCCTGTTCTGCTTCAGTTCGCGAGGCGGCAAGATAGAAACTCCTTCCTCAATCGAGCACATGCAGGATGATCGGCGTTCGAGCAGCCCGCGCGGCGAGGCGAATCATCGCGTTTCGCCATTGCCTCGGCGAGAGCCGATGGGTGTGTCTTGCCCGGGGCACACGCTTCGTGGAGGTTTGAAGACCAGCGGCGCGATCAGTACTCTGCCTTGTGGGTCTACGTTTGCGCTCTTGCCCGGACCGTTCTCCGATCGAGCTTCAGCACCGATGCCGCACGCTCATAGGTGCCCTGCTGTCGATACACCTGAGCTGAATAGTGATTCAGGAGCTCGTCAGCACTGAGTGTGCCCGCCGTCACTGACCCGAGCCAATCCGATTTTGCATCGGGGTTGTAGCGCAGGGGTCTATATGTGCCGCGGATCAACACGTTGCGAACGCATTGTTCAAGTTCGCGGAAATTGCCCGGCCAAGCATAAGCTTCGCCGACCGTCCCCCGGATGCATTTGAGCGCTTCGGTTACGAGAGTGGGAGCATCCTCAGGCAGAAGGCGCATGGCGACGTACGTAACCAGCCGGCGCAGCTCTTCTGGCGAATCGTCCAGTTGCTCCCTGAGCGACGGTGTCGTGATCACATCGGAACAGAGCCGGTAGTAGAAGTCGCTGCGAAAGGTACCGTGCTGCATCGCCTGCCCGAGATCACGGTTCGTGGCCGCGATGATCTTGCCTCTGAACTCCAGCGCCTGGGTTTGACCGATTCGCTGAAAGGTCCGCGACTGCAGCACGCGGAGCAGCTTGACCTGGATCGCGCCATCGAGCTCGCCGATCTCGTCGAGGAACACGCTGCCCAAAGGCGGGCACATTTCGAACCAGCCCTTGCGATCTTCCGTCGCGCCGGTGAACGCGCCGCGACGATGCCCGAACAGTTCCGACTCGACAAGCGTCGGCGAGAGCGCCGAAAGGTTCACTGCGGCGAACGCGCCGTCGGTCGGCTGCGCGAACTCCTTTCGCTTCGGATCGAAAGGGATGTAGCGGGAAGTCGCGATCGCCCGGGCGACAAGTTCCTTGCCGGTGCCGCTCGGCCCGACGATCAGTGTTGCGAAGTCGCCGGTGCGGTTGAAGAGGAACCTTCGATAACGGCGCATGTCGTGGGTAAAGATCGACTCCCAGACCGCCGCGCGCAACCTCGCGGCGGGTTGGGATGCGCCGTTGATGGTCAGATAGATCTGATCGAACGCCCTGACGATCTGATCGAAACAGGCAAGCAGATGTGCGGGATCGATCGGCTCGAGCCCCGGCAACTCGTGTCGGAGGACCAACTCCTGCAGGTCACGCACTAACTGCCTATAGAGCTCGTCCGGCGCAGCGCCGCTGCTGTGAACTCGGTAGGCGCGCAGCCCCGCGTGGAGTCGATAATAGAGCGCGTAAATCACGACCGATTCATACAGCCGAGCCTCGGAATCGCCGGGCTTTACACCCTGTTCCAGCTGCGGCCGGAGTGAACCGAGCAGGGACTCGGCGAGATTACGGGTCGCGGCGACGTTCGGGCGGCTCTCATCGTCGAAAGGGCTCTTGCTCCAGGCCGCTCCGGCCGGTTTGAACTTCTCGCCGAGTGCCGACTTTTCGGCTTCGAGCCGGTCTGGCGAAAACGGGTTGCAGTAGGCGATCGCGTCGATCGCTTCGGCAAGTCTTCTCGACTGTGGATTAAAGAGTGGCATGTACACTAAATGTACATGGTTGTTCACCTGATGACCATGCATTGTGTCTGATTAGGGAAGTCACCAGTCGCAAGCCGCTCATTGAGAGCGACTTGTGAAAAGAAGAGCCTCCGGCATGCCGGTCGCTGGATCTGATTGCCATGAGCGCGAGGATCCGAACATGCGTGATGCTGGCAGCCGCCGTCGTCGGTGGAGGCTGCCTTTCTGACGTCTCCCGCCGCGAGGCGGGCGGAGAGACCCAAGGGGCGTATCTCAACCAGTTGCTCGCGAATGCCGATCCACGTGAGTTCTCGCAAGACCGCGTGGCGTTCGCCGTGCCCGCAGGCGTCGCGGTCGCGCAGGTGGGGGAACTCGCTCCGCCGCAGCCAATGATGATGCGGCTGCGCGAGCACGACGCGCTCTTTCGACGCGCCGTCGCGATCCCGGCGGTTGATGGCGTTCGATGGCGATACGGCGAACCCCAGGCCGCCCCTCAAAACGACATCCGATCGCTCCGCACCATGGCCGGCTCGCTCGGGATGGACTACCTGCTGCTGGTCGGCGGCACGGTGGACCAGATCGAGAGCGCTACTCCCCTGTCGCTGTTCAATCTGAGCATCGTCGGTGCGTTTATCGTCCCCAGCCATCGGACCACCACGACGCTGAAATCCAGCGGTGCACTGATCGACGTACGAACCGGCCGGGTGGTTGCGATCAGCAGCGCCGAAGCCCGCGACGAGCAACTGCGGCCGTTGGTATCTGCCGGCGGCGACATGGATCGCCGGCTCAGCGCGATGCGCGACGAAGTCGCCGTTGCTTTGGCCGATGCCGTCGCGGCCGACTGCCAGAAGATCGGCGGCGCGATCCTGCCCGCCACGGCCGTCACCCCAACCTCTGAATCGCCAGGCACGACCGCTCCCGAGGGGATCGCGCCCGTTTCCAAACGCACTTTTCAAGGACGCTAAGCCATGAAACATACAACACGTTCTATCGTTCTCGCCGCCGCTGTTTCCGCCACAATGCTCGCCTCTCGCGCCGGCGCGGCGGGGCTGCTGATCGCCGATGGCGGATTTGGCGGGACGCTCGCGATCAAGCAGCAGGACGTCAAGGTCGTCATCAACAACGGCATCGCCACGACCACCGTTGACGAGGTATTCCAGAATACCGAATCGCGGATCGTCGAAGCCCTGTACACGTTCCCGGTACCCAGGGGCGCCAGCGTTTCCAACTTCAGCATGTGGATCAACGGCAAGGAGATGGTCGGCGAAGTCGTGGAAAAGAAACTCGCGCGGCAGATTTACGACAGCTACAAGCAGAAGAAGCGGGATCCCGGCCTGCTCGAACAGGTCGACTATCGAACTTTCGAGATGCGAATCTTTCCGATCGCCGCGAATGCCGAGCAGCGCGTGCAGATCACCTACTGCCAGGAACTCGATTTCGACCACGACCGCGCGACGTATGTTTACCCACTGGCCACCAACACGCGTCATGCCGTCGATACGAAGGTGCAGGGAAAGTTCGCGGTCTCTGTCGACGTGAAGAGCGAAATTCCGATCGTCGATTTTGAGAGTCCGAGCAACACCAAGGATTTCGTTTTCGCCAGGCACAACGACAAATACGTACAGGCGAGCATGGAAGCACAACGCGGAGATTTGTCTCGCGATGTCGTCCTCTCGTTTCAATCCTCCCGGCCCCGAACGGGCCTCGATCTGATCACTTCCAAGCCCGATGGCGAGGACGGCTATTTCAGTCTCACGCTCACGCCCGGCGAGGAGCTGAAGTCGATCGATCAGCCGATGGACTACGTGTTCGTCCTCGACGTCTCAGGAAGCATGAACGAGGAAGGAAAGCTCATTACCTCGCAGCATGCGCTTGGCGAGTTTATCTCGACGCTCGGGCCCGGCGATCGATTCGAGGTGATGACGTTCAATGTCTCACCGACGACCCTTTTTTCGAAACTCGTCACCGCTGACGAAGCGTCGAAGGCGAAGGCTCAATCGTTTCTCAACTCACAGCAGGCCGCGGGCGGGACGATTCTTAAAAGCGCGATGGGCACGGCGTACAAGTACGCGAGCGATCGACCCCTGAACGTCGTCATCCTCAGCGACGGTCTGACCGAGCAGAACGAGCATCAGACCTTGCTGAACCTCATCGCGCAGCGCCCCAAAGACGCGCGCGTATTTGCCATCGGCGTGGGCAACGACGTGAACCGTCCGCTGCTCGAGCAAATCACCGGCAATTCCGGCGGCCTTGCGGCGTTTGTGAGCCGCGAGGACAACATGCAGCGCCAGGCGCAGGCGTTCCGACGTAAACTCCTCCGCCCGATCGCGACCGATGTCGCAATCCACATCAGCGGCATCGAGGCATACGACCTCCAACCTGCGCGGCTGCCCAACCTCTATTTTGGCTCTCCCGTTCGCGTCTATGGCCGCTACAAAGGCAGCGGCGCTGCGACGGTGAGCGTGAAGGGCAATGCCGGGGGCATTCCGCTCGAACAGGCAGTGAGCATGGATTTTCCGAAATCCGACGACACCAATCCGCAGATCGAACGGATGTGGGCATGGAAGAAGATCGATGCCCTTCTTAAAGAAGGCGATTCCGCCGGCTCGCGCGACCCATTCATCAACGACATTGTGTTGCTGGGCGAAGGGTATTCCATCGCGACGGAATACACGTCGTTCCTCGTGCTGGAGAACGATGCCGAATATCAGCGATGGAAAATCGAACAGCGAAACGCCGTCCGCATGAAGCGAGACCGCGACAGCCAGGCGCGGGTTGAACTCGCCCTGGAGAAGCTCCGCGACAACGCGACTGCCGACCTGGGCCCGGCCGGTGCCGAGCATGCCAAGGCGAGCGAAGCCTCGGCGCCCGTCGCGACGCCGATGGCCGATCCGGCCGCCCGGCCGCGGAGCGCCACGCCTGCCCCGGCCGTGAAAGAAACGTCACACAATCGGAGCCTGGATTTCAGCGTGCCTTCGATGGGAGGCGGCGGCGCCTTCGACCTGAAATCGGCGCTGATTCTCATCGGCGGCATCAGTATGGCCGGGTGCGTGCGGCATCGTCGCAGGCTCCTGAAGCCGAATGCGTGATATCGAAAGCCGGAACCTCAGCCCGCTTCCTCGCGAATGCGCAGGGAGGCGGGCACAGCTCCTAGCAGAGCGAACATGATTCCTCAGCTCATATCCATTCGCCGACGTTGCGTTCTCCTGCAGCTTCCGCTCGCCACGCTTCTGTTTTCGTGGATGGCGATCCTCTTCTCCTCGCCGCCGCTCCGGGCGGCTTTACAAATGGATCGGATGACCCTCGTCCAGCACCCATGGACGATCGCCACGAGCCAGTGGACGCACTGGTCGGCCGATCACCTGATGTGGGATCTTCTGGTGTTCGTCGTTCTCGGGGCGACGTGCGAACGAAACAGCCGGCGGCGATTCATTGCGACCGTCATCGCAGCCTCGCTGGTGGTCCCCTGCGGAGTGATCCATTTCGCACCGGACGTTGTGTTGTTTCGCGGACTCAGCGGAATCGACTCGGCCCTCTTCGGCTTACTGATCGCACAGACGTTTCGTGCAGCGCTGCACGAGCGGGATCCGTTGATGATCGCTGTCACCGTCGCCGGTGCTGCAGCCTTTGCATGCAAGACGGGCTTCGAGCTTCTCACAGGTGCTCCGGTCTTCGTTTCCGCGAACGCGCAGTTCCTGGTGGTGCCTGCGGCTCACCTTTCGGGCGCGGCGCTCGGTCTTGGCATGGGCATGGTTTCGCTCGCACGAAAGTCGTTGGCCAGCACGGTTGGCCGTTCAACGGGCGGCGAGATCCACGAATCCAACGTCATCACCCGCGCAGCAACGTGATTTGCCATTCAGAATGCCCTTGGAATGGACGTGTGCCAAGGACTCACACGCTCTTGCGAAGAGATCGAGCCGCGCGCGTTCCATGGAATGGCACGCGCATCGCCGAGTCACGGCGCGGAGAGCGGATCGGCCGTGTCGATGAACAGTCCGGAGAGGTCGCTCATCTCCGGCTGCTTGTCGTTGAGCGCACCGGTTGCGACGGTCTGTCCGTCCTTTCGGCCACTGGAATAGAAGTCGCTCCCGCCGCTCGCATCGAGCAGGAGTGACCAGCTGAAGGCACCGGTCGCGTGGTAGCTGTAGTTGTTGCCGGCGCCCTGGCCCTGAACCGCGGTGCCGGCGCCCACGTAATGATCGTTGCCTTCGAGATCGATGAGCCACGCAATCGCCTGCATTGCGGCAGCGCCCTGCGAGAGGCCGTCGCCGCGATACGTGTCGTTTCCTGCGCGATCGAGCAGCATCGTGACGGTTCGATCCCACGAACCCGACTGGCCGGCGGCCGTCATGCTCCAGTAGTCGTCGTCGCCGGCGTCATCGATGAGCATGCCAATCGCATCGTGCGCCGCGAATGCCTGCGAGTAGCGATTGCCGAAGTAGACGTCGCTCCCCGCGCGATCGTGGAGGAGGCCGAGACCGAAGTAGTAGCCGCCGCCCTGGCTGAACTCGCCACCTTCGTAGCGGTCATTGCCCGACAGGTCTTCGATGATGCCGATACCGCCGCTGTCGTAGCGCCGGAAGCCGAGCCCGACCGCCTGGCTCATCGAATACGCGACGGCGGGCGTATCGTAGACGGAAGGGATCGGGCCGTTGGCGCGATAGACGTCGCTACCGGCGGCGTCGAGAATCAGGCCCAGACCCTTTGGACCGCCAATCGCTTGTGAATCGACGCTCGCGACATAGGTGTCGCCGCCGGCGAGATCGATGATCGCTCCCGCGCCGTACACGCCGGCGCCGTCGCACCACGAGAACCCTTCGTAACGATCATCTCCCGCGCGATCGAGGAGGATGCCGATTCCCATCACGCCGGCGCCATTGGTGACGAAGTCGCCCTTGTAGCGATCGTTGCCGGCACAGTCGTTGATGAGGCTGACGCCCATGACGGCCGATCCCGGGCCGATGCCTTGGCCGGCGTATTGGTCATTTCCCGCGAGATCGACGATCACCTGCACGGCCGGGCGCGCGCCCTTCGGGTATTGATAGACATCGTCTCCGCCGACATCGATCACGCCGGCGAGCCTGGACATGTCGTACGTGTTCGAATCCGGCCCGCCGATGACGATCCAACCCGCTTCGCACTTCCGGGCCGCGAGGATCGGGCCGCTGACGGCCGAGCGGAGTTCGTCGCCAAACTCAGCAGGTTGCGTGGCCGGCTGTGTTGCCGGCGCGGCCGTCGCACTCAGCGACAACACGCCGGATACTCGGCTCCCGGCGGCGAACATCGCGCCGTAATCGATGTGCATCGACGCCTGCATCGCGGCGATGAACTCGTTCACGCGCGGCGAGCTTTCCACCGAATCCGGCGCCGCGATCTGGCGTAGCAGTGCCTGAATCTGTTCCGACTGTTTCGCGCGCTGGGCCGGATCAATGCCGGCGAACGCGCGATTCACCTCCGCGCTGGCGAGATCGATGTGGGCCGCGAGCCATTCCGCCATCTTCTGCGGTTCGGCAAGTTCAAACGCATCGCTATCCGGCGGCGGCGCAACGTCGAGCAGTGTTGCCGCCTGGGTAAGACACTGGCGCGGGTCGCCAGCGATCGCCGGCAATGGATCGGTCATCGCCTTGCCAAGCCGCAACAGTCGCTTGGGATGAACAAAGCCGTATGCCACCCGCGACAGCGCGTTCTGGCCCCAGCCTTTCTGCTGCGTGTCGGCGAGCACGCCGCAGAGTTTGTCGATCGGCTCATTCAGCGAATGCTGCGTGAGCTGCGCGTCGATGAATGCTTCGAGCTGCGTGGGCTGCGTCGTGGGCGCGAGCTGGTGATCGATCGCATCGGCGACCGCTGACAACTCCGTTGCGTTGGGAAACCCAACCGGCCCCGACCACGCGGCCGCACTGGCGAGCTTGAACGAGAACTCCTCCTCAGGCCCCTCATGCGTCGGCGTCGGGACAGAAGTCACATCCGGGCCGCCCGTGCGGTGGACCTTGAACACGATCTCGTCGCCGACATGGCTGGCCTCGACCAGCGCATCGAACGCCTTGGCCGTCATCGGCTGGCCGTTGACGGCAAGGACCGTGTCGCCGCGTTCGAGGTGAGGCGAGTGAAATCCCCGTCCTTCCAGTGGTCCCGGCGCGATGTAAGCGACGAGCACCTTCCCTGAATCGTCATCGCGCAGGATGAGGCCGGCAAACGGCTTCTCCGACATCGACGGGCCAGCGGAAATGCTAACGACACAAACGAGCGCAAGTACCAGGTTTCGCATCGCTCGACATTGGAACCGCGAACGCCGCAAAGTCGAAGCCAATTCTCAAATCACGACGTCAGGCGCTCTTTCGCCGCGACCGTGCCGCGTGACTCGCGCTGCGCACCGGCTTTTTCGCGAGGGACCGTTTGAGCGCGTCCATCAGGTTGATCGTCCGCGGCAGTGGCTCGTCATCGTGGTCATCCGAGACGGCCACGGTCTTCTTGCCGCTCTTCTTCCGATCGATCAGTGCCTCGAGCTGCTCGCGATAGTCGTCCTTGAACTTCTCCAGCTCCAGCGGGTGCGTCATCGCGTCGATGAGCTGCTTCGCGACATCGAGTTCCTTCGCAGCCGGCTTTACCTTGGCGAGTGTGCCGGGCAATGCTTCCTCCAGCTTGAGGACTTCGTCATCGTAGTGAAGCGTGTGCAACACGATGCCATCATCCACAACGCGAATGGCGGCCAGATTCTGCCGCTCGCGCATGACGAATCGCGCGAGCCCGATCTTCCCGGTGCTGTTCATCGCCTCGTGCAGCAGCCTGTACGCCTTGCTGCTGCCTTCGGTCGGCGTGACGAAGTAGACGCGATCGAAGTAGATGGGATCAATCTCGCTGATCTTCACGAACTGTTCGATCTCGATCGTGCGGCCCTTCTCCGGGCGGATGGCTTCGATCTCCTTGTCATCGACCAGCACGTACTCGTCCTTGCCCACTTCAATTCCGCGGGCGGTGTCGCCGTATTCGAACTCTTCGCCGGTGTCCGGGCAATAGAGTTTTCGGCGCAGACGACAACCGCCGTCCTTGGAGAGCATGTGGAAGCTGACCGTCTTTTCGCGGACGGCGGTTTCCAGCTGGATGGGGATATTGACCAGACCGAATGCGATCGATCCTTTCCAGATCGGGCGTGCCATGTGCGACTCCGAAACCTTTCGGTTTCTATGCCGCCGCGCCATGGCGCAAACGCTTGTGCAGATCGACGCGCGATCGGCCAAACGCCTGCCACGGATCGGTGCGGCGGTGCGTGAGGTACCGGCGTGCCGTGTCAACCGTGAATTGGCTGGCCGAGGTTAGTTTGCCGAGCTCTTCCCATGAGATCGGCATCGAGACGGGCGCGCCTTCCCGCGCCCGTGTAGAGTAAGGCGCAACCGACGTTGATGAACGTCCGTTGCGGTGGAAGTCGATAAAGATCTTCCCCTGCCGAAGGTCCTTGCGCATGTTGGCGACGAAAAGATCCGACTCTTCGGCGAGCGTCCGCGCTACGTCGCCGCTGAATGCCTTGGCGGTTTCCCAGTCGATCGTCGGCTTGAGTGGCACGACCAGGTGCAGCCCTTTTCCGCCCGACGTCTTGAGGAAGACGGGCAGTCTCAGTTTCTCAAGCGAGCGGCGGATGAGCCGCGCACCGTCGACCACGCGTTTCCAGGGAACGCCGTCGCCGGGATCTAGATCGAACACGAGTTGATCCGGCGACTCGATCGCGTCTGCCGTGCAGTTCCACGTGTGAATTTCCAGCACGCCCATCTGAACCAGCGCGATCAGGCCGCGCTCATCTTCGAGCATGAGGTGCTCGTCCTTCTTCCCTTTTTCTGCCACGTCGACGGGCACGATCGCGTCCGAGATCGTGTCGGTGTAGTTCCGCTGGAAGAAACATTTCTGTGCGCGGCCGCCGGGGCACCGCACGAGCGCCAGCGGACGATGGGCCACGTGCGGCAGCATCCACTTCGCGGCCAGGTGGATGTAGTCGGCCACGTCGCGCTTGGTCTTGCCGACGTCCGGATAGAGGACTTTATCGGGATGGCTGAGCGTAACGCCGGCGATTGTCGTGTTGCGGTTTTCGCCCTCAGTCGACTTCCCGTTTCGAGGCAGGAGTTGCTTGTCATCCAGAGGAGGCTTGCCGACGAAGGATCTCGTCGTGACCTGTCGCGGCGGCGCATTCACGCCGAGGTGCTTCGGTCGCTTGGGCTCCCTCTGCATGACAGAGCCCGCATCCGCTCGCGGCTTCGCCTTATTTCCCTTCGTAATCCTGGCCGTGTGCACGGCCTTCTCCCTGACGACCGCGTCGGCGGATTTGTCGCTACGCAGCCCCACGAACACCGGATGCCGCAGCATGCCGTCGCGCGTCCAGCCGGTGAAGGAGATCTCCGCGACATTCACCGGCTTCACCCACGTCGCGGCCCGTCGTTCGCGCGCCGGCGCATCCACGTCGAGTGGCGAAGTCTTCACCGCCTGCTTCTCGAGCATCACACGCAGATCTTTGAGCAGTTTCGTATCGAACCCCGTCCCGACCCGGCCGGCATAAACAAGCCGCTTCTTCTCGTCGTGATACCCCAGCAGCAACGCGCCGATGCCGACGCGCGATCGCTCCGGCTGGGTAAAGCCGACGACCACAAACTCCTGCCTT
This sequence comes from Phycisphaerae bacterium, assembly GCA_031411495.1. Classification (GTDB taxonomy): domain Bacteria; phylum Planctomycetota; class Phycisphaerae; order Tepidisphaerales; family Tepidisphaeraceae; genus JANOBD01. Next base: position 48,729 of record JANOBD010000170.1, on the reverse strand, counting down.
TGGCCGCATTTCACTTTGAGCCAACTCGGGTCGCGCCGTGAGACGTAGGGCGCATCGAGTCGCTTGCTGATGATCCCCTCAAGTCCGAGCTTGCAAGCCAGTTTCAACACGGCCGCGCCCGCGGCGTCGAGGCGCTCGCTGAGCCTTACGTTCTCGCGGGATTTGAATTGCTTCATCAGCGTTTGAAGCGTCTTTACCCGTTCACGCAGCGGCCGATCGCGGAGGTCTTCGCCCTCCAGATGCAGCAGGTCGAACGCGAAATAGACCGGCGTGGCCTTCTCCCTGGCCTTCAGCATCATCTGCAATGCCTGGAAATCGCTCCGCCCTTCCTTATCCAGCACGACCGCTTCGCCGTCGAGGATGGCACGCTTCACTTTCAACTTTGACAGCGAGTCGGCAATGGATTTGAAGCGATGTGTCCAGTCGTGGCCGTTGCGGGTGGTGAGCGTGACATTGCCGTTCTGGATCGTGGCGATCAGGCGGTAACCGTCGTACTTGATCTCGTGCGACCAGTTTTCGCCGACTGGAGCTTCGTCGGCGAGCACCGCAAGCTGCGGCGCGATTGTCGGGAGCGACGTTTTTGCGGACTTCGTTCGGACGGGCGCAGTGGTTACTCGTGCGCGTTTGCGTGACGAGTCCCAGACGGCCTTGCGCGGCGTCTTTGATTTCCTTTTTCCCTTTTTGCCCCGGGCGATCTCCTCGAGCGTTCGGCCGGTCACGATACTGTCGGCGCCTTGCATCGGCTCGTCGTTGGCGAACTCGTCCCGCTTCTTCATCAGCAGCCAGTTTTTTTCGCCGCGTCCATGCATCTGCACCAGCGCCCACTCGCCATGAAGCCGTTCCCCATCGAGCGTGAAGGTGAGCTTGCCGGATTTGAGGCCATCACGTGGATCACCGATGGGTTGCCACCTGCCGCGGTCCCACACGGCGACGGTGCCGCCGCCGTACTGACCTTCGGGGATCGTTCCCTCGAAACTCGCATAGTCCAGAGGATGGTCTTCGACGCGCACCGCGAGCGCCTTATGGGACGGGTCAAGCGACGGACCTTTTGGCACCGCCCAACTGAGCAGGACGCCGTCCAGTTCCAGGCGGAAATCATAGTGCAGCCGCGATGCGTCGTGTTTCTGAACGACAAATGAGAGCGCCTTGCCGGCTTTGTGCGCGGGCTTCGCGCCGGCGGGTTCGGCCGTCTTTTTGAAGTCTCGCTTGGCGTTGTACTGTTGAAGTCCCATCGGAAACACGCGGTTTTCTGCCTCACCGTGCGTCCGTGCACCAATCAAATGACTTATGGAGGATATGCGTCAGGGACGCGACTGAAATCGGGGAAACACCCGAGGGGGTTTTCTGCTTCATCCCGCCGCCAACCATCTTTGCCGGATACACAAACACATCCGTAATTCGCCATTTGCCACGTCCGCAGCCGTGTTTGAGCTAGATTGCCGTGCATGGTCAGTGTCAGGAAATGGATCGTTCCCGCCGGCGTGGTGGTGGCCGCAATCACGTCGATCGGGGTGCAGAAACGGCCGCCCGCAGCCGCGTTCGCAACGACCGCGCCGGCACAAGCAACGGCCCCGGGTTTCAACATCCAGGTCGTCGCCGACAAGCTGGTGGCGCCATGGAGCATCAAGTTCCTTCCCGATGGCCGCGTTCTCTTCACCGAACGTGCCGGCCGCGTGCGGATCATCAAGGATGGCGCGCTGCTTCCCGAGCCCGCGCTGGTCGTACCCGACATCAAGGCGTGGGTGAAGATGGGCCTGCTTGGCATCGAGCTCGATCCGAACTTCGCTTCCAACCACTTCGTCTACCTCGCCGAGTGCTACGGCGGCGAAGCCGAACGCGACAGCTGGGTGCGCATCGTCCGCTACGTGTTGAACGGCGAGAAACTCGAGTCGCCGACGAAACTGCTCGAGAAGATTCCCGGCTACCTCAACCACTCCGGCGGCCGCCTTGCATGCGGCCCGGACGGGAAGCTCTACATCACCACCGGCGACGCCGACCGCCCTTCCGATGCACAAAACCTCTCGTCGTTCAGCGGAAAGATTCTCCGCATAAACCCGGACGGGTCGATCCCGTCGGACAATCCATTCGTGAATACCCCGAACGCGATCCCCTCGATCTGGACGTTTGGCCATCGCAACTCGCAGGGCCTCGCGTTCGAACCGAAATCCGGAAAGCTCTTCGCGCCCGAGCACGGCCCCACCGGCGGCGACGAGGTGAACCTCATTACGCGCGGCGCGAACTACGGTTGGCCGACCGTTTCACACGACCGCAGCGCCAACGGAATGGTCTCGCCGCTGATCGAGTTCTCGCCTTCGATCGGTCCCGCTGATGCGGTTTTCTACCACGGTGCGATGTTCCCTGAACTCGAAGGCAACCTGCTGGTCGGCTGCCTGCGCGGCGAAGCGATCATGCGGTTCACGCTCGATTCGAGCGGCGAGATAATCGCCGATGTCGATCGACTGCTGTTCCAGAAGATCGGCCGAATCCGCGAAGTGGCGGTCGCACCGGACGGCGCGATCTGGATCACCACGTCCGAAGTCGATCCGCCGGAGGGTCGCAACAAGGAGAATTTCGACCAGGTGATCCGGCTCACGCGTGGCACGGATGCGCCGCTTCCGCCCGCCGATCCGGCACTACATCCCCTCGGCGGTGTCGCGCTGTATGCGCGCTACTGCGCGAGCTGTCACGGCCAAGGCAACGCGCCGGGGCCGAACTCGAGCTTGTTCGACCGCAAATGGCAGTTCGGCCAGCGCGACGCCGAGATTCGCAGATCCATCGGAGAAGGGGTCACCGGCGTTGACGGACACGCGTTCGCGGGCAAGCTCTCGACGGAAGAGATCGAGCTGGTCCTGCGTTTCATCCGAGTGCGTGAAGAGATTTACGGGCCGCGATGAGGGATCGTCAGCGGGTACGATTTCCGCGACAGGATGAGGGCGATAGACCGATCTCGCGCTTGAACGCCGTGCTAAAGGCGAACTGGTTGTCGTAGCCGACCAGCCGGCCGATCACTTCGATCTTCATATCGGAGAGCGCGAGCAATTCGGCGGCATGCCTCATGCGGAGGTACGTCAAATGCCGCATCGGGCTGCGATGCAGCGTCGCATGACACAGCCGGCGAAGGTGTTCTGAACTGAGGTTGGCGACGTCGGCCATTTCCTCGAGCGTCCAGGGGCGCGAAAGGTCGCTGGCGATCAGTTCCCACAATTCATTCAAGCGCGGGTCATGAATCTGCCTGGCCAACGTGCGCCGTGCCGTCGTATCGAGCAGGTGCGCCCACGACGCGAGCACGGCATGCTCGGCGGTCGTGCTCTGCTCGCGATAAAGGCCCAGGAAGGTCTGCTCGAACATCGGCGAGTCGACGGTCTTCAGCGACGGCGGTTCTTCGATCGTAACGTTGGCCTCGTCGTACTGCAGCCAGACGAGTTTCCAGGTGCTGCGCTTGATGGCGCGATAGCTGTGCGGCATCCGCTGCGGGGTGATATACGCCTGCCCGGGGCTGCAGCGCTTCCACTCGTTGTCAATCAGCACTTCACCCTCGCCACCAAGGCACGCCAATATCTGCACGAATCCTGGCGCGATGCGCTCGAACCGGAAGCCGAGCACCGCTTCGGACGTTCCGACCAGCTGCACGCCATAGGGAATCAGCGACGGACAGCTCGCCTGCCCAAGAATGAGCTCGCGCGTGTTCTTGCCGATGTCGTAGATGTTCTCTCGAACACGGGTGGGCACCGGGGGAGTGGGCAGCCGATTCACGCCACGAGCATAATCGGGGATCGGCTTGGACGTCAGTTCGATCGGAGAATCATTCATCGTCCTGATCATGGTGAAACCTGTCGGACTCAATCCTGGGCAGATCACTTCTTTTCAGAAAGCGGCAGCACGTCGACGAGTCCAACGTCGATGTACTGGCCGCCGGTGTGCTGACGGCAATGGACCGCGATAATGTTCCGGCCCTTCCGAAGCGCCGCCTTGGCCGCCTTTGAAAGCGGCTGAGGCGTGTAGCTGGTGACGAACCCATTCCCTCTCATCGCGAGCACGCCGTTGATGTACACCTCGACGTCATCGTCATGATGGATCAGCAGTTGCGGGTCGACCATCTTTTCGCCGTCGAGTTCGAAATCGCGGCGGAGGTAGATGTCCGGGGTGTTCCACTGCGTGTGAACGATCGCGCCGGGCGTGCCCTCGGTGCCGAAGCCGGATTGTCCGCTCTTCCACCCCGCATCATCGAAGTTCTCGACCATCCACTTCCCGGCGGGGGCGTCGGTGGTGAACTTCCACGTGGCCGGTGTCGTGTCCGCTGCGGCGACGACGCGCTTCATCGGCGGCATCTTCCACGGGATCTCGGCCCAGTGATCGGCCTTGAGCTTGTCGCGGCTGGCGTACTTGTGCCAGATCGCCTTGTCGCGCATCAGCCCGATGAAGAGCCCGCCCACCACCGACCGCGCCTGGAAGCCCGACTGCTTGCCGCTATCGGTTTCGTACCAGTCGGTCATCGGCACGCGCGAATGCGTTTCCCGCGCCCACTTCGCACACGCATCGGTGATCTTGCGGAAGTCTTCATCGTTCTCGGCCATCGTCGCGGTCCATAGCTCCCAGTCGAGCTTGGTGTAGCTCTTGCGGCTGTCGAGCGGCAGACCGTATGGATTCATCTTCGTCTTGTAGAACGACAGCTCCGCCCGCGCCACTTCCGGCGGGAAGATGTTGAGATCGAGCAGGCGATCCCAGACGAGATTGTACTTCTGGCTCCACGTGCCCTTGCCCGCGTCGCCGAACACCAGCTGATAATGGTCGCCGGCGCTGGCCATCTCCATCCACTTCTGCGCGTACTCGCGAGCGGTGGTGGTGGCGGCCTTGGCGACATCCTTCTTGCCGAGCATGTCGGCCATCATCCCGTAGGATGCGATGCCCATGATTGCTTTCACGGAAAGATTGGAGTTGCGGGCGATATGACCGGCGAAGTCATCCGTGCAGAGCTGGTTGGCCGGGTCGAGCCCGTGTTCCTTCAGGTAGTTGTACCAGGTGGTGAGGACCGGCCAGTATTTGTCGGCAAACTCGGCATTGCCCTCGGTCTTCGAGAGCGCGCCGAGCATGATGAGCATGTTGCCGCTCTCTTCGACCGGCATCGGGCTGCTCGTCTCGCCGCCGTACACCTGTCCGACCGCGAACGGATACTGGCCCAGATCATGCGGCGCGGAATCGTGCTTCCAGAGCGGCGTCGACGAGTAATCGAGCAGCGGCACCAGCGATGCCTTCAACAGCGACGGCGCGAACACGACCAACTGCGGCGCGGCCGGGTAGAGCACATCCACCGTCGCGATGCAGCCGTTGGAGAAGTTCTCCTTGGAGAACATGAGCGGCTGGCCGTTGTCGTCGGCGCAGACCTTTTGAGCCGCGAGCCCCTGACGCCACGAGAGCACGCCGAGTTGGACGTAGCTTGCCCCGCCGATCCTGTTCAGGTCGGCGACGAGTTCGTTGTCGAACGCCGTGCAGCGTTTCATCAGCGAGTCGTAATCCTTGGCGGCGGTCTTAAGCAGTGACGCGGCGTCGGCGCCGTCTTTGCGCCAGTACGGGCGGAGCATCTGGCGGAAATAGCGGATCGAAAACTCGTCGTCATACGCGAGCATCAGGTGCTGCGAGACGTTCTGTGCACTCACCCTGCCGAGCGGGATCGACAGCGCGAGCACGGCCGCATCTTTCGCGGCGACCGGATCGGCTGAAACGACGTCGACCAGCGTCTCGCCGCTGGCGAATGCGGCGCGGGCACTGTCGGCCGGGGCGATCGCGGCAGTCGAGCTGTCGGCGTCGGCGGCGAGATACAGGTGGCCCCAGTCGATGCGATGGTCATCGCCCTTGGTGAGCAGAACAGGCTGCTCTTCCGTTCCGACGCTGAGCACGTTCAGCGAACCGACCTTTTCACGCGTGGCGAGGACGGCTTGCTCGCCAGTGTTGGTCGCAAGCTCGGCGGCGGCGTCGAAGTAGACGGACGTGTCGTGCGTGTTGCCGTCGGTCGATTCGGCGGCAAACGTCACGTACGTCACCGGCCGGGAAAGGACGGCAATATCATCCGGCAGCATCGGCGAGGTGAACGTAAGCGTGAGGCGGATGCCGGCGTCTTCGAACTGGTAAATGGTCTGCGTCGGATAGACCTGGATCTGCGTCTGCTTCATCGCCGGGATTTCCGCGGGCGCATCGCCCATGATGCGGAACGCCTTGCCATCCACGCGAACCAGAGCCGTGAGCCGATGCGGCTTGCCCGTCCAGTGCGTGGTGCTTTTGCCGGTCAACGTGTCCGAGGCGGACCAGATGGAAAAGTACGGATCGCTCGTGACCAGCGGCACGGCCGGCGGGCGAATCGCGGGTTGCTCCTGGGCGAACAGATCGCTGCTCAGAGCGGCAGCGGTACAGACGAGAGCGGAGAGCGTGAGGGTCATCTTAAGATCCATTTCAGTCCCGATGAAAAAACGAGGCCGCCAATCGCGAAACGATGCGCGACCTCGTGTTGAGGGTTTGCTAGTCACATTTCCAGAGTGCTGTCGGTCCGCTCGGGCGTGTCGTCGATTCGACTTCGGCTACCGCGCTAATGAAGCGGATTGTTGTCGTTGTTCCACAGGCGCGCCACGCGATTCCACTTTGGATTAAACTGGTTCTGAACGTATTGAACGCCAGTCTTCGGGTCGAAGAGGATGAGATCGAGAAGCGGCATCCACACCACGTGGCCGTCGCAGAACAGTACGCTTGCACCGCCTCGGTGCACAGGGAACGGTGCTTCGTTGGGATCGCGCGGATCGACGTTCATTCGATAGCTCGCGGTATAAACGCCCGTGTCAGTAATCGCGATCATTTCGGCGGGCTTGCGCACGCGGGTCGCCTTCAATTCCTTGCTCGTGGGATCATAGACATCGCCTCCCAAGCCGAGCTGTTTGGTTGTGGAAGTATCCTTCAGAATTGCTCCTTGTCCCGTCGCCGCAGGAGTTTGTCCAGCGCCCCAGTCGTTGTAGCCATAGGACCAGAAGACTGACGCATCATGAAGGAGCACCTTCTCGCCGATCTTGTAGCCATACGCCTCTTCAAGCGCGGTGGCGCGAACGTCGGTCGGGAGAATCGTGCCGGGTTGCCAGTCGTACTCGGGCCCGCGCGACGGGCACATGAAGATGCCCACGTTGCCCTTGGTGTAGATCCGCAGACGGACCGGCCAGATCGCGTATGAGCGGTTGCCGGTGTTCGGGTTGGGCGCGCCCCAGCAGCCCGGGTAGTAGCGCTGCTCGACGATATACATGGTCATCGCCAATCCCTGCTGACGCAGGTTGGCCATGCAGTTGACCTGCTTGGATTGTTCGCGCGCCTTGTTCAACGCAGGAAGCAGGATAGAGATCAGCAAGGCGATGATGCCAATGACAACGAGCAACTCAACCAGCGTGAAACCTCGGCGAGCGTGGGGCGTGGGGTTGGATGATGCGACAGACATAGAAACCTCCGTGGGGACCGTGGCATCGGTCCGCTGATATCCTGCGTCCTCTCCCCGAGGCATGATCGAAGCACCTTGCATTGTAGCCCGCTACGCGGCGGCGGATGGATCCTCGGAACAGGCCCGGGACCATCCGCCGCACGTGCGGAGGACAGTTCAGCGAGATCGTGAGCGACGCAGCAGCGCCGATCCGAGCATGCCGATCAGAGCAAACGAACCCGGTTCAGGAACGATCGAGAGGGCCATCGTCCAATCGGCCTGGAAATCGCTCGAGAAGCTCGAGCCCAGATCGGTCGGAGCCACGACGCCGCTCAAGCCATAGTTCTGCGCCAGCGCGAGCAGGTCATCGAACACCGTGGTGCCGGTGCCGTCGAAGTCGCCCGTTGCCCAGCTGGTGACCGATGCAGAATTGTAGTTCTGCGCCAGGATGAGGAGGTCGTCGAAGTTGACGGTGCCGTTCAGGTCCGCGTCACCCGCACGGGCGGCAGTGACGACGACCGAGGTCGGCGTGTAGGTCACCGCGAGACGACGAGGACCGCTGACGATGACGCCGTCAATCGTGGAGAACTTACCCGACACAGCCGAACCCGTGAGGATTGTGTGCGCGGTCAGGTTCGCCGGGTCGTATGCCGCAAGACGCGTGAGCGAGAGCTTGCCATTAAGCGTCACCGCGCCGGTGACGGTGACCTTGTCGAACGTGCCGGCGGTCGAACCGCCCAGATCGATCGCCATCGAGGCGGTCGCGCCCTGGGTATAGGTGCCGCCGATGACTGTCGAGCCAGCCGCTGCCAGACCCGGCGAAAGTTTGCCGGTGCCGGTGTTGGCAAGGCCCGAACCGACATTGAACGTGCCGGCCGCAAGCGTTCCACCTGTGAAGTTGAAGGTCTTGGCGCCCGTGCTGTTGCGGGCGACGATCGTGTCGGCCTTGACGGTACCGCCGCTCAAGTTGAACGTGCCGTTGACGGAGCCGGCTTCGCCGATGCGGATCGTGGCCGCGTTCATGACGGCGGTGCCGCTGACGTTGAGCGTGCCGTTTCCGCCACCGTTGTGGCCGACGTCGAAGATGTTACCGGAGTTGATGGTGCCGCCGCTGAAGTTCCAGACGCCGTCACCACCATCGCCGATCCAGGTTTCGGTGGCAGCATCGCTGTAGGTGCCGCCGGTCTGGTTGACGGTACCGGTCGAACCGCCGCCGGGGGCGACGACGGTGAAGTTGCTGCCGGCCTTGGTGACAATCGCGCCGTCCTGAATGTTGAGGGTGCCGTTAGAGCCGCCGAAGCGACCGATCGCGAACCAGTTGTTGACGTTTACCTTGCCCGTATCCTTAACGGTCATGATGACGGGGTTGTTGCCGTTGCTGACCCACACCTCGCCCGTCTGGGCATCGAAAGTACCGGTGCCGCGAACATTGAAGGTAATGCCACGTGCATTGGTGCCTTCGCCGATCGGGGTGTTGCCGCCGCCCTTCTTGATGAGCGTGCCGCCCGAGATGTCGACATCACCGCTGCCGCTTTCGCGGCCGACGACGAACCAGTTGCTGATCGTCGCGGTGCCACCGCTCTGGGTCCACGTGCCCACGGCGCCGCCGCCTTCACCGACGTAGGTTTCGCCGCCTGTCGTGAAAATGCCGCCGGAGAGGTTATAGACACCCTGGACGTTGGTGCGTCCGAAACGGCCGTCACCGAGAACGAAGGCGAAGTTGCCCGAGCGGTTGACGGTGAACGTGCCGCCCGTCTGATTGATCGTGCCGATCGCGTCGTTGTTTCTACCGACGAACGTGATGCCGCTGGTGGTCAGCACGCCGTTGCCGCCGAGGTTGATGGTGCCTCGGGTGTTGGCATTGTCGGAGATGTTGAAGTCGTCGCCGTTGGTTTGAATGAGCTTGCCGTCGCCGGTGATGTTGACCACGGCGATATCAGGTCCGCCGTTGGTGCCGGTCGTGTCCTGGCCCAGGCTGCTGTAGCCGGCGTCCATGGTGATGCTGCCGCCGGTTCCGATGTTCACAATCGGGCTGCGGAGGTGGAGGTTGGCGATTTCCATTGGGGCATTGACGTTGATCGTTCCGCCATCCCAATAGGTCTGGTTGCCGCGCAGGTTGACAGCCGCGTTGATGTTCAACGTGCCTGTGCCGCGTTCGCCGAGTGCGCCGACGCGGGTCGTGCTGTTGCCCAGCGCAGGGCCCAGCGGACGGTCGATGGTGAATACCTTGCCGGCGTCGATATCGATGCCGCCGCTGAAGGTGGCGGTATTGACGACGTGCGTACCGAGAGTCGTGGCATAGCCGTTCACCGGGTGATAGACGCCGCCACCGATGAACTGCAAGGGAGCACTCGGGCCACCGATCTGGTTGTCGTTATCGACGTTCAGTTCGACGGCACTCATGATCTTGACACCGCCGGTGAGAGCGGTGTTGTTGCCACTGAGGTGAACGAAGCCAGCGAAATCGCCTGTGACCGAGAGGGTCGGGTTGGTGGTGTGCGTGCCGACCTGGATGTTGGCGATTTCGAGCGTGGACGACTGGGCAGCGACGCGAACGTCGTCGGAATCGATCACGAGGGGGCCGGCAAGCGTATAGGTGTGAGCCCGGCCGGAATTGGAAGCGATGATCGCCGCGCCGTAGTTACCGTACTGGCCGCCGCTATACACGCTGCGGGTCACGGTGATGGGCTCGTTGATGGTGAGGTCGCCGCCGGGGCTGTTGTTGGGTGAACCGATGGCGAGCGTGCCGTCGTCGCTGATGACGGTTCCCGATGCCGCTGCGCTGGAGCCCAGGCTGCTACTGTTCAGAATTGTGAGCCGGCCGTTGGTGATATTGGTGACGCCGGTGTAGGTGTTGGCGCCGTTGAGCAGGAGGGATCCCCACGATTCATACGCCTGCGATCCGTTGTCGAGCGTGATGGCGCCGGCTCCGGAGATGACGCCGTCGATGCGAAGTTCAGGGGCATCGTCGCCCGGCGAATCATGCAGCGCGAAGACGTGGGTGCCGGAACCGAGAGCCAGCCCCTGGTTCAGCCCGAACGCGATCGCTCCATTGCCAGAAATCTTGTTGACGTTTCCGTTGAGGGTCAGCGAGCCGCCCTGGAAGTCGGAGAAGTTATAGATCGTGCCGAGAGTGCTGGTGCCGAGCACGATGTTGTTGACGACGATCGCGTCTCTGAGATCGACGGTGAGCGGTCCGACATTACCGTCGAAGGGTGAGGTCGCGTTTCCGAATTGAGCATTGTTGCCGGTGTTGGTCCACGCCACGTTGGACGCGCCGTTGGACCAGTTCGGGCTGGTGAGATCCCATGTTCCGGAACCGTCGACGGGGGTGGCGCCGCCTGACCCGCTCGAATCCCACACAAGATCGGACGCATGCGCGACCGAGATCATTGACACCGCAGTGGCCGCAGCGACGACACACGCCAGAGTACTCCGCATTTTCATAGGACCCTCACAATTTACAGGAACAGACAAGGCAGCTCTCCGCGAGCCGCCAATGCTAGACAATTACGGTTAGAAATGAGTTCTGCCGCCGCGAGAACTGCTCAGCGAGACATCAAAGTGGATTACTACCGGGCACGAACGAATTGCCTGCGACAATCTCTTGCTCACGCACAATCAGGGGATAGCCACCTGATTCGCCAAGGCAAGACGCTGTGACCACTCTCTGTGTCTTGGGTCTGTCGATCTCGCTGTCGGTCAGCGTTCATAACTCCGCAGCGAAAATCTAACCTGTCCTGAAAATCCGGCCATCATTCGCTTCCTCAAAAGCATTTGCATAAAGCACACAGACCCTTCAAAGCGGATCATTGCCGCCAGCAATTCGTATTCGTCATAAGGTGGTAAGTGAAGTCGACACCTCGCACGCAATACAACCGGCCTATTCCGCCCGCGAATGCGGAAACGCCCGACAAACAAAGCGCCTCCGGCATTTGACACTCGCCGTTTCGTCATCGCAATCACCAGCGACTGAACCCCCGCCGTGACACTCAGCCGCACATTCCACCCTTTCATTCTTGTCGCTGTCGCCAATGGAGATGGTATTGGAACACACATCGGGTAAGAATGCCCCGCCATGAAAACACCGCGCACCCGTGGAACCACGATCTTGCAGCGCGCGACCATAGCGCTCATCTGCGCCGCCGTCAGCATCAGCTGCAGGAACCAAGCACCGCAGGACAATCGGCGTCCGACACAGCGTCCCGCTTCGGAAGAACGCCTCTCGTTCCAGGCACAAGAACCTTGGAGAGCGCGCGTCAATCTCAACGCCGATGTCGCAATGGCCTACGACATCGACAAGACGCTCCCCGCACGACTGCAATCATGGATCGATCGCGGCTACATCCCTCACGTCATGACCGGCGTCGCCTGGGGCGAGTACCAGGACTACGTCTTTGGCCGATGGGATGGGAAGAACCATCTCGACGAAGCGCAGATGGAGAAGAATGGCCACCAGATCGGACACGGCAAAGACGTCTGGTACATGTCACCCTCCGAGAGCTACGGTCGCTTCCTCTGTGTCGGCGTGAAGCGCGCTCTCGACGCGGGCGCGCAGGCGATCCATCTCGAAGAGCCAGAGTTCTGGGTCCGTGCCGGTTGGGAGGAAGCGTTCAAGCGCGAGTGGCAGGCGTACTACAGCGAACCATGGATCGAGCCCGACTCGTCACCTGACGCGCAGTACCGAACCTCCAAGCTCAAGTACTACCTCTACAAGCGCGCCCTCGCGCAGGTCTTCGATTTTGTGCGCGCCTACGGAAAAGAACACGGCCGCGAAATCAAGTGCTACGTGCCCACACATTCGATGATCAACTACGCCAACTGGGGCATCGTTTCGCCCGAGTCCTCGCTGCTCGAAGTCGGCGCGGATGGTTACATCGCCCAGGTCTGGACCGGCACGGCGCGCACGCCGAACTTCTATGAAGGCGTCGAAAAGGAACGCACGTTCGAGACCGCGTTTCTCGAGTACGGCTCGATGCAAAACCTCGTTCGCGCCAGTAAGAGCCGCGTGTGGTATCTCAATGATCCAATCGAAGACAACGCCAACCACTCCTGGCAAGATTACAGGGTCAACTGGGAGAGCACGCTCATCGCGTCGCTGCTGCAACCCGAGGTCTGGCACTACGAGATCATGCCCTGGCCACATCGAATCTTCGAAGGCAAATACCCCTCGACGCAGCCGGTAACGAAAGAGACGTCGCGCATCCCGATTCCGAAGGAATATGAGACCGAGCTTGCCGCCGTCATCACGGCGATGGGCGACATGAAGCAGCCCCTCGAGCAGGTAAAATGGCTCGAATCGGGCACGCATGAGACCGGCATCCTCGTCGCCGACACGATGATGTTCCAGCGATTCGGCCCCGATTCGTCGGACTCTCGTCTGGGCAACTTCTACGGGCTCTCGCTTCCACTGTTGATGAAGGGCCTTCCGGTTGAGCCGGTGCAAATCGAAACGGCCCAGCTCTCGCGCTACAAGGTGCTTCTGCTCACCTACGAGGGCCAGAAGCCACCCAAGCCTGAGTTTCATTCCGCCCTGGCGAAGTGGGTGAAGGATGGCGGCGCGCTCGTCGTCGTCGATGACGACAACGACCCGTTCCACAAGGTTCGCGAATGGTGGAACACCAACGGCAACTCGTTCGAGACGCCGCGCGATCACCTCTTTGATCAGCTCGGCATTCCCCGCGACCAAGAAGGCCTCGTCCGCGTCGGCAAAGGGTCCGTGACCTACGCGCGCCAGTCGCCGGCGGCGATCAGTCGTCGAATCGACGGCGCGAGTGTGATTCGCACGCTGGTGAAGAATGCGATGGCCGCCCACAACATCACGTGGAAGGAATCCGCTGCACTGGTGCTGCGACGCGGACCCTATCTCGTCGCGGCCGGGCTGGACGGCGCAACCGGCACGGTCAAGGGCCGCTTCCTCTCCCTGTTTGATGCCGGCATCCCGACCGTGAAGGATTACGCCATTTCTTCGGGCAGCCGCGCGCTGCTCGTCGACCTGGACGCATCGCCGGTCGGCGTCGTCATCGCAGCCGCGTGTCGTGTGAAAGATGAAACCGCAGACGCCACTTCGATCTCGTTCAACGCCGACGGCATCGAGAACAGCGAGGCGATCGTCTGCCTGCGGCTCCCGAAAGCGCCCAAGGCCGTACGGATCGACGGCAATCCCACGAGCGACTTCGAATACGACGCGAGTGGCGTATTGCGCATTCGTTTCATCAATCATGCCGAGCCGCACGCCGTACGGATCGATCGGTAACCCGCGGTGCGATAATTCTTTGGATCGATGCGCGATGAATCTTCGCTTCGATCGGCGTGTCGAGACATAGAGGGATTGCGATGACCCAGCCGCCTATCACGCAAGTGCTCGTGCTGACCATCGTGTTGTTCGCGCTGCCAGTCCAATCGCGCGCCCAGGCCACCCGGCCCGTCGACTACGCCGCACAAGCACACGAGGTGATGGCCGACCTGCAGGAGAGGTTCTACCTTCCCGAAAGTGGCTTGTACGCGCACTCGGTCAACGATCGAAGCGCCGATTTCATGTGGGGCAACGGGATCATGTTCTCGGCGCTCGTGGGCGCTGCGCGGCACGAACCGAAGACGTATCTGCCCATCATGTCGCGGTTCTTCACCTCCCTGGACGGATATTGGGATGCGAAGTGTGCGGTCCCCGGTTACGAACCCGCACCCACGCGAGGCAACGGGAACGACAAGTACTACGACGACAACGCCTGGATGGTCCTCACCTTCATCGAGGCGCACGAACTCACCGGCGAGGCGAAGTACAAGCGACGCGCGCTCGAATCACTCAACTCCGTGCTCTCGGGCTGGGATGATGCGCAGGGCGGCGGAATCTGGTGGCATGTCGCGCACAAGGACGATGCGAAGAACACCTGCGTCAACGCACCCGCGGCCGTGGGATGTCTGAACGTCGCGCACTATCAAGCCCCGGCAGATGCGAAGGCCTCGCGCGAGCTCGCACGCCGAATCGTCGACTGGACCGTCAAAACGCTCGAAGCCGATGACGGCCTTTTCTACGACAACATCAAGGTCAGCACCGGCACGATCAACACAGCAAAGCTCACCTATAACACGGCGCTGATGATCCGCGCGTACATCGCACTCTATCGCGCTACCGAGGATGCTGCCTGGCTGAAGAAGGCGGTACGTGCCGGCAAAGCGGCCGACTGGTTCCTCGGGAAAGAGACCGGTGCCTACCGCGACGAGCTGAAGTGGTCGCACCTCATGGTCGAGGCCGACCTGGAACTTTATCGGCTCACACAAGACGAGCACTATCTCGCCCGCGCCGGGCAGAATGCGGCCTACCAGTACTCGCGCTGGAAAGCCGAGCGGCCGAAGGATCTGATCGAGAGCGCATCGATCGCCCGCACGCTCTGGCTGCTCGCCGACACGCAAAGCGACAACGGCCGGGTGTTCTGGAAGCAGCTGGATGACCGGAAATGAGCTGGCGCGGATGGTGACGTGGAGCGAGGTCAGGTCTTGACCACGGGCAACGCGCCGCGCATCGCCGTAAGGAGCCGTGTGATCTGCTCTGCGCTCTGGCCGTCGACGACGGATTTCGTACCCAGAGACTTCTCGGCGTCGGCCGCGAGTTGAGAGAGATCATCGAAACCGAATGCGGCGGTCCCGCCCTTGATCTGGTGGAGCGTTCGTCGGAGCGGGTCAGGCTGCGCACTGACGAGCTGCTGTTCGAGACGGTCGCACTCGCCGGAGAGCTCTTTGAAAAACGCGACCTTGAGATCGCTCACGGTTGAAGGTGAAAGCTCGGTGTTAATTGTCGAGTGCAGCCGCGCGCTGTTGGATTGCGTGCCGGTGTAAGTCGCGAGCGTTTTGACGAGCCGTTCGCGATCGATCGGCTTGGAGAGGTAATCGTCGCAGCCGCTGGCGAGACACCGCTCGCGGTCGCCGCTCATGGCATTGGCGGTAAGCGCAATGATGGGCGTGCGATTGCCGCGCGCCCGCAGCAGCCGCGCGACGGTGTATCCGTCGAGCTCGGGCATCAGCATGTCGAGCACGATCGCGTCGAACGGCTGTTCAATCGCCAGTTCGAAGGCCGTCTGCCCGTCCTCGCAGGTGACGACGTCTGCCCCGGCGCGTCGAAGTATCGCGTCGAGCAGCTTGCGTGTGGAGGCGCCGTCTTCCGCGACGAGGATCCGCCCGAGCCTGCTTCCCGGTTCCGCTTCGGCCGGATCGGCGACCTCCGTTGCCGGGGCCGTGGAGCTCGAGAGGAGCGCTTCGAGCGTGAAGGTGAAGACCGACCCGCTCGCGCCGTCGGACTCGGCGACCAGATCGCCGCCCAGCCGCTGCGCCAGACGCCGGCTGATCGCCAGGCCCAGGCCCGTTCCACCGTGACGGCGCGTCGATGATTCATCCGCCTGGAAGAATGGCGTGAAGAGTTTCTCCAGTTGCTCGCGACGGATGCCGACGCCGGTATCGGCAACGACGAACGAGAAACTCGAATGTCCGCCGTCGACCTCGGCCCGGACCGACAGCGTGACCTTGCCCTCATCTGTGAACTTGATCGCGTTGCCGACGAGGTTGACCAGGATCTGCGTGAGTCGGATCGCATCGGTTTCGACCGCGCCGGGAAGCGGCGTCAGAATCCGCACGCCGAACTGCAACCCCTTCTCGAGCGCGCGAGGCTTCATCATGTCGACGACTTCCGAGCAGAGCTTCGAAATGTCGCACGGCACCGGGACGATCGACAGTTCGCCCGCTTCCACCTTTGAAAGGTCGAGAATGTCGTTGAGCATCGCCAGCAGGTGCTGGCCACTGGCCTTGATCGAGGCGATGCATTCGGCGGGTGTGAGGTCGGATGCGCCGGGCGCATCGAGCAGGTCGGCATAGCCGAGGATCGCGGTCATCGGCGTGCGGAACTCGTGGCTGATGTTCGCCAGGAAGTTGCTCTTGGCGACGCTCGCCGCCTCGGCGCGTTCCTTGGCAGCCTGCAGCGCCTGTTGGGCCAGCTTGCTGTCATGGATGTCGATGCACGAACCGATGAATCCGGAAAACGCGCCCTGATCATCGAACAGCGGAATCGCCGTCACCATGAACCAGCGATACACGCCGTCGCGCCGGCGCAGGCGATATTCCAGCCGATACGGTTCATGCCGATCCCAGCAACGCGCGGTACGCTGGAGATAGAGGTCGAGGTCTTCGGGATGGACGGAATCGGTCCACGCGTCACCGAGGTGTGAATTGCCGGTGTAGTCGATCCACGCCTTGTTGATGTACGAGCCGCTCTTGTCCTTGTCGTCCATCCAGATCAGCGCCGGGACGGAGTCGGCGAGCTTGCGGAACCGCTTCTCGCTCTCGCGCAACAACAGATCGCCTTCGCGCTGGTTCGTGACGTTCTCGACCATGCCGATATAGCCGATCACCTGCTGATCTTCGTAGATCGCCGAGGCGAGCACGCGCACCCAAAGAATCGATTTGTCGGGCCGCATGTAGCGATACTGGTGATCGAACTCCCCGCCGTGCCGGGCAAACCGCGACCACGCCTCCACGACAAACTCGCGGTCCTCGGGGTGGAGCGATCGCACCCACCCTTCTCCCCGAACATCCTCTGCCGAAAGGCCCGTCAGGCGAAGGTAAACGTCGTTGGCGAAGATGCACTGGCCTAGTGAGTCGGTGAGGAAGATGCCCAGCGGCGAGCACGCGGTGATCGCGCGGAAGCGCGCCTCGCTGGCGCGCAGATCCTTCTCGATCTGCGCCCGCATGGTCACGTCCTGGATATGGATCACGTTGCAGACGAGCGTTCCGCGCGCGTCGCGCAACGCGCTTCTCGTGACTAGCCCGGTGAAAAAATGGCCGTCGCAGTGCACGAAGCGGAACTCGCGCTGGGGCGCAGTGAGGTCGGAATCTTCGTCCGCAAGAAAGGTGGACCAGCCGTCCACACCATCCCGTGAACGCGTGACGTCTTCGACGCGCAGCCCGATCAGCTCTGCCTCGCTGCGACCCAGCATTTTGCAGAATGCATGGTTCACGCGCGTGAACCTTCCCTGCGCGTCGAGCCAGGCCTTGGGCAGCGGGCTCTGCGCGTAGGCGGCCTCGTACAGCCGGCCTTCCTTACGCGAAGCGCTCAGCAGCGGCCGAATTACGTATAACGCGGCGACAAACACGCTGACCAGCGCGGCAACATTGATCGCCAGGACGACTCGGCCGATTTTCACGTCCTGCTCGCCAACTGACGAGGTCCGGATGATGTGAAGCATCAGCCACAGATTCATCCCGAGCGTGAGCACGCTCACGACGACGATCAACATTGCCGTCAGGCCCGCGCGACGCGCGTAGATCGTCGCGAGCATTCCAACGGGATTCTCCTGCCTCATTTCAGCCATGGAACCATTCACGAAGCGCTGCCACCTCAGCGTGGAGCTCGCCTCTGTTCGGCGTCTCGCGTCAGGTGCTCGAGCGGATCATTTTCTGCGCGCCGATCGCCTGTCCGGATTCGACGAAGGCCACTGACTGTTCCCGACATTCACGTCGAAGCTGAGCCATGCACCGAAGAATAGCAGGCCAACTCCCAAGCTTCGAGGGCGCTGCGGCGACACGCCCTTTCGATATGGTCGATTCGACCACAATCATAGTCGGGGGAGGCTCAATTCACGCTGTCGAGCGAGGCGGACATCCGCTTGCTGGCGCGAATACGTTCCACGAGCGAAGCGAGATTAGGCGAGTTCATCTTCACGATGATCTTGTCGATGTGCCGCTCGATGGTGAGCTTCGAGACGAGCAGAAGGTCGGCCACCTGGCTGATGCTCTTGCCGTCGACGAGCATTCGAAGCACTTCACGCTCCTTCGCGGTGAGCTTTGCCGTATCAGGAGAGCGCCGTCGGTGGAACTCGGAAAGCGGGACGTTGCGGATTGCGGCCGAGAGGTATTCGCCGCCGGCCTGCACCGCGAGAATGGCCTCGATCAACTCATCGAATGCGGCCCGTTTGAAAACGAACGCGGAAGCTCCGGCCTGAATGAGGCTCACGACATCGGATTCCTCATTTTTCATTGAGAGGACGATGATCTTGGGCTTTTCCGGATCGCCGTCGCGCAGCCGGCGCGTCGCCTGGATGCCATTCAGCCGCGGCATCTCGAGGTCCATCACGACGATGTCGGGCTGCAACTCTTCTGCCAGACGGAGCGTCTCGAAGCCATCATTCGCCTCGCCAACGATTTCAAAGCGGTTGTCTTTTTCCAGGAGAACGCGAAGACCCACGCGCATCATCTGATGGTCATCGGCGAGCAGGATTCGAACGGACATCGCTTGAAACTCCGAACAGTCAGCCACAGTAAAAAGAAGAGGTCCGGGCGTGATCTGGGAGGGGGGGACCCAGATCGGGGACTCGCCCGGACCTGTAAATATAGTACATCGTTTAATCGGTTTGAAAAGCAGAAAGATCGCCTAATCACGACGGCAAATCGACGCGATTTTTTTCGATTTTTAATCCACTTCGACGCAATGTTGTCATTTTTTGGAGCACAGCATTCAAGGTCGTGAAATTATAGAATGTGCCCCGCCTCGCTTTTTGTGGCATTTCGGTCGACGGCGAGCACACCACGTGAGTCCTAGTCTGCCGCTGGGATTTCAATCTCGAACCGCGTGCCTCGCCCGACCTCGCTTTGCACCCGAACCGTTCCGCCATGCTCCTCCGCAATTCGGCGGGTCATTGGCAGGCCGAGTCCAGTGCCGCCCTTCTTGGTGGTGTAGTAGGCCTCGAAAATCTTACTAACGTCGTCGGCGGCGATGCCGGCGCCGGTATCCGTTACCGAAATCACGGCGGCCGGCCCACGCGATTCGACGGTCAGCATCAACTCTCCGCCGTCGGACATGGCCTGCGTGCCATTGATCATCAGGTTAAGCAGTGCCTGCTTGATGAGTTTCGCATCCACGTTGGCACGCACCGGTCCGGCTGCGGGGACAAAGCGGACATTCACCTTGTTCGCCGCCGCTTGTGGCGTGTAGAAATCGGCGAGTTCTTCGACGAGAAGATTGATGTCATGGACTTCCCGCTCGAGCGTGAGATTGCCGGCGTATTTGAGAAAGTCGTCCAGGATCTCACGCAGCCGCGACGCCTCCTGACGAACCGTTCGCAAGCGCGAATGGACCCGTGATCCGCCGATCGAGTCGGCGGGCAGATCTTCCTGGAGTAACTGTAGATTCAATTGGATCGTCGAGAGCGGATTCTTGATCTCGTGAGCCAGACCGGCAGTCAGCGTGCCGAGTTCGGCGAGTCGTTCCGCACGCAGCGTACGCCGCTCGAGAACGACATATCGGCGATAGGCCCAGACGCCGACCATCGCGCTGCCGCCCAGCGCCAGTACGAGCCCGATAAGGAGACCGATCGCCAGGTAGCCCATTGTGCGGCCACTGTAGGAGTGATCGACCAAGATTCAAAAATCGCCAGCGCGGCCACGCGAGGGGCTTGTGAGCGGAGTTGCAGACAAATGAGGCCTGGCCGCGCAAAGCGCACGGCCAGGCCTGAATCAATCCAAGTTAACCATTCATCAGTGATCTGGCGGGGCAGCATTATCGCGGATGCATGAGTCGATCCGCGATTCGGCATTCAATCATGCTTCACGTGCGGAATTACCTTCGGTGGAAGCGACCGGCTTCGAAATACGGCGGACCGCCTTGGCGCTTAGCCCTTTCTCGCCGGTGACCAGTTCGTATTCAACCACTTCCCCATCTTTGAGCGTTCGGAACCCATCGTCTTCGATGCTTGAGAAATGGACGAAAACGTCTTTTCCTTCGGGGCTCAGAACAAACCCAAAGCCCTTCTTGGCATCAAACCATTTTACGGTGCCTTTTAAGCGCGACATAACATCCTCCACGGCCATCTATAAAGGCCGGAAATACGAGCGACCGGAAAACTCCAGCCACTATCAGAAATAGACCGCAGGAAAAATCACGAACCGAACTTCCTTCGTACAAAACCGACTCTTCACGCTCGATGCGGGCTGATCAGGCCGATCGCACTGGAGCACTTCCAATACTAACGCCCTGTTAGCAGAATTCAAGATAGCGAAGTGCTTCAACGTTTTTATTGTGTCATAATATTGCCTTTTTCCTCATTTTCCGCTCACGTATCGCTGAGCAAGGGCGACATAGTGTCCCGAGAGCCATCTTATATAATCTAAATCCGCGGGTCTCAAAGGACGAACGATTCGGGCCGGAACACCCATCACGACCATGTCGTCGGGCACTTCAAGTCCCGGCGAGAGGACCGCGCCCGCGGCAATCAGACAGCGTTTCCCGATGCGCGTTTTGCCGAGCACTTTTGCACCCATGCCGATCAGGCTGCCGGCACCGACGAACATTCCATGGACGATGGCCGAATGGCCGATCGTGACGTCGTCTTCGATGACGTTTTCGACGCCACTGTCGCAATGAATGACGGCATTGTCCTGGACATTGACGCGTTTTCCGAGCCGAATCGGCGCGACATCGCCGCGGACGACGGCCCCAAACCAGAAGCTGCAGTGCTCGCCGATTTCCACCTCACCGACCACGATCGCCGTCGGGGCCACATAGTAATTTCCTGCCGTTTGCTTAAAGCGAGTTTCCATTTGATTTTCCCTCGGACGGTTCTTTCCCCTGCGGGTGCATCATACGGCCGCAAGGGAGCATGTTAGAAATGGACGGGGGTCGCTGTCATTAAGGCGAATCGAGGGCGCCGTTGGAAGTCACCGATGCGGATCTGGTCCGGAAATCACGTCGGGGCGACGCCAATGCGTTCGCCGCGTTGATCGCTCGTCATGAGCGCTCGATGCTCGCCCTCGCGTACGCCGGCACGGGTTGTTCGGCGACGGCGGCGGACGTGGTGCAGGATTCGGTCGTCCGCTGCTGGAAAAAGCTCGCCGACCTGCGCGAGGAGGCCAAGTTCGCCAGCTGGCTGGCCACCACGGTCCGACATCTGGCGACCAACGCGGTTCGCTCGCCGGTGCGGCGATTCAAGCTGGTCGGCCACGAGGCGCTCGACCAGCACAGCGTCGCCGACCCGACGCAGTCGGTCAGCGATGCGGACGACGCCGACAAACTTCGCTCGGCGATCAGTTCGCTGGACCCGATCAGCGCGTCGGTCGTGACGCTGAAATACTACGAGAATCTGCCCAGCAAGCAGATCGCCGAACTGCTCGACTTGACGCCTGCCGCCGTCGACATGCGACTCACGCGGGCACGAAACGAATTGCGAACGAAACTGCTCCAGATGGATCTGGCGCCGCAGATGAGTCAACCCAATGCAACGGAGTGCTGATCGAAGGCACGAACATGAACGACGTGAACGACAAGCTCGATGCCCTCCTGCAATCGCACCTGAAACGCGAACTCGATCCCTACGTCGGTTCGGCGATGAACAAGCTCAATGCCGAGGTTCGCGTCGGCGGCGGTTTCGAGCAGGCATCCTGGGGTTCGCGCATCCGTTACGCGATGGCGGCAGCGCTGATGCTTTCCATCGGCGTGGCCGGATCGATCGTCTACCGCAACTTCAACGTTCCGCCGTCACTGCCGCCAACGGCCGACAATCGAGTTGTGCCGTACACCGAAGCCGTGCAGAGCAATTGGACGACGACCTACGACGACGGCACGGTAATGGTCGACGAGCAAACGCCCGCGCGGATGCTCCGCCGGGTGCAGTATCAGAAGCTCGATTGGAAGGACCCCTCGGGCAAGTGGCAGAGCCGGATCGAGATCCCGAATCAGGATGTGATTCTGGTGGACATTCCCAAGCAGTGACCGACCCAACAATGCATTTCAAGCCTCACGTCAGGATGAACAGAGTAGAAAGAAGAACCCCATGAACCGAAGAATCACAACCGCCGTCAAGCTGGTCGCGGCGATCGCCGCGATCTCGATCTCGCCTCTCGTCCGCGCCGACGACACCGCCCCTGCCGCCTCTGAAAACAAAGACATCATCATCGTCCACCCGAACGCGAGTGATCCGTTCCACGCGTCGCACAACGCTTACGCCGTTGCGGTCGGCTCTCCCATCAACGGAACGATGCGTGAAGGCAAGATGGTGAAGGCCGCTTACCTCGGCGTCGGCGTGAGCGGCGCATCCGAAGTGCTCACCGAGCAACTTAAGCTTCCGCAGGGCGTCGGACTTGTCGTTGAGTTCGTCGAAAAGGATTCTCCCGCCGAAAAGGCCGGACTGCAGGCACACGACATCATCCACAAAGTCGACGATCAGCTCATGATCAACGTTCAGCAGCTTGCCGTGCTCGTGCGGACCTACAAGCCCGGCGACGGCGTGAAGCTGACGGTGATCCGCAAAGGCGAAGTGATGACGCTCAATGCGTCGCTGATCGAGAAGGAACTGCCCGCATTGAGCATGAACAGCCAGCAATGGGAGTTCAGTTCAGGGCTACCCCGCGTCGCTGCGGCGCCGATGCCGCCGATCCCTCCGATGGTGTCGGGCATGTTGAATATGGAGAACGGCGATCACGATGTCACCGTCGGCAAGGACAGGATCAGGAGCCGCGTTATCCGCGTCATGCCGAACTCGAGCTCGACGATCATCAAGGTCGATGATGATGGCCAACGCATCGAACTTCAAAGCAGGGACGGGAAGAAGACGCTCAAGATCGTCGACAAGGACGGCAAATCGCTCTTCGACGGCCCGTTCACCACGGATGAAGAAAAAGCCAAGCTACCCGCCGAGCTGCACGACAAAGTCAAATCGCTCGAGGAAGGCATCGAGTTGAAGGAAGTTCCCGCGACCTCGCCGAGCGAGCCAAAGGCCGATGCGGAAGACCCCCTCATGAGCGGGCCGAATACCTGATTCTCAATTCGCGCGATTGGGTTTGGCCCGTCGCGGGAAAACGATTCTCTTTTCCTGGCGCAACGCGGTGTGGCAACGGAGCCACATCGCGTTGTCTTTTCAATCGGCCTGCTCAGGCGCGTCCCGACAACTCCGTCCATCGTTCATACAACCGCTCGACGCGTTTCTGCGCCTCGCCAAGCGCCGCGTACGCGTCGCGCGCCTTGATGTGGTCGGTGAGCAGTGCCGGATCCTCTGCTTGTTTCTGCAATTCCGCGACGCGCGTCTCGGCTTCGAGAATGTTCCCTTCCATCGTTTCGAGTTCGCGCTGCTCCTTCCACGAGAGCTTTTTCTTCGCGACCGTCTCGACCGGCGAGGGAGTTGGTTTCGCGAGCGCCGCCGGCCTGGCCGACTTTTCCTTCCTCGCCTCTTCTTCGAGCGCCTCTTCCAGCAAATGCGCCCGTTCCCACTGCGCCAGCTCGGCCCACATCTTGGCGTTGCCCTTGCCATCGAGCGCAAGGATCTGCGTCGCGAGCCGATCCAGCAGGTATCGATCGTGCGTCACCAGCACCAGCGCGCCGGGAAACTGCTCGAGGCTTTCTTCGAGCACGTCCAGCGTCGGGATATCCAGGTCATTCGTCGGCTCGTCGAGGATGAGTACGTCCGCTTCCAGCAGCATGAGGCGGGCGATGAGCACGCGCGCCTGCTCACCACCGGAGAGTTCGTATATGGGCATGTCGAGCTGCTCTGTTCGGAACAGGAACTGCCTCGCAAAGCCGGTGATGTGCATCGGCTGACCCCGGACGATCAACGAATCGCCGCCGGGCGAGAGCGCTTTGCGAAGCGTCTGGTTCTGGTCGAGCTGTTCGCGATGCTGGTCGAAGACGACGACTTTCAGGAAGTCGGCACGGACGATCTTCCCCGCATCGGGCTGGAGCTGTTCGCGGATGAGCTTGATCATCGTCGACTTGCCCGAGCCGTTCGGCCCGAGCAGTCCGAGCTTGTCACCGGGCGAGAGGACCAAGTCGACATCGCGGAACAGTTCGCGCCCGCCCAGCGACTTGGAGACGCCTTTGAACTCGATCAGCTTGCGCGTCTGGCGCCCGGACGCCGCGAAATCGATCCCGGCCGACTTCTGCAAGGTATTTCGCGTCTTCAAATCAGCCAGTTCCTTCATCATGTCGTGCGCGCGTTCGATCCGGCCTTTCGCCTTCGTCGTGCGCGCTTTCGCCCCGCGGCGGAGCCATTCGATCTCCCGCCGCACGCCGCTCGCGACTGCCTGCTGTCGCCCGAGCTGCGCCGCCATGAACTCCTCGCGCTTCTCGACGAACTCGCTATAGGTGCCAGTGATGGAGAGGAACCCCTCGGGATATGCCCGGCTCAGATCGATGATCCGGTGCGCCGACTCTTCGAGAAACCGCCGGTCGTGGCTGACGATGAGCGTCGCGAAACGCGACTGATCGATCAGGTCCTCCAGCCACTCGATGCCTTCGAGATCGAGGTGATTCGTCGGCTCGTCCATCAGCATCAGGTCCGGCTCGCGCGCGAGCTGCCGCACGATTGCCAGCCGCTTCCGCCAGCCGCCGGAGAGCGCCTTGGTCAGCATTGAGGAATCCGGAAAATGCGCACGATCGAGTAACTGGTACGCGCGCACCTCGCGCTCGTGGTGATCCAGATGAGAATCGACCGCATCCGCGACGATTTCAACGCACGACTTCTCGGGATCGAACTCATCTTCCTGAGGCACATACCCGACGCGCAGGCCGCGTTTGGCGATCAATTCGCCTTCATCCGGCTGCTCGATCCCTGCAAAGATCCGCAGCATCGTCGACTTGCCCGAGCCGTTGGCGCCGATGAGGCCCACGCGTTCGCCCTCATCGAGTCCGAGCGTGATGCCGGCGAACAGCAGGCGCGGTCCGTAGTGTTTGCCGAGGTTGCGTGCCGTCAGAAGCATCGCGAAAGCGTAGCCGTACGCCCGCGACGTTCAACCGCCGGATTTCTC
This sequence comes from Phycisphaerae bacterium, assembly GCA_031411495.1. GTDB lineage: Bacteria > Planctomycetota > Phycisphaerae > Tepidisphaerales > Tepidisphaeraceae > JANOBD01. The sequence continues at coordinate 23,510 of JANOBD010000170.1, read as the reverse complement.
AGATTTTCGCTCGACGGTCGCAATCTCGGACGGCTTGGCAAGATACCGCGCCACCAGCAGGCCGATGATCAGCACGCCCGCCGCACCCTGCAGCCACGTGAGCGGCCTCAGCGGGCCGATCGGCGCCAGATCTCCGTAGCCGATCGTGAACTGCGTCACGGCGCTCATGTGCAGCGCACCAATCACGCGCTCGAGCGTGGAGCTGGCAACCGGAAGCGCTATCGCCGGGTTGTGATGCACGAACTGGGGGAAGTAGGCGTAGAACGATGCGAACGAAATCACCAGTTCGCAGTAGTTCATCGTGCCCAGGACGATGACGCGCGTCGCGTCGCGGCGAATCATCCGACGCCGGGGCCGGGGCGAGTCGTCGAACAGCGCCACACGCACCACCGCCGCGATCGAGTCGACGATCCGCCACCCCGGGTAGACCAACAGCGGCCAGAAACCTGCAGACTGCGCGAAGCTTGCGACGCCAACCAGGCACGCGATCGAGGCGGTCATGCAGATCGCCAGGTACGTATCCACCACCAGCTTGCGATGAGCTGCCCATTGTTCGTGGCGATCTTCTGGCAAGTCGTGCCGCACATGGGGCGGCCCGAGCACCAGCCGGCTCGGCCAGGTCACCGCGTGCAGAATCCACCGCACGAGCGGCGTAATCCAGCCTTGCGAGAGCGGTCCCACATCGTCGGGATGAGCATGAGGATCGTGATGCGCCATGCCGTCATGCGGCGGATGTCGTGGCTCACTGGCCGGGGTTGTCGGTTCAACCGGGATCACCGAACTCCATTCTACCGGACATTGCGACGCCTGCGACGTTTCGGCATGCGGATCGCGACGCATGGGCGATCCCTTGAGTTTTTTGACAGCCGAGTGCTAGCGTTGTGAAGTGGTGCGGCTTCGATCGGGGCAAGGAGTGTGGGATGAAGCGAACCAAGTCGGCACTGATGAAATGGATGGCCCGGAGCCTGGTGCGCCTGATCCCCATGGGCGAGTCCGCCGTCGATTTTACCACCGACGTGCTGCCCACCATGTCCGAAGAGGTTTACGGCTGGTGGACGGGCAAGGCGGGCCCGGAAGAGCGGCGCGAAGAACTCGAATCGCTCGTGCAGGCAGACAAGCTCGAAGTCCAGTCCGCTGTCGACGCGGCGCTGGAAGACGCGGCACAGGAATCCGGCGTGCCGATCGACCCCGAGAAGCGCGACAAGATGAAACGCTATCTCGAGCAGGTGCCGGACGCGATCCGCCGCTCGATGCGCCGGCCGGGAGATTCGCACGGCCGCACCGTTCCGCCCCATCTTGCGCCGCGGAGCGCAGTCGACCTTGCCGCCCTGCTCCCGCAGCAGGCGCCGAGGTTCAAAGCCGGCGACCGTCCGATTCCCGGCGTGGACATCGATCTCGTCTCTGCGCTGGGCGCCGGCGGCTTTGGCGAAGTGTGGCGAGCCCGCAAGACCCATCTCGGGCAGGATGTGGCGCTCAAGTTCTGCCTCGACCCTGAGGCGAGTGCGTCGCTGCGAAACGAAACGTCGCTGCTCCGTCGCCTCATGGGCGGAGACGCGATGCACCCGGGCATCGTCCGGCTGCTGGGCACCTACAACGACTGCACGGCGCTCGAATACGAGTTCGTCGAAGGACCCGATTTGGCCGGGCTCATCCGCGAATGGCACGCAGACGGCAAGCGGCCGACGCCGAAACAGGTGATCGATACCGTTCGGCAGATCGCCGAGGTCGTCGCCTTCGCACATCAGCTCGATCCGCCACTGGTGCATCGCGATCTCAAGCCCGCGAACATCCTCGTGCAGAGGAAGCCCGATGGCTCGCTGCGATTTCGATTGACCGATTTCGGCATCGGGGGCATCGCCGCGGCCAAGCAGGTCGCCGCGACGCAGCGCGGCAACGCCGCCGCCAGCGCGGCCACCTCTATCCACGGCAGTTATTCGTTCCTTTACGCCAGCCCGCAGCAGATGCGCGCCGAGCGGCCAGACCCTAGCGACGACGTCTACAGCCTCGGCGTGATCTTCTGGCAGCTCGCCAACGGCGACCTGACTGACGGCGCACCGGGCGGCACATCCTGGACGGATGATCTCAAGGCCGAGGGGTATCCGCCACTGATCATCACGACGATCGCGCGGTGTTTCGACCATCGCGCCGATCGCCGTCCGAAAAATGCCGCGGTGCTCGCCGAGGCGCTCAAGACGATCAACGCGCCGCCGCCGATGCCGGGAATGAATCCGACACGGCCGCGCGTCGAGCCGACGCCACCGGTTGAGCCGTCGCAACGTGCGGAAGAAAAGCCACGGCCGGATGCGACGCCGAGAACGCCGACGGTGCCCGCTGCCCGACCGACGAATCCACAACCAGCCCCGCAATCGCTTGTCGGGGAGACCAAGGCGCCGACGTCCGGGACCACCTCGCCGAGACGGAAATCATCGGCGGCAACGTGGTGGATCGTGGGCTTCATCCTCTTGGTGCTCCTGCTGATCTCGTGCCTGGTCAGCGGCATCATCATCGCTGCGCTGGGCACCAACCAGGCGGATGAACCCGGCGCCAGGATCGAGAACAACCCGACAGACCCGCGCCTGCAAGGCTGGCACACCCTTGAAGGCGATGCATTTGTCTCCGACACGACCTCGCCGCAAGGACCGGTCTTAATCGTGCAGAATGGCGAGGCGTATTACGTCGTACACCAGGACGGCTCGCGGGTGCAGGTGGTGTGGAACTCGACGACGAACATGTGGCAGGATGCGCAGTAAGCGATTTCTTCCCTTCGCCGCTTGCCGTGTTTCAATCTGTGATTTGCCGCTTCCGCCGACGATCGAAAACTAAAGGATCATTTCTCTTTTTCAATCTTTCGCGGCCGCCCGCGGGGTCGCAATGTCGATTCCAAGCCTTGCCGCAGCGCGGTCTTCTTCACCCATTCGCTTTCGCCCAGCGGCGAACCGCGCTCCGCGTGTGAATGCATGGACTTGAGCTGCTCGTCCTCCCACGGCTCGTTGAGTTGCTCGGCCCAGTCCTTGGGCCTGGCCGTCGGCCACTTCGCGAGTTTCAGTTTCAGCCCGGCATGCGTTCCGCTAAACGCGCTGCTCCAGGGCCAATCCTGTGCGCGTTTCACGAGTTTGGATCGCCGCGCGTTCGCCTCGACATAGCAGGCAACCGATCGGAAATACGGCCCCGGCTGGACCGGGAAGCTCTTGAATCGTCCCTGGTACACGGGCCCGCCGCCGATGGTTTTGTGATGCGCGTGAAGCCGCCGCACGCGCGTCACGCCGATCCAGCGCATGAAGCAGGCCAGCGCATCATCCTCGCGTGGCGAGAGCAGGAGATGCCAGTGGTTGGGCATCAGACAGTAGGCGAACAGATCGACCGGGTATCGTTCGAGCCCCTCGCCGAGGATGTTCAGAAACGCGAGATAGTCGGCGTCCTTGTGAAAGATCTTCTGCCGCAGATTGGCGCGGTTCATGCAGTGATAAGGACAATCGGCCTGGATCTTGCGGAGAGGTCGGGGCATCAAAAAAGCGTATCGGCGCGGCTCGGATGCGTCAAAAAGAGAAATGACCCCTTTATTGTCGTTTCGCAAAGGAGAAATGACCCCTTTTTCCGGTACGGGCGCGATGCGTTGAAGTCGACGGTTGCTCGCGCCAACGCTCGTGCGTTTGCTGCGATGCGGACGATCGTTGATGTTTGCCACGATGCAGATTGGTCGCGTGGCCTACGCGATTCTGCCAGACCCGGGCGGCGGGATCGTTTACGGGGCACGATCAACAAATCAGGAGTCGGTTCGTCGCGTTTAGCCCTATTCAATTCTGGACTTAGCTCAGAATCACCCCACTCCTGTCGCTGCGCGAAAATGCTTTTTCGTGCAGCGCCGACTCGAATGGTGGAGGCTCGAAATGCGCGCACCCCCGCCAATCTATCGCCAGCGAACCGGCACCCTGCCGTGAGAGGGCTCTTGATTGACCTCACATTGCGAGCCGCCCTCTCACTGCACATCTTCGTTTTCTGCTCAGAAACGAGGTTCGCGGGTGACAGACGAGAGGAAATGAGAGGAAGTGAGAGCCTTTCGGAGGAGATGAAGAATGGTCAGAAGAGAAATCAATCTGTCTGCCAATGGTGATGGGGATCGGGTGCAGTTCGCCCGTCATCCCTCCCCGCCCCTCATCCCTCGCGACCGGGCGGATGTTGAAACAGATCGGACGAAAAGCGATAGGCAATCGGCCCGACCTCTCGATGCGTCCCGACAGGCAATCTCTACACTCGCTCTCATCACCAGGAGGCATCATGGCGAAAGTTAAGAAGGCGGTCATCACTGCGGCGGGGCGCGGAACGCGTCAGTACCCGGCATCGACCGCAGTTCAGAAGGAAATGTTCCCCCTCGTCGATCGCGACGGACTCACTAAACCCGTCATCCAGATCATCGGCGAAGAGGCGATCGAATCCGGCATCGAAGAGATCTGCATCATCACCGCGCCCGGCGAAGAGAAGATCTACCGTGAATACTTTCGCCGGCTCGATGACAACCTCGTCCGCAGCTTCCGCGGCAAGGACTGGGCGATCCTGGAATCCGAAAAGCTCCAGGCCTTCGGCGAACGCCTCAGCTTCGCCGAACAGGATTCGCCCGAAGGCTTTGGCCACGCGGTGTACCAGGCGAAGAAGTTCGTCGGCGATGAGCCGTTCCTGCTGATGCTCGGCGACCACATCTACATCTCAGACATCAAGGACCGCTGCGCGCGTCAACTCATCCGCATTCACGAGCAGTACATGCTCGACGTCGTGGTCGGCGTACAGCCGACGCTCGAGCGGCTGCTCCACAACTTCGGTGTCATCAAAGGTGATCCCATCGACACGGCGAAGGGGATCTACCGCTCGGCGCTGATCCACGAAAAGCCGACAGTCGACTTCGCGCGCGATAACCTCGTCACTCCGATGCTGCCGGCGGGCAACTACCTGGCCCTCTTCGGCATGTACGTGTTCGGACCGGCGATTTTCGACTCGCTCGAATACCACATGAAGAACAACATTCGCGAGAAGAACGAAATCCAGCTCACCAACGCGATGGAACACATGCGGGCGCAGTCGCCGGAGAAGTTCTGGGCCGTCATCATGCAGGGTCAACGCTATGACACGGGAATCCCGTATGGCCTGATGGAAACGCAGCTCGCCCTCGCGCTCAACGGCGTCCACCGGACGGAGATCTGCGAAGCGATCGCGCGGATATTGACGATGCAGGTCAAGAGCTAAGAAAGAAAGCCGCGGCAATGGATCGTGTAGGAGTGCCGGCCCCGACAGGTCGGATCAGCTGGCCGCGCGGACCTTGCGCTCTGCGGAAATCGTGATCCGGTCGCGTCCATTCTGCTTGGATGAGAAGAGCGCGGCATCGGCGGTGGCGATCAGTTCATCGGCGCTCCTGGGCTGGTTGTCGCTGACGGATGCGATGCCGATCGACATCGACAGCCCTTTCTCCCACTTGGTCATTTCGCGACTGCGCAACTTGAACTCTTCACGGATGCGGCTGACCAGCCGCGTGGCTTCACCGGCGTCGCTGCGCGGAAGCAGGAGGACGAACTCATCGCCGCCGTAACGCGCGCCGATATCGGCCTTGCGGATCGATCCGCGGATGATTTCGCCGACGCCGACGAGAATCTGGTCGCCCATCTGGTGGCCGAGCGAATCGTTGAGCTGCTTGTAGCCGTCGAGGTCGATCATCACGCAGGCGAGGTCGGTGTGGTAGCGCGCGGCTTCCGCGAAGAGTTGGTCGATCATCAGAGAAAGGTGACGGCGGTTGAACAGGCCGGTGAGCGCATCGGTGGCGGCAACTTCCTCGACGCGCTTGAGCGCTTCGTTGAGCTGAACGTTCTTGACGCGTACTTCGTCGAGCGATCGCTTGAGGTCGGTCTGGAGCTGCTCGTTCTCGCGCATGAGCTTCACGACTGTGAGGTTTTTCTCGACGACCAGCGGGATTGTGAAAAAGTAGTCGCCGACCTTCACGACATAGTCGGTGGCGCCGCGGCGAATCGCTTCGGCGGCGAAGGCGCTGACATTCTCGCCGGTCACCATGATCACGGGTGTGCGGCAGCGGTCGCGAATCTGCGTGAGCAGTTCCATGCCGTTGCAGTCGGGCAGGTTGTAGTCGCTGAGGATCATGTCATACGAGCCGAGCTCCTTGGCGAGCGCGTCGGCGCCGGTGGGAGCTTCATCGACACAGCCCTTGCCAAACCGATCTTCGAGCACTTCGCGCGTCAGGTCGCGCTGATCGACGTCGTCGTCAATGATGAGAAGTTTGAGTTGGCTGGAGATCATTTGTTACTGCTCGAAAGCCCGCTAACCTTTATGATTGACGATTCATCCGGTGCCGTGTCCAGCTGCATTTCCGCCACGTCTTTACGACTCAGTGGACCGTTCAGCTCGCGGCAGGCCCTGCGGCATGTTGACGCCGGGAATACTGGTGCACCGTAAGCCAGTAATTGGCGCTGGCGAGGATCGTCTGGATAAACTCTTCAACCTTGCTGGGCTTCAGGGTGTAGCTATTTGCGCCGAGCAGGGCCGCGCGTTCGATCGCGTTGTCGTCGTCGACGCCGGTCAGGATGATCACCGGGATTTCCTTGAGTCGTGGATGCGATTTGATCATCTCCAGCGCTTCGAGCCCGCCCATGCGCGGCATTTCGAGGTCGAGGAAGATCACGTTCGGCTTGATCGAATCGCCGGCAAAAAGGTAGTCGGTCGCGTCCTTCCCATTCTCGCGCTCGATCACGCGATAGCCGCTGCCGAGTTCGCTGATGGCGTCGCGGACGAGAGCGCGGCAGTCGCTGTCGTCGTCGACCAGCATCACGGTGAACGGGACGCAGGAGCCGAGCTCCGATGTAGTTGAGGTTGGATCGAATTGTGCAGACATCGATTCAATTCCTTAAGCCGCCGCTAGGGTCGGGGTTGGCGTTGCATTGCCCTCAAGCTCTGAGGGCACTTGGCCGGATACGGCCGGGACATATTTACCGTTGATCGTGAAGCGGAACGTGGTGCCCACGTCGAGTTCGCTTTCCACCCAGATGCGGCCGGAGTAGGTCTCGACGATGCTCTTCACGCTCGCCAGTCCGACGCCTTTGCCGGGCACCTTATGTGTGACCTCGCCGCGGCCACGACGGAAGACATAGAACACCTTTTCGATGTCTTCCGGGTGAATCCCGACACCCGTATCGCGAACCCAGAACTCTGCCTCGGCGACGTCGAGCTTACAGCCGATGCGAATCTCCCGTACCGGTCGATCACCCATGTACTTGATCGCATTGTCGATCAGGTTCTGGAACACCTGTCGAATGCGCGGCCGATCCGCATAAAGTTGCGGAAGCGAGGTTTCGATGATCAGTTCGATGTGCCTGGTTTTCAGATCGTTCTCGAACATCCCGCGCATTTCCCAGACGATCGCTTCCGCGTCGACAAGCGTGAGGTTGCGCTGCCGCGACTTGATGCGCGAAAGCTCGAGCAGTTCGTTGATCAGGTCGGTTTCCACATCAATGTTTTTCTTGATGCGATCCAGCCGGTTCTGCGCATCTTCTGACAGCTCCGCCCTATTCTTGGCCAGCAGCATGGTGATCATGCCGCCCATGTTGCGCAGCGGCGCGTTCAGGTCGTGGCTGATGGCGCGGAGGAAGTCCTCCTTCTCGGCAATCTCGCCGCTGAGTCGGCCGTTGGCGGCTTCGAGCTGCACGGTCCGGTTATCGAGCAGCTTCTGCAGGTCGTTGTTCGCCTTTTGATGTCGGGCTTCGGCCAACTGGTATGCGACACGGTCAGACCGGACCTTTTCCGCCAGCGAGTTCAACGCCGCCGCAATTGCCGTGAACAACGGCACGCGCGTCGAGGGCACCAGGCAACTCAGGTCGCCGTCCTGGATCTTCTTCATGACGTGGATCAGCTCGCGCAGCGGTGCGAACACGTTTTTGATGAAGAGCGTCGCCAGAACCGCGGAGATCGCAAATGCCCCGGCGAGCACGTACGCGATGCGCAGACCCATCGATTGTCCCTGCATCGGCGCCGCGGGCGCAATGATCGCAACTTCGACCTTGCCGATCGTCTGATTCGGCTCGCCCTCGGCTCGCCACGCGATGCCTTCATCCGTCACCGGCACGCTGATCGTCAGGGAAGATAATGTCTGATCCGTGCCCGCAGTGGCGAGGACCTGATCGGACGCATTCTTGAACGTGACGACGTTCACTACGCCAGGCTGAACGGACTTCTCGGCCATCTGCTGCAGGGCAGCGCGATCGGCCGAGCGGAGATCGAGCTGTGCGGCGCGTCCGAGTGCCGCGGCGAGCGACGCGCCGAAATGCCTGGACTCGAAACGCGCCGAGTCCTGTGGAATCGAATTGCGGTACTGAACGATAAACGTGAACGCCGCAGTGCTCGCCCCGACCGCGAAACAGCAAAGGGTGAGACGCGTGTAGAGATTGATCCCGACGCGGCAGCGCTTGGCCGCGGATTGCTCATGCCAGGACGGGCCGCTACTGGTGGGTTCGGTTTGTCTTTTCATGCATCGACCAGATCGAGATACGACCTACATCGACGCTGCCCCCTACCGAGTTAATCAACACCGCTTCGGACGGCAAATCATTTCACGCGAACTTGCGCCTCGATCGGCCGCTGCAGCTTTACGGGCAGCTCGATGATCGTCTTCCCGTCCGACAACCGCGTCACCCAAGGCACGATCTGGCCCTCGAGCCATACGCTCACTGCACCCGGCGGAAGCCCGATAACTTCGATCACCGGCCAGCTCACCGGGAACTTCTGTGGCGAGAGGCGAACGCTCAGCCGCGACGCGGTCGAGCGAATCGTGTAGCAGCCGCGCGATTCGTCGTAGCCATCGTTATCCCGATCGCCGGGCAAGGTGCGCTCGACGCGCCCCTGGTCCGGGGGGATCTCGATCATCGCCGGCGAATCGTTTTCCGCCGTCGTCTTGGCGAACTTCACAACCCGTTCATCCAGTCGCGCGGCGCCGTTCTCGATCAACCGGCCGTTTCGGTCAATCGAGATCGTGTCCGTCGGCGAAATGAAAACGGTCCGGACCGCGTTGCTTTCCAGCACGCGATACCCTTCTTCGACAAATGGCGCCGCCGGCAGTGATAGCAGTTCATGCTCGCCGGCGAAGACCTGCCACCGCAGCGCAGTCCGCCCGACACGCCACGACTCGCCGGAGCCGGGCACGGTCGACTGGCTCACCACCGTGCGGCTCTGGGCCAGAATCACCTCGTCGATCAGGATCGGCTTCCCATCCACGGAGTTGATCGTCAGGAGTTGCTCCGTGCCGATCGGCATTGACGTTGGCAGCTTCGAGAGCTCGATCCAGCAGATTTCCCAGTGCGGGCCGGCATTGGAATCCGATTCACATGGCGATTCGCCTGTGCCGAGCGTCAGCGTCAACTTCACTCCCGTCTGGCGATCGGCTCGGACTCGGACGCCCAGGAGATCCCACGGGCCTGGAAATTCGCGACCGCGAACGAGCGCGCCGAGCTTGATCGTCGCGCCCGGCGCGATCATCACCCGGTTGCCGGCCTTGTCCGGATCGTCGATCAGCTTGATGCCGCTCGCCACGACGAAGCTCGTGTCGTAAGGCGAATCGAAGTCGATGAGCTTGCTCTTCACGTATTGATCGGCCGGCGGCATGTAGCGGGCGACCTTGCGCGTCGTGGGCAGCGGCGCGGTCGTCCCCTGCGGGCTGTCGTCGATGTAAACGCAGCCGCAAATGGTCAGGCAAGCAGTCAGGAGCAGGGTCCGAGACATGTCTTGACCTATCTTGCGTGCTAACACCGCGCATGCAACTCCGTGACGACGATTGCGACAACCATGCGCCGGTAGCGCCAGTTTTCGCGACTCTCTTGACCTTCGCGCATACTGTTTCCCGAGATGCAGCGCGTCCACATCGTCTTCAATCCCAACGCCGGCAAAGGGCGATCGCCCATCGTCGCCGCCGACATCTCTCGCGCGCTGGAGGAGTTCGGCATCGAGTCGACTCGCCAGACGATCGCGCAATACATGGGCGCGCCGATCGATCGCGACTGCCGCTGCGTCTGCGCGCTCGGCGGCGATGGCACGGTCCGCGCCGTGGTTGATGGCATGGCCGATCAACATGCGGAACATGCGCCCCCCATCGCGGTCGTCGCGCTCGGCACGGCGAATCTCATCGCCAAGCATCTTGCGCTGCCCTGGTCGGCCGAGGCGGGGCTCGACCGGCTTATCCGCGCGATCGCCGACGGTAAAACCCGCTCGATGGATATTCCGACTGCCAACGGAAAACCGTTCCTCATCATGTGTTCCAGCGGATTCGATGCGCAGGTCGTCCACGAACTTGCCGCTCACCGCACCGGCCCGATCAGCAAGCTCGACTACCTGCCGGCGCTGGCGCGATCATGGCTCGGCTTCACCGGCAACGTCGTCGAGGTCCACGCCGACGGGAAGAAACTCTTCGGCCCGGAGCCGGCGATGGTCGTCGTCGCCAACGCCCCCGAATACGGCACCGGGTTCACGCTGAACCCGAATGCGAGCAGCGGCGACGGCCTGCTCGATCTCACGATCTTCAGCATGGCCGAGCGAAAACACCTCGTTTCCACCGCGTGGGCAGCCGTCACGCGGACCGTCGGCAATGCCGCCGCACTCATGACGACGGCCCGGTCGATCCACCTGCTGGGCGACTGCCCGGCGCAGTTTGACGGCGAAGCCTTTGGCCGGACCCCGATCGACATCCGATTGCTTCCCTTCCAGCAGCGATTTATCGTGCCCTTCGCGTAGGGTCCGCTTGCGGACCGATTTCAACCCTATCCGCAAGCGGATTCTACAAAGAGCCATATGCCATCCCTCTTCAATCTTGATCCTTCCACCTTCTTCGTCATTGCCGGCCCGTGTGTGATCGAATCGCGCGAACTGTGCGTGCAGGTCGCCAGACACGTCAAAGCCGTCTGCGATTCGCTGGGCATCCCGTACGTCTTCAAGGCCAGCTTCGATAAGGCCAATCGTTCCAGCGGTTCGAGCTTTCGCGGCCCGGGCATCACGGATGGGCTCGCGACGCTGCACTTCATCAAGGAATCGCTCGGGCTGCCGGTGCTGACCGATGTCCACGAGGTCGACCAGATCGCCCAGGTGGCTCGGACGGTGGACGTGCTTCAGATCCCCGCCTTCCTCGCCCGCCAGACCGATCTGCTGCTCGCCGCCGGAGCGACGGGGAAAATCATCAACGTCAAGAAGGGCCAGTTCATGAGCCCGCAGGAAATGGGCAACGCCATCGAGAAAATCCGCTCGACCGGCAACGAGCACGTCATGCTTACCGAGCGCGGGACGTTCTTCGGCTACAACCGGCTCGTGAACGATTTCACCGCGATTCCGATCATGGCGGGCTTCGAAAAACCGATCGTGTTCGATGTGACGCACAGCACACAGCAGCCCGGCGGACTGGGAACCGCGAGCGGCGGCAACCCGCAGTACACGCCGATGCTCGCCCGCGCCGCCATCGCTGCCGGCGTGAGCGGGCTGTTCCTCGAGTGTCATCCCGACCCGAAACACGCCAGGAGCGACGCGAATTCGATGATTTCGCTCGACTCGGTCGAAGCCCTCCTGACCAGCTGCAAGCAGATCGCCGAGCTGCGCGCGAAGTGGTAAAGCGATGAGCGACTTCGGCGACGATGATTCACTGGACGAAGACCCGCTCGAATCGGATCAGGATCCGAGCGACACGCTCGACGTGATCTACTGCCCGCAATGTGGCCAGCCGATCATCGACACTGCCGAGATCTGCCCGCGCTGCGGAAACTACATCCTGAGCGAAGACCTTCCCGGCGAACGGAGACCGACGTGGTGGATCCTGGTGGTTCTCATGCTCATGCTAGGGCTGATCGGGTTCGCCCTCTGGCGGTAACTGGCAGTTCTGGCTGGAGTTGATCTGATCGATTTTCGGTACACTGATTCCCCATGAGCCAGAAACTCACCCACCTCGACGAAACCGGCGCCGCCCGCATGGTGGATGTTGGCGACAAGCCGGTCAGCAAGCGTGAAGCGATCGCCCGCGGCGCGATTTACCTTCAGCCGGATACGATCCGCGCCATCGCCAACGGACTGGTTCCCAAAGGCGACGTCATCGCGACGGCGCGCCTCGCGGGCATCATGGCCGCGAAGCGCTGTGGCGATCTCATCCCCCTCTGCCATCCGCTGCCGCTCGAAAGCGTCGAAGTGGATTTCGACATCCCGGAACTCCCCGACGATCAATCCAAAGAGCTGCTGCCGCTGCACATCAAGGCGATCACGAAGATCACCGCCAAGACTGGCGTGGAAATGGAAGCCCTCACCGCCGTCAGCGTCGCCGCGCTCACGATCTACGACATGTGCAAGGCGATCGACAAGACGATGCGGATCGAAGGCGTGACGCTGGTATCCAAAACCAAGTCACCAATTGCCACCGAGGGACACCGATAATCCATATTCATCGGTGTTCAATCGGTGAATATCGGTGACTACTCCGCGTCTTCCCGCTCCACCAGCTCCGCCCCCTCATTCTTCGGCGAGTTCACCTGCCTGCTCACCGGCCACGCCTCCATCTGATTCGCATCGAACGGGCGGATCAGATCCACCACGTCTTTGCCGAGCACTTCACGGCTCAGCCACTTTGCGAAATCGTTTGGCGAGAGAATCACGGGCATCCGGTCGTGAATCTCGCTCATCAACTCATTCGGCGTCGTCGTGAGGATCGTGCACGTGTCGATCGGCTCGGCCTCATCCGGCTTCCAACGCTCCCACAAGCCGGCAAACGCGAACGGCCGGTCGCCCTTGAGATGGATGAACATCGGCTGCTTGGTCTTCGCATCGAGCTTCTTCCACTCGTAGAAGCCGTCTGCGGGAATGAGGCAACGCCGACGATCGAACGCGCTGCGGAACATGCCGCTCGTGGGCACGGTCTCGCCACGGGCGTTGATCGGCTGGAGCTTGGGTTTGCCCTTGGTCCAGCTCGGGATCAGACCCCACTTCACGAGCGAGAGCGCGAACGCGCCATCGGCTTTGCTGCGGATCACCGCGATCTGCTGGCTCGGCGCGATGTTGTAGCGGGCGCTGAGTAGCTTTCCCTTCTCGTCGAAAGGCTGGTCCTTCGGATCGATTTCATAACCGGCTTCGATGTCGCCGATCGCGCCGCGCAGGTTGGCCATCTCGTGGAGAAAGACGTCGAGTCGACGGAGCGTGTATCGGCCGCACATGGCGGGATTGTAGCGTCCGTCCAAACGCTTGTTGCACGTTAGCGGTAAGAACCCATTCACCCCGCGTAGACACGCGGGACTTTCATCCATCGACGCCGATGTCTGAGAGCCTGTGACTTTTTGATCGGGTGCCCCGGGGCAACGTACTCGTTGACCCGCGCTCGACAATCTGAACGCGGGTCAGGCGTACCTGCCCCGGGACACCCACCGACAAAGTCACAGACTCTGAGCGAAGCGAAGGCCCGGATCGCTCGGCCAACCGCTTCACGTCCCGGCCGTATGGTTCGTGATCAGCGTCCATACGCTCAGCACATTCGAGTAATCGCTGGGCACCCAGTCGACCGTATTAATCGCGCGGACGCGGTACTCGTAACGGGCGTTCGGGTTCGCCGTCGCGTCGCGGAAGGTGACGACGCTGGAGACGGCCGTGCCGATTTTGCTCCACGTACCGCCCGCGAGGCGTCGCTCGATTTCGAAGCCGGTTTCGTTCGAGCTGTTGTCGTTCCAGCCGAGCACAACGTTGCCGGCGGCCGGCGGCCCGAGCGCTCGCAGGCCACTCGGGGGGTTGATCGCAGAGACGGGCAACTGCACCGCGACAGACGCCGCCGCGCCCGCCGCGTTCGATGCGAGCACTCGGTATTCGTACACGACGTTACGGATCACGGACGAATCGGTTCCGCTCGTGGTGTTCGCATCGCCGGTGACGACGGCCTGCCACGCGGAATCGTTCTGTCCGCGGAAGCGCCGCTGGATGATGAAGTTGCTCTCGTTGTTCGAATTGTCCTGCCAGGACAGTCGGACGACGTTGGCCGTGCGGTCGTAGGCGACGCGGAGATTCGTCGGCGCGACCGGCGGCGTCTGCGGGCGCGTGGTCTGGACGCTGGCGATGTTGCTGACGCTCGTGCCCGCGTCATTGTTCGCCAGCACGCGGTATTCGTAGGCCGAGTCGAAGGTGATCTGCGAGTCGATCGCAGTGTTCACGTTCGCGTTCGCGCGGGTCGCGTAGGCCCACGAGGTCGAGCCTTGTCCGCGCAGTCGCCGCTGCACCACGAACTCGGCTTCGTTGTTTGAGTTGTCGTCCCACCTCAAACGGACGGCCCCTGCGGCCGGGTCGAACGTGGCCACCAGGTTCGTCGGCGCTGCGGGCGGCTGCGGCACGATCACGCGGACCAGGCGGAACGAATCGAAGTTGCCGACCGACCCCGCGGCCGAAGTGGCAAGGAACTTCACCTTGAGCCGCTGAAAGAAACCCGCGACGCCGGCAGCCAGCGCGAACGGCGCGCTGCGGATCGTCGTGTAGCTGCTCCACGCACCGGTCGCGGGAATGGCGACGGTCGAACTGACGAACGAGCTCGTGCCGCCGTCGAGACGCAGCACGACCGATGCGCCCGGCTGCGGATTCGAGACGCGCGCCTCGATCACATACGTGCCGGCGGCATCATTCGTGATCGAATACGCCAGCTCTTCGCCCGGCTGCGTTCGCGTGACGACGATGCCCGGCCGCGTCGGATCGGTGCTGAAGTCGAGATCGACGGCCGTCGGCCGATAGCGTTGTGCGTTGCCGAGATTGTCTTGCGTGAGATCGATCGTCCGGTCTTCGAAAATCGCCACGGGGGCCGTGATGGGCGTGTTCGACACATACTGGGCGATGAAATCTTCCGCTTCCACCGTGTCGCCGGGAGCCGACGTGCGGAACGGGTTCGAATTGAGCTCGTGCATGTCGCCGCGAAGGGCGCCGTAGCGCGCGATCGGCGTTCCGAAGTTGGTCGTCCCCGCGTAGGCCTCGACGACCACCTCGGCGCCGGTCGCGAAGTAGGTGTAGTCGCGGGATTGCGTCGCGGCGCCGGTCGGGCTTACCAGGTCGAAGATCGTCTGGAACGGATCGGTGACCGTCGACGCGCGAACCAAGTACACGCCCGCGCTCGGAACGGCCGACCACGTCACGCGCATGCGGCTGTCGTTCATGTCGAGTGCTGCGATCGCATCGACGGCGTTCAGAGAGACCGCATAGCTGCCGAGGTTGGCGTAGCCGAGATTGCTCGCGCCCGCGCGCACCTGCACCGTGTAAGTTCCCGCGCCGAGTCGGACGCTGAGTGATTCGCCGAGATTGAACGTGTCGAGGTCGCGATCGACGCCGTTGCCGGTAAGACGCATCGCGGCGTCGAGCGTGCCGGTTGCGTGCGCCCCGAGCACCGGCGGGTCGACGCGGAGATTCACGATTCGCGGCGCGGTGAGCGTGAACGAATAGACATCCGTATCGCCGGCGGTTTCGATCCGGCCGGTGACTGGCGAGGCGCTATTCAGCGTGAGGGGCCGGCTTTGGCCGGCGGGCACGTCGTCGCCGATCAGGCTCACGCCGCCGGCGAGCAGCGTCGACACATCGTCCTGCGACTGGCCAAAGTTGTTGCGCCCGGTGCGCCAGGTGGCGCGCTGGCCGGAGTAGGAGTAGCCCATGATCGGGCTGGTCAGCGTGGTGCCGGGATCGTATTCCGTTTGCGTGACGCCGGTCGTCGACACGATCGACTGATGCCACAGGCCGAACGAATGGCCGACTTCGTGGCTGATGACGCGTGCCGTCCAACCGGCGTGATCGGGCGCGCCTTTACCGGTGTAATCGCTGAAGACCCATACGGTGTTGGGCAGCGAATCGAGAAACGAGCCGACGTACGAGAGGCCGCCGTACACGCTCCCGGTCCACGCGCCATCGCCGCCGACCACGGCGCGGACCGATCTGCCGTCGATCAGCGTGCCGGGGTCGATCGTGGTGACATTGACGTCGAACGGGCTGTACGCATCGACGACGAGCTTCCACATCTTGCGAATCTGATCGAGCTCGAAGGCGTCGAAGTTCGAAGGGTCGTTGTCGGAATCGAAGGCGGGAGTGGACGTGACGTTGTAGCCGCCCCAGATGCCGGCGCCGTCGCCGTCGAAATCCAGGTAGATCGTCACCGGCGCTCCGGGGTTGGAGCTCAGCTGGGGCACGACGAGGCTACCCGTGGCGGCTGCCGCGCGCGGGACAGGCGTCGCCGATATCGGTCGATTCAGCAGCGGCGGACAGCCGACGGCAACGTTGGCCGCCGGGTTACCGCTCAGCAGCCGTCGTAACTCGAGATGTTCCAATTCGACCGCGCAATTCCGTTTCGCCAGCATGAGCTCCCTCTCGGGCAGTGATGGTCTCACATCCCGGAATTCGTGCAATCGGGGCGTGTCGCAGGCGCGGCAATTCGACGCGCCTGAATGAAGATGTCTTCATTCGGCCGGTGCCGGCTCACGTACTTCCTCAATGCCGGCACGGCTTATGCCGGTTCCTTGCGGTCGATTTTGTGTAATGCATTCGCCATGGCCGGCGTTAGCCTGTGGTAAGCGGGTTCTGTCGATCCGGTTCCGGGTCGGCCATGTCGGTTTCGTTCAGTGGGGCAATCATGAAAACGGTCCGGCCAATCAAGCGTTCGCATCGAAGTCTCGATCTCTCGCATCTCGAGCTGCGCCGCCTGCTCACGGCATGGGCGCCGCTGGACGATGGCGCGTGGAACATTCGCGGCACCGAAAGGGCCGATCAGCTGACGATCGAGGTCGATCCCGATCGTACGAGCATGGCGGTGCTTCGACAGGGAACCAAAGTGATCCAGAAGGCGCGACTGCGTGATATCGACTCCATCCGCATCGACGCACTCGGCGGCAACGACCGCGTTCAGGTGAATCTGCCGGTGCGATCCGCGGGCGTGCGCGTCAGCGTCGACGGCGGCTGGGGCCACGATACGCTGATCGGCGGCGCGGCGAATGATGAACTGCTCGGCGGACTCGGCAGCGATGTTCTCGAAGGCCGCGGCGGCAACGACTCGCTCAACGGCGGCCACGGCGGCGACGTCATCATCGGCGAGGCGGGCGACGACCTGCTCCAAGGCAAACTCGGTGACGACACCCTCGACGGCGGCCTGGGAAAAGACGACATCAACGGCGGCCGCGACAATGACGCGCTCGAAGGCGCCGGCGGACGGGATTCCTTGATGGGATCGGCGGGAATCGACCATCTCGATGGCGGCTCAGGCCGCGATGTGCTCGCCGGCGGCTCAGGTGAGGATGTCATCGTCCGCCAGACCGGCCGCGACACGGTCTCCGACTCCACCGCCTCGCTCGTAAACACGACGGATGTGGCGCGTCTGGGCCAGACGGCCGGCGGTGCGTTCGTCGGGAAACTGATCGACCGCGCGGTGCAGCAATACCAGTGGTATTTCGACCGCCCGATGAACTACCCCCATGGACAAATCAACCTCGATTACGCCTCGACCAATTCTATCCGCGGCAACGCGCTCTCCGGCGATTCCACAAACGTCCAGGTCGCCGGCGTCGACGAGGCCGACAGCATCGAGACCGATGGCCGCTACCTTTACTCGATCGATGACGACGAACTGCGAATCCTCGACCTTGCCGATGCGAAGAGCATGAGCGTCCGCTCGACTACCGCGCTCAATGGTTCGTCGTTCGGCATGTACCTGTTGCCCGGGTCACGCCTGGTGATTCTGAGCCGGCAGATCGACACATCGAATGCCGACGGCTCGCTGATCGGCTTCTGGGGGAACCGGTCGATGGTGACGGTGACGAGTTATGATGTGAGCAACCCCGCCGCTCCCGTCGAACTCGGACACACCGATCTCGACGGCTACTACTCCGATTCGCGAGTCATCGGCAACAGCGTGTACGTCATCACCGGCCAGACGCTCGAGGTGAGTCCGCAGACGCGCCTGGTGGGCTCAAGTTACGTAAGCGAGACCGAGGCACATTTCCGCGCTCGCCTGGCGAGTGACCTGTCGTGGATTCCGTCATTCAAAGCGAGCCGGAACGGGGTTGAAGTCGCCGACGGCACGCTCATGACGGAAGACAACACCTATCTCAGCGACAAGCCGGATGCCGGCTTCAACTTCGCGAATGTGGCCGTCATCGATGGCCGCAACGCGGGCAACGGGCCGATCGATTCGGCCACGATGGACGGCACCTGGGTGAATCAGGTGTACGCGTCCCCAACGGCGATCTATCTCGCCGGGACCAACTGGACCGACGGAGCCTCCGTCAACACCGCCATCACCAAGCTGTCGATCACCGAGAGCACCGTCGACATCCAGGCCAGTGGCGAGATCGCCGGTTCACTCGACAGCCAGTTCGCGCTCGATGAATCCGGCGGTTATCTCCGCGCGGCCACGACCTCGGGATTTGGAGTGGCTTCGACCAACACCATCACGATCCTCGAAACACGCGGCGATACGCTGGCGGTCGTCGGCCGGGTCGCGGATATCGCCCCAGGCGAGCGGATCTTTTCCACGCGCTTCGTCGCAGACAAGGCCTACGTCGTCACCTTCCGGCAGGTCGACCCGTTTTTCGTCATCGACCTTTCGGACCCGACGCAACCGCACGTCGCCGGCGCATTGAAAATCCCCGGCGTCTCCAATTATCTCCAGCCGATCAACGACCAATACGTGCTGGGCATCGGCCAGGCCGGCGACGACAGCGGCATTCTACACGGACTGCAGGTCTCACTATTCGACGTGTCGAACCAGAACCAGCCGCGGCGAGTGAGCACGCTTGAACTCGATTCTGATCGCCTATGGGCATCGAGCGTTGCGCTCTTCGATCACCACGCCGTCCAGTACTTCCCGGATGAGGGAATTCTCTCGCTGCCAGTGAATGGGTCGACGAAGACCAGTCAGAAACTGATCCATGTGAACCTCCTCGACCCCGCTTTGGCCCTCGAGAGTTCACTGGAAGTGGGCGCGAGCGGGGATACACGTTCGCTGAAAATCGGCGATTCCATCTTCGCTACCGACGGCCACGTCATCCGCGCGTACTCGCTCGACGAACACGCTGCCGGCGAACCCTTCAACTTCAATCCGCAGGCGAACCCGATCGTCAACCTGTGCGGGTGGGGCTGGTGGTTCCGGGGCAGCGCGATCGAATGAAACGATTGGACAGCGGAGTACGAAACCGGCCGTCGGCATGTGATGCCGACGGCCAGTTCATTTCACCGTGACCTGGAAAATGATCAGCTGGATGAACGACGGGTTTACGACGGCGGGAGCGCCTGCGTCGCGGCGGCGTTGATGCTGCGGACGCGCTTGCCCCCGGCATTCTTACCCGAGTCGGATTCGTCTTTGGCGGGCTGCTGGCCGCGGGCCATGGCAATGACGCCCGTCCGCGCGAGTTCCTTGATACCGTACGGGCGCAGCAGATCGATCAGCGATTCCAGCTTCTGCTCGGTGCCGGAGATTTCGACCATCACCGAATCCTTGGCCACGTCGATGATCTTGCCGCGGAAGAGGTTCACCAGCTCGACGATCTCACTGCGTTTCTCGGCCGGCACCGTGACGGTCACCAGCGCCAGATCGCGCTCCACGTATGCCGCGCCCGTGAAGTTCCGGACTTTCACCACCGGCACGAGCTTGGCGAGCTGTTTGCGCACCTGTTCGACGGTGTTGTCGTCGCCATCGACGACGACGGTCATGCGGCTCAGCTCGGCACTTTCTGTGCGGCCTACCACGAGCGAGTCGATGTTAAACCCGCGGGCCGCGAACATGCCGGCGACGTTGGCCAGCACACCAGGCTCGTTCATCACGAGCGCCGAAATCACATGACGCATATCCTTTAGCTCCTAAGGAGACCCGCTACGAGTCTCAAGTCCCGCATTCTAGACCATTTCGTCCGAATGCGCAAAGCGCCCGACGAGCGGAACGCGCTTTCTAAGGCACAAATCGCGAAAATCGCCCGAAAAACCGCCTCCAGCTCCGTTATCCGGTCGTCGGGCCGATCGCGTCCGTCCACAACCCCTTGCCCGGCGAGTTGTTTTCGCGGTTGCACTGGTCCACGCCCGCCGCGCAGCGACGTTCCAACCGATCGATCAGGTCGTGAATCACCTGCTTCTGTTTCGCGCCGCCGGTAGGCGAAGCCTTACCGCTCGCGAGCATTTCCGTCACATCGATCGGCTCGTTGATCCGCACGATCGCCCGCCGATCCGAATATGGCGAAAGGATTTCGCCGTGCGTGTCCTCAAAGAGCTTTTCCAGCGTCTCGCCGATGCGATCCAGGCTCGGCCGCTCGGCGACGTAGTCGCCGGAGTAGGACGCGATGCGGAAGGCCAGCATCGCATCTTCGGCATACTGCACTGCGCGGTCGGAATCGGCAGCGCGATCGGGGTCGGTCCGAATTTCGTGAATGATCCGACGGGCGGCACGTACACGATCGAGCGGATCGACGTCGGGCTTCGCTTCAATGTCCAGCTCCGGCTCCAGCTTGTCCAGCACGTGCGATGCGGCGATGTCCACCAGCTCTTTGATCTTTCCCTCGTTAGGCACCTTGATCCCGCGACGGCCCAGTTCCTGTCGCAGCCCCGTCAGCCCGATCGACCGCAGCGCATCGATCGGAGAATGCGTCGGGTCGAAACCGATGCCGACCTTCTGGCACATTGTCTTGAAAACGCCCCGCAGCTGATCGCGGCAGTCGTGCAGGTGCGTGACCTTGGTCGATACCGGCACGCATACGACGCGGACGTTCTTCTCGTGCAGCGTCTTGGCGGCGCGAACGGCGAGAAACGCCGCGCCGTCATGGAACGGGGCGACCCGATCGTTCTCCAGGTAGACGTTGCCCTCGGGAAACATCGTGAGCGCGAACTTCCCGTCGAGGATCGTCTTCGCCGCCTCCTCCATTGCCGGCTTGTCGGAGCCTTCGCGGTCGACGCTGAAACAGCCGACGCGCTTGAGCACCCAAGGCTCGAGCAGCCCGCGATGATAAAGGTCGTACGCCGCCATGATCCGCGGCTTGATGCCGATCTGCCGGCACACTTCGAGAATGATCGAAGGGTCTGCGTGCGTCGGATGGTTCGCCAGCAATATCACTCGTGTCCCGGCCGCGAGCGATGAGAAATGCTCGGCGCCGGCGATCTCGACGTCGGCAATCCGCAGCTTCGACGAGAGCCATCGCCGGTTGTATTGCCGGATCAGCCACGCCGACGGCGCGAAATACCTCGGCGGGAAGAACTGGTAAGGCTGATCGGAAAAGTGAAGCATGCGGGCGATATTGAACCGAGTTCAGATCGCAAAGTCGATGTTGAAACGCGAAGTCACGAAGCCACGAAGCCACGAAACCGCAAGTCGGCACTCCTCCATATTCTGCACTGATTCATGATCGTCATTCAGAGAGAATGACAGAGACGATCACCAGCCGTCCGACAATCGAACACCGAACGACAACTTCGTGCCTTCGTGGCTTCGTGTTTAAATCCTCTTCGCCGAGATCACCCGCGGTTGTCCGGCCAGATCCCGGAAGCATTTGGCGTCCGTGAATCGGGTGTCCTGGCTGAGCATCCACATCGCGGGCTCTTCCTGATCGAAGGCGATTTCCATCAGCAATCCGCCTCCGGGGATGAGCCGGTCCGATGCGCCGGCGAGGATCTTGCGGTGCGGGTCGAGCCCGTCGGGGCCGCCGTCGAGCGCGAGATGCGGCTCGTAGTCGCGTACGTTCGCGTCCAGCGTCTGGATCTTCTCGCTCGCGATGTACGGCGGGTTCGAGACGATCAGATCGAACGGCCGGGCATCGACCAGATCTTTAAGTGCATCGAACAAGTCGCCGACGCAGAACGTCACGCGATCGGTGAGCTTGTTGCGATCGATGTTCCGCCGGGCGACGTCGATGGCGGGGAGTGAAATGTCAGTGGCCACAACGGACGAGGTTTTGTGATGCGCTGCGATCGCCGCCGCCACGCAGCCGGAGCCGGTGCCGAGGTCGAGCACGCGCGAGGCCGTGTTCGTCGAGGCTTTCAGGAACGCGAGCGCACGGTCGACGAGCGTCTCGGTATCCGACCGCGGGATCAGCACGTCGCGGTTGACTTCGAACTCAAGGTTGTAGAAGTGGGCTTTGCCGGTGAGGTACTGGATCGGCTCCTGCTCGATCGCGCGTTTGACGAGCGATTTCACCGTCGCGAGTTCGTCCTCGCTCATCGGGCGAAACAGGTCGGTGTAGAGCTTGATCCGCTGACATTTGAGCACGTGGGCGAGGATCATCTCGCTGCTGAGGCGTGGCGGCTCGATGCCCTTCTTCTCGAAGTAGCCGGTGCACCAGTCGAGCACCTTCCGCAGCGTCCATACCTCTTGAGCCGACTCCATTCCGGTGATTGTATGCTCACAGGTGATGGTCGCGAAGGCGCGAAGGGGAGGAAGACTCGCGAAGGAAATGCTCTATAATGATTCCTTCGCGACCCTTCGACCGCTTCGAGGCTTCGCGACCATCGAATGAGTGTCACCCCCACCAACCTCAAGCTCAAGAAGGACGAGAAGCTCAGCATCGACTGGAGCGACGGCACGCACAGCGAGTTCACGATCGCGAAGCTGCGGAAGTTCTGCCCGTGTGCGTCGTGCAAGGACCTGCGCGAGCAGATGGGCAAGAGCCGCCTGACCGTCCTGCCGCCAGGCACGACGAGCGGCCCGGTGATCGTCGAGAAGGCCGAGATGGTCGGCAACTACGCGATCCGCCTCACCTGGAGCGACGGACACGCGACGGGGATTTACAGCTTCACGTACCTGCGAGAACTTCACCAATAGCGTCGATCAGCCGCGTCGAGTTTTGGTCGAGGACTTTGTTCTGGTTGCTGGCGAACGTTTCTCGCCGCGCTTCTTTCGAACGACAGGACAAACCATGTTCATGCACATGTATAAGTCGCCGCTCTGGCGCTCACGTGCATCATTGATCACCTGAATGATCTGCCTGGTCAGCCCGCGAATCTTTGTAAACTCCTGCGGCGAGAGCCACGCCAGAAAGTTCGTGATGATGAGGTTCCGATCCGAATCGGTGTATCGAATCGCCTTTTCTTCGATCGCTTCCTGCATCGTTTTGCGGGCATACTTCACGAAGAGTTCGCCGGCGAGATGCATCACCTGGTCGGCCAGCGGCGGACGAAGCGAAGCGAAATCGACATCGTCTCCGGTCAGATCAAACAGCTCCTCGTTGTGGTTGCCGTTCTTTCGGAATCCCGCGCTCGTTGCGATGCCGATTTCAATGAGTTGGTGAACGTGTTGATACAGCGCATCCGAAGGCTTATCCAGCCAGCGGGCGATGTCGGCAATCGAACACGGTGCCATGAACCGCATGCACTCGAATACTTCGAACCGTGCCGGGCTGAGCAGCGTTTCGTACTGGTGGAGTGTGCGCAAATGAATCAGGTCGGGTCGTGCCATGGGCGTAACCCAATCTGTGGGGCGGATGTCGCGCGGCTGCGTTCCCTATGCCGCCCGACGCAGCATTCTTACTTCTGTGCTT
>JANOBD010000169.1:0-22273 GCA_031411495.1 Phycisphaerae bacterium | reverse complement strand
ATTTCAAACCCAGGTAAGGTTCTGCGCGTTGCTTCGAATTAAACCACATGCTCCACCGCTTGTGTGAGCCCCCGTCAATTCCTTTGAGTTTTAGCCTTGCGACCGTACTTCCCAGGCGGTCCACTTAACGCTTTCGTTTCGAGCATGACTCCGTCAGTGGAGCCACACTCTAGTGGACATTGTTTAGGGCCAGGACTACCGGGGTATCTAATCCCGTTCGCTCCCCTGGCTTTCGTGTCTCAGTGTCAGTACACCCCCAGCGAGCTGTCTTCACCATTGGCGTTCCAAGTGATATCTACGCATTTCACCGCTCCACCACTTGTTCCGCTCGCCCCTGAGTGCCTCAAGACTGGCAGTATACCAAGCAGTTCCACGGTTGAGCCGTGGGATTTTACAAGGTACTTACCGATCCACCTACACACGCTTTAAGCCCAGTGATTCCGCCTAACGCTCGTGGCCTCTGTATTACCGCGACTGCTGGCACAGAGTTAGTCGCCACTTGTAGTCTGCCGATCAGAACTTTCTAGCAGATTTTAGAAGTTTACATCCCGAGGGACTTCATCCTTCACTCGGCGTCGCTCCGTCACACTTTCGTGCATTGCGGAAGATTCATTACTGCAGCCCCCCGTAGGAGTCCGGGCAGTGTCTCAGTCCCGATGTGGCCGTCCGACCTCTCAGTCCGGCTAGGCGTCGAAGGCTTGGTGAGCCGTTACCTCACCAACTACCTGATACCATATCGCCTGATCCCAAACCGGCGAACCTTTGAGCACAATCTGATGCCAGATCGTGGTCTCATCTGGTATTACCCAGCCTTTCGGCTGGCTATCCCAGAGTTCGGGGTACATTAGCGATACATTACTCACCCGTGCGCCACTGTGTATTGCTACACCGTACGACTTGCATGTCTTAGTCACGCCGACAGCGTTCAGGCTGAGCCAGGATCAAACTCTTCAATTAATTTCGTGGGTCCTCAAGGTCCCCCAGCGACACTTTCGCGTCGACTGGTTTCCCGAGAGGGTTTTCCTCGATGAGAGTTT
This sequence comes from Phycisphaerae bacterium, assembly GCA_031411495.1. GTDB lineage: Bacteria > Planctomycetota > Phycisphaerae > Tepidisphaerales > Tepidisphaeraceae > JANOBD01. The sequence goes on along the minus strand of JANOBD010000169.1, from coordinate 21,236 downwards.
GTCCAGTTATCTATGATAAGACATCTTAGATAACCTATTTAATCCACCAGATGACTAGTCTGATGGACGAGTGATCTGTCGGGCTGACATCTCTGCCAACCCTACAATCACGCAAGGCTCAAACACATTCATTCAACTTATAAAGGAATCCAATTGGATCTCATTCACACGTTGAGGATATGTTTAAGCTTGGGACCGATCTTTCGACCGGCCCAGGATCTTAACTCGCCGACACCTCACCGAAGTGAGATGCGGCTACACATCCTCGCGGCATTCCGACTATTCACTTGTCAAAGAACAAGGCCAACTTGCGTCAGCCGAATCAAAACAACCGGCTCACCGCCGACCGCTTCGCTATGCTTCACTAGTCCCGAATCCACACTAACTTACACCGTAACTCCCGAACCGCTCTACTGTTGCTTTCGCTCGTAGTCCCGATCGCGGGTCGCGGATATTAGCGTTGCGTTCTTCGCTGTCAACCCTCGTCGTCAACATTTTTTCGCGTCTCGCGAATCGATGTTTGCGACCAGTTTTGGCGGCGAGAGAACCGCCGGCTTCACTTTCCGCTTTGCCATTCCGTGGCAGCGTCAAGCCGGCTGGCGAAGCATCGTGATCGCTTTCGCGATGCACTCCCTTGAATAACAAGGCGACGCTGCGCTCCGCAAAGCTTCGCTTTGCGTGATCACGATACCTTCGACTTCTCGTCTTGGGTCTCTCCGCGATCGGTCAGAGGGGTCGCGATTCGTGGCCCTCGTTACTGCACACTTTAGTGTGTGAGACAAGGGCACCCGGCGGCCGGGCTATTCGCTGCGGTCGTCGGGGCGATCCGTCAACTGACAAGAGCGGATTATGCCCTCCAAAATCTCCCTGTCAAGCCGTGCCGACAATGCCATCCGGCCCGTTCTTATCGAACTACTCATGAAACCCTTATCCAACATCGACTTACGACAATCCCGGCGCGCCTCATTTTGTTCTCGATGACCCTGTCGATCGAGGCTTGCTCCCCCGCGCCCTCGCCTTGGCCGGCTTCTCTCGACGCAGTGACGCCTCGCCCTTTCCAGGCTTGGGCTCGCCGCGCCGCGGTTTGGGCTTGGCCCACTTCGCCTTCGCGGCCCGGGCGTTCGCCGGCTGGCTGTTCCGCTTCGCCGGCCGATCCTCGGGCGTGTGGCGTCCTTCCTTGGTCCGGAAGAGCAGTTTGATCGGCACTTCTTCGAACGGCAGCAGCTCCCGGAACCGGTTCATGACGAACCGCTTGTAGTTCTCATCGAAATACTTCTCGTTGTTTACGAACATCACGATCGTCGGCGGCGCGATGTCGGTCTGCGTCGCGTAGTACACCTTGGGCCGACGATTTCCCGGTGCGCTTGGCGCCTTCTCCTTGAGAACCGCCTGCACCGCGTCGTTCAACTTGCTCGTGGTGAGCCGAAGCGTCGACTGCTTGAACAGATTCCTTGCCAGATCCAGCAGTGCCGAGACTTTTCGGCTCTCTTTCGCCGTCACGAACGCGAGGGGAACGAACGTCAACCCGCGCATTTCCGCATCGATATACGTGCGAAAATTCTCCATCAGGTCGCGATCATTGGTCTCTTCGCCGCGCATTTCCTTCGAGCGGGCGATCGCCAGGTCCCACTTGTTCATGACGAGAATCACGGGCTTGAACTGCTCGAGGATGTAGCTGGCGAGCTTCTTGTCCGGGTCCGAGATCGGTTCGCTTGCGTCGATGAGATGAAGCACTACATCCGCCCGTCGGATCGACCGCTCGGCACGGTGAAAGCTGTAGAACTCGACGTCGTCGTTCACCATATGCCGCTTCTTGCGCACGCCGGCCGTGTCGATGACGACGAGAGTTTTGCCGTCCTTTTCGAAGCGGACGTCGACGCTGTCGCGCGTCGTGCCGGGCACTTCGCTGACGATGACGCGATCCGGCTGATCGCCAAAACTCTCGGCGATCGCGTTGACAAGCGTGCTCTTGCCGGCGTTGCGCTTGCCGACGATCGCGATCGAGATCTCCGGCTCGGGGATTTCTGTTGGCGCCTTGGTGAGATCGAGATTCGCCTCGATAATTTCGGGCAAAATCTTCAGATTGTGAGCGGTCGTCGCGCTCACGCCGATGGGCGTTCCGAGCCCCAGGCGAGAGAAGTCGCCGAGCGCTTGTTCATATTTGGGCCCGTCGGTCTTGTTCGCCAGGAGAACGGTTTTGATGTTCTGTTCGCGCAGCAGCCGGGCGATCGTCTTGTCGCCTTCGGCGAGTCCTTCGTGCGCATCGACGACGAACAACACGAGGTCTGCCCGGGCCATCGCCAGTTCAATCTGGTGCTTGATGTGCTCGGTCAGGCCGGTGGCGTCGTCGTAGCCATAGCCGCCGGTGTCGACCAGTTCGACCCACTTTCCCTGGACCTGGTAAGGGACGGAAACGCGGTCACGCGTGACGCCGGGCATGTCCTGAACGATGGACACCTTCCGTCGCAGCAGCGCATTCAGGAGTGACGATTTACCGACATTCGGTCGGCCGACAATTGCGACGACGGGCATAGACATCGCCATATCGTATTCGCCCGGGCCCGCCCTAGGAAATCAGCAGTCTTCGATGCTTCGCCGCCGAAAGCACCAAGGACGGCTGATTTGATGCGATAAAGGCGCACGAAATGCTATCGCCAGCGTCGGCCGCGGATCACCCCAAACAGGGCCAGACCGATGATTCCGGGCTCCGGAACTACGCTGAACGCCAGCATGACATCCGCCGCAAAACCCGGGCTCAACTCGTTCCACTGGGTACTCGACAACGGCTGATTGTAGTTCTGTGCCAAAGCGAGCAGATCGTCGAAGTCGATGTCCCCGTCGTAGTCACTATCGCCATTCCGCCACGTGCCCGCGGATTGATAGCGCTGGGCCAAGGAAAGCAGGTCATCAAACGTAACGGTGAAATCGAGATCGGTGTCGCCTTTGAGGGTGAGTGCCGCCAGAGTCGTCGTCTGATCGACAATCTCGCCGGCAAAGGTGAACTGCTCTGAACCGATAGACGACGCTTCAACAACGCCGATTCCCAGTCGCGTGTCGTTGGCTGCGGTTGATGAGCGGATTCCCGAGCCGATCCAATTCCCCCCGGCATATCCCGAGGCGACCTGGGACCGAACGTACTCGGTTGGCGGCAACGTCGGGCTCGCGTAGTCGATGATCAAGCGACCGTCTTTCAAATCGAGGTTCGAGGTGCCCGTCATCGCAATGGATCCCGCGCGGATAAGTTTCTTCCCATTCGCGAGCCTCACCGACCCTGCCAAGGCGCCGAGCCCGGCGAGGTGTTGCGTGCTCGCAAAGTTCACGGTGCCAGAGTTGACGTGGACGTTCACCGCCTGGCCCAGATCGCCGTTCGCATTGAAAATGGTTGAGGTGACATGGATCGTTGCCGGCCCGGTCGCGCTGACGTCCCGGTCGAACGTCACGCTGCCGTTCTGCGATCCATGGATCGATATCGCCGTCCCGCCAGCGATCGTCAGCGGGCCGGCGATGCGTAAGCTGCTTCCCATCACCGATGGCACGATCTGGGTATTGGAGGCGAGAGTCAACGGCAACTCGATGCGATGCGCACCCATGGCCAAGCCGATGTAAGCATCGCCACTTCCGCCGTCCATCTTCAGCGATCCCGAACCGGCCAGAACGAGCGACGTGTTGAACGCGGGATTTGCATTCAAGGTGCTGAGAATCACTGAAGTGCCGATCAGAACCGGCTCATACACGGGCGCGATGATGGTGGCCGACGCGCCAACGCCATTGGGAATAGTGCCTTTTTCCCAGTTGCCGCGAACGTTCCAGTTGTAATCGGCGCCCATGCTCACCCACCGGTCGGAAGTGACTGCGTCGAGTTCGAGGAGCCGCGGCCCGTTCTCGACGCCGGCCGGCGCCGTCACTTCGAAGCGGAAATACCGCGCGGATTTCGCGAACTGATCGCTCACGCGAATCGTCCCAGAGCCGTAGCCGCCCATCGCCGGAGGGTCCGTGAACGGAACGTGTATCGCCGTGGTCGATACCAGGTCAGCCGTTTCGAACGGCCCCGGCGTGAGCCGCGCAAAGAGCGTGAAACTGTCGGGAACCCGGTAATGCTGCGGCTCGGCCTGCCACGGATATAGACTGAATCCGGCAAGGTCGATCGGTGCGCTGGTGTTGAACTCGACGAAAAACGTGCTGGCCACTCCCGTGCTCTGAAACACGAGATGTCCCTGCTCGCCGGGATAGGTGGTATCGGTACGCCCGAAGACGTCGCCGTTGCTGGATTCGTAACTTCCGATTGTCGGCGGACTCTCGGAGGTGATGGTCGCGAGCTCGAAGGCGTCATTGGGATTTGGATCGTGCGTCGGTGCCGGAATCGCCACAATGGTCGGCACCGCTCCAGCCTCACCCACGAGGCTGAGTGTTGCGAATGACACCGAAACAATCGCCGCCAGGATTTGCCGATCGCGAAGCATCGAAGTACTCCTTTTATCCAGATGTCAGGATGCATGTCGTTCGGCCAATCGAGCCGAACTCAGGCGTGAGGGGCAGGAGAGGGTCATCGAACGAGCCATCGACCAGATTTGATCGTGCCGATCAGCGTCGCGCGCCACCGTGCGGACGCAACGCGATTGCGTCGCTCTGCGATGAAATGCCACAATCGGATGTGCGCCGGGCTTGGTCCGTAACGCCGAACAACGCCTGCGACGACAGGCATGGGCACCGCCGGCGACACGGCTGTCTGTGGAAACTGACCAACGTCGTGCGAAATGCTGGCGCTTGCACTCGCGTGCTACCGCTTCGCCAGCACCGTCTTCTCGTACGTCTTCACCTCGTCCAGCCACTTCGTTCCGACCGGGACGTCGTTCCGCGCGCAGAACTCGTCCCACACCGCCCCGAACGGCAGCGCCTTGGATTCTTCGATCAACGCGAGCCGCGCGGTGTAGTCGCCGGCGGCTTCGAGCTCGACGAGTTGTTTCGTCGGTTCGAGCAGCGCGAGGAGCAGCGCCTTCTGCATGTTCCGCACGCCGATCGTCCACGCGGCCACGCGGTTGATGCTGGCGTCGAAGTAATCCAGGCCGATGTGCGTGCGTCGCACGTAGTTGCCGACGACGATCTCGCGGGCGATGTCGCGGAGGTGATCGTCGAGGACGATCACGTGATCGCTGTCCCACCGCACGCCGCGCGAGACGTGGAGCAGGATCTCCGGCAGGTGCGTGAGCACACTGCTGATCTTGTCGGCCATGTTCTCGGTGGGGTGGTAATGCCCGGCGTCGAGACAGACGAGCGTAGGCTTGCCCTTCACGGTGCGCTTCAGCGCGTAGCCGAAGTAGAACTCGTGGCTGCCGACGACGTAGCTTTCGCTGCCGATGCCGAAGAGCTTGCCTTCAACGGCGTCGAGGACGTGCTTGGGGTTCTTGTCAGTCTTCAGGACGGCGTCGAGCGACTTCTCGAGCAGCTCGCGCGGGGTCTTCCGGTCGGCGGGGATGTCTTTCATTCCATCCGGAATCCAGATGTTGTTCACACAGGAATTCTTGAGCGCCTTGCCGATCGCCTCAGCGATCTCACGGCTGGCGATGCAGTGGTCGATCCAGAAGTTGCGGATGCCCTTGTCGCGCGAGGAGAGCGTGAAGCCGCTGGCGGCCTTGGGATGGGCGAAACAGGTGGGGTTGAAGTCGATGCCGATGCCGAGTTTCTTGGCCCAGTCGATCCAGCCGGTGAATTGTTTGACGGTGATGGCGTCGCGGTCGACCTTCTTTCCGCCGTATTCCCCGTAGATGGCGTGGAGGTTGATGCGGTGGGTGCCGGGGATGAGGGAGAGCGCCTTCTCGAAGTCGGCGCGGAGTTCGACGGGCGTGCGGGCTTTGCCGGGGTAGTTGCCGGTAACGGCCAACCCTCCACCGACTGCTTCTCCACTGGGGCCTCCCGCGGATTCGAATCCGCCGACGTCATCACCCTGCCAGCAGTGGATGCTGATGGGAATCTGCGCGAGCGACTTCATCGCCGCCTCGACGTCGACGCCCAGCGACTTGTACTGATCGGCTGCGGCACGGAATGCGCTGTCTTTCAAGGCGGAACCTCTTTTCGAAGGGGATAAGCCTAGAGGTGTAGACGCAAGCGGCGTGGAGTTCAACGGATATCGACTTGAAGAGTCGCGCGGCGTCGTTGTCGCATCGGGCAGGCGCGCCCGAGAAAGCCGGTAACCGGGTGTCATCCGCGATGGCTCCGTCAGAAGCGCCCTGATACTCGAAGTCGCCGGAGGAGCCATCCTATATCACAACGGACGTCGTGAGGGAGCAGGCATCGCGCCTGCCGGCGGCAGCCGATCAAGTCAGCAGCCAAGAGGACAGCAATGGAAAACCTCACCGAACTACTCGAGGAACAGATCAAGGACCTTTACAACGCGGAGAATCAACTCCTCAAAGCGCTGCCACGGATGGCGAAGAAGGCGTCAAGCGAAGAACTCAAAGATGCGTTCAACGCGCACCTGGAAGAGACCAAAGGCCACGTCGATCGGCTGGAACAAGTGTGTGAGTCGCTCGATTTCAGCCCGAAGGGGAAAGTCTGTGCGGCCATGAAAGGCCTGATCGAAGAAGGCAAGGAAGTGCTCGAAGAAGACGGCAATGACGACGTGGTCGACGCCGCGCTCATCGCGGCAGCGCAGCGTGTGGAACATTACGAGATGGCCGCGTACGGAACGGTGAAAACGCTCGCAACGCTGCTCGGCCATGAGGATGTGGCAAAGCTTCTCGATGAGACGCTCGGCGAAGAGAAAGCCGCGGATGAAAAGTTGACCGAAGTGGCCGAAACGGCGGTGTACCCGAACGCGCCCAAGAGCGAAAACGACTCGGAAGAAGATGAATCGGAAGAGGAAGAAGAAAAGCCCAAGGCCAAGTCGGCGAAGAAGCCGGCGAAGTCGGGAAAGTAACACCCCGACCGTACGCTCAATACGTTTTGTGATCGGCACCCGTGCGGATGGGTGCCGATCTCTTTTTTGGGATCGTTTAGGGTTCGAGCTTCATGTCGAGCACCGCGTGAGTCTGGTCGCGGCGGAACTGTTCGAGCTTTTCCGCAAGGCCTGTGTCGGCCGTGGCGAGGATGGCGACGGCCAGCAGCGCCGCGTTCTTGGCGCCCGCTTCGCCGATCGCGAGCGTGCCGACGGGAATGCCGGCCGGCATCTGCACGATGCTCAGGAGCGAATCGATCCCCTTGAGCACACGGCTCTCGACCGGAACGCCGAGCACCGGAAGGATCGTCTTGCTCGCGCACATGCCCGGCAGGTGAGCCGCCCCGCCGGCGCCGGCGATGATGACCTTGATGCCGCGCGACGCCGCGCTCGACGCGTACTGGAACAAAAGATCGGGCGTGCGGTGGGCGCTGAGGATCTTCGACTCGTGCGCGACATCGAACTTCGCGAGCATCTGGGATGCGTGGCGCATCGTCGCCCAGTCGCTCTGGCTGCCCATGATGATTCCGACGAGGGGTAATGAACTTGGCATGGCGCGACCGATCCTATCCGATGGCGTGTCGCCTCGCGACGATCACGCGGCCTGCGGAACGACTTGCGCCATCGCGTGATGGGTCGCTCAGCGGTTGCGTCTGACTGGTGGAGTGACGGCGTTCCCACTGTATTCTCGGGTCGCAGGCGGCGCTTCAACCGTGTTCAGAGTTTAATGCAGGGCGGTAACCAGATGTGGCTTGGTGAAGAGCGCGGCAATCTGATCGACTACCTCACCCAGCGCTGGGTGCGCATGACCGGTCGCAAGATCGACCTCGCCGCCGCGCCATGGCTGGCTGGCCCGGTCGGACAAACGCGCGGCGTCGGACTCGACTACTTCGAAAAATGGGCCGCTGCCGAAAACCTCACAGTCGATCGTCATCGCTCGGGCAAGGGGCTGCTGACCGCCTTCGCGGGATTAGGCGGGTCTGATTTTGACGCCGCCGCGATCGACCCCGCCGTCGTCGAGTTTTATGAACACGCGGCCGACTTCGAGATGGACGTCTGGTCGGAGTGGAGCCGGCCGTTTCGGCCCTTCGGCTGGCTGGTGTCCGCGATCTTCAGCCGCCGACTCGAGCAATTAAACCTCCCGTTGTCATCTCTCGACACGAGCTGGGGAATGACGAGCGAGGTCGTGCAGGTGAGTGACCCCGCCAGCGGCGAACTGAGGGCAAACGCCTGGGTGCGCACGCTGGTCAAGACGGGGCGCGTCATCTACGTCGGCGGCTATTCGCTGGCGACCCCGCCGGGGGCGCACGGGCCTTGCGTGAAGACAGTCTTCCCTCTGCCCAATGGCAACGCGATCGTCCTCCTTCGCCCCGAGATCGGGCCGAACGGTTCGCTGATATTGGCCTCCGAGGGAAAAGAGTTCGGTGATCCCGGCTTTTACTTCACCGTTCACAGGCCGGACGGCACGGTCATCGCCCGCTACCTCCGCCGCTTCCGCGAGCGGATACACGTCTACGCGGCACCGGGCGGCGTCGTTCGGGCGGATCACACGATGTCGCTCTTCGGATGGCAGTGTCTTCACCTGCACTACCGACTAAAGCGGTCGGCGAATGGCACAAGCATGTAATGATATGGGTGCACGAAGGGCCCCGCACCTGCTCGCCGTTGCCGCGATCGGGGCTCAGGCCGACGCGTTGGATTCGCTCTCGGCCTCTGCTTCGCGATCCAGCGGTTCGAGCTGCTCCGGATGTTTCTTCGCGTACAGCAGCGACGCAATCACGCCGACGGCAAGCGAGACGACGATAAATCCGAGCGTGATCGAAATCATGTGCTCGTGGACAAGCGGCAGATAGTGCTCGATCTGCGTTTCGGCGAGCATCTTCACGCCGATCATCCCCAGGATGATCGCCAGCGCGTACTTGAGGTAGTGGAACTTGCCCAGCAGTGCCGAGAGCGCGAAGTACATCGACCGCAGGCCCAGTACCGCGAAGATGTTGCTCGTGAAGACGATGAACGACTCGGTCGTCAGCCCCATCACGGCGGGGATCGAATCGATCGCGAAAATCACGTCGACGATGTTCACGACGATCAGCGCCGCGGCCAGTGGCGTAAGCCAGGTGTGCACAGCCCCATCCGGCTCCTTGATCCGCACCAGGAACTGCGAGCCGTGAAGCTGATCCGTCACGCGGAACCACCGGTAGAGCAGCTTGGTGACCCAGTGCTTCGACGGATCGAAACTGTCGTCCCCGCTGAGCATCTTGAACGCGATCCAGAGCAGGCCGACCGCGAGGATGTAGATCAGGAAGTGGAACTGATCGATGATCTGCGTGGCCGAGACGATGAAGACGCCGCGCAGGACGATGGCGGCGATGATGCCCCAGACGAGCACGCGGTGCTGCTGGGCGGGCGGGACCTTGAAGAAGCCGAGGATGACGGCGATGACGAACAGGTTGTCGACCGACAGCATCCACTCCAGCAGGTAGCCGCCAATGTAAAGTCCCGCCGCCTTCGAGCCTGCCAGACCGCTCTGGGTCGACATGCCAAACCAGTTGTGGCCATAGGCGAGATAGATGAATCCGCTGAACGCAAACGAGAGCGAAACCCAGACGCAGGTCCAGGTGAGCGCTTCGCGGATGGAGATGGCGTGCTGCTTGCGATTGAACAGACCCAAGTCGATCGCAAGACACAGGGCAATCAGAAGGATGAAGCCGATCCAGAACCAGAGCATGGCGGGAGTGTAGTCTCCAAGGCGGACCCAGACTATGGATGATCTGCAGTTCCCATTTGCCCGTGTTCACCCGGACGAGGAGAAATAGCGCGCAGTATGCGATGAACCAGATCAGCGCTGGAAGCAGATACGCATTGAAAAGCACGACCCTGAACGCGAACTGGATCGGCGTCGCCGCTCGCGCGTGTGGTAGCTGAGTGGAGCTGTCGCGTCAGACGAGCTCACCCAATCCGCCGAACCCCATCACTTCATGGCTGAAGAACGGCTCGGCGTACTTCGTCGCGATGCGCGTGCCGAAGTAGCGGCTCACGCTGTCGACGAGTTCGATCAGGCCGCCCTCTTTGCCGAGGCCCTGGCTTTCATAGCACGAACAGGCCTTGAGCTTTTGTTCGTGCGTGTCGGTGGTGTCGATGCAGAACGTCGGCTCGAAGTTCAGACGCAGGTGCGTGCAGAAGTAATAGATGATCCGCGTGGGGTGCCACGGCTCGCCGGGGATGTTGGTCTTGCTGAGCTTGGCGTCGAAGCGGGCATCCTCGGCGATCCGCGTCACGGCGACGTGATCCGGATGCGCATCCGGCGTGTACGGCACGAACAGTACGTTGGGTCGGTGCTTGCGGATGGCGGCCGCGAGCATGTAGCGGCTATCCAGATTGTGCGTCACCTGGCGATTGATGAGCCCGAGCACGCTCCGCTCGACGCCGAGGATCTTGCCGGCGGCTGTCCATTCGCGCTCGCGGATCTCCGGCGATCCGTTGGGCGTGGGCTCGCCGTTGGTCATGTCGAGAAGGTGGACGGAGTGGCCCTGTTTGGCGAGCTTGATCATGGTGCCACCCATGCCGAGTTCGCCGTCGTCGGGATGGGGAGAGACCACGAGGAACCGGAGCTTGTCCATGTTGCGATCGTAGCACGAACGCGAGTGAGGGCGAGGCTCGGGATTGGGAGGGCGAGGCTCCTGCCGAACCGGGGCATGCACGGTGCTCAACAGTTCGGCGAGAGCCTCAACCTCCCCATCTGGACAGCGCCTCGCCCTCCCGGTTGCTCGTCACTCGCGCTTCGGCATTGCATCGCTTGGCGCGGTCTTCTCGCCGAAGAGCTTCGTGATCTCACCCGTCAACCACAGGTAATGATCCGCCGGCACGTCTTTCTCGTTCACGAAGACACTCGCGCCCGTCGGCGGGTTCGGATCGAGCTTGAAGATGGCGGTGCCTTCATCCACCTCGTCGAACATGGCAACGTAGCCCATGGTCACGCCGGCCCGCTTGTGCGCGACGGCCTGCGCCCAAAAGAACTCACCCTTGCGCCGCGGGATGTCGTCGCTCCTGGCCTGCGGATTCATGTTGTGCCAGGAGAAGCCCGGAAACATCACCGGCAGGAAATCGATGCCGCGCTGTTTGCACCACGCGAGATCGTCAACCACCTGCTCGCGCGCGTATTTCCCGGCGTACTCCGGCGTGGAGAATCGGCCGACCGTCCACGGGCTTACGATGTCGGCCTTGGCGATCACCTCGAGCAGCACCGGATCCTTCACCGTGTCCGGGCCGGCGGTGCGCCAGTACGTCGGCACGCCGATCATGACCGTGTTGTTGCCATAGACCGGATCGTTCTTCAGGAAGTCGATCAACTCGCCGCATTCGGCGAGCGTGTAGCCTCGGCCGTCGTCGAAACCGATCCCCCACACGGCGACAACGGGCTTGCCTTCGTGGTGCAGATACGTTCCGTCACGTGCATTTCGACTGATTTGCGCATGGTCGACCAGGCGCTTCCAGTCCTCCATCAGCGCGACGGTTTCGCCTTTCTTCAACCCGGAAAGGTCATACATCACCGCGTACGCACGGCCATTCTCGTTGGCGCTGCGCCGCGCTTCACTGAGCACGGTGTTCTGGTGCTTCACGACCTTCGGCATGCGCGTTTCGGTGACGAAGCGCTGAACGAAGACGCCGTCGATGCCGTAATCACGCATCCATCGGAAATGCCTCGCGACCGTCCTGGCATTGTCGGCGTTGTAGACGTATGCGACGGAACCATCGGCCTTGCGAAACGGCGTCGTCACCTTCTCGTCCTGGTCGAATTCCGAGGTGTCTGGCCACAGATCGACCGTGCACGAACCGGGCTCGAACTTCGCCCTGCCCCAGTGCCGCCAGCTCAGCCCGGCGTTATCTTTCGGCGTGTTGAACCAGCCCTGATAACCGCAGAAGACGTGGCCAGTCATCGACTCGACGCGCGTCCCTGTCGCGCCGTCGTAGACGCCCAGCGCCGCAAACGCTTCGTCGACGGACCGGGGCTGGCCTGAGGCGATGGTCGACAGAAACAACAGTGCACACGTGATGACGTAACTGATCTTGGACATGAGGCTCCTCCGGGCATTCAATCTCCGACACCGTTGTACACTTCGAGCAGTCGTCTCACCATGCGTCGATGATCGAACCGCTCCCGCGCCAACGCGCGTCCCGATTCGCCCATCGCGGTGCGAAGCGCTGCATCGTCCAGCAGCGTCGCGAGCGAATCACCGAACGCTTTCACCTCGAACGCCTTCACCGCGTAACCGGTCTGGCCGTTGATGAGTCCTTCGGCGTTGCCGTCGACGTCGTAACAGACCACCGGACACTGCGCGAGTTGGCCTTGGGGAATGGCTCGTGCGAGCCCTTCGCGGCGGGACGGATGCGCCACGATGTCGAGCGCGTTCACCAGCTCCGGAATCCGCGTCGGCGGGACCAGGCCGGTGAAGATGAAGCGATCGGACAGCTCCAGCCGTGCGATCCGCTGCTGGAACGGGTCCTTGAGCAATCCATCGCCGATCCAGACGAACTTCAGCCGCGGGAATCGCGAACAGAGCGCGGGCGCCAGCGCGAGCAGATCATCGTGCCCTTTCAAATAGAACAGCCGCGCGATCGTGCCGACCGCGACATCCTCCGGCTTGAGCCCGAGGTGGGCACGAACCACGTCGCGCGGCACCGGCGGGTTCAGGAACGGCTCGATCTCCATCCCGCTGTGAACGGTCACGTACTGTTCCGGGCTCCCGATGCCGTTCTCGAGCGACACGCGCGTCATCGCGTCCGCCACGCTGACGATCTTGTGCGTGATCGGCGCGGCCTTGCGTTCCAGCAGCTTGTAGAAGTTGTTCACGATCGCCCGCTTCGAACTCGTGAACGAGAGCCCGTGAATCGTGTGCACGATCCGCGGCACGCCCGCCTTGTGCGCGGCCCAGCGACCGATGATGCCGGCCTTGCTCGAATGGGTATGCACGACGTCCGGCTTGAGTTCGATCAGCTTCGCGATGAGCCAGCGATAGGTGTCGTAGTCCTTCACGGGCAGGATGGACCTGCGCATCGCGTCGATCGTCTCGACGGTGTAGCCGTACGAGTTCGCCCGCTCCATCAGCGACCCTTCAGGCCCGAGCGCCGGGCCGGTGATGAGCGTGACGTCATGCCCGGCATCGTGCTGGCCTTCGCAGGAGAGCAGTGTGTTCTCTTGAGCCCCGCCGACGATCAGCCGGGTGATGATGTGGACGATCTTCATGCCGAATCCTTCTCGCAATCGGTGAGACTATCCGCGACGCCGCGGCAGATCGAACGCCCCCGTCCGCAGCCCCGCGAGCTCGTGATCCGCGGCCGCCGCGTGGCTGCTCCGTTTCTCTGAAGCTGGGCACCCAAAAACGCTCCAAAATGGGACATTTGGGGAAACCGTGGGCTCCCGCCGCATGACTTTCGTTTCGGTATTCCCTTGGCAAAGAGCGTCGCCGGCGCGCACGTCACTCGCGCGACAAAATCAGAACAACATGGGAGCGATGGGACCTCGACGTCAAGCGCGTTCCACCGCGCGCGTGGCGCATGAGACCGGGCGTGTGCACGGTGCGGTTCACGCACCCGACTCGTTGTTCGCCGCCTGCGCGCTCGGCAGGCGGATGTGCATTTGACGGAGACTGACAACCGCCTGCCGCTGCCTATACTCCCCGCAACATGAGACTAAACCTCCGTCCCCTGCTGCTGGGTCTTTCGCTCGCGAGTTCGTTCCTGATCCCCTCCATCGCCTTCGCCGCCGACCGAGTCGGGCCGGGCGTGCCCGCCTTCTGGGTCCGGCCCGGCTACAAGGTGACGCTTGCCGCGGAAAACCTCGGCAACGACGTCCGCTTCCTCGAGTTCGACCACAAGGGCCGGCTCTATCTCTCGCAGCCGGGCCTTTCGAAGATCATCCAGCTCCGCGACAACGACGGCGACGGCGTCTTTGAAACCAAATCCGACTTCATCACCGGCAAAAACGCCATCCACGGCATGCACTTCGTCGCGGGTGCCGATGGCAACTGGCTCTGGTATGGGCGCGACGGCGGCATCGAGAAAGTCCGCATCACGGACGAGGGCGCGGCCCAAGACCCGCAGACGGTCGTCGAAGGTCTTCCCATGGGTGGCGGGCATTGGTGGCGATCGATCTGCGTCGGCAGCGACGGCTTCTACACCTCCATCGGCGACAGCGGCAATACCACGCCGGAGGAGTACGACGGGTCTGATCGACAGAAAATCTGGAAGTTCTCGCTCGACGGCCAATCGAAAGTGCTCTGGTCGAGCGGCATCCGCAATACCGAAAAGCTTCGCATCCGCCCGGGCACGGATGAACTCTGGGGCTGCGACCACGGCTCCGACTGGTTCGGCGGCCCGTACGGCGAAAACAAGGCCACCGCCAACGGCGTGAGCAAGCAGGCCATCACCGACAAGATGCCCCCCGAAGAGTTCAATCACTACATCGCCGGCGGCTTCTATGGCCACCCGTTCGTCGTCGGCAACCGCATCCCCCGGCTCGAATATCGCGACCGGCCTGACATCGCCGACCTCGCCGCACGGACCATCCCGCCCGAATACAGCGGCGGCGCCCACTGGGCCAACAACGGCTGGACGTTCGTCAGCAGTGACTACTTCGGCGACATGAAAGGCGACGCCGTCATCGCCTATCACGGCTCGTGGAACAGCTCGCAGCCCGCCGGCTACCAGCTCCATCGCGTTTTCTTCGACAAGGAGAGCGGCCATCCCTTCGGCGGCTACGCGCTGGTAAAGTGCGTTCCCGACGGCGCCAACCGCGCGCTCGGCCGGCCGTGTGATGTCGTCGAAGCGCCGGACGGCACGCTCCTGTGGAGCGACACGCAGACGCGAAAGATTTATCGGTTGAGCAAGGAGTAGCGACATCGAGGCGAGCGAAGGACACCGACCGCGAATTGCATCCATCGTCGCGATCGTGCTCATCGCGATTCTCGCCGCGGCACATTCCTATCTCGCCAATCGGCACAAATCTGCGACGTTTGACGAGCCGGTCCATCTGCTTTCGAGCTGGATGATCGTCAATCGCGGCGACTTCAGCATCAACCCGGAGCATCCGCCGCTGTGGAAGCTCGTCGCGGGATTGCCGCTCATCGGGTCGCACATCGACATTGATTCGCACGCGGCACAGGCGAAGTCGGTGTTGTCACAGATCGAAAACCAGGGACCGCTGGCGACGGATGTCCTCTTTCGCGCCGATGGCGACGGGCCACGGCTGCTCGCGCGGACACGCCTGGTGATGTCGGTGTTTCTCGCGCTCACGGTGCTCGTGGTGGCAAAGTGGAGCTGGACCGCATCCGGGCCGGTCGCGGCCATCATCGCCTCGATCCTCCTCGCGTTCGATCCCAACTTTCTCGCACACGGCTCGCTGCTCACCAACGATGTCGCGGCCAGTTTCATCTTTGCGCTTGCGGGTTACCTCACCTGGCGACTCGGCACGCGATGGAGCTGGAAGACCGCCAGTCTTCTCGCGCTCACCTGTGCGGCCGGCGCGGGGATCAAGTTCACGTGTGTCTTTCTCCTGCCCATCGTGGCCGTGCCGCTTCTGGTCCGATCGATGTCGAGAGACGCATGGCCGGCGAAGGCAGAAGCGATCGCCGTCAAGTCGCAGCGGCTCGCGCGCGTGATCGGGGCCGCGCTCATCACGGCCGTGGTGTCGTTCGCCGTGATCTGGACCGTCTACGGCTTCCGCGCCGCGCCGACGCCATCGGGCGCCAGCTTCGACTCCGGCTACCCGCGCACCTATCTCGCGTACAACGCGATCGCGTTGCGCGGCGCGGAGGAGGGCATGTCGCTCAGTGACGACCAGGTAAAAGCGCTCGTGCCGATGTATCGCCCGTCCGGCTCGATGCTGGCGATCTACTGGCTGCAGGACCATCGTCTCATCCCGCAGGCGCTGGGGTACGGCCTCACGTATGCCGCGGGGCGCGGCATGTTTCGGCCGGCGTTCCTGCTGGGGGCGTATTCCGACACCGGCTTCTGGCCGTACTTCCCGGTGGCAATCGCCACCAAGACGCCGGTGGTATCCCTCATTCTGCTCGCGACGACGATCATTCTCGGCATCAACGCCGGCAAACGCTGGAAACGCGACCCCGAAAAACGCTGGCTCCTGCTCTGCCTGCTCAGTTGTCCGGCGATTTATCTGACGTTCGCGATCACTTCGAATTTGAACATCGGCATCCGCCACATCCTGCCGATCTATCCAGCAATGTATGTCGCGGCGGGAATCGCCCTCGCGAAGTTCGTTCGCACGACCAAACCGACACGATTCATCGTGCCCGGTTTTCTCGCATTGCTGATGTTCGAGACGGTCAGCGCATACCCGAATTACCTCGCCTTCTTCAACCGCGCCGCCGGCGGCGAGCGCGGCGGACTGGCGATCCTCGGCGATTCCAACCTCGACTGGGGTCAGGATCTGCCGGCGCTTTCCGACTGGTATCACCGCTGGCGCGCTGATCACCCGACGGATGCGTTCTATCTCGCCTACTTCGGCAGCGTCGATCCGCATCTCTACGGCATCGACTACACCAACATGAGCCCGGGCTTTCCGTTCGACGCACGGCCGCCCACGCTCGATCTTCAGCGATCAGGCGTCGTCGCGATCAGCGCCACCTGGCTTCAAGGCACGTTTCCGGAGAACCTTCGCCCGATGATGGCGAATCTTCGCGGCCGCAAGCCGATCGACGTCATCAACGGCTCGATCTACCTCTACGACTTCCAGCCAGCAGGTGCCGCCAAGTGAAAGTCTCCGTCGTCATCCCGCTGCTCAACGAGCAGGACAATCTCCGCCCGCTCCACCAGCGGCTCGTGGCGACGCTGGAGAAAATCGGCGCCGAGCGCGAGATCCTCTTCGTCGACGACGGCAGCTCGGATGCCTCCATCCGCGTGATCGAAGAACTCGCCGCGAGCGACCCGACCGTGATCGGCATCAAGCTCAGCCGCAACTTCGGCCACGAGCCTGCGAGCACCGCCGGCCTCGACCGCGCGACCGGTGACGTCGCCGTGCTGATGGACGCCGACCTGCAGGATCCACCCGAACTGATCGAGCAGATGATCGAATTGTGGAAGCAAGGCAACAGCATCGTCTACGCCACGCGCAACAAGCGCTCCGGCGAGTCGATCTTCAAGCGCTCCACGAGCTGGCTCTTCTATCGCCTGCTGAACTACTTCAGCGAGGTGAAGATCCCGATGGACACCGGCGACTTCCGGCTGGTGGATCGCAAGGTGCTCGCAGCGCTCAAGGAATGCCGCGAGACCGACCGCTTCGTGCGCGGCCTCGTGGCGTGGACCGGCTTCAAAAGCGCGCCGCTGATGTACGACCGCCCGGCGCGACACTCCGGCGAAACCAAGTATCGTCCGCTGAAGCTGTTGCTGCTTTCGCTCGACGCGATCGTGGGTTTTTCCATTTCGCCGCTGCGGATCGCGACCATCTTCGGTCTGGTCGTCACGCTCGCGAGCGTGGTGATGGTGATTGTTCTGCTGCTGCAGAAGTTCGCTTTCAATCACACGTTCCCGAACCAGGGATACGTCCTGCTCACGGCCGGGCTGTTCTTTCTCGGCGGGACGCAGATCATGCTGCTGGGGGTGATCGGCGAATACATCGGCCGGATCTATCGCCGCAACCAGGATCGGCCGCTCTACCTGATCGACCGTTTGATCGAGCGAAAATGATCGTATGATCGGCCGGACATGATCAGGCTCAGAGAAATCGACGACGAGGCACTCCGCGAGCGCGTCCGCCAGAAGATCGCCGAGGCGCGCGGCATGCTGCCCGGCGAAATCGCCGACTGGTGGGAACTGGACGACGCCGACTTTTCCGAGATCCTCATCGAGCTGCGCTACGAAGAGGAAGGCGGCCACGAGAGCGATTCGCGGTGAGAGGGCGCGGAAACGTCAACGAACAAGACAAGCCATGAAGCGCGAGCAGCGCATGCCGTCGCGCTTCATGTCTTGCGAACTCCCCTGTTTCGAGCGTCGCCACGGCCGGCGCTGTTTCATCGCCTCGCCGGGCGTGGGACACACTTCGTCTCAATCGACAAGCGATGAAGAACCGGGACCGTGGACGAGTTGAACGACCGGCCGGCGTCAGCGCTTTCGTCTCACAAGCAGTCCCGCGGCCGCGAACAGCGATACGCTTGCGGGTTCGGGGGTCGGCGCGACCGTCGTGATCCAGCCGCTGTTGCCGCCGTTGTTGCCGATGCCCTGCACATGAGCGGAGAGGAGCCGCGCACCGCTGCCGCCGCTGCTGAGCCAGTTGAACGACCCGGAGTTCAGTGCCGAGCTTCCGGTGACGTTGAAGCTCACGGAGTCGCCGGCGCCGAAACGATTGGAAGGCCCGCCGGTCGCGAAGCTCACCAGCATGTCGAACGACGATCCGCCGCCGGCGTTGAACGCGTTCGATCCGAACTCGATCGAAGGATCCGTGAAGGTGCCCGTCTTCGAAGGGGCCGATGCCGACAGGGTGCTGGGGTTGATCGGCGGCTTGATGTTGAGGAGCAGCTTGCTCACGAACTCCTGGTCGACGAGGGTGAGGGATTGGATCGTCACCGTCACGCTGCCGTTGGCGTTGTGATCATCCACGGCGACGCGAAGCCACGGTGGTGGTCCCGAGGGATGCGCGCCGCCTGTGTATTCCTGATTCAGAGCAAATTGCAGCGTCGAACCAAACGCCATCGATGTCGTACACAGCGCAGCAGCGAGCAATAAAACACTTCGCATTGCGATCCTCCCAATTGAGATGAATGAGCCAGAAGCCTCGGAACCTGCGGATTTTGCATTGTTTCGAAATTCCTGCACTCAAATCTCAATACTGCTCGCGGCAGTTCCTTTTCCGGCGGTGCGGTCTCGGGTGAAGTGGTTGAAAAATCAGGGAAACACCGATAACGGGGTACGACAACGCCCGTTCGAGAAAAAGGCATGCTTCTATTGCGATGGGCAAATCACCGCAGCGCGGATTTTTAGCGCGCGATTTTTCCCGGGCTCACATCACTCTCTCAAACTCGCCTTTCATCCCAGATTACGCAGATTTCGGTCGTGGGTTCCGGATGAACGAGCGTTTGGCAGGTGGCGAAGAACGTAGCGCGACCGTCTGCCCGAACGCTCCTTCACCGACGCCGACGAATGAGCGAGCACGCCGCCAACCCCGCGACGCCGGTCGGTTCGGGGACGGCGATGGTGATCCAGCCGCTGAGGTTGGCGGAGGGTCCGATCCCCTGCACGTGGGCGGCGATGTTGAGCGCGCCGCTGCCGCCGGAACTGTTGAAATTGAACGAATTCGCGCTCAGCGTCGGGATGCCGCCGATGACCGTTGACATCGACTCGCCGGAGCCGAAGCGATTCGCCGGCGGCGAGTTGTCAAACTCAACGAGCAGATCGAAGTTCGATCCGCCGCCGGCGGAAAAGAGGTTGGCGCCGGTCGAGAAGGTCGGGTCGGCGAATGTGCCGACCTTGGTCGGCGACGAGAAAGTGAGCAGCGTCGGGTTCAAGGCCGGATCGAGGTTGAGCATCAACTTCGAGACGAACTCGCTTGCGGTCAGGTTGGTCGCGGTGACGGTCATCGTCACGCTGCCGTTGCTGCCGGCGTCATCGAGCTTCACGCTGAGCCAGGCGGGCGCGCCGACCGGAGCGGTGCCGCCGGTGTATTCGAGGGAGAAGTTTTTCTGGATGATGGAGGCCTGTGTCGAGGCGGTGGCGAGTGCAAGGGTGGTCGCCAGAACGGATACGCAAACCTTCATTGTCTCTCCTTGGATCAAGCGGTCGGATTCGGCCCGAGCACGTCGTCGGGTGCTGAGTAATAACTCTGTCACAGCAGGGACGCGGTGTGGAGAAATGTCGCGAACACACGAGTCTCCGGGAGTGCCGCACCGGAGAATGGGGAGTTATCAGCCTTTCAATGGGTTGCGGTGC
This sequence comes from Phycisphaerae bacterium, assembly GCA_031411495.1. Lineage (GTDB taxonomy): Bacteria > Planctomycetota > Phycisphaerae > Tepidisphaerales > Tepidisphaeraceae > JANOBD01. The sequence continues at coordinate 1,369 of JANOBD010000169.1, read as the reverse complement.
TGGAAAGCGGATTTGCAATTCACCTCTGGGCGTCAGACGTGGCCGACGCTGCTAAGAACGTCTGATAGCCGCCGAAGGAACGTCCAAGTTTCATTGTTTCTGCAGACGGCAGAAGTTCGCCAGTTCACCCGCCGGGCCCGCGGCACTCGCTTCATGCCGGCGATCGCCATAGGCTTTGGCCGCGAATGTCCTCACCGCCTCCAAGCGCCTGGAATGACGAGCTGCTCCGCGACCCGCACGCGGTGGCCGACAAGCGGTCGCGCGTGCAGAAGATGTTCGCCGCCATCGCGCCCAAGTATGACTTGAATAACCGGCTGCACAGTCTTGGGATGGATCAGCGCTGGCGAAAGAAGGCGGTGAGGCTGGCGGAGCTGAAGGCAGACGATCGGGTGGTGGATGTGGCGTGCGGGACGGGGGATCTCTCTTTTGCCTTCGCGAAGTCGATCGTGAGAAAAGCATCCCCCGGCATTCGAACGTTAATGCGTTCAGCGAAATTGAGAGATGACGGTTACGGCGAGCTCACAAGCCTGTTTGTCGATTCGCCGCGCATAGTCGGCATTGACTTCACCTTCGAGATGCTCCCTCGAGCCTGCAGTAAGAGACAATCGACAACTTTTTTCCAACTTGGTTTGATCGTCGATCCGCCAATGCGGTTCGGAGACCTCGTTACTTTCGCAAATGGTGACGCGCAGGCCCTTCCCCTCGCCGATGCCTCCGCGGACGTCGTCTCCATCGCCTTCGGCATCCGCAACGTGCAGGAACCCGAGAAAGCACTGGCGGAGTTTTTTCGCGTACTGAAGCCGGGCGGACGCGTGATCGTCCTCGAGTTCTCGCAACCCAAAAGCCGCGTCATCCGCTTCTTCAACGACCTCTACTGCACGAAGATCATGCCCACCACGGCCACGTGGATCAGCGGCGACAAGTCCGGCGCGTACAAGTACCTGCCGATGTCGGTCAAGACGTTCATGAGCCGCGAGACGATGATGCAGATGATGCGCGATGCCGGCTTCGTCGACGTGACGCAGCATCCGATGACCTTCGGCGTGGCGGTCGTCTATCGCGGGTACAAAAGATAGTTGAACCACGAAGCCGCGAAGTCACGAAGTTGTCGCTGCGCGGCGGCGTCGTTCTTGCGTGGAGGATTTGAGCCACAGAGGATACAGAGGGAGAAAGAGACGAAATGTCAGGAGGGTCTCGGGAGCGAGCAACCCGCCGATCGACTTCAGTGCTAGTGTTTCATTGCAGCTGTATTGAAGGGTATAGCCTGTGCAGCTTCACCCGCGCATCAGCGGTCGTGAATTGCCAGCGGACGCCGACTGTCGCCGCGTTGCGGGAATGCTCCCATGCGGCTACCTCCCGCGCTAACGTC
>JANOBD010000168.1:0-80767 GCA_031411495.1 Phycisphaerae bacterium | reverse complement strand
CTCTTGAAAGCTCGAAATACAATCGGCCCTGCTCATCAGTCGCCGCCCTCAACAGCAGACCTTGCTCACGGACGCGGAGGCCATAGGGATGATTTCCGCTTGTCCTCGTCAACAACTTCGCAGACATCCTCAACCGGTCTTGCCACGGTTTCGCATCGGGCTTCTTCTCGAAGGTAGACCAGCCCTCGTCATCGCGATCGCGAAGCACCGCGGCGACTTCGCTTGCGAGCTTGTCCATGTAGACCCGCTGATTCGGGTGCTCGAACATCACCTTCAGGATTGCCCAGTAGGTCGATCCGATCGCGGCAGGAATAGGGATCGCCTTCTCGTCGATGCTCGCGAGATCGAAGACGTCAGCGTTTTTCCGTTTGAACGAGTATGAGCTTGCGTCACGCATCAAAATTGCCTCATTCCGAGCTGGGCTATTCGACACTACGCGACGGGTTCGACAGCGCGAGGAGGGATGCGTGTCACGGGGTGAAACTCGTCATTCAACACGCCGTGGAAGTTGACGGTCAACCCTCGCTGTGGTTGCTATAAGTCCCTTCGGAACCGAGGGTTGGGGGTTCGAGCCCCTCCGAGTGCATTCAGGCAACTGCCCATTGTGGCGGCAGTTGCGGTCGATCAAAACTCCTTTCTATTTAACTGATCCCGAATTGAGCTCCGGCGCGCTGGTCGCGCCTGCGTCGTCTTGGTGTCGGCGCAGCCGGCGAATTGCCGCGCGACGCGAATCGGTAGCCCTTCGCGCGCCCGGCTCGCGATGCAGGACCGACGCGGGTCGTGCACACAGAACAATTCCATTCCTCCTCGGCAGATTCGCGGCGATCTGTTCCTCCACCCTTCCGACCTACTTCGTCACCTACTAGATCGCCCCCCAGGCACAAGCTGCCAGGATACGTCACCCGTTCACGACTCCTTCGCAACCGCAGGAGGATGCACGGCAGCGTCCACCGACGCGGCTTGTCGGAACATCGCCAGCAGCGTGAAGTCATAGATGATCTTCAGGCCGCCAGCGATGAAGAAAGGCAACGAAAGCGTTTTGGGAGAGGCGAACATCAGCCCGGCGAGCACCGGTGCGAGCATCGTACCTCCACTGCGGAAGACGTTTGTCACACCGCTGGCGGCGGCACGCTCATCCGAAGAGACGACCGACGCGACGAAACTCTGTCGCGTGGGAACGTCCATCTGCGAAATCGCAAACCGCATCAGCAAGACGGTGAGCGCCGATCCGAATGTCGGCATGAGCGGCACGAGGATCAGGAGTATGTTTGACGGCACATGCGTAAATACCATCGTGTTCACCAGTCCGAACCGATTCGCGATCCGGGCGGCGAGAAGCCCGGAGAAGCCCGAGAGAAGATTCGCGATGAAGAAGACCGTTCCGACCTGGCCCGGATCGGCGTGGAACCGAACCGTGAACCAGAACGCCATGAAGCTCTGCAACACGAATCCGCCTGCAAATGCATCCAACGCGAAGAGCGCCGACAATCGAAACACGATGCCGCGAGACCGATGCAGGCCCAGGACGAGCTTCTGGTCGGGCTTCTGCGATATTGCCTCAACGGCCGGCGAAACGAAGAGAAACCCGACAGCAAGCACGATTCCGAATGCGGAGTAAAGGTAGAGGATTGCCTTGTACGACCAGAGTTCGCCCAGGCCGGCGTGCGTGCTCCAGCGAATCGTCCAACCTGCGATCAGGGCCCCGAGCGCGGTCGCGATCGAGCCGGCGAGGTTGTACCAGGCGAACAGGCGGGTTCGTTGCTGCCCGTCGACTTCTTCAGAGATCGCCGCCTGCTCGATCGGAAGAAACGGGCCGACCTCGTTCCCGCTCGGACTGATGACGCCGACGATCGCCGCAACGAGGAGGAACGGAAAGAACGCTGTCGAAGCAAAGACCCCTCCTGCGAGCGCCATCAACACGCCACCGATGACGAGCATCCTGCGCCGGCCGAAGCGATCGGCCCGGGTGGTCATCAGCAGCGAGATGGCCAGATCGCCGGCAAGTGTGAGCGAGAGAAGCAGGCCGACCTTCGACTCATCGAACCCGAGTCGGGTCAGGTAAAGCACCAGCACGATCGAGACCAGCCCGTACGAGAACATCCGCGCGAACCGCGTGACAAAGAGCAGCGAGATATCGCGCCGCCGCTGCGGCAACGATGCGTTCATCGAAACATCCCCTCTGGCTTGCCGGCGGCGACAACCCGCTGGCAGTAAGCGTACAACGCGTCGTAGACGATCTTTTCCGCAGCGATCAGCTCGAGATCGTCCTTGAAGCCAAGGTGGCGAAACCCCTCGGCAATGGCGTTGAGCCCTGCTGATTCGGGCTGATTCCAGAGCGAGTTGTCGGTATCAGCCCCGTTGACGATCTTGGCCAGCAGAACGAGGGCTCTGTCACCGTCCAACGCGTATTTATTGAGGATGGCATCGAAGCTGCACTCGTTGCCATGGTGGCCAAGCTCGTCGCCTTCGCAGTCGAAGGAGGTCGCGTCCTCGCGAGCCGCGACCGTCCTCACCTGATCCACCGGGACAAAGAGGAACTCCGCTTCGGGGTCGATGAACTTCTCGATCAGCCATGGACAGGCGACTCGGTCCACCTTGACGCGTTCGCGTGTAATCCACTTCATGATCAATCTCCGTCTGGCCTGACTTGATGAGGGCGACGAACTTCCGTGAGCATTCAGGCGGTAATCGCTTTCCTTACTCAAGGCGGGAGTGTGAAAGCGTCATGAAAACATGGCTGCATCTTAACGAGGTGGTTGCTGGCGTCGAGCAAGCGCCTATGGACGCGGCACAACGACTGGCGGTGCCTTGGCCGGAACCAGCGCGAGCAGCGCCGACGCGATGAGAAGGCCCCCGAAAAGGCCAAACACAAAGCCGATACCTGTCCGATCAGCGAGCAAGCCGCCGATCATCGCGCCCAGCGGTTGACCGGTACGGAAGCATATCTGCTGCACGCTGGTCACCCGGCCTCGATACTCGTCACCCGTTTCCTGGAGAATCGTTGTGCCGATCTGAATGTTCGCGCCAACGAACGCGAAGCCGGCGATCGCGACGAGGACGGTCGCGGGCCGCCATCCGCTGAACGCCAATGCCATCTCGGTCGCGCCGACGCCCGCAATCAGCGCGGCGATAATCACTGGCCGGGCCAGGCGCTTGCCCAGCAGCGCGGCGCCAATCGCAGTGACGATCGCACCGATCCCGAAACAGGTGACCAGAAACGAATAGCTCGACGCCTGACGCCCGAGCACCTCGGCCGTCAGTGCTGGCAGGAGGCTGATGACGGGTGCGCCGAGCATCGCGGTGATGGCGATCAAGCTCAGCGATCGCAGGAGATCGCCTCGACGTCGGACAAAGTGCATCCCTTCCAGCAGGCTCTACGCCCAACCAAGTTTCGTCGGCGGGACCGGTGGAACGGTGCGAATGAAGAGAAACGCGCCGCACATCACGAGGAAGCTCAGCCCGTTCAGTCCGAAGCTCGATGCGGCACCGAAGTGTACCAGTGCGATGCCGCCCAGGATGGGCCCGACTGCGCGGGAGACGTTGAACTGAAGCGAATTGAGGGCGATTGCATTCCGCACATCGCCCTTTCCGACCAGCGCCGGAAGCAGCGAGTTGCTCGCGGGAATCATCGCGGCCTGAACGGCCCCGCTCAGTGCGGAGAAGGCGATGATGTGCCAGACATGTACGAGATGAGCGACAGCAAGCACGGCAAGGCCGAAGGCAAGTATCGCACACAGGATGTTCGTGATGACCAGCAGCCGTCGCCGATCGACTCGATCTGCGATGACGCCACCGACAGGGAGCAGTAGCACCGTCGTGATCCCTGAGGCAAAGGCATCCGTCCCGAGCCAAGCCTTCGAATGGGTCATCTCGTAGATGAGCCACGCCGTCGTGATCTTCTGCATCCACGAGCCCGCGTTGCTGATAAAGGTCGCCACCCAGAGCAAGCGAAAATCTCGGTGGCGGAGCGATTCGATCACCGCGGCAACTTACGTCGCACCCAGGCCAATGCAAAGGTCTGGACGAAGCGAACGCTCGAGGCTAATGGATTTGCCGCGCGGGTCGCTGTTTGAAGCAGAGGATCATCGCGACGATGAAGATGACCAGCGCGACGGAAGCCGCGTAGCGGCTCATCTCCAGCCCACCCTTGGAATGCGGTTTGTCGAGGAAATCGCCGACGACGGCGCCGAGCGGGCGTGTGAGGATGAATGCCGCCCAGAAGAGGCCGGTGCGGGGGATTTTTGTGGCCAAGTAGAGCCCGGCAACAACGGCGAGAAGCACGCCAAATACGATCGCAGCGCCTCCGTAACCCAGCCCCAGGCCGCCGTCCTCATCCGCGGTCCAGTCCCCCAGCGCGGTGCCGAGGGTCTGCGAGAACATGATGGTTAGCCAATAGAACATCTCGGCCTTGCTGGTGTTCAACGCGCGGAAGGAAACAGAACCCATGACGAGGTTCCAGACGAGGAGCGACAACATCAGCAATCCAAAGAGAAGCGCGGAACCGCCGGCATAGCCAATCCCCAGATCGCGCGTCGAGAGGTCTGCCAGCGTCGTTCCTACGGTCGTCGTCGCGATGATTGTGAACCAATAGAGGAATGGATGGAACTTCCTCGCCCGAATCTGGAATACGACCGCGACGAGGAACAACGCGGCAAAGATCGCAGTGCCGATCGGATAGCCGAGTCCTCCCGACGTACCTGCCGTGTGACTCGAATTTCCCATCGATACGGCATCGCCACCTGTCTCTCCGAGCGTGGTCGCAACGATTTTGATGATCCAGAAAATCAACGTGACTTCTGGAACTTTGGATCGGCTCGTCTGCATTTCGTCTGTCATCGATTCCTCTCGAATTGCCCGCAACCACAAGCGCTATGGGATGGTGACTCGCATCACCAGGTGTCCCTCTGAAAGCCGCGTCGAGACGGTAACACCCAGCAGTCGCGCGTACTCTGCCACCAAGGCGAGTCCAAGGCCGGCATGCCCCGCGGTGCGGTCCCGGGATTTCGTCCAAAGCGGGTCGAACATGTGTGCGATGTCGTCAGGTGTGAGTCCGGGCGCTTCATTTGTGATCGAAAACGACGCCCGCGGAGATCCGCTCACGTCGACTTGGATTTCCGAGCCTTCAGGACTGTGCGTCACGGCGTTCTGGAAAAGATTCCTGATCAGCGATCCGAAAATCGCCGGTACGGTGACCAGACGCACGCCCTTTTCCAGATTGAGCCGAAGCCGCTCTGTTGCCGTCTTCGATTGCTCGATCTGCTGGGTAACCACTTCCGCGAGATCGACCTCGAGGGTCTCGCCCGACTGCCTGATGCTTCCGGCCCGGGCAAGTTCCATCAGCCCCTCGACCAGGTGATGGAGCCGAATCGACGCGGCGGCGATGTCGGTGAGCGCTGTCCGAACCTGCGCCGGCTCAGGCCATCGCAGAGCAACCTCGGCGTTGGCTCGGATCGCCGCAAGCGGCGTCCGTAACTCGTGTGCGGCATCGGCGGCAAATCGTCGTTCGCGCTCGAAGGCCTTTTCGATTCTCGCCAGCGATTCGTTCAGCGCGCGGACAATCGGCAGCACCTCGGCGGGCGCATCCCTCAGCTCCAAAGGCTGTGAGAGTCGATCCACCTCAAGGGCGCCCGCCTGAGCGGATAGTTCGATGAGCGGCTTGAGTCCCCGCCTGACAAGCGACGGAATGATCAGCGATGAGATTCCCAGGATCGATCCCAGCGCGATGCCCAGCGCAACAAGCATTGATGCGAGCGTTCGATCGAGGTCGATCGTGTCCCGCGCCACGTAAAGCAGCACCGGCGGTACGGGCGGGCGGGCTGCCTGTTCCTCGTCTTCATCCGATTCGTCGCGCGGAACGACCCAAAGACATATCACGCGCCCCGGCCTGCCGTCGCCTAGCGACACATCTTTCACCTGTTCCGGCGATAGCGAGTCGAGGAGTGGAGAAGTCCCGACGACATCGGAACGTAGAAGCAGCTGGCCCTGCTTCGAATAAATCTCGTAGACGCACGGCCGAACCGAGCGACGGAACTCCGCCAGCAGTTCGTCGTCCGCGTCGAATCCGAGTTGACCCCGGTCGGATTGCAGCAAGGCGCCGATGCTTTCTGCCGTTGACCGCAAGGCAACGTCGAATTGCTGCAGCAGGCGCGTTCTCACAAAGAAAAACACGAACAGGAACGCACACAGGCAAGTCAATACGATGACGCTCGACAGTGACCAGGAAAGCGTTCGGCGGATCGACCTCACTCGCCCTCCCTGGGCACGACATACCCCAGGCCGCGACGAGTCTGAATCAGCGACGGACGATTCGGCCCGTCTATTTTGCGACGCAGCGCACAGACCGCAGAATCCACCACATTACTCATCGGCTCGACAAGTTCGTCGTACACTTCACGTTCGATTTCGGTCCGCGAGACGACGCGACCCCGATTTCGAACGAGAAACTCCAGAATGGCATACTCGCGCGGCGTGAGCGACGCGATTTCATCGTCCACGGAAGCCGTCTTGGCGGCGAGGTCCAGTGAGAGCCGGCCGACTGTCATCAGTGTCGAATTCGATTCGCGACCTCGGCGCAAGAGCGCCTCGACCCTGGCCAGCAGTTCATCGAACGCGAATGGCTTGGTCAGGTAATCGTCGGCGCCGGCGCGCAGCCCGAGAACCCGATCCTCCACCGCATCTTTCGCCGTCAAGAGCAGAACTCGCGTCTGGTCCTTCGCTTGCCGAATCGCCCGCAGCAGCGACAGCCCGTCCATTCCGGGCAACATGATGTCGAGGATCGCCAGATCAAAGCGATTGTCGCGAATCAGCTGAGCCGCGACATTTCCATTCGAAGCCTGCTCGACGGCGTACCCGCTTCGACTGAGGCCCGCCACGATCGGCTTCAGCAGTTCGGGTGAATCTTCTACGACGAGGAGGCGCATTTTGAAGAGAGTCTACCGCGGCGGCGTCACGCAGGGCGACGCGCCGCGATAGCGCTATGCCGGGTTGTTCACTTCTTCTCGTGCCCGTCCTTTTCGCCTTTGTCGTCGTCTTCTTCCTCGACCTTGTCGCTCAACACTTTCCCGGCCGCATCGATCTGGATCTTGTGATCGGCGCCGCCGGCCTCGACTGACACTTCATAAAAGCTCTTGCCGGCGGCCTTCACCAGTTCTGCGTCTTCCACTTTTCCGTCCGCGTACTTGGCTTTGATCGAAGCGGTCACCGCGGCGGGGAGCGAAGCGATCTCCACGTCCACTTCCTCTTCCAGGACTTCGCCCTTTTCATTCACTTTCACCGCGTGATCGACCTTATCAATCGTGAAGTCGGCCTCGAATACGGTCTTCCCGTCTTCGACTTCCTTCGTCACGTCCCCCAGCGTGCCGGCGCCGACCGCCTTTTTGATCGCGGCCTGGACGGCGGCCGGAGCGGATTCGAGTTTGATGTTTTCTTCCTTGGGCTCCATCGCCATCGCCGACATGCCAATGCCAACGCCGAGCGCCGCCACGAGCAATTGAATCTTTCGCATGGACAATCCTTTCGGTTGGAACTCTGATCGCGCCGAACCCGGCGCATGCCGTCACCTTACCCGGCAAATGATTACGCGGAGATGATGGTCGGGCGCATTCGCATCAGATTCCGGCGCAGCCGCGCCGTCCTCAACTGAGCAACTGCTTCGCGCGGTCGAAGATGACCGCCGCGAGCAGGATCGAGCCACTGGCGACGTATTGATAAAACGTCGGCACGTTCAACAGGTTCAGGGCATTGTTGACCGCGCCCATCATCGCGACGCCGACGATCACACCCCATACGCTGCCGACACCGCCGGTGAGTGAAACGCCGCCGAGGACGCACGCGCTGATGACTTGCAGTTCCAGCCCCTGTGCGGTCGACGGCTGGCCGGAGGTCATGCGGGCGGCGAGCACGACGCCTGCGATCGCGGCGACGAACCCCTGCAGGGTGAAGATGATGATCTTGGTCCTCACGACGGCCACGCCCGCGAGCCGCGCCGCCTCGGCATTCCCGCCGATCGCCAGCGTGTTCCGGCCAAATGTCGTCCGGGTCAGGAGCAGGCCGAAGAACAGGAAACACGCCGCCATGATCCAGACCGGCGCAGGCACGCTGAGCCACGAACCGATGCCCAGCGCCCAGAACGATTCCGACGCGATGCCGACCGGCTTTCCGCCGCACGCGATGAACGCGATACCGCGAATGATCTGCATCGTGGCGAGCGTGGTGATGAGCGCATTGATGCCGAGCCTGGCGATGACAAACCCGTTCACCAGGCCGACGACTGCGCCACAGAGCGTCGCGCAGGCGATGCCCAGCGTGACCGAATGGGTCGCGTTCGCCACGACCGCCGAGATGACCCCGCTCATCGCGACGACCGCGCCGACGGAGAGATCAAAGTCGCCGGCCGCGAGGCAGAAGAGCATCGTGCAGGCGATGATTCCGACCGTGGACACCGACAGAGCCAGCGACACCACATTTCCGCTGCTGGCAAAGTGCGGGACGAAAATCGAAAGCGCCGCCAGCAGCACGACGAGCACCAGCGCCATCCCGGCCGTTTCGAGGTAACGCAGCAGAGACTCCGAAAACAGGGCCTTCTCCTCAACTGCCCCGCGCGGAGGCGAGGCGTCCGCGTCTGGATTGATGAAAGCCATCAGCCGCGCTCCCCGTCCGAAGCCGATACTGGCGCACGATTCTCCACGACGGGCAGCGCGAGCGAGACGAGCGTCTCCTGCGTCGCATCCGCGCGGTCGAATGTGCCGACGATTCGGCCGCTGCGCATGACAGCGATGCGGTCGCAGATGCCCATCACCTCGGGCAACTCGCTCGATACGACAACGACGGCCGCGCCGGCGGATGCCAGGCCGTACATGATTCGATAGATCTCGCTCTTGGCGCCGACATCGATGCCGCGCGTCGGTTCGTCCAGCAGGATGACCTTTGGATTCTCGCACAGCCATCGCGCCAGGATCGCCTTCTGCTGGTTTCCGCCGGAGAGATTCTTGATCAGCTGCGCGGCCGACGGCGTTCGCACGCTCAGCCGGTCGATGTACCGCTTCGCGTTGTCGCGCTCCCGCGCCGGCGAGATGATCATTCCCAGCGGCGAGAAATGTCGCCGGCCGGAAATGTTGATGTTCTCCTGCACCGATCGGACGGGGATGATCCCTTCCTTCTTCCGGTCTTCGACGCAAAGGACGATGCCCTGGCGGATCGCCTGCCGCGGTGAAGGAGCCGAAACCGGCCTGCCCTCAACCGTGATTGTGCCTGCCGAGCGCGACGTGGCGCCTGAAAGCAGCTTCAGCAGTTCCGTGCGCCCGGCGCCTACGAGCCCGAAGAAGCCGAGGATTTCTCCGGCACGAACCGAGAACGTCGCCGGCGCGGTCAGGCCGGGTCCGAACAACCCGTTGACGCTCAGCGTTTCAGCGCCGAGCGGTCGAGGCGAGTAGCCGAAGATATCGGTGATCGATCGGCCGACCATCCGCTGCACGAGCGTATCGCGCGAGAGTCCGGCGAGCGTCGGAAACGTCTCGACATGCTTTCCGTCGCGGAGCACAGTCGCGGCGTCGCAGATCTCGTAGATCTCGTCCATGCGATGCGACACGTAGAGGATCGCCTTGCCCTGCTTGCGCAGCTCGCGGATGACGCCGAAGAGCCGGGCGGTTTCCTGGGCGGAGATGCTCGATGTCGGCTCGTCGAACGCGATCACCCGCGCGTTGTGCGTCAGCGCCTTGGCGATCTCCACCATCTGCCGCTGTGCAATCGGCAGCCGGTCGACCTTGGTCGAGGGCGCGATCTTCTCGCCGAGCGATTCGAGCTGTCGCCGGGCGCGCTCGTGCAGCGTGCGCCGACTGACGAATCCGTATCGTGACGGAAGGTGGCCGAGGAACAGGTTCTCCTCGACCGAGAGTTGCGGGACGAGTTGTAGCTCCTGATAAATGACCGAGACGCCCTCGCGAATCGCATCCGCAGTCGAGCGGAACGATTTCGGCTCGCCGGCGATGACGACGCGCCCCGCGTCGGGCCGATAGACGCCGGACAGCACCTTGAGCAGCGTGCTCTTCCCCGCGCCGTTCTCGCCCATGAGTGCGTGGATCGAACCGCATTGCACTTCCAGGTTCACGTCCTGAAGCGCACGCACGCCGGGGAACGACTTGCTCACCGATTCGAAGCGGAGCAGCGGGCCTGTCATCGCCACATCTCCCGTCATCGCCACATCCCGTGTGCCTTGAGTTTTTCTTCGAAGTCGGCGCGGGTGATCAGCACGCCGCCGGTGAAGGTCGCCTTCGGCGGCTCGATGCCCTTGGTCACCCACTCGTACACGGCGCTGGTCGAGTCGTAGCCGTGCTTGTTGGCTTCCATCAGGATCGAGCCATAGAACGGCGTGGGCTTGGGCTTTTTCAGTTCGTCGATGCAGTCGGTCCCGTTGATGCCGACGGCCAGCGCGTTTTCCGCGGTGAAGCCCCGGCCCTCGAGCGCGCGAACCGCGCCCAACGATGCCGAGTCGTTCATCCCCGCCGCGAGCCAGAACTTCACATCCGGGTGCTGCGTCAGCAGGTAGTTGCCCGCGTCGAGCGCGCCGGGAATGTCCGTCGTCTTCTGCGGCGTTTTATAGATCCGGTCCTTCGGGAAGCCGAGTTCGACGAGCTTCTCGATGATCCCTTCCGTGCGCTCGCGCGCGGTGTCGAGCTCTTCGAAGGTGACGATGCACGCGGCCGTCTGCTGCGGGTCCCAGCCGCGCCGCTTGAACTCGTCGAAGATCGCCTGGCCCGAGACGTGGCCCACCTCGCGTGCCGCCACGCCCAGGTGATGCACATCGGCCATGATCTTCCCGTCGGCGCTGACGAACTGATCGTCGACGGTCATCAGCTTCATGTCGGCGGCCTTCGCCTTCGCGGCGATCGCCGGGCCGATGCGCACATCGGGCGTGCAGATGACGAACCCCTTCGCGCCGCTGGCCGAGAGCGAATCGATCGCGGCCAGCGTCTTGTCGCCATCGGGCACGCCGAGCTTGATGAGCTCGAACCCCTTGTCGTCCGCCGCCTTCTGGGCGAACTGCCACTCGGTCTGGAACCACGGCTCGTCCGGCTGCTTGACGAGGTAGCCGATCTTCACCTTCTCGGCCGATGTCTTGCCCTCCCCCGCCGGCGCGCTCTTGCCTTGATCACACCCTGCCGCGCCGAGCAGTGAAACGATCGCCACGGAGAGTGCGGCGTTGAACAAGCGGTGACCCACGATGTCGAAGAGATTCATTCCCATTCCTTTCGCCGAAGGATCATCGCGTGTTTGCATGGTGCTTTCCATGGCGCGGGGGTGTTGCGACAGCCTGGGCCAAGCGGTGTGTTTGCCAGTCACAGAAAGCAGGGCGTGTCTGAACAAACCGATGCGGTGCATCAGAGATGGACCCTCCCCAGCCGGATGACGACGAGTCGTTCAGCTTCCGGGCTCTCCCTCTCCGCGCCGTCAAAACGTCGGAGATTTCCGGAAATCGGTACGCAAGCTTATGAGAAGGCAGGCGATTCGTGGGTGTTCGCATGTCCAAGAGCCGCCCGCGCGCACCGCTCCCGGACGAATCCGTCGAGAGTGAACGCGGGGTGAGATATGCGTCAAGTCCATTCTGCGGCCGCGCGGACTTCTTCACAAAAAAGTCACCGTTCAGCAGCGCTCGTCCGGAGGAGCGGGAAACGCCGGCGTAGTTGGGGATCGAGCAAACGGAGGCGCGCCCTGACGCGGGCATCTCACGGCTGGTTGAGCATCCCTTTGACGAAGTTGGTGACCTGCCACGGCGTCTTGTTTTCACCGAGCGAGACCCAGGTTTCGTTGAAGGTGAGCGTCTCGACGTGCCCGTCCGCGAAGGCGTAATTTGCCAGGCCCTTCTTCATCGCATCGGCGCTCATCGTGTTCGAGAGGTTGCGCGAATGACGGCGGAAGGCGAGGTTCCAAGGATTGTTCTGCTGGATGTTCACTTCCAGATCGGCCGACTTGTTCGTGACGTAGGTTCGAAGGTTCTGAACCGTCACCTGATCCTGAAGCGAGCCTTGGCCGTCGGCGAAGAGGATCGCCTTCGAGGACGGCTTGAGTTGTGACAGCTTCGGCGGCGTTTCGATGCGCGAGTTGTAGTCATTTACGTTCGCGCCCTCGTACATCAGGTTGCACCCGTTCATGCGATAGCTCGACGGGATGTCATTGAGGTACGGCTGATCGGACACGCGCCAGTAGGTGTTGGATGAAGGGAAACGCAACGTTTCACCCGGGTCGGCCGGGCAGAGGAGCGCCTTGCTGCTCTTCTGCATGTACTTGATCAGCGCCTGATCCCACGACCAGGCAGGTTCATCCCACTCCCACCGCTGGCTGACGCGGACATTCCAGCCACGCATCTTCGCGGCGCCGTTGTTCTCGGGATGGGGCAGGTACTGCTGGTGCTCGCCGGCGAACATCTGCGCGGCGATGACGAGTTGCTTGAGGTTCGACTGGCACTTCACCGTGTTCGCCTGCGCGCGGGCTTTGCCCAGCGCGGGGAGCAGGATGGAAATCAGGACCGCGATGATCCCGATGACGACCAGGAGCTCGACCAATGTGAAACCGTGATCCCGATTCGACCGCAACATGGCACCTCCGCCGATTCAAACAGTAGCCCATCTTGCCGAAGTCCGCTCTTTCAACCCGCGAATACGTTCTTCAAATTCGCGACAATGTTCCCGCGTCCACTGATGAGGTGTCGGCAAGGGCTCATTCGAACGTCATCTCTAGGTCTTCGATGTCGATCACCACGTCCGTGGGCGGCTTTCCGGCCGAGTCGGTCCGAATCGAGAATTGAAGATTCTCTACAGTCTCCAGCCGAGGCGAATCGCTCTCCTGTCCGCGCCCCTCGGCCGGCTCGATCCAGTATTCCGAGAGGTTCGGAAACGCCTGCGGCAGCATCACGCCGCGCGCGGGTTTGAAATCCTTCAGTCGCAGCTCGATGTCGCCCCACCGCTCGCCTAGCCGCAGCGTCGCCGACCAGCTCGTTCCATCCTGTTCAACGAGCGTAACGATCAGCGGAACATCGGGCGCGTTCGCTCGTCCGCGCACGCGAATGCCCACGGCCTTGTCCATGTGACCGGCGCGCAAACGGATGCGGTCGCCCACATACAGCGCCGCGGTCGAATCTTCTGGCGCCCACTTCCCCTTGACAAGCCGACTGATGCGCAGCGCCGAGGTTCGCGGCGAACTGCCGAGCGTCAAGGTGCTCGTCGGCCCGCCCGCGCGGGTGATGGAGACGGATTTGAAATCGCGCTCGGGTTCGAGCAGACGAAGCGGTATCGTTGCCGGTAGCGCAGAAATCGTCCAGAGCGATGTGTCGTTGAAGTTCCAGTCGCCCGGCTGAGATTTCGATCGGCCGGGAAACGTCTCCACACCCGCTCCGCTTGCGACGCCCACGCAGTACTCATACCGCCCTTCTTTCAGATCTTTGCCAGCGACGCTGCATTCATACTCGTACGCGCGAGCCAACTTCATTTCATGCGCGCGGAATTGTCGCTCGCCGAGCCGTCGGAGCCAGAGCGTCACCTTGTCCGGATCCGTTCGGTCCGCGACGCGAACGCGCACGTGGATCGGCTCTCCGGCGACTGTCTCGGTCGCCGGACCCAGCAACTCAACGCTGCGCGGCACATCCTGTGGCGATGGCGCGTGGAACTCGTCGAGGCCGACTCGCCCGACCGTTTTCGGCAGCACAGATAGATCGATGGGACCCGACTTGCTGAGCAGGTACACGCCGGGCCTTGCGGCAAACGTGCCATCCTGGGCGTTCACCGCAGGCGATTTCGCTGGCGCGACCGGCCGAACGACGAACGCGGCGCCGAGATCGGGCAGCGCGATCGTCATCGGCCGCTCACGTTCGATGATCCGCGTCACCACCTTGTCTACGCTCATTGGCTCGAATGGATCGGAAAGCGGTACGGAATCGGGATAGACCTCCAGCCGCCAGAGCCCGCCGGAGATCTTGTCGAAGAAATAGCAGCCGGTGCCGGCATACTTCACGACCGGCGACGAGCCACACCCCGCGACTTGTTTCAATTGCGCCGCGTCGGGCGCGGCGGTGTTGGTTTCGCCGGCGTTGAGGTACGTGTCGCGCGTCACCAGTTCAGCAAGATCGTCCTCGTAGCTCACGCGAAAATCGCCGAAGTGAGTGTTCGCGGGATACGTGCCATAGGTTTCGAACCGAGGCAGCCGTCGCATGGCCTCGCAGGCGATGACCGCGCTCATCGCCTTTTTGGGCGTGTAGACGAGGTTGAAGTAGTGCGTCTGCCAGCCGAGGTTGTAGGGCGCGGTGTCGAGCATGTCGTACGAAAACATCGCCGCGAACTGCACGCCGCCGCTGCGAAACGTGCGGGCCATCGCAGGATACAGGTACGGCGTCATCGTATCGGCCGCATCGAACTCGTAGACGACCCGCGGGTGGTTCGCGAGGTCTTCGCTGCGCATCTCGTCGTATCGATCGACGCTGCGCAGGAAATTTCCCTTGCGTGTGTGGCCGCCGACCAGCGCGGTCGGATACCAGCCGAAGGTGTAACCATGCACCTGCGACAAATTGATCGGCCTGGCCATCGCCCAGTCCTGGCTGAGATTGAAGAAGAGGAGCTTGTCGCAGTTCGACTCGCGTACCGCATCCGCGAGCGCGTTGATGTAGGCCACCGAGCCCTCGACATCCTTGCTGTGTTGCCACGGCTCATTGATGAGCTCGATGAACTGGATCGCCGGCTCGTCCTTGATCGCCACGCCGGTGTATGGATTCACGTGCCGCATCAGCTGCCGGAGATAGTTGGCCTGTGCGGCGATCGCCTTCGGATCGGTGCCAAGCACGCTCTTTTCGAACCGCTCGGCAAATCCGCCGGCCTTCTCGCGCATCAAGTCCGGCCACTGCGAGCTGTGTGCGACGATCGGTGAGAGGAGAATGGAGAGGCCGCGTTCGTGGGCGCGAAAGACCAGGTAGTCCATCAGGTCGAGGTGATCGTTCGCGATCAGATTGCCATCCGCATCGCTGTTTTCGAAATCGCCCCAGAAGCTGAGGCGAAGGCCGTCCATTCCCATGCGCGCGAGATGGGCAAGGTCGACGTCGATCAGTTTCTTCCGGTCGGCGTGGACATATCCGGCAGCGCGATAGTCGCATGCGGACGGCAGGCAATAGTTGACGCCGAAGAGGGCAACTTCGTCGTTGCTGTCGCTCCAGCGCATCACGCCCTTCTCGTCAAGCTTAACCGAATGCGATGGTGCGGGCGGGACTTGCTGCGCGAGCACGGGAGTGGCGGACACGCAAAGGAGCATCATTGACACGAGCAGAGAGAACTTCGCGTTCATGACGGACTCCTCAGCGGGCATTTTCCTTTAGCGACACGTGACGCCGACTTCGGCCTGCCGGATCAATTCGATCGAACGCACCGACTGAAACGCATCGCCATCGCGGATGTCGGGCCACGATTCGCGGGCGAGGTAGATCGGCGCTGCCTTCTGCAGCGGCAGCACCTTGAGCGTAAGGCCGTTCCGCTCGATGTCTGCCGCGTATCGCCAGAGCGCGAGATCGAATGATGTGCCGTTGTAGAAGTTGTCTGTGAGCAGCGTTTCGCCTGCGTACAACCGCGCGGCGTCCCCGACGTAATTCACCCGCAGCATTGCTTGAGTCAGATCCAGCCCGGCAGGCAATTCTATTCGATAGACCGCGGCTGCATCGAAGTCTGCATCAGACGGCTGCTCGGCGACGTGTGCGCGGCCCAGAACAATCGTTCGTGGCGGGCCGGGTAACTTAAGCAACTCGATTGTCGCTTCCAGCAGTGTGGCTGAGTCGCGAACCGTCGAATATCGCGTGAAGATTCCATCGGCGACGCCGCTGACGGGTTTGCCGTCGACTTCAATCGCCTGCGGCGCAGGAAAGAGTGAAAACGACCACTCGCCCGCCGACTCGCCCTGCAGGCGAAGCGTGTTGCCGTCGGACAATACGGCCGCGCTCGTGAGCAACAATCGCTCCCGGTCGCCGACTTTCAGCTTGTAGAGCGACAGTGCTGCGGCATCGTCGAGCAAAAGCATCACGTGTTCGGTGCCTCCGGCGGCACGAACGCGGAGCGCTCCCGGCAGAACATCACGAACGATCGTCGGTCCGCCCATCCTCGCGACGTTGCTCGCGCCCAAAACGCTCACATCACCCTCGAACGCAAGTTCGGTCGCGACGCCCGGCGTCGGCGCCATCACGGTGTACCGGATCGCGTCCACTTCCAGCCGGCAGATCGGCTGGGCAGTCGCCCAGGCGAGCTTGATGTCGTCCTGCAGGCGCAGATTGAACGGCCAGATGCAGGAGCTGCTTGCCGGGAAGATGATCGGCCCCGAGGGAATCCGAATTTCATTTCCGCTCGCGAGCGAGAATTGGAACCAGACATCCGATTTCGCCGACATCTCGATGCCGCGCTGGTAGTTGTTGAGGAACAGATATCCGGATGTTCCGTCACTTCGAACCGCCCAACGCAGCGTCTCCACATCGTCCTTACCGCGTTGTCGGTTGTCTGGAAGGACGGCAGGCATCATCGCGAGTTCGCTGCCGAACTCGCGCAGGAACAGGTGCAGCCGGCGGAGCAGATGATAATGAGGCCGGAGCTGGCCCGCCTCGCCGAGCGGCGCCTGGAAGTCATAGGTCTTGACCGGCAGATCATTGTGGTTGGTATTGCGAGTCGCCTGGCGTTCGTTAAGCGTGATGCCGGTGCTCGAGTTTGGATTCACGCCGCCGTGATACATGTAGTAGCCGAGCAGGTTGGCACCTGATCCGAGTTTGACGATGGCGATGGCGATGATGTCACGCGGGTCGATCCGGATGCGGCGGTGATAGCTGCACATCATCCCGCCGCCCATTTCGCAATTGAAGTAGGGATAGTGCCTGGCCTCCTCTTCGTCGTTCAATTGAAACTGCCCAAAGTGGTCGGTGGCGACCGATGCCGCTTCGCGCTTGTGGCTGAAGCAGAAATCGCGCCAGTAATTCCCCGGCATCGAGACCAGCGAGCGATCCCAGAAGCCCTCCGCATATCCGCCGTGCAGCGGCAGCATTTCTCCCGGCGGCATCGGCTTCGACAATTCCGGCCAGCCCGTGCGCGTGTAGAGAGGCACGTCCAATCCGGCGTCGGTCGCGAACTTCTTCAGCGTGAGCAAATGCGCGGAGTCGCCATGATATTCGTTCTCGAGCTGGATCGCGATAACGGGCCCGCCGTCTTTCCAGAGCAGACCCTTCGCCTGTTGTGCGATGGCTTCATAGAATGGTTTCAACCGCGCGAGGTAATTCGGATCGTCGGTGCGAAGCTTCAGTCCGTCTACATCCAGCAACCATTCGGGCAAGCCACCGTTGCGGACCTCGCCATGGCCCCACGGGCCGATGCGAAGGACGAGCGACAGGTCCAGTTCCTTGCAGAGTTCGATGAACGTTCGAAGGTCTCGTTCGCTCCTCCAGTTGAACACCCCGGGCGTCTCTTCGTGGTGGATCCAGAAGACGTAGCTCGCGACGATTTCAATCCCGCCCGCCTTCATCTTCAGCAGTTCGTCGCGCCATTCGCTCTGTGCGTAGCGCGCGAAATGAAACTCGCCCATCGTGGCGAGCCACGGCTTGCCGTCGCGCAAAAGGCAGATGCGATTTGCGGTGATCGTTTCGCCGCCCGGCCGAATCGAAGTGCCGAAGTGAAACACTTCGCCGACATCAATTGAAGGAAGCGTGGCGAGATCCAATCGAAGCGGGCTGGCGATGGCGGGTTTCTCCACGAGGGATGTGACATTAGCAATCATTATCAAGCAGAGAAAGCGCAGCATTCGATGGAACATGAACGCCACTTCCTTGACGGATGATCCCGTCCGCTCGCAAAGTTGAACCGGGCGTCCCGATGCGGAGGCCAGGACACCCGCAAACAACCCTCTGTTTCCTGATTGCCGGATCCTAATCGCGCCGACGACGCGCGAGGCCAAGAACAACGCTCGCGAGTGCACCTGCAAATGTCGCGGGTTCTGGCGCGAGTGATTGGGCCAGAGCCCAGTCGCCCGCGAAGGAACCACCTGCGACAAACCCGCTCGCGCCGTAGTTTTGCGCGATCAGCAGCAGATCATCGAAGTTCACCGTGCCGTTGTAGTCAAAATCACCGGCGACCCAGAAGCGATTGGTTTGCGTGTAGTTCTGGGCGACAACCAGCAGGTCGTCGAAGTTCACAAGGCCATCGAGATTCGTATCGCCCGGCGCAGCGTACGCGAGCAGGAGGCTCGACGCGTCGACACTCACGCCTGCAAACGAAGTGCGCGGGGACGCGAGCGCGGCGTTATCGAGATAGCCAATCCGACGGTTCGCCGCCGATGTGGTCTTCAATCGCCCCGCCAGCAGATGGGCGCGCAGATCGGTGAGCTGCGTGCCGAGCGAACCGGCCGTGTAGTCGACGATGAGCGCGTTGTTCTTCAGATCCAGTTCGGCGCCGGCGGCGATGCTGAGCAAGCCGATACTGCTGGCACCCGGTTCGCTGTTGGCGGTCCCCTTCTGGCTGATCCTGAGTGAGCCCGCAGCGATGTTCAGGCCGGCCGAGCGCACGTTTTCAAACTGCGCCGTGCCGGCGCCGTCCTTCGTGATCGAATAGCCCGTCGCGGTTACCGATCCGGCGAACGAGACGTTTGAACTGGCCGCTGTCGAGACGGTGAGATCGTCGTTGAGCGCGACCGGCGAAGCGATCGAATGGCTCCCCGCCGATGCCGACACGGTGGCCGGTCCGCTGGCCGCATCCAGGGTGATCGGCCCCGAGCCGCCGAGCGTGTAGCTGGTCGCGCCGCCGAACGCGATCGATCCGACGGTCCTGGCACCGTCGACCGTGACGTTGAAGTTGCCCGTCGCGCTCGAATCGAACGTGGCCGCATGTCCGACGCCATTGGGAACGCCGCCCGACCAGTTGCCGGCATCCGACCAGTTGCCGCTGGTCGCGCCCGTCCACGTCCCCGAGACGGCGGCGCCGACGACGGTGTATCCGCGCGTGGAGAGAAGGCTGCCAGACGCGGTGGCGCTGTCGTAATTCGCCGGCGGGTTGCCATTCGCGGCATACGGCAAGTCGGCCGTGCCGTCGAAGGTCTTCACCGGGTTCTGCAGAGCGTCGTACGCAGAGTTCGCTCCGGAGAAGGTCGACCAGACATCGAACTTGAGAACATCTCCCGCAGAAAGGCCGAGGTCACCCAGCGGCAACGAGAATGTGATCGACGGAGTCCCCGTCGGCACTTCGGCGATCGGCGCGGTGAAGCCGATCTTGTTCCAGCCGGCCGTCGTGCTGTATCCGAAGAGTTCGGCGCCGCCGGAGTACGTCGGGCCGTCGAGGTAGGTGCCGACGAAGAAGTTCATGCCGGTGCTGATGCCCACCGGCGTGCCGTAGCCGCTGCCGATCGCGGGATCGCCGAGACCGTAGTTGCCGTTGATGACCGTCTGGCCGCCCGCCCCGCCATGCGTCTGAATGCCGACCTCGAAATTCGGATAGTAATTGGTCGTGAGATTCGAGGACGGATTGAGATGGATCGAAAAGGAGAGACTGGTGGCGTCGTTGGTGACATCGACGGAGACGATATCGGTCTCCACCGGTCCCCAATTATCGCCGGCGGTGTCCGGGTAGGTTGTTCCCAGCGCCGCCAGCGCGCTCACCGTAAGCATTCCGAAAAACGCCGTCGCATTTCGAATGATCGCTCGATTCATGTTTCCTCCGTTTTTCGCCAGGACGTGCCCGACAGACGATGCTCTTAAAACCCCGGTCGGCCAGGGGCTCACCCTGACACCCTTCCGCAAGACTGGTTCGAAACTATCACGTGCCCTCGTCGCCACCCTTCATGATTGCGAAGTTCTCCTTCAAATTCGCGTCGCCCGCCCGGGAAACACTGCCGCAGACCGCTTGCGCGATACGATCGGAAGCAACATCAACACGGACGCGGACGTCGGTTCAGGTGAAAAGGCGGCGGCGAATGCCTGCGGGAAATCCATCGCGCTTTGTGCACCGAAGCCGTAGTTCTGCGCCAGCAGCAGGAGATCTGCAAAATCGACAAAGTGCGTCCCGTTGAGGTCGCCGCTCGACCAGTCGCCAGGCGCGTTGTAATGCTGGGCCAGCGCCAGCAGGTCGTCGAAGTCGACGTTGCCGTTCAGGTTCACGTCGCCGTACTCGGTGTGTTTGAACACGCGAACCCACGCGTCGACGTCGCTGTCGATCGTGTTGACGCTCGTGATGACTTTGCCGTCATGATTGACGTCGTTCCGCACGGTGTAGCCGGGAGACGCAAAGAGCGCGTTGAGATCGGCGGCATCCAGATCGCCATCGACATCCAGATCGGCCAGGTCCAGCGTGTTCAGGACGGGGAGCGCATTTCCCTGACTATCGAACGTGCCGAGCGCGCCGTTCTTCCAGACATACGTCCCCGGCGTCGGCACCGCCTCCGGGTACCACCAGAGCACGCCGGCGCCGCGCTGGTGTGGCAGCGCGCGGATCGCGTCGCGCAGTTCCAGCAGGTAGGACTTCTGCCCTTCGACCGAGGTCGGATGCGGCTCCGTCGACGCGTTATACTGATCCGCCGCGGTTCCATCGAGGGTGTTGTTCCAGGGATAGCTCGTCTCCATCACCATCACCTTGCGATCGTAGCGATTGGCGAGGTCGTTGAGATTGCTGATGAGACCATTGAGTTCGCTGCGCGTGGTGGGATACGAATCGATTCCGAGGATGTCGTAATCGGTCACACCGCCGTACGTCTGGAAGTTATCGACGAACCAGCGCGGCAACCCGCCGACGGAACTGTTGTACCACTCATCGCCGGGCGCGATGGTGACCGCGACATCGATCTTCGCGCCCGCAGACTGCACCTGGCGAACGCCGGCAATTGCGGCATTCATCAGCTGGCCAAAGTTCGCCCAACTCGCGTTGAGCTGAGCGGTAGTGCCATTGAAGTTCAGCTGGCCACGCGGCCAGAGCATGCCCGACGTGGTTTCGTTGCCGATCTGGACCATGTCCGGCATTACGCCGGCGCTCTTGAACGCATTGAGCGTATCGACCGTATAGGTTCGCACCGTCTGGGTGAGTTGCGAGAGCGACTGCCCGCTCCACGCGGCCGGCGTTTGCTGTGCGCCGGGATCGGCCCACGTATCGGAAAGGTGCAGCGCGAGCATAAACTTTGCGCCGGATGCTTTGACGCGCTGGGCCTGCGCAATCGTATATTGAAGATTCTGAATTGCGCCTCGGTTACTCGGTGCGTCGTAGTTGAGGCTCGGGTTCACGAACAGCCGCAGTCGGAAGAGGTTCGCGCCGCGATCGACAAGGATGTTTTCGATCGGCCGCACGGTTCCGCCATCCCGGTAGACCGCCCCGCGGCCTTCGAGGAACGGTGAAAGCGAGATATCGCCGCCGGTGTAGAACGGCGCAGCAACGGCCGGCGACGCCAGATTGAACGTCACTCCCGCCAATAGCCAAGTCAACCGCCAGCCCGCGCGCCGCATCTGCCACACCTCCGCCTGGTCTCTTCCCACCCGCCTCATTCTTCCAGAAGATGGCAGAAGCGTACTGGAATCGAGCGAATAACTTCTTCAAAATAGCGCAGATGGGGTAGTCTTGCTCTGGTGGGCGTGGAAAGTGAACGGAGGAGGCAGAGATGACGGAATGAGCCGACTCGTTCAGCCAAACTCACCGTACGTCGATCTCCCGGAGAAATCTTGGCAAGAGCACAGGAAAGCACGATTCGGATCTCCCTGGTCCTTCCAACCGAGTTCGCGTACGCGCGGGAAGTACTCAAGGGCATCGTCGACGCGACGCGGGCGCGTTCGCTTTACGACCCGCGCAGTCGCCGCAGCAAGAACCCCGACGAGTTGCCATGGGTCTTTCACATCCTGCGCGGCACCTACGGACACTCGCTGAGCGAACTGCGGGATTGGATCGGTCACTTCGAGCCACACGGGGTCATCGCCGACATCTACGACGACCAGATCGCCGCGCTGCTCGCCGACCAAGAGGTTCCATTCATCGAGCTCTTCGGCGACCGCAAGCGCTCCAACTGTGTCCGCATCACTTCCGATGACGTGACCGTTGGCACGCTCGCCGCGCGACACTTCCTGGGTTGCGGGTTCCGGAACTTCGCATACTTCGGCCTTTCGAAGCTCGAATGGTCCAAGCGCCGCGAAGAAGGGTTCCGCAGCGAAATCGAACGAGACTTCCAGTCGCGGAGCGAATCCGCGGTTCGCCATGCGGCGACTTCCTTCACATTCGCCAGCTTCGGGCATAGCGCGAGCAGTTCGCATATCGGCGCCCGGAGCCGGCGCGCCGTCACTTCGCCGATGTCCGCATCATCGATGGGTGCGTGGATCGATTCGCTGCCAAAGCCCGTCGCGATTTTCGCCGCCAATGACCTGTGGGGATTCGAACTCGTGCAGGCCGCACGGCAACGGCAGTTCCACGTCCCGGATGATGTCGCCGTGCTCGGCGTCGACAACGACGAATCCATCTGCGACATCTCCTATCCCGCCCTTTCCAGCATCCGACTCGGTGCCGAGCAGATCGGGCATCGGGCCGTCGCATTCATGGGCAGGCTGTTGCGCGGCGAAAAGATCAAGGAGCCGATCGAACCCGTCCCGCCGCGCGGCATCGTGACCCGACAATCCACCGACGTCCTCGCCGTCGACGATTCCGACGTCGGCGCGCTCCTTGGCCTGATCCGTCGACACGCCGCGGATGGGATGACGGTGAAGCAGGCGATGACCTCGATCGCGGTAAACCGCCGGACGCTGGAACGTCGATTCATCAGCGTTGTCGGCCACACGCCGCTCGACGAAATCCGGCGCGTGCGGATCGAGCGGGCCAAAACGCTGTTGCAGACCAACATCCCGATCTACGAAGTGGCGAAGCGCTCGGGGTTTCACACGCCCGAATATCTCGCGACCGCGTTCTCGCGTGCGACCGGCCTCGCGCCGACGGCGTATCGACGAAAGTTCGTCGCCGGCGACACCTGAGCGACCCGTCAGCAGCCCGCCGGACTCGTTCATGGCTGGCGATGCGACAAGGAATCGGCGAGGATCGACGTACACTAGGAGACCCTTGCGGATGGCGAGAATCAGCACCTATGACAAGTATCCCGCCGTTGCCGTTGCCGGCATGGAACACGCCTGTGTCGCCGGATGGGACGAAATCGCCAAGCGGCTCGCGCCGCGCCGGAAAAAATGGGTGATCGCCATCGATACCTATCCGGGAGCCCTCGACGACGAGGTTCTGCCGGCCATTCAATCGCGGCTCCGACCCTCGACTACCATTCTCTCTTCCGATGCCCAGCTGTCAGAGCAGACAATTCTCGACCTCACGGCGCGCGAGTTCCGGGCCGAAGACGCGGTGCTTGGCCGGATGACGACGCGCTCGCTGATCGAGTTGTTCGACCCCGCGGCGATCGATCGCATTCGAAGTCAGGTCCGCGAAACCGCGTCCGGAATCCTGCTCGTGTACGGCGTCGGCGCTTCGCTCCTGTGCGAGCCGGACCTGCTCGTCTACGCCGACCTGGCCCGCTGGGAGATTCAGCGTCGCCAGCGCGGCAGGCTCGTGCACGGCATCGGCGTCAACGATTCGCAGGCGACCGCGTGGGAACAATACAAGCGCGGGTTCTTCATCGACTGGCGCCTCGCCGACAAACACAAGAACGCCATCTGGAAACGCATCGATCTCCTGCTCGATACGAACGCGCCCGGCAAGCCGAAGCTGGTCGAGATGGCCGCCGTTCGCGAAGGCCTGAAGTGCTGCATCAGTCGGCCGTTCCGAGTGGTACCGTTCTTCGATCCCGGCGTGTGGGGCGGGCAGTGGATGAAGGAAGTGTGTGACCTGCCCCGTGACGCGAAGAACTACGCCTGGTGCTTCGACTGCGTGCCGGAAGAGAACTCTCTGCTGCTGGGCTTCGGCGAGCATCGCGTCGAACTGCCCGGCATCGATCTGGTTTTCCAGCACCCGCGCGAGCTGCTCGGCGAGGCCGTGTACGGCCGCTTCGGCGCCGAGTTCCCGATTCGCTTCGACTTCCTCGACACGATGGACGGCGGAAACCTCTCGCTCCAAGTCCATCCGCTCACTGGCTACATCCAGCAGAACTTCGGCATGCCCTATACACAGGACGAGAGTTACTACCTGCTCGACGCGGCGGGCGACGCGTGCGTCTACCTCGGCTTCAAGCCGAACGTCGAGCCAGAGGCGTTCATCGCCGCGCTCGATGCCGCACAAGCCAGCGCCGATGCACCGCTCGATGCCGAGAGGTTCGTCAACAAGATCCCCGCGAAGAAACACGACCACTTCCTGATCCCCGCGGGCACGATTCACTGCAGCGGGAAGAACTCGATGGTGCTGGAGATCAGCGCCACGCCGTACATCTTCACGCACAAGCTCTGGGACTGGGGCCGACTCGATCTCGACGGCAGGCCGCGACCGATCAGCATCCACCACGGCAAGCACAACCTGCAGTACGACCGCGATACGAACTACGTCATGGCGCGGCTCGTCAACCGGGTCGAGCCGATTGCACAAGGCGACGGGTGGCGCGAAGAGCGCACCGGCCTGCACGAAGCCGAGTTCATCGAGACGCGGCGACACTGGTTCACCGGCTCGGTGCCGCATGAAACCGGCGGCGGCGTCAATGTGCTGAACCTGATCGAGGGCGCGGAGATCACCGTCGAATCGCCAACGAATGCGTTCGAGCCGTTCGTCGTTCACTACGCCGAGACGTTCATCGTCCCCGCGGCGGTCGGGGCGTATACGATCCGCCCGAGCGGGCCGAGCATCGGGCAGGAATGCGGGACGATCAAGGCGTTCGTGCGGACGCGGGCATGAGTGCGGCGGCTAGATCGATTTGTGGCGAAGCGGAAGCAGTTCACGAATCCTGCGGTCGCGAAGGAAGAGCGCGAGCCAGATCACCACGCCGAAGATGACCGGGAACAGGAACGGTTCGCCCGCGCGGACATGAGTCGCCGTCGCGCCGCCCAGGTATCCGGTTAAGAGCACCGCGCCGAGGACCGCGGTCTGCGGGATGAGATAGAGAAGCACGCATGCGATTGTGACAACGCCCAGCGGCATCATGGAGGCTTCCGGATAGCCGTACTTCTGAGCGCCCTCGACGGCGATTTTCGAGCCCGAAACGTTCATGAATCCGCCCATCAGCAGCATGAGCGATGGAATGATGGTCAGGATCCATCCGATGATCGACATCCACTTCGGCTGCGTGCGCGGCAATTTCGGTTCGTCATCCAGTTTGGTCATGATTCCTGCTCCGTGCGTGCGATTCCTATCGGCGCTCGGCAATTGCCTTCATCTGCGCAAGACCCTTTTCGAAATCCCCGCCGACCATTTTGTCCATGTTGCAGAACAGGCCGAACGCCTTGGTGAGAAAGTTTTTGCGCCCGAGCATGGACCATGTGACTTTCGTCCGGCCGCCCCCGGGGGCGAACCTGAACTCGGCCGTGTTGGTGCATTTGAAGGGGCGCAGGAACTCGAGGCGGATGAGGACAAGTTCGCCGGGCTTGCTGTCGGTGATCGTCATCTGCCCTTGGCCGACCTTGCTGTTGCCCGACCATCCGTACACCGCGCCGACGCCGGACGGCGGCCCCTCGTAGCGCAGCTTGCACGCCGGATCGAGCTTCGCCCACGGCGACCATGCCTCCCACGCGTGGAAATCATTCACGTGCTCGAAGACCGCGCGCGGCGGCGCGGCGATCTCGGCGCTGCGCGAGATGCGAAACTCCGCCGGCCGGGTCGCGATCAACACGACCAGCAACAGGATGAATAATCCAACCAGTGACAAGACGATCGGCAACATGCAGATCCTTCCCGCTCGCGCGCCTACCCCGTTGAACACTCCTTCTCATTTCAGCGATCGACGCCGAAGCGTCGACTTTCAGACCACCTTCCGCCACGTTTCGCCACCACTCCGTTTCGAATATCATTCACGATTCGGGATTCGGTGACATGCTCGAAATCGTCAACATTGCCGCCTACGCGTTCGCCAACCTTACCGACCTCCTGCCACTCAAGCGAGAGCTCGCCCGGCTCTGCCACACGCTCGGGCTCAAGGGCACCATCCTGCTGAGCGAAGAAGGAATCAACCTGTTCGTCGCCGGCACGCGCGCATCGATCGATACCCTGCTCGTCCGCCTGCGATCGGTACCGGGGCTCGAAGACCTGCCGGTGAAGGAGAGTTACAGCGACGACCTGCCGTTCAATCGCATGCTCGTCAAGATCAAGAAGGAGATCATCGCGTTCGGCGTCGAGGGCATCGACCCGCGTCGATACACGTCGAAACGCATCACGGCGCCGCAGCTCAAGCAGTGGCTCGATGAAGGCAGGCCGATCACTCTGCTCGACACGCGGAATGATTTCGAGATCGACACCGGAACATTCGACAACGCCGTCGCGATCGGCGTGGAGGATTTCCGCGACTTCCCCGCCGCTGTCGAGAAACTTCCAGTCGAACTGAAGCACAGACCCGTCGTCAGCTTCTGCACCGGCGGCATCCGCTGCGAGAAGGCCGCACCGTTCCTCGAGCGCGCCGGCTTTCACGAGGTCTATCAGCTCGACGGCGGCATCCTGAAGTATTTCGAACTTGTCGGCGGCGCCCACTACCACGGCGATTGCTTCGTCTTCGACAAGCGCGTCGCGCTCGACGCTTCGCTCAAACCCTCCGGCGTCGTTCAGTGCTTCGTCTGCCAGGCCGTGCTCCCCGCGTCCGAGGCGATGTCCCCGTACTTCGTCGAAGGCGTCTCGTGTCCGCGCTGTTATCGCTCGCCGGATGAATCGATGGCGCAATTGATCGCACGAAGACACCACGCCATCCGGTCGGTGACACACCCGTTGCCCGGCAGCGTGGCGTACGACAACGTCCGTCCGATCAGCGTGCCGCTGCGCCTGGATGGATACGAAGTCCTCGACTTCCTCGACGCGATGCATACCCATCTCTCGCGCGATGCGTGGCGGGATGCGTGCGTGAAGGGCCGGGTGATCTGTCGCGGCGAGATCGTTCGCCCCGGCAGAATCGTCCGCTCTGGCGATCGCCTCCTGCACGCGATGCCCGCGACGATCGAGCCGGACGTGAACGCCGACATCCGCGTCGTGCACGAGGATGATGCCATCGTCGTGATCGACAAGCCCGCGCCGCTGCCCATGCACCCGTGTGGGCGATTCAACCGAAACAGCCTGTCGCACATTCTCGAACAGGCGTACCGCCCGATCCATCTGCGGCCGGTGCATCGACTCGACGCCGACACATCCGGCCTCGTCGTCTTTGCCAAAACGCAGAAGATCGCCCGCGCGATGCAGAAACAATTCGAGAGCGATGACGTTCGCAAGGTTTATCATGCGACGGTAAAGGGATCGCCAATTGACGAAGCGTTCGAATGTGCCGCGTCCATCTCGTCAGACAACCAACGGCATGGCACGCGCGCGGTTGCCGATGATGCAACGGCCGCGCCCTGCCTGACCCGCTTCCGCGTTCTCGCGCGCAATGCCGACGGCACGACGCTGCTCGAGGCACAACCCATCACCGGCCGCACGCACCAGATCCGGATTCATCTGGCGAGCCTGGGGTTGCCGATCGTCGGGGACTCGAACTACGGATCGAGCACGATGGACGACACCTTCGCACGGTCCGTGAGCGATCTACCCTTGAAGCTCCGTGCGGTATGCATCGAGTTCGATCATCCGGCAACAGGCGAGCGGCTGAGGCTGCACGCTACATAACTCACACCACCGCATTCTCATTCACATCACTCTGCGTATCGACGAGCGTGATGTCCGGGAACTGCTGCTGGAAGTAGCGCATGCCCCAGCTCGACTCGAAGAGCAGTGTCGGCCGCTGGTGCTGGTCGATCATGAGCGCTGCGCCGCTCGGGAGCGTTGCGCCTTTGAGCTTGGCGACGTCGTCCGGATTGCCGAGCCAGCGGAGCAGTTGCCAGCTTGCCATTTCCAAACGTGAGTCGGCGCCGTACTCGCTCTTGAGGCGGAATCGCACGACGTCGAACTGCAGCACGCCGACGGCCGCGAGTACGGGAATGCGGCTCGCGTGCGTGTCCTGCCGGTAGAGCAGCTGGATGACGCCTTCCTGCACGAGCTGTTCGAGTCCTTCGCGGAACTGCTTGGTCTTGTCGGTGTTGATCAGGTGGAGATAGCCGAACACTTCCGGGCTGAAGCGCGGGATTTCGTCGAAGCCGCCGATCGCGCCGGTGGTGAGCGTGTCGCCGATACGCAGATCGGAGTGGCCGACCACGCCGAGCACGTCGCCGGGATATGCCTTGTCGACGGTTTCGCGGTCGCGGCCGAAGAGCTTGTGCGTGCTGCTCAGGCGGATGTTCTTGTTCATGCGGACGATCTTGGCGCTCATGTCGCGCTCGAACTCGCCGCTCACGATGCGGACGAACGCGATTCGGTCGCGGTGGCGCGGGTCCATGTTCGCCTGGATCTTGAAGACGAACCCGCTGAACGCGGGGTTGGATGGCTCGATCGCTTCGCCTGCGGCTTTGCGCGGCGTGGGCGCGGGCGCGTGATCCAGGAACGCATCGAGGAACGCCTGCACGCCGAAGTTGTTGATCGCGCTGCCGAAGAAAACGGGCGTCTGCTTGCCGGCCGTCACCTGCTCCTGATCGAACTCGGTGCCGGCGCCGTCTAGCATCGCCAGCTCATCCCTCGTCTTCTGATAAACCTCGGGGGATAACGTGTTCTTCACCAGTTCATCGTCGATGCCCGCGACCTTCTCCGGCGCGCGGTACGCGCCGCCCTTGGTGCGCTCGAACAAACTCACCTGCTTGTTCCCACGATCGAACACGCCCTTGAACTCCGGCCCGGTCCCCAGCGGCCAGTTCATCGGCACCGAATGAATGCCGAGCACGCTTTCGAGTTCATCGATGAGGCCCAGCAAATCGCGCGTGGGCCGATCGCACTTGTTCATGAACGTGAAAATCGGGATGCCGCGACGGCGACAGACTTCGAACAGTTTTTTGGTCTGCTCTTCGATGCCCTTGGCCGCATCGATCACCATCACGGCCGCGTCGACGGCGCTGAGCACGCGGTAGGTGTCTTCCGAGAAGTCGCGGTGACCCGGCGTATCGAGCAGGTTGACCACCATGTCGCGGTACTCGAACTGCAGGACGGTGGAGCTGACGGAGATGCCGCGCTGCTTCTCGAGTTCCATCCAGTCGCTGGTAGCCGACCGCTGCTGACGGCGAGCCGTCACCGACCCTGCAAGCTGGATCGCGCCGCCGTATAGCAAGAGCTTTTCGGTAAGCGTGGTTTTGCCGGCGTCCGGGTGCGAAATGATCGCGAACGTGCGGCGGCGGGAGACTTCATCGGCAACGGTCATCAATCATTCCTCATGTCGGGTCCGCTCGCGGACCGCTCGTTCGTGGTCCGCAAGCGGACCCTGCACACTGCGAAAATCGAACCAAAGATCAGACCCGAAATGGCGGGTGCGGGCAACCGGCCGCGGCTTCGTGAAGATGGTGATTGCCGATGCTCGGGCGCAAAGACCATCGCGAACCCTTCTCGCGAACCCTTCCATAGAGCGAACAAATCACTTTTCCCTCTGTCCCTTCGACTTCGACGCCCGAGAAAAGTGCTTTGCCGACTCTGAAAAGTGCTTTGCTCACTCTAAAAAGTGCTTTGGCCGGTTATAAAAGTGCTTTTCCGCGGCGGCGTTCTGCTTTTCTTCGCGGCCATTCTGCTTTTTCAGTGCGCAGTTCTACTTTTCCACTCCGTCGTTCTGCTTTTTCAGTCCGTCGTTCTGCTTTTCTGCGCGTCCGTTCTTCTTTTATTCGTCACCGTTTTGCTTTGGCTCGCTCCAGGACTGCTTTTCCGTCACGGCAATTTACTTCGCGTGACACGGCAAGGGCAACACGCAGCGCGACGCCTACTTCGCCTCGAACGGCTTCCGCGGGAATCGTTCCGGCAGATTCGCCGCGTCCCACAGGAATGCCGCCATGATCGTCGACGCCTGTTTCGCGTCGTTCGCGGGGATGCGGTCGAAGACGTCCATGTTCGAATGGTGGGTGCGCGTGCCGTACTCGATCGAATCCTGGATGAACTGGAAGCCCGGCAGCCCCACCGCGTCGAACGACAGATGATCGGTGCCGCCGGCGTTCTGGAGGGTGATCGTTTTCGCGTCGAGGTCGGCGAAGGGTCTGAGCCACGCGCGGAAGAATGGAACTGCCGCCGCATTCCCCTGTGCGTAGATGCCGCGGATCTTTCCGGCGCCATAGTCGAGGTTGAAGTAGGCGCTCAGCTTCTCGTACTCCGGACCCTTCACGAGCTGTTTGACGGGGCGTGTCGTTGGCGAAGGCCGCGTCGTCGGCGCCGACAAAGGCTGCGTGGTGGACTGCGTGGACGGCTGTGTCGCCGGTTCATCCTTCGGCACGTAACCGAAGTGTTCCTTCACGTACGCTTCGGATCCGAAGATGCCCTGCTCTTCGCCGGTCCAGAGCGCCACACGAATCGTCCGACGCGGCTTGAGATCCAGCGCCTTGAGGATGCGGATCGCTTCCATCGCGCAGGCGCTGCCGATGCCGTTGTCGGTCGCGCCGGTTCCGCTGTGCCACGAGTCGAGGTGCGCGCCGACCATCACCACTTCGTCCGCGAGATCGGTGCCGGGAATCTCGGCGACGACGTTCTCCGGCTTGATGCTCTTGCCGTGCTCGGTGGTGACGATGTCGATGTCGGCCTTGATCGTGATGCCGCGCTCGGCGATGCGGATCAGGCGGTTGTAGTCTTCGCTGGCCATCATCAGCTGCGGCGGGATGGCCGGGGCATCATCCGCCCAGACGCGCGGGCGGGTCGTCGCGCCGGGCGAGCCGCGCGGCGGATCGCCGGGCACGGCGGCCTGCTGGACGAACATCGTGCCGCCATCGCCCTTGGATGAACCGGTGACGAGGACGGCCGCCTTCTCCTCGGCGGCGAAGGCGATCTTGCGGAGCAACATCGGGTCATCGCGCGGGTCGACCGGCGCCGTTGTCGCGACGCGGCGTCGCGTCGTCGGCCTGGTGGTCGCGGTGAGAAGCTCATCGGCCGGCGACGTCGCCGGGCTCGTGGTTGAAGTGGTTGCCGGGGCGGTCGCCGCATCCGATCCGCGGCGTCGGCCGCGTGCCGATGGGTCCGCCGCTTCGGGTTTGAAGTCGGCGAGCTTTTGAAGCTCGTCATCCGTGAGTCGCTTTGCGAGCGGCTCGAAGTGCGCTTCCACCTCCCGCGGCAGCCCGATCAGGACGATCTTCCCTTCCAGCTTTCCCTTGTACGCTTCAAGCTCCGAACCCTCCTGCGCGTCGAGGTAGACGATCTCCACGCCTTTGCCCGAAAAGCCCGGTGACCAGGCGCGGGGATACGCGATCGGCACGAAGAACGCCGGCTCGGTCACCTGCAGCGAATAGCGATCGACCGACCACCCGCGCCCGAACGGCCCCCACGGTTCGAGATGCGCGTTGGAGAGACCCCAGGACGCAAGCTGGTCGCGCGTCCAGTCGGCCGCCCGCTTCTGGCTCGGGGAGGCGGTGAGCCGCTGGCCGATCACATTCGTCAGGTAGTCGAGCGTGTCCATCACCTGCGAATGTTCCAGTCCTTCGATGCGGATCTGCGCGATGACGGGATCGATCGCCTGTGCCGTCGCGTGTGTGGTTGGCTGAACCGTGGGTGCCGGCCTGTTCGTCGGTGAGCGGGACGCACACCCGGCCAGAAAGGTGAGAGTTACAGCAACAGCGCGGCCGGGTCGTGTCATGGCGTCATCCTCTGGCGTGGGAGCGGATGGAATCGAAGCATGTGCGTCGAAGAATCCTGGGAGCGGCCGATCAGACCCGAAACCCTCTTCCCCGGCAACCGTAAAAGGCGATGTCCGCCAGGGCCACCATCGCAAACGCAGGTTGACGCCGACTCGAATGCGCTGCGCGATAAGCTCGGCACCCGAAACCGCTCCGAAGTGGGTCATTGTGGGTCACCGCGGGCATTTGAATGTGCCCGTCGAGTCGCCTCGCGTATTCACATTTCAATGAGCGCTTCCAATGTCCCTTCGCGCTGCGCGAAAACGCGCTTCGGCGCAGCGCGCGAGGCGGGATGAGAATTGGTAACGGCCTGTCCCAAAGGCGTTTGAAGCCGAGCCGATCAAAACGCGAATGTGAGCGGAGATTTGGGCGGATTCGTACTCGCCTTTGCGGTCCGTCAACGAATCGTGCACGCGCTCGAAGTTCACCAACGATTCCCGCCGCCTTTGCTCGCACCGCTTCGCGCACGAAACGCTGTCGCCCGCCAACAGGCTCCGACTCGCTTCCAGGTCACATCTCCGGCGCGAGCAGGTATTTCCGAATGCCCGCCACGAACCGCTCGAACGACTCGACCGGATCGGCCTTTCGTTTCGTCGCGTCGACCCAAAGCTGCGCGATGACCATCTGAACGCTGGGCGCGGTGTCGCTGAAGGAGTCGACGATCTTCAATCCTTTGCTCGTGGGCATGATCAGGAATGTCGTCTCATACTCTTTGCCAGTGTTCGGAATGGTCAACTTCGTCTGCACCATGAACGCCGTCCGGTTCTCGGCCTGCACCGCGGATACGTCCTTCGTGGATTTGATTTCAAACTTCAGCTTGTTCACCACGCCGCGAAGCGATTCGGCTTCGAGGGGCGCGACG
Source organism: Phycisphaerae bacterium (assembly GCA_031411495.1). GTDB lineage: Bacteria > Planctomycetota > Phycisphaerae > Tepidisphaerales > Tepidisphaeraceae > JANOBD01. The sequence goes on along the minus strand of JANOBD010000168.1, from coordinate 48,134 downwards.
ATGAAGTTCAGATCGGCCTTCGCCATGCGCTCGCGCTGCGCCTCGGTCAACGAATACCATGTCGCGCCCAGCGCACGTTCGCAATGGCTGCGAAAATCCCAATGGGCCAGATACGCATCTCGCGGGTTCTGCGCCATGTCGGCGTAGAGTTTTTCGACGAGTGCTCTGGCGTCCGCTTCCGTCGCTTGGGCCGGACGCGTCGCGGGGCGAGTCGCCGGACGAGTCGTCGCGACATCTGCTGCCAGAGTCGATTCGTTGTTGATCGACACCAATACGATTAAGCCCGTGCTGATGAGGATCGCCGGAAGGTTCCTGATCAATGGGTCACCGCGCCCTTCCCCGCCGGGCCGACGAGCTTGGCGTACTTGGCGAGCACGCCGCGGGGGTAGCCGTTGTCGCGCGGCTTCCACTGGGCTTTTCTTCGTTCGAGTTCTTCCTTACCGACTTCGAGCGTGATCGTGCCGGCATCGGCGTCGACGGAGATCGTGTCGCCATCCTGCACGAGCGCGATCGGCCCGCCGACCTGCGCCTCGGGCCCGACGTGGCCGATGCAGAGGCCGCGCGTCCCGCCGCTGAACCGGCCATCCGTGATGAGACAGACATCGTACCCGTGGCCTTGGCCAACGATCGCCGCGGTGACGGCGAGCATCTCGCGCATGCCCGGGCCGCCCTTGGGGCCCTCGTAGCGGATGACCACCACGTCGCCCTTCCTGATTTCCTGCGCCTGCACGGCGGCCATGCACGCCTCTTCGCCGTCGAAGCAGCGCGCGGGGCCCTTGTGCTGGAGCTTCTTCAGTCCCGCGACTTTGATGACCGCGCCCTCCGGCGCGAAGTTTCCGCGGAGCAGTTTGAGGCCGCCGGTGGCGCGGATGGGGCTGGAGACCGGCTTGAGCACATCCTGCTCCTTGCCGGGCACTTTGATGTCCTTCAGGTTCTCCGCGTGGGTTTTGCCGGTGACGGTGAGGCAATCGCCGTGGAGCAGCCCGCCTTCGAGCATCGCCTTGAGAATGACGGGGATGCCGCCGACCTGGTAGACGTCGTAGGCGGTGTACTTCCCGCCAGGCATGAGGTCGACGAAGTGCGGCGAGCGGTGGCAGACGGCCTCGATCTCATCGAGGCTGAACTCGAGCCCGGCTTCGTGCGCGATCGCCGGGAGGTGAAGGAAGATGTTGGTGGAGCCGCCGGTGCAGGCGGCGATGGCGGCGGCGTTTTCGAGGGCCTTCTTCGTGATGAAATCGCGGGACTTCAATCCCAGCTTCACGAGATTCATTACCGCGATGCCGGCCTGGCGGCACCCTTCATCGCGAGATGTATCGATCGCCGGAGGAGAGCCACTGCCGGGCAGCGCCATGCCGAGCGCCTCGGCGACGCAGGCCATCGTGTTGGCGGTGAACTGCCCGCCACAACTGCCGGCGCTCGGACAGGCGGAGCATTCGAGTTCGTGCAGCTCGGCATCGGTCATCTTCCCCGCGGCGTGGGCGCCGACGCCTTCGTAGACGTCGACGATGGTGACGTCCTTGCCTTTGAACTTGCCGGGCATGATCGTCCCGCCGTAGACAAACACGCTCGGCAGGTTCATCCGCGCCATGGCCATGAGCGTGCCGGGCAGCGACTTGTCGCAGCCGGCGAGGCCGACGAGCGCGTCGTAGCCGTGCGCGTGCATCATGAGTTCGATGGAATCGGCGATCACTTCGCGCGAGACGAGCGAGGCCTTCATCCCTTCGTGGCCCATGCCGATGCCGTCACTGACCGCGATGGTCACGAACTCGCGCGGGTTGCCGCCGGCCTCGATAACGCCCTTCCGCGCCGCCTTGGCCTGACGATCCAGCGTGGTGTTGCAGGGCGTCGCTTCGTTCCAGGTCGAGGCGATGCCGACCCACGGCTTGTAGATCTCTTCATCGGTCAGGCCCATCGCGCGGAAGAAGGCGCGCTGTGGGGCACGGCTGGGGCCGTCGGTGACGATCGAGGACTTAGGGCGTTGATTCGGGTTTGATTTGTTGTTGCCGCTCATGATGTTTGCACTCCGAAATTCTTCTGGCCTCTGACCTCTGATTACCGAGTCCGGCGAGATTACAGGTTCGCCGGCGATCGATAAAGCGCGAGCCTTGGGCTTCGATTTTATACGATTGATTCCGACATGAACCGGCCCGGCTATTGATCGGCGGGCGGATCTCATTCACGATGACAAGCATTTCAACAAGGAGACGATGAATGAACGGTGTACAGGCGATCCAATCCGCTCTCGAAGGAACCAAGGGTCTGCTCGGCATGTTCGTGGCCGACTTTTCCGATGCCGACCTGATGGTCCGGCCCTGCAATGGCGCCAACCATGCCGCGTGGCAGATCGGCAACGTCATCGGCGGTGACATCTTCTTCGTCAAGAGCCAGTTTCCCGATGTGAAGTACCCGGAACTGCCGCCGGGCTTTCTCGATCAGCACGGCCCGAAGGGCGTCGGCGACGATGATCCGAAACACTTCCTCACCAAAGAGCATTACCTGAAGCTGCTCGCCGATGTACGCGCGGTGACCATCGCCGAGCTCGGCAAGCTCAAGGATGCGGATCTCGACAAGCCGACGACCGGCCAGGTGAGAGACTTCGCGCCCACGTTCGGCAAGATGTTTCAGATGGCCAGCGACCACACGATCATGCACGCCGGGCAGTTCAGCGTGATAAGGCGCAAGCTGGGGAAGAAGGTCTTGTTTTAGAAACGACTCGCGGTTTGGCCGCAGCGCGGAGCGCTGCTCGCGCGCTCCGCTTCGCGTTGCGGCTAACCGGATGCCTCTTTGGCTGGATCGACCTCACTTGAATCGACCCGGTGCATCGATCGCACCCGCCTCCGTTCGCTTTCCAGATCGCGCCTCTTTACGATCGCGCACCCGCTCGATGTTGAGCGCGATCATTTGTTTATCAGGGAGTTCTTACGCGTTCACGCAATCTGCTTCTCGCCGTTGCCACGATCACCCTTTCCGCGACACTCTGGCTTGGCCAGTCTCATCTCGCATTCGGCAGGGCCCAGGATGCGCCCAAGGCGGCGCCGATCGCGAGCAAGGACGTGAGCGTCGATCAAGCGTACGTAATCGTGACCAACGCGATGAAGAAGGCCGAAGAGATCGGCACGAAGATGGATATCGCCGTCGTCGATGCCGGCGGAAACCTCAAGGCGTTCATCCGTATGGACGGCGCGTGGCTCGGCTCGATCGACATCGCCATCAGGAAGGCCAAGACCGCCCGCTACTTCGACATGAACACCGGCGAGATCGGCAAGCTCAGCCAGCCGGGCGGGCCGCTCTATAATATCGAAGTCAGCAACGGCGGCCTGATCAGCTTCCCCGGCGGCATCCCGCTCAAGGATGCCGACGGCACGATCATCGGCGCAATCGGCGTCAGCGGATCGAGTGTAGAGAACGACCACACCGTCGCGGAAGCCGGCGCAGCAGCGCTGAACTGATACCGCTGATTTGAGAAAGGCGTGAACACGAATCGATATGAATTGATCGAATCAGAACGAATGAATTCAATTCAGATATTTTCGTGAACGGGGCCCGACTGAAATTTCTGGCGCATGCGCATGGTCGCGAAGAACGAAGAAAGTGAAGATTCGCGAAGAGAAACGCCGGGGTTGCCTGTTCGTTTTGATGACCGGCGGCACTTGGTTTTGTGATTTTCCTTCGCGCGCCTTCGCTTCCTTCGTTCTTCGCGACCATTGTCTGCTCTTCGCGACCCTTTCAACCATCGGGACGAGGCATCATGAAGATTCGTGTCCATTCGCTCGATTCATGTTCACGACATTTTGAACTATAGATGACGGCCGATGCAGTTCCCCGTCGTCTTCCATCCATTCGGGCTCACGCTCCCCGCGCACCTGCTCTTTGAGGTCCTCGCGTACTCGCTCGGATTTCAACTCTTTCTTTTCTTGCGCCGGCGTGAGAAGGCCGAGTCGGTCCCGCCGGATCAGATAGCGTGGATACTCGTCGGGGCGATCTTCGGGGCGCTCTTCGGATCGAAACTGCTCGCGTGGCTCGAGCATCCACAGCTCTACTGGTCCCTTCGCGCCGACCCGCAGGCGATGCTCGCCGGCAAGACGATCGTCGGCGGGCTGCTGGGCGGCTGGATCGGCGTCGAGATCGCCAAGAAGCTTCAACATATCCATACGCGCACGGGAGATGCGTACGTGCTGCCGCTGATCGTCGGCATCGCCGTCGGACGGATCGGCTGCTTCCTCACCGGGCTCGCGGACATGACCCACGGCATCGCGACGTCGCTGCCATGGGGCGTCGATTTCGGCGACGGCGTCCGCCGGCATCCGACGCAGTTGTACGAGATCGTGTTTCTGTTGCTGCTCGGCATCGCGATCATGATTCGATGGCAATCCTCACCCCTCATCTCTCCGCCCTCATCCCTACCTGCGAGCCCTAACCCTCACCCGGAGGGAGAGGGAACCGGAAATCTGCGCCACCCAACCGGGAATCTCTTCCGCCTGTTCCTCGCCGCCTACCTGCTGTTTCGCTTCGCGGTAGAATGGATCAAGCCGAGCCCGAAGTCGTACGCGGGTTTCAGCGCGATCCAGATCGCATCTCTGATCGGGGCGGTCGTATGCATCATCCAACTCGTGCTCGCCCGGCGATGCGCCGATCGATTCTCCCGCTCGTTCTCGTCGGCGTCGGCGTGATGAGTCTGATCGGCTGTATTTACATCCCGGCGACCCGCGCGCTCCAGTCGAACAACAAGCGTCGACCCGAAGCGATCGTCGGCAGACACAAGCCGATCGAGCCGGGCAAGACCCCGCTTGTCGACGCCATCCTCGCGGCCAACGCGCAGATCGCCGACGACGACACACATCAATCTTCCGCGTCGAACGGCCTTTTCATGATGTATGCCCGATCGCGTCCCATGGTGCGGATCGCCGAGGACGGGCGATCGGTCGCGCTCTCGTATTCGCTTCGCGTTGGCAACATCGTGTGGCCGCTCTGCTTTGCGTCGCAGAACGATATCCAGACCCGCTGGCTGATTCTCAAAGCCGACGACCGCGACGTTGTGGCCGGGACACAGACGTGCGCCGAGTTGCCGCCGGAACTGCAGGCTGTAAGCAGTGGCCCGACGCCGTCGGGTCGCTTCTCCCGCGATGATCTGGACCGGATGCACGCGGCGGGGATCATCTTCGCGAGCGACGAGCTCGAACAGCTGCGCACCGAACGCGAACAGGGCCGGCAGGAGTGGCCGCGCCGCAAGGCGGCCGCCACCCAACCGACGGCCCAGCCATGACGCAACCGCCCACCCTCGACTACCAGACGCCGCCGTCGAAGGATGAACGGCCGTGGCGCCTCGCGGCGATCGTTTACGGCGTGATCTGCGGAATGGCGATTTCGTTTCTCGTTCTGTTCTTCACGGGCGTGTTCCTGGCGATCGTGTCGGTGCCGACTGTTGCCAACGCGGCGATCTCATTCGGCGGGGCGATTTGGATTCTCTATCGGGTCGGCCGCGACGTCGAGAACGCGGCAGATGACCGCGGATTTTTACTCGGTACACTGTTCGGCTTACCGGCCCTGGTGCTGAGCTGTTTCGGCGCCGTCGGCACGATTCATTGACGATGAGCAACTGGACATGAGCCACCCGCCGCCGATTCCGTATCAATCTCCCCTCACGCCCGGCCCGCGCCGATTCAGTCGGTGGGCACTCGTCGGCGGCATCGCGGCGGGGTTCGGCATTTCGCTGGCCTTCTGGATCGCCGGCGGCGCGTTCTTCTCCGGCCTGATGAACGACCCCACGATCGGCCTGATCGTCACCGCCGTCCTCATCATCGCCGGCAAGGTCGGGCTCGGCATGCTGGTTCACAACCGCTCGGCCGTGCGCGGATTCCTGCATGGCATCGTGATGTCGATCGCGCTCGTGCCGCTGGTGTGCGTTGGCACGACGATCGGGACGATCTACATCCTGTGCGGCGGATCGACGTCGGGCAGTTTCCACTGATGACGCATGCGCGTCGGTCCGGTTCGTCGGGACCCGCGACGGCCGCCTTGCCGGGTTGAGCGTCGAGACGCTCACTCGCGAACGTCGCGCGTTTGGCGTTAAACTCGAATCCATGCCCGATCGTCCCTACCTCTTCCTCGAACTCACCAACAGCCTCTGCACGACGTGCCTGCGCCGGGTCGAAGCGAAGATCGTCGAACAGGACGGCCGGGTCTACCTTCACAAGTGGTGCCCGACGCACAAGCTTGAAAAGGTGCTCATCAGCACCGACGCCGAGTACTACAAGCTGTCGCGCCAGACGATCAAGCCGAGCCAGATGCCGCTGAAGTTCAACACGCCGATGCAGTACGGCTGCCCGTACGATTGCGGCCTGTGCCCTGATCATGAGCAGCATTCGTGCCTCACGCTGCTTGAGATCACCGACGCGTGCAACCTGAATTGCCCGGTCTGCTATGCCGAATCCGGCACGCACCGCGCGACCCAGCATCGGTCGATGGCGCAGATCGAGTTCATGCTCGATGCGCTCGTGAGGAATGAAGGCGAGCCGGACGTCGTGCAGATCTCCGGCGGCGAGCCGACAATCCACCCGCAGTTCTTCGACGTGCTGGATGCCTGCAAGCGCCGGCCGATCAAGCACCTGATGCTCAACACGAACGGCGTGAAGATCGCTCGCGATGCAGAGTTCGCCAAACGCCTCGCAACGTACTTGCCGAAGTTCGAGGTCTATCTCCAGTTTGACTCACTGAAACCGTCCGCACTGATCGATTTACGCGGCGAAGACCTGACCGAGATCCGCGCCAAGGCGATCGAGCGGCTCAACGAACTCAATCTCTCCACTACGCTCGTCTGCGTGCTCAAGAAGGGCGTAAACGACGACGAGATCGGCACGATCATCGACTTCGCGCTCAAGCAGAAGTGCGTCCGCGGCGTGACGTTCCAGCCGATCCAGAACGCGGGGCGGGTCGAGCGGTTTGATGCTGCGCGGGATCGATTGACGCTCGGCGAAGTGCGGCAACAGATCCTCGCACAGTCGCCGTTGTTCAAGCCGAACGATGTCGTGCCGGTGCCGTGCCATCCCGATTGCCTCGCGATGGCGTACGCGCTCAAGCTCGGCGGGCAGGTCATCCCGCTCACGGGCCTGGTCGATCCGAAAGTCCTGCTGCACGGCGAGGGAAACACGATCGTCTACGAGCAACACCCGAAGATGCGCGACCTGATGATCAAGCTCTTCAGCACGGCCGCCAGCCCCGCGAGCAGCAGCGAGAACCTCGGGCATCTTCTGTGTTGTCTCCCGGAGCTGCCGCTGCCGCCGAGCATCGGCTACGACAACGTGTTCCGGGTCATCATCATGCAGTTCATGGACGCGCAGAACATGGACATCCGCAGCGTGAAGAAGAGCTGTGTCCACATCGCCCATCCGGACGGGCGGATCATCCCGTTCGACAACTACAATTTGTTTTATCGGGAGGGGAAGGAGGCGCTGCTGACCTCTCTGCGCGAAGGCGCAGGCGGCGGTGTTGCGCTGCGCGTGAAAGGCGCGGAGGTGGCGCGATGAGCGAGCCGGAACGAGAGGACCCGCCGAAGCTCGAGTATCGGAAACCGATCGATGAATTGCGTGTTTCGCAGCCCGAGGTGGTCGTCGGCTATGCGTTTGCTACATCGGCATTCATCGTCGCAGCAATCGCAGTCACATGCTTCGCGATTTTCACGCGAAGTTACAATGGGAGTCAAACCTCGCCAGCCGACGTGCGGCAAGCCGACATCATGGCAGGCATCGCGATCGGCGTGGGCGTTGCCTCGCTCATCGCGATGAATTGGCTGGCGCTTCGCTTGTATCGAAACCCGCATCGCCGCGCCATCGCTCTCGGCATCTGGATCGGCCAGGGCGTCGCGCTGCTCATCGAAGGTGCGTGTTTTGCAAGCCTCAGATAAGCGGGAGCCAGATCACTTCAGCTTCCTCCCCAGCGACCTCTCCACGCTCGCCACCTTCCCCTCGATCCGGCCGACGGCATCCTTTCGCCAGTCCATCTTGAGATTGCACATCACGCGATCCGAGTCGGCCCAGAGCACCTCGTGGCATTGTTTGACGACGCGCATCACGTCGTCGTATTCGCCTTCAATACACGTCCCGAGCGGGCCGACCTTGTACGCCAGGCCGCTCTTGTCGATCACGTCGAGCGCGCGGGCGACGTACTTGCCGACGCTGACGCCTTTGTCCATGGGCCAGATGCTGAGTTCTGCGAGGAGCATGGGATGATCTTAGCCGCGGATGGACGCGGATGGACGCCGATGCAAACGACAAGTGTTTTGTGCCACTTCTTGGATCCTTCGAGCGTTTCTACGGCACATAGAGGACAGGCCCGTCAAGGGCGAGCAGGATGCCTGCAAAACGGCTCCTAAACATCCGCGTTCATCTGCGTCCATCCGCGGTCAGACTTGCATTGGATTCTGATCTTTGCACGATGGCCCGGGTCATGACACGCGAACAACTCATCGACCGCATCAAGTCCCTCGCCGTCCTCTTTGGCGACTTCACGCTCCGCTCCGGACGCAAGAGCACCTACTACATCGACAAGTACCGCTTCACGACCGATCACGAAGCGCTCGAAGCACTCGGCAAGCTGCTCGCGCAGCACGTGACGCCGGACATCGACCGCATCGCCGGTGCTGAGCTTGGCGGCGTCCCGCTGGCGGCCGCTTGTGCGATGGCGGCCAAGAAGCCGTTCGTCATTGTCCGCAACGCCAAGAAAGATTACGGCACCGCCAAGCAGGTGGAAGGCATCCTCAACAAGGGCGAGAAGGTTCTCCTCGTCGAAGACATCCTCACCACCGGCGGCCAGGTGCTCGAAGCCGCCAAGGCGCTGCAGTCGCTCGACGTGAAGGTCGTCAAGATCGTCGCGTGTATCGACCGGCTCGAAGGCGCGCGCAAGAACATCGAAGACGCCGGCCTGGACATGGCAGCGCTGTTCACGACGGCCGACCTCGGGCTGGCGGACGGGCCGCACTGAGGGTCCGCAAGTCGTCTGGTCGAACACCTCAACGACGATTGTCCGAATCGGCGCTCAAGCCGCTCAGCGAGCTTCTTCAACTCAGCGGCTGCGTCGTCGGCTTGCCGACCGGCGTGTGGACGCTCTTGCTGTCGCGGAGTTGCTGCAGGTTGTCCTTCTTCAGGATGTTGATCTCGACGATCACTTTGCGCGGGCCGGCCGGGACGGCCTGGCTCTTCTTGTCGCTGGATCGGACCTCATCGGCGAGCAGGCGGATCGTCTCGTTGCCCATCCGGTAGGTGTCCTGGAGAATGGATGCCGAGATGCTGCCATCTTCGATTCCCGCCTGCGTCGCCTCCGATTCGTCGAAGCCGACGACCTTGATCTGCCCCTGCTTTCCAGCCTGCTTGATCGCATCCAGCGCAGCCCCCGCGCTGTAGCTGAAGAGCGCGACGACGCCTTTAACCTCCGGATGGGTCTTGAGGGCCTCGGCGAGCAGCTGGGTGCTCTTGGCGGTGTCGCCGTGATCGATGATCGTCGTGGCGACGGAGTAGTTCGATCCCTTCAGGGTCGCGTCGAGCGGATCGAAGCTGTGTTCCATGAGGTAGTGACGATCGATGAGCCCGTCGATCACCCCCTGCCGGCGCTCGCGGCCGTGGAGCATGTCGATGCTGCCGACGGTGATGATGATCGCGCCGCCCTCGGGCAATGCTTCGCGCATCTCATCCGCGGCGAAGTGGCCGGCACTGTAGTTGTCGATTCCCACGAACACGCGGCGTGCCGAGTTGGGCGCATCGACGTCCATCGTGACGACGGCGCACTTTGCGGCGACTTCCTTGAGCAGCCCTTCCTGGGCCGTCGGGTCGTTGAGGCTCACGCCGATGCCCTCGACACCCTTGCCGATCAGCTCGCGGATTCTCTGGTTCTGATCCTCGAGCTCGGGCTTGGCCTTCACGATCTCAACGTCGGCGTCGAACTCTTTGCCGGCGTCGAGCGCGCCCTGGACGACCGGATCCCAGAACGGGTCCTGGTTCCAGGTCACGAGCGCCAGCTTCACGCGCTTGACGCTGGGCTGCGACGCCATGCCGAAGTAGATGACGGCGCCCAGCGCCACGATGATGGCGACGGCTGCGATAAACGGCATTCGATTGGGACGCGCTGACGCGCCGGTACGGTCGGACATAGGTGGCCTCCGCTTTTGTTGAGATGTGCATTCCCCTCCGCCGGCAGGCGAGTCTAACAGAACTTTGGCGGGCGTGGTGTGACACGCGTTTTTACCGAAACTTTCTGCGCTGCCTGTTGAGAATTCGCCCGATTTCATCGACTCCAACGGTGAATCGCGCATACTGACACGATGCGATTTTCCGCCGCGCTTCCCGGACTTTTCTGTTCCGTGCTTATCATGGGGTGCAACACAACCGTGGCCGATCCTCACCGGCACCGAAGCGTTGATGGAGAGCGGATCCCGACCGGGCGATCGATCGCCACCACCCGGCCGGGCGCGGCCATCACGGACGTCGGTAGCCTGCCGATGAACCTGATCGCCTCGCCGGATGGCAACTACGCCATCAGCACCGACATGGGTTTCCGCCAGTCGCTCTGCTCGATCCGAATTGCCGACGGCCAGCTCGCATCGCGCATCCCATTCGACAAATCGCCGAACGCCAGAACGAACGGGCTCTACTACGGGCTCGCCTTCGGGCCGGATGGCACGCTCTACGCCGCGCAGGGCGGATTTGATGCGATCGCCGTGCTTTCGCTCGGTGCGGACGGGACCCTGGAACAGAAGGACACGATCCACACCGGGCGTGGCGACTTTCCTGCGGGCCTCGCGTGCGACGCGCGCGGCTACCTCTTCGCCACCAGCAACGACCCGCTTGCCGTCGAGAGCGTCGTGGGCGCGCCGGGCGCAGTCATCACCTACGACACGAAAACCGGTAACGAGATCGGCCGATACAAGTTCGAAGGAACGTTTTACGACACGACGAACTTCCCGCTGGCGATTGCCATATTGCGGGACGGTTCAAAGCTGTTCGTCGCCAGCCAGCGGGATGGGTGCGTGTTCGTTCTGGATTCGAGCGATGCGGCACATCTCAAGCTGATGACGAGCATCTCCACCGGCGCGCATCCGGGCGCGCTCCTGCTGAATCGCAAGCAGACCACCCTCTACGTGGCGAACGCCGACAGCGACACGGTCTCGATCGTCGATGTGGCGAGCAACACGGTGAAGCGGACGATCCTGCTGCGTCCGCCGGCGGCGAAAGACCTGGCCGGCGCGTCGCCGGTCGGTCTGGCGCTCTCTCCGGATGAAAAGACGCTCTACGCAGCGCTGGGCGACATGAACGCGGTTGCGGTTATCGATCTGCAAGAGAACGAAGTCGAGGGATACCTGCCCACGGGCTGGTACCCGACCGCCGTCCTCGCCCGGGATGAACATCTGCTGGTCGTGAACGCGAAGGGGTCTCGAAATCAGTATCCGAATCCGCGCGTCCGACAGCAGTCGCCGCTGAACCTGCTCGAAGGGAATGTTCAGCGGATCGACCTGCCGGACGATCTGGATGAACCGACGCGATCCGTGCTCGAACTCGCCCGCCTCACGCCGGCGCACCTGGTTCAGAAGAACCCGCTCGCGCAGGTCGGGATCAAGCACGTGGTTTACATCATCAAGGAGAACCGTACCTACGACCAGGTGCTCGGCGACTTGCCGCAAGGCAACGGCGACCCGAGCCGCTGTCTGTTCGGTCGCGAGATCACGCCCAACCAGCACGCGCTCGCCGAGCGATTCGTGCTGCTCGACAATTTCTACGACAGCGGCGAAGTCTCCGGCGATGGCTGGGTCTGGTCGACTCAGGCAATGGCCAACGAATACGTCATCAGGAACGTTCCGTATGAATACAGCAATCGCGGTCGCACGTTCGATTACGAAGGCGTGAACCACGGCTATCCCACCGGCGGATTCCCCGCGAAGGGACCGGACGGCGAAGCGCTTTCCGGACATCCCCAGCTCAAGAATGGCGCCGCGCCGATCCCCGATGTCGCCGCCTCGCCCGGCGGACACCTGTGGGACATATGCATCAAACACGGCGTCTCGTTCCGCAACTACGGCGTGTTCGTCGGATCGAGCGCGCGGGAGGACGGCGTGGACATCACGCCGGACAACTACCCGAGCGTTCGAGGGCTCCAGCCGCCGGGACACGACCTCGCCGGCGTCACCGACATCGACTTTCGCCGCTTTGACCTCAGCTATGCCGACAGCGACGCACCACAGCGGTATTACGAGCAGACCGGCGATGAAACGTTCCTTCGCAAGCGGAATACGTACGGCAAACACGAGGCGCGAAGCCGATTCGAAGAGTGGAACACCGAGTTCCAGATGATGCTGGCGAAGGACCCAACCGGCGGCGCTGTTCCGCAGATGATGTTCGTGCGTTTTCCGGTCGACCACACCGAAGGCGTCAACGCCGGCATCGCTTCGCCGAAATCGATGGTGGCCGACAACGACTACGCCGTCGGCCAACTCGTCGAGGCGATCAGCCACTCGCCGATCTGGAAAGACACGGCCATCTTCATCATCGAGGATGATGCCCAGAACGGGCCCGACCATGTCGATGCCCATCGGTCGACCTGTTATGTCATCAGTCCGTGGATCAAGCGCGCGAGCGTCGACCACACGTTTCACAACACGGTGAGCTGCATGCGCACGATGGAACTGCTGCTCGGCCTGCCGCCGATGTGCCAGTACGACGCGGCAGCGGATCCGATCCTCAACTGGGACCGTTCACCGACGAACGTCGAGCCGTACAGTGCCATCCTCCCCGCTGCCGAATTGATCAAAGACCGCAACCCGAAGAAAAATCCCACGACCAACGTCAGCCCGGAGGGGCGCGTGATGAATGAACTGATCGAACGGTCCGAAGCGATGAACTTCGCGCAGGCCGACCAGGCACCGGCAGATCAGTTGAACGTGCTCATCTGGAAGAGCGTGTGCGGCGCCGACTCAAAGCTTCCGCCGACGCCGAACGTGCTGCCCGGGTTCGGCGGCGCGAAGGAGGAGGAAGAGGAGTGAAGCTGCGTCGCATACGGTTTCGATTCGAACTTCGCGAGGACTCGCGTAAAGCGTCGCCGTCATTGCCGCTCGAGCATCGACTCGACAAATGCCATCACTTCCTCGAACGGCACCTCGGCGAGCGCGCCGAAGGCCTCATGTCGGCCCAATCGCGCGCGGGCGACGGCGGGTGAGGAGATCCCGCACAGGAAGCGGGTGATCTGTCGTGGCGTCGCGAGCGCCGGGCTGCGAAGGTCGACGAGTTGATCGACCATTTCCGCCTCGTGCTTTTCGAGCGCGCGCACCTGCGTCGGCGGGAGCAGCGGCCGGTGTTCGCCGCGGCAGACGCTGCAGTGGCCGCACGGCTCGCTCAGCGGTTCGCCGAAATACGCGCTGAGCTGGTTGGAGAGGCACGCGTTGTCGTCTGCGAACTCCAGGACGCCGTCGAGTCGCTCGACATCCCGCATTTCGCGGTCGGCGAACTTCGCGTCGAGCTCTTCGATCAACGTATCGATCTTCACCGGCGTTTTCGTGCGCCGAAACGCCTGGCGGACGCCGGTCACTTCAAGTTCGACCAGGTCCTGTTCGGAAAGGTAATTCATCGCCGCCACGAGCCGATCCCGCGGCTCGCCGAGCGCCTCGCCGGCGGCGGCGATATCGATGCTCGACCAGACTTTCGCGGTCCGCGCCTGTGCGAAGAGCTGCTTGAGAAACGCCTGCCGGCTCGGATCGAAACCGGCGACGATCTGTGCGATCGGCTTCTTCGGCACGAACTTGTACTCGCTGTAAAACGCGCCGACCGATTCGATCAAATTCGCGAGCTGTAGGTAGGTGATGAGCGTCTCGACGACGAGCAGGCGGATGTCGTGACGCGCGGAGAGATCGTAGGTGGAGATATCGAACTCGGCGGGATTGGCGAGCAGCTCTTTGGTGAGAGAGGCGACCGCCTCCCGCGTCGGCGTGTCGCCGTAGGTGAAGTTCTCCAGCACGACACGGTCATCGACACAGGCGAGCATCTCGCAGATGGAGTTCTTTCCGTCGCGTCCCGCCCGGCCGACTTCCTGCGCGTAGTTCTCCAGGCTCTTGGGCAGGTTGTAGTGATAGACGTAGCGGATGTCCCGCTTGTCGATGCCCATTCCGAACGCGATCGTCGCGACGACGATCGCCTCATCGCTCGCCATGAAACGATTCTGAATCGCCTCGCGCTCTTCGGGCTTCAGGCCGGCATGATACGGCTCGGCCGGAAGGTTGTGACCGGCGAGAAAATCGGCGACCCGCTCCGCGGTTTTCTGCAGGGTGACGTAGACGATGCTCGGCCCGCGCCGCGCGCGGATGCGTTCGAGCAGCAGACCGTCGCGATCTTCATTCGTCGTGGGCGTGACCCGCAGCGAGAGATTCGGCCGATGAAACGGCGCGGCGATCACATCATCCGCACGAATGCCGAACGCCGCCGCGATCTGCCCGGCAACTGTCGGCGTGGCCGTCGCGGTGAGCGCGAGGACGCGCTGCACATTCAGCGACTTGGCGATGCGGGCGAGCTTGAGATAGTCCGGGCGAAAGTTGTGCCCCCATTCGCTGATGCAGTGGGCTTCATCGACCGCGAGCAGCGCGATGGTCTGCTTGCCGATAGAGGCGAGAAACCGCTCGTTGCCGAGCCGCTCGGGCGCGATGTAAAGGAGCTTGAGCTTGCCGGCGCGCAGGTCGGTAAAGATCTGGCGGACGGTGTTGCCGTCGAGGCTCGAATCCAGCCGAGCTGCCGCGACGCCCTTGGAAACGAGGAAGTCGATCTGATCCTTCATCAGCGCGATCAGCGGCGACACGACCAGCGTGATGCCATCGAGCATCAGCGCGGGAAGCTGATAACAGAGCGATTTTCCGCCACCGGTGGGAAAGATGGCGAGCGCGCTTTTGCCGTCGAGAAGCCGCGAGATGATCTGGTCCTGCCCGTCGCGAAAATCGGCGAAGCCGAAGGTTTTGCTGAGGAGTTCGCGGGCTTGATCGAGGTCGAGCATCAAAGCGCAGCTTATCCGACCGATCGGCAACGGCGAAATTCCTACCGCATCGCAAAGGTCGGGAACCAGACGCTGTCATTCTGAATCAGGTTCACCTGATGAAGATTCTCGGGTGCGCAACAAAGCTGTCGACATGGCGCTGCCGAGATTCTTCGGTCGCTCAGGCTCCCTCAGAATGACACAAAACCTAAAGACGCACAGTCATTCAATGAAATCCGCAACGCCCGCGTTCACGGTTTCCATTGCCTGCTCGGCCTCTTCCGGTTTGATCACGTTCAGTTCCAGCAGCGCCATGAGCGCCGCCTTCTGCTCGGCGATCTTTTTGTTCGTTCCCCAGGCGCTTTCGAAGCGTCGGCCGGCGATCGTCACGCATATTTCGAAACACTTGCTGTGGTCCGGGCCTTTCTCGTCCAGCAGTTCGTACATCGGGCTGGCGTGGAGGGTGCCCTGCGCGTGCTGCTGCAGCGTGGCCTTGTAGTTGTGCTGGTGAATCGAGGCGCTGATCGAGATGATCTTCGGCCCCATCGTCCGCATGACAAACTTGCTCGCGGCATCGTAGCCGCCGTCGAGGTAGATCGCGGCGACGATCGATTCGTACACCGCGGCGGCGAGGCTCGGCGGCATCGCGGCGCGGCTGCTGATTCCCTTGCCGATGATCAGCAGCTTGTCGAGCGAGATCTCCCGCGCCACATCCGCACACGTCTTGCGCGAGACGACGGCACTCTTGATCTTGGTCAGCTCGCCTTCGGCATAGGTCGGGAACCGCTTGTAGATATCGTTGCAGATGATCAGGTCGAGCACCGCATCACCGAGGAACTCCATCCGTTCATTGCTGTGCAGGCGGTTGTCGGCGATGGAGGCGTGGGTCAGCGACTCTTTGAGGAGCGCTTCGGATTGGAAGGTGTATTCAAGAACTTTTTCAGCGTCGGAACGTAGGTCGGGGCTCACTGAATGTCCTCAATCTCGGTGGCGAAACGTCTCTCAACGCTATCGGGCGTTCCGAAGGCTGTCAACGCGAATCGCCTCGCCAGACGACGCGATTGCCGCCGATTGTGTCGGCCGCGACAGCTTGTCCCGTTACCGGCCGACCTCCAATGGGCCCCATGAGCATTTGATGACCGCCTGCATTCCGCTTGCGGCATTCTCGGACGAATCATAGAGTCGGCACTGCCGCGCCTTGGGTCGCTGCCGATTCGATGCGATTTCTGCGTATTCGTGCGTTCGATAAGCGCATTCAAGTTCATTCTGGATCTGTTCGAAGGAGATCGGATGCGACCTCTTCCCGCCTTGCTGCTCGGATTGATCCTCGCTGCGCCCGTTTTGGCTCAGGTCCAACCCACGACGAAACCTGCGGAGTCCAGCGAGCGGCCTCCTGCCAAATCCGTATTCGATCCGGAAAAGCACATGCGCGTCGACGAAGTTCGCGAAGGGATGAAAGGCTACGGCCTGACCGTCCTCTCCGGCACCAAGATCAGCAAGTTCGATGTCGAAGTGATTACGGTTCTCAAGAATGTGTTCGGCCCGAAGAAGTCGGTCGTCATGGTGCGCTGCGTCGACGAGTTCATGCAACACGTCGGCCCGATCGCAGGGTGCAGCGGATCGCCCATTTACCTGTATGACGAGACCGGCAAGGCGCGGCTCATCGGTGCGTATGCATATGGCTTTGACCTGGCGCGCGACCCGATCGTGGGCGTCCAGCCCATCGAATACATGCTTCAGCTCGAACAGGCACCGAGGAAGTCGGAAACCGCCAAGGCGCGAACCGGAAGCTGGTCGCTGCTGAAGTCGGAAGTCTTCACGTCACTCGCAAAGCCGGCGTCGCAGCGATCGCTGTTCGAACTTGGCCAATCGGACCCTGCTTCACATGAAGAACAAGCCGGCGCGCCGAAGTTGCGGCAACTGATGACGCCGCTCTCGATCCGCGGCATGAGCCAGGCGCAGATCCAGAATGTCGCTCCGATGCTCCGCGCGCGCGGCTTTGAACCGATGGTCGCGCCCGGCGGCGGAAGCGAATCGAGCGATGCCCAACTGGAGCCCGGCTCGGTGCTGGGTGCGGCGATGCTCTCCGGCGATATGGATCTCGCGGCGATCGGGACCTGCACCGAGATCATTGACGGCCGCGCCTACGGATTCGGCCACCCGTTCAATGGCGAAGGCGACACCTCCGTCCCGATGGGCGCGGGATCGATCAATCTCGTCATGCCCGTCCTCACATCGAGTTTCAAGATCGGATCGGTCGGCAAGGTGAGCGGCGCGATCGACATGGACGGCGCCACCGGCGTCGCCGGGCAGATCGGCGCCAAGGCGCGGACCTTTCCGATCGTTGTGGAGATGGACGACCGCACGAATCGCAACAAGCAGACGTTCCATTACGAGTGCGCCGTCCACCCCCTCATGACGCCGATGCTGGTGGGCATGGCGGTGCAGTCGTCCCTCTCGAGCGAAAAGGCCCTGCCGCGCGACTATACCGTCGAATACGAAGTCGAGTTGAAGTTCGAAGGCCAGCGCACCCTGACGATGAACGGCCTGGCGAGCAGCGTCGCGGGCGAGAGTATCCCGCAGAACGTCGTCTGGCCGGCAATGCTGTTGGCGAGCAATCCGCTTGAGGAAGTGAATCTCGAAGGCGTCCGCGCCAAGGCGATCATTCACGACGGCACGAATGCCGCCGAAATCCTCTCGGCCACGCCCGCCGGCTCGACCTACAAGCCCGGCGAAACGGTGTCGATCCGTCTTCGTCTCAGGCCGTATCGCAGCGAGGTCTATGAGAAGACGGTCGATGTCGAGATCCCGAAAAATCTGCCCGACGGCGACTACACCATCTCGATTGCCGACGCGCCGACCAACCTGCAACTGGACATGCAGAGCAAGCCCGGGCGGTTCTCGGTGCGCAATATCGACGAGTTGTACGAGACGATCCAGACGGTGGTAAGCCAAACGCGAACCGACCGGATCTACACACGGTTGACGGGCACGCGACAGAACGTTTCGATCGGGCGGACTTCGCTCGAGAAGCTCCCGGCTTCCAAGCGAACGATCCTGGAAGCCGCTGCTCGGCCGGACACGGCCGCGGGTGTGGAGTCGAGCGTGAAGACGATCGAGATGGACCGGCCGATCAGCGGCAGCGCGAGTGTGCCGATTCACGTCGCACGGAAGTTACCCTGAGTTCTGCGCAAGGCTGCGCCGAATGACCGCGATGAGCTTTTGGAATCTGACGAATCCCGGCTGGTGAGATGTGTGTTGGCTGAATATCGAAATCGGAACAAACCCATGACCAAGCGAATTCTCCTCCTGTGCCTTGCGATCGCGACGCCCGCGCTGGCGACCAAGACGATGTTCTTTACCCAGTCGTCGCCTGCAGACTTCGAAGCGGGCAAACTCGATTCGCTGGTCGCGACCAACTTCGGCCAGTTGAAACTCGCCCGCGCGATCGAAAGCGTTCTGCCAGACGACGGCAAGTATGCCTCCATCGACGCGCTCGCCGAAGGACTCGACGGGACGGTCTACCTCGGAACGAATGCCTCCGGTCTGCTCATCGCGCTCAAAGACAAGAAGCCGACGACGCTCGCGGACTTTGGCGACGGTGCGGCAGTGAGCGCGCTCGCCGTCGAAGCGTCAGGCGATGTGCTGATCGGCGTCAGCGGTGAGACGGCAAAGCTCCAGATTCTCAAAAAGGGCGCGACCGCGCCCGAATCGCTCGTCGAACTGCCGGGCGTGCAATACATCTGGGGCATCGCGCTGGCGGCCGACGGCAAGATCTATCTCGCCACCGGTCCCAACGGCGCGCTCTACGAGGTGGATCCGGCCACCAAGTCCTCGAAAGTCGTTTTCGACAGCGACGAGGACAACCTCCGCTGCGTCGTCTCGATGAATGACATGCTCTTCGTCGGTACCGATCCGAACGGACTGATATTGAAGATCGATCGCAAGACGGGCAAGGCGACGGTGGTATTCGACGCGCCAGAATCCGAAGTGAGCACGCTATTGCTCGACACGCGCAACGGCCAGGTCTACGCCGCTACTAGTCAACTCGTTGAGGCCAGCGAACCTGCCGCGACAACCGAACCGGCCGGGCATCCGACCGATCACACCACCGGCGAGCCGCTCTTCCAGGAGCCCGCCCAGGCGCCCAAGCCCAAACCGTCAGACGATGTCGCGAGCCCGGGCGAGTTGCATGCCGAGCCGGCAACTCCCGCTCCGGCGGCGGAACCCCTCGACCCACCCACCGGCGCCGATACGCAACCCGCACAACACGGCGCTTCGCCGGCCGGCCCCATCACCCAGATCGGTGGCGACGAACCGGCGCCCAACGGCAATGCCGTCTACCGCATCGACTCGCAGGGTTTCGTGAGCGAGATCTTCCGCGATCCCACCATGGTGCTTGCGATGGCACGCCTCGAGAACCAGTTGCTCATCGCCACCGGCCCGACCGGAACGCTTTACAGCCTCGATCTGTCGAGCGAAGAACATGCGGCGATCACCAAGTCCCGTTCGCAGATGCTCACTTCAATTCTTATCGCGTCGGATAAGAGCATCTATGTCGGCTCGGCACTTTCCTCCACGCTTTCCAAACTGACAGCCGAACTCGCCAAAACCGGCACCTTCACCAGTAGTGTTCTTGACGCGACGCAGATCTCGGCGTTCGGCAAGGCGCAGATCCGCGGCACGATCGCACCGGAGACATCGATCTCGATCTCGACGCGTTCCGGCAATGTGGAAAACGAAGAGTCGCCGCTGTGGACCGACTGGTCGGAGCCGGTGCCAGCCGCGCGGTTTACGAATATCCAGACGCCGCCGGGAAGGTTCCTGCAGTATCGCCTGATTCTCTCGGGCAATGGCCAGGCGACGCCGACGCTGGAGGACGTGTCCATCGCCTATCTCGAGCCGAACGTCGCGCCGCGGATCGATTCGGTCAGCGTGACCGTCGACGCGACCACCGACGGAACGCCGCAGCCGATGCGGACGATCAGCTGGACGGCAACCGAACCAAACGGTGACGAGCTGCGCTATACGATTTTTGAGCGAAGCTCGCCGACATCGCCTTGGATTCAGCTCGCCAAGGATCTGACCGAGGTGACCTGGCAATGGGACACGCGCAAGCTTTCGGACGGGCGATATGAGGTGAAGGTAGAGGCCTCGGACGCGCTGGCGAACGCGGTCGGGATGGGCAAGACCGTCTCGCGGATTGCCGAGCCGATGCAGGTCGACAATACGCCGCCGGTGATCGGCGATATCAACCTGACGCGTGATGGGGGAAAGGTGACGATTGCGCTGCGAGTCGCGGACCGGATCGGCATCGTTTCCGGCTTGGAATACTCAATGGACGCAGACGAGCACTGGCAGAGCGTCCAGCCTTCGGATATGCTTAACGATTCGCCGGATGAGCAATACAGCATTGTATTGCCCGATCCGGGCCCAGCCGCACGCGTGGTTTCGCTTCGAAGCCGTGACGAGAGTGGCAACACGGCTTACGAATCGGTGACGATTCGGCCTGAAAACAAGTAAAGGTCGCCTCAGGGTGACAGGTCGCACAAATTGCGATCCGGGAACGAGTTCGAGAGGTTTTCATGCATTACCCGCACCGAATCAGCAAAGTGAAGCGCGCCCGCAAGCTCGGCTTTCGCGCCCGCATGTCCACGAAGAACGGCCGCAAGATCATCAACCGCAAGCGCGCCGCCGGCCGTCGCGTCCAAGTGGTCTGATCGATTCAGTCGGATTACGCTTAAAGCCAGACGGCAAGCCCATCGGATGATGGGCTTGCTTCCGCTTGCGCCGAAACTTGAAAAGCCGAAAAAAAGCGGCGATGGAAATCGCCGGCAGGTTCTGCGTTGAATGCTCGATTGGACGATCAGTCGTCGATCTCGCCGTTGCGACCTACGGTATGCTTGACGCCCTTCCTCCCGGTTTCGATGGGTGGGACGTCGTCGATAGCCGCCACATCATCGATTGGCGGAACATCATCGAGCGGGTGCTGATCCGAGGGAAGCATCGGCTGCGGAAGAGCGCTCGGGTTGGACGGTGCATTCGCCCGTAGCGCTGGCGGAGTATTCAGCGAGCGGTAGTACGCGGTTGTCGCGAGGCCCTGTTGGTGCTGATAGTTGTAGTCAACGAGTTCGCAAAACTCGCGAACCAGGTCTTGTGCGCTCGCATCGGACTGTTCGGCTTCGCGGACGGCCTTCTGGTGGGCTTCGTCCTTAAATCGCATCAACTGGACGAACCGGCCCCCGACTTCGGTACTCCAATTCGGGCCGGTCTGCTCGCAGACATCAAAATCCTCACAGCCGAGCTTGATCATGAGCGCGCGGAACCGTTTGATGAGGCGCGCGTGTTCGGTGCGCTTTTCCTTGGGTACAACGTAGCTGTTGGTCTGCAGCAGCATGTTCTTGTTCTCGTTTCTCTGGCAGGTCGTGGATATTGCCACACGCCGCCGCGAATTGCAATATTCGGGTAAGTTGCTTCATTCGCAACTTCGCCGCAGTAAAAGGTTTATCGGCCTCGTCGGGGACCGTGGCCCGGGCAGGAAAACTTGTGGCGTCACACACGCGATCGAAGATCCCACCCATACCTTTTGAAGCGCTCGACGTGGACTCTCCTCAAATTACCCGATTCCTCTAATATCGAACAGCCCTAAAACGGGTTGGTTGCAGCCGATATTCGTCGAAGAGCGGTTTATTTGTCTCCCACTCGACGCCGCCAGCCACCGCCCTGTTCCCTTCGGGTCGGTTTGGCTATCTTCGCACCCTTATGTCGGAGGCAAAAAGGCTCGCCGCTCGGGAAGCGCTCAAATACGTTCAAAGCGGTATGACGGTCGGGCTCGGTTCGGGCTCTACAGCCACGCTTTTCATTCACGAACTCGCCGCAGCGCTTGTTGCCGGAGACCTGCGTGAAATCTCCGGATTGCCCACCAGCCTCGCGTCCGAGCAACTCGCCCGGTCAATGAAAATACCGATCGTCGATTTCGCCTCCCGGGAGGGATGTGATGTCGCGGTCGATGGCGCGGACGAGGTCGACCCGAATCTCGACCTCATCAAAGGCCTCGGCGGCGCCCTGCTCCGCGAGAAAATCGTTGAGCAGACGGCAAACAAGCTCGTCATCATCGTTGATGACTCCAAGCTCGTCTCGCGTCTAGGCACCAAGGGCGCGTTGCCGGTCGAGGTTACGCCCTTCGCACTGGAGTCGCACGAGCGGTTCCTGAGGTCGCTGGGCGCGACGCCGACGCTCCGGCTCAAAGATGACGGCAGTCCGTTCGTCACCGACAACCACAACTACATCTTTCATTGCACGTTTCAAACGGGCATCGCAGACGCACGTGAGCTGGCGCGAAACCTCGCGGATCGCGCCGGCATCGTGGAACATGGCCTCTTCCTGGGGATGGCCTCTACAGTCGTGATCGCGACCCAGGGCGGATCTGTCTCCACCCGCCATCGCGTCAATTGATCGGCCTACAATCCAACTGAACATGCCCGGACGCATCGACCTACACGGCCATTTCCTTCCAGAACTTGATGACGGCTCCCGATCGGTCGACGAGTCGGTCCGACTTGCCCTTCGCATGGCCGATGCCGGTTACTCGCACCTCACATGCTCGCCGCACATCTGGCCGGAGCACCCGTACTCGCCGGCGTTTATCACTGATCGCGTCAACGTCCTGCAGGGCGAGTTCAACGCGCGCGGCGTGCCGATCACGCTCGTCGGCGCCGGCGAACTGAACCTGATCGATCTCGACCTCTTTGCGCTGCACGATGACGAGATCCCCAGCTACGGCATGGCGCGAAAATACGTCCTCTTCGACTTCTGGGCGGGCGAGTTGCCGGCTGATTACTGGGAGCGCCTCGAACGGTTCCGGACGCTCGGCGCCATTCCGATCCAGGCCCATCCCGAGCGGATCGGCGCGTTCCAAGGCCACCCGCACGTGCTCGACGAACTCGCCGAGCGTGGCGTGCTGCTGCAATGCAACCTGCAGTGCCTCGCCGACCCGCCCGGCTCACGCACGCGCGAGTGCGCCGAACGCTGGCTGCGTGAAGGGCGATACTTCGCGTTGTCTTCTGATGCCCATCGCATCGATTCCATCGAAATCCGATTGCGCGGGCTGCAGAGTGCGATCGAGCTGCTTGGAAATGCGGAAGTTGACCGACTCACGAAGTCGAATCCGGCGAAGGTCATCGGGCTGGACCTTGTTTCGACCTCGAGTAGACCGATGCTTTGAACCCCGCTCGCGTCCCGGCACAATACGCGCATGACCCGCTCCCAGACCCTCGCCGCGATGATTCGCGAGTCGCACACGCTGTTTACGCGCTATCTCATCGGCTTCGATTCGAGCAACTGCCTCGCCACCGCGGCGAATCTGCCCAACCACCTGACCTGGACACTCGGCCACCTCGCGCTGGTGATGTACCGTGCCGCCGACAAGCTGGAACCGGTGGATCTGCCCCAGAGCATGTTTATCGACGGGCCGGTGGGCGATTCGCTTCGGTACGCAACGGAATCGGTCGCGTTCGGGTCGCGGCCGAAAATTGATGCGTCCATCTACCCGCCCTTCGAGCGGTGCGTGCAGATCTTCGATGACGCGGCCGAGCGCGTCTGCCTGGCATTCGAGCGCGCGAGCGACGCTGCGCTCGACAAGCCTGTTGCCTGGGGGAAATCGATGGCGCCGGCCTGGAAGCTCGCTGCGCGGATGACGTTTCACAACGGCACGCATTGCGGACAGATCGCAGATTTGCGGCGGTCGCTCGGGTTGCCGTCGATCTTCGGTTGATCGATTGTCCATCGATTCATCCAACGAAAGCGGTTGCAGGTTGCAGCGGCAGTCCTACAATCACCGATAACGGAGTAAGTGATTTCCCTAGCAAAGGTCCAAGGATGGGCGCTTCGCAACGCACCTCATTATCATTACTGATCGGTCTGGGCGCGGCCGGCTGCATGCCCCACTCTGGCGGTACGCCCAGCGCGAATCGAGCACAGCAGGTCATCACCAAGCCGGCGGCCGATCAGCCGGACGTGCCGCTCGTCGGTGACGGCGATTCGGCGCAGAAGGCGCTGGTGGAATCGGTGAACGACAACGTCACCCGCGTGAGCCGGATTATCCGCCAGCGCGAGGACGCCCGGCAACTCGCCTCGGACATTCGCGAACAGCGCGAGGCGATTGCGCTGAAAGACAAAACCGAGGCCGAACCCGACAGCAAGCCGAACGTCCGTACGCCTCCGGAACAGAAGGCCGTTGCCGCGAACCTGAACGTGAATCCGAAACAGCAATCCGCCGAGCCGCTGGGCAAGCCTCTTGCGCCGCCGGTGGAAGACGCGTGGGCCAACAAAGGGCTGTCAGCGGCCGAGACGCCTGAGAACGGCGACTTCGGCGACGCCATCCCGGCCCGCCGCGTCCAGGGTTCTGTGAGCGCGGCACCTACCGAAGTCCAGCGCGTCGGTCCCGGGGAGAAGTCCGCTGCGACCGACAAATCCCCCGGCA
This sequence comes from Phycisphaerae bacterium, assembly GCA_031411495.1. Lineage (GTDB taxonomy): Bacteria > Planctomycetota > Phycisphaerae > Tepidisphaerales > Tepidisphaeraceae > JANOBD01. Next base: position 23,662 of record JANOBD010000168.1, on the reverse strand, counting down.
TCCGCTCGCCGGGAATCGATCCCCTGCTCGCCATGCAGGAACAGTTTCTCAGCCGCGTCAACGATCAGCCGAAGAATCTCGCGAACCAGCTTGAACTCCAATTGGCACGGCTGCTGCGCAACGAGTCGGTGCCGGCAATGGCGGACCTGAGCGCGCTCGCGGGCGAAGATCGCGAACTGATCGCCGCCGTCGGCGACGCCCTTGCCAACTTCCGCAATATCGTCCGAAACGATCCGAGCCCGCTCGCGAGCGAAAAGGCACGCCCGTTCATCGAGATGGCCGACCGCATTCGCGCCCGCTCCGACCTGTCGGTCCAGTCCGTCAACCTCTGTTCCTCCGTGAAAGCCTACGGCAACTACGAGCCGATCGAGCCGATGCAGTTCGTCGCCGGCAACCCCTCGATGTCGGTCTTCTACTGCGAAGTCGACGGCTTCCTCTCGCAGATCAACGAGAAGCAACTGTGGGAGTCGCGCCTGTCTCTTGAGCTGCGGCTCTACAACGAGGCCGGCATGCAACTCTGGCGCGTCGCGCCCGAGACGGTGATCGACATTTCCAGAAAACGTCGCCGCGACTTTTTCATCGCCAAGCGAATCCAGCTACCATCAAGGCTCGCGCCGGGCGCCTACATGCTCAAGGCCACCATCCGCGACCTGCAGGCGAACCGAGTCGCCGAATCGACGCTGCAGGTAAGCATCGTCGGCAAGTGATTCGAGTTTACGTTGAGTCGTTCGCGTCGAAGCTATCTCGAATGGTCGTCTACGACGACAGTTTTATTCAGGGTCGACGCGCACGATTCAACTCAACTTCGAATAAGGTGATCGACATGCGGTTTCGAAGGTGCGCGACACTCCTCTGTGCCCTGTCAATTGTCGGCTGCGCCAAGCAGCGAGAGTACGCGCTCGCAACGACCCCGCGCGATGCCAACATCCGCGTCAACGGCCAGCCGCGCGCCCAGGGCCAGCTCAAGTTCTCCCTTTCCTACTCCTCGCCGCAGCAGACCCACTCGGTCAGCGTCTCACGTGAGGGCTTTGAGGACCTGGTTATTCCGCTCAACCTCAACTCGCCCCAGGGCGCGCTCAACGTCGCGCTCAAGCCGCGCATGCGCGGCGTGACCATCAATGTCGAACCCGCCGAGGCGAACCTTTTCGTCGATAACAAGCCGATCACGGATGGCCCGGTCATTTCTCTTCACTACGAGTTTCCTTACCAACTGAACGAGGCGCTGCGGCCCGCAACTCACACGCTTCGCGCGGAACGAAAGGGATACGCGAAGGTGGAGACGACCTTCAGCTTTGACGACCCGCGCACCCAGATCAACCTCACGCTCGGCAAGCTCGAAAAAGATCTGCTGATCAACACGACGCCGAGCGGCGCAAAGATCACCCTCGACGGCATCGACGCCGGCACCTCGCCGGCAACATTGAAAGGCATTCCGTTCACCTACGACCCGCAGAGCGAGAGTTTCGCGCCCCGGCAAGTCATCGCCACGCGGGCGGGCTATCCACCGACGCAGATCGACATCTCCTGGGACAACGGCAAATCCGAATACGCCATCCCGCTCAAAACCTTCTCCAAGACGGTGAGCATCCAGACCGAGCCCGCCGATGCGACGGTGACCCTCGAAGGCAAACCCCTCAAACCCGGCCCGGACGGTACGCGCACCGCGACGCTCAACTTCGCGCCACTCGATGATGCCGGCACCCTTCCGCAGTATGCCGTCGATGCGAACGTCACCCACGAGAACGAACTCTGGAAACCGCTCGCGACCAAGCTCGGGTGGGACGACGGCCAATCGCAGTACACGCTGACGCTCGAGGAAATCCTCGACCGGAAAGTCAGCGCCCGCGCGGTCGAGTATCGCGTGAGCGACGGCAAGTGGATGCCGGTGCTCGTCGATTCCAACACCAACGCATGGAAGGATCTCACCGATGGCCCGCTCGGCACCGCGACGCGCGTGACCGACCTGCCGACCGGTTCAAACCTCTCCCATTTTTCAATTTCGCCAGACGGAAAGCTGATCGTCTATTCGCTCATCGAGCCCGACGCGCAAGGCAAACCCAAGACCCGGCTCTACCTTCGCCGTGCGGATGGCGTGGGCGGCTCGACGTCGCTCACCGATGGTCACTCCATCGACCTGACGCCGACCTTCACCCCCGCCGGCGATGCGATCCTCTTCTGCTCCGACCGCGGCGGCGGACGATTGCAGGTGTGGTCGATCCCGATCGACGGCCAGAGCGGCGCCACCCGGCTCACCGCCGGCGATGCCGATCATCTCTACGGCAACCTCGATTCCTCTCCCAAGCCGCGCGTCTTCTACCAGGCGCTCATCGCCGGCCAGGATACGCCCAAGATTTATTCGAACGTCGTCGGCACCGTCTTCGAGACGGACCTGGTCCAGACTGGCGGATTCCAGCCGCGATTGAACCCGCGCAACGACACGCTGGCGTTCGTGCAGTTCAACAGCGCGACGCGCAAGACCGACATCGTCCGCACGAGCGACAAGGGCGGCGTGACGCAGAAGATCACCGATTCGCCTGACGTCTCCGAGCGCGACCCGGCTTGGAGCCCGGACGGCCTGCGACTGGCCCTGACGGCCGAGGTTCCCTTCTCCAGCGGCGAAGGCACGCAGACCGACATCTACGTCACCGATGCGAATGGTCGCGACCTCCACGGCGTCACGATGAACGACAGCCTCGACGACCTTCCGGCGTGGTCCCCCACCGGCGATGCCCTCTACTTCCGTTCGAATCGCGGCGGCAAGTGGGACATCTGGAAAATCGCGGTGAAGTAGTCTTTCGATCCTGCCGCCGCTTCATGCCGTTCCCCAATGCGATGGCGCTGCGCGTCAAGCTGGGCACCCCATCTTGTCGCCGGGATGGGACATTTTGGGTAACGGTGGGCACTTCCATCCACTTCCGTTTTCAACCGTCTCCGATTGCCAAAGAGCGCCCCGACTACGTGTCGCGCTGCGCGAAACTGCCGGGATGCGCAGCGCGGCCGTCCCGTTTTTTTCGCGCAAAACCAGAGCCGCGATCGACTTGTGTCGATCGCGGCTCTTGAACGGTCGCAGGGATTCGAGTGCGGATCAGTTGCCGTAGTTCGCCGGGTTGAAAGGCGATACGCGGACGCTCCTGAAGTCTTCGTAAGCGACGCTCGCAGCGTGGCCGTCGGCGAAGCAGACGTTGATCTTGGCGTTACTCCATTTCGGGGGCGTCGTCCCGGTGACGGGCGCGACGAGCTTTCCGCCGTGTCGACCGAGCGGGAGCTTGTTGCCGAGCCACCCGAAACAGCGCATCGAGCCGGCCAGCGTGCCGAGCTCGCCCGGCAGTAGGCCGGTACCTGCGGTCATGTAGTTTGAGGTGATGTAAAGCATGTCGCTGCGGTCGAGCGGATTCGTCGTGTTGCCGGTCTGCGGACGAACTCCGCAATCGGCGTAAAGCAACACGTCGGCGGGTTTGTAGACCTTGTCGAGCTTGGCGCTCATTGCCTGTCCAAGCTTGGGGTTCCCGGCCTGCGACGGCGGCGGGCCACCAACACAGGCAACCCAGTTCCCACCGGCGGTGAAGTTCGACTGGCCATTCACACTCAGCACCGTGATATCGGCATTGATGCCGTAGGAGATCTTAAAGTAGACCGTGTCGATCGGGTCGGACGTGACATTGTTGTAAAGCTGGTAACCGGATTGGGCGCCCAGATCGAGCCACGGGTCGGACGGGCATTCCCACATCTTCAGCTGAGTCTGGCGATTGTCGTTGTAGTTCGCTTCGCGTCGGCGCATCGCGAAAATATTGACGGCGGACGCATAGTCGGCGAGGAAGCCGTCGTCACGGTAGATGAAGCGCTGCCGCGTCGGATCCACGAGCAATGCGCGGTTGTGATCGGAAACCGTCTGGATGAACCCTCGACGTTCCGAGGCCATCATGAACGAGATCTGCCCGATGCTGCGCAGATTCGCGAGACACTTGGTGGAATTGGCCGCGTTGCGCGCCTTGTTGAGCGCCGGAAGTAAGATGCTGATGAGCAGCGCGATGATTCCGATGACGACGAGGAGTTCGACGAGAGTGAAGGCACGGTTGCGCTTCATGAATTGACCTCAACTGATGTGTTGTGACCTTGGGCGAGAGGGTTGCTCCGCCGCCTTTTCAGCCGCCACGGACAGTGTATACAAACTGTTGAACCGTTTCACCATCAAATTCCCGAAATTCTCTGCGCGTCGCAGTTTCACAGTGAGTAATCCGATTAACCGCAATCCGTTCCGAGCTGCTTTCAACCCCTGCGCCGCCGTCCCGAGAGCGCAAGGAGCAATCCGCCTACGGCGAGCGTCGGTTCGGGCACCACCAGCCCCATCGCCTGGATGCGCGCGACATCACCCCAGAAGCCGTCTCCACCCATCACGGTGTGAAAACCGTAGTTCTGAGCCAGCACGAGGAGGTCGTCGAAACCGACGACGTGGTCGCCGTTGAAGTCGCCGGTGGCCCATGTCGCGGGCTGCTCATAGTGCTGGGCGAGCGTGAGGAGGTCGTCGAAGTCGACGAGCTGGTCGAGGTTCGCGTCGCCGAACTGCGTGCCGAAGAACGCCGTCACCAGCAGGTTGACATCGCCAGCGGTCACGCTGTTGTCGACGTCTATGTCGTAGAGCCAGACATTGGACGTCTGCCCGACTTGCGAGAAGAGCCAGTCGATGTCGGCCGCGTTCGTGCTCGCGTCACCGTTCAGGTTGGCGCGTCGACGGATCGCGTTCTTCGATTCCGTGAAGGCCGGGCCGTTCATTACGCTCGCATACCGCGCGGGGAGCGAGAGCAGGTCGAGGTTCTCGATATACCCGTTCGCGTTCAGATCGCCGGACGCGACAAACAGCGGATTCGTCGTGCCGTTGGAATAGAGCACGCTTTCGAACGCGAAGACATCACTCTCGGAGTAGCCGCCGTCGTAGTTCACATCGCCCATGCCCAGTCCGCGCGTGGTCGCGATCGGCAGGCCGGCGAAGCGGTTGATCGAATATCGCCCCGTCACTTCGTATGTGACCGAAACCGCCGTGTGCATCCCGCTGCCCACGCCGGTCTGGGCTTTGCCGAACAGGTCGCGGTCGATCTGGTCGGCCTTGTTGCCGGCGTTGATCATGCTCAGGATTTGCGAGTCGCTGAGCGTCACTGGCACGTCGAACAGCACGTGGACGCTGTCGGCGGTCTTGTCGGTGCTCTTGATGCGGATGTCGCGGCTCTGATCGGAACTCTGGTACGGCATGATCCCGTAAGAATCGAGCGCGGCGATCGGTGCGAGGCGATCGACATAGATCGTCCGGCGGAAATCCTGGAACACCTCTGCCTCGCCCGGCCGCGGCGCGCGCCAGGCGCGCGTCGTGATGTAGTGATATCCCTCGCTGAGCCGCGTCGCATCGATGTTCTGGATGTACTGACCGTTTCCGCTTCCGGAGAACTGGCCAGGACTGTTGATGGTCAGGAAGTTTTCGAAGCCGTACTGCGTGGCATTGCTCGCCGCACCCGAGGGATAGTCCGACGAACCATTGCCGTTGGCGTCGAAGCCGTCGTCGATCTTCAGCAGCGCGCGGTTCCCGTTGGCAAATGCGTCGTGAAAGGTGCCGAGCGTGGGGTCGGTGAGCGTGACCGCGTTGGTCGCGAGCCTCACCTTGAAGAGGTCGGTGGTGATGATGTCAATGTCGGCGATGCGTGCGGTGCCGTTGGTGGCGGCGGTGGGCGTTTCGTCGAGCCGGTTGGCGATGACGTTGCCGGCGGCGTCGGTGATGCTGAGCGTGCCGCGCGGGCGCGGCAGCCCGTAGACCACGTAACCCTTGTTGCCGTTGCCGGCATTGTTCCACGGGATGTCGATGGTCGCCTGGCCGTTGCCCTGGACGACCGTGTAGTGGCGGACCGCGCCGCTGGGGTCCTGCCAGTTGCCCGTGACTTCTTCCAGCCATTGGCCGGGTTGGAAGCTGGTGTTGACGGTTCGCGCGGTGGAACCGGCGTTGTACCCGACGTTCAGGCCGACCAGCGCACTCCCCTGCCGCTCGAAGACGTAAATCGCGCTCTTCTGGTCCTGCGGCGCGCTGAAGGCGTTGTCGATGTAGCGCTCGAGGAAGTTCCCACGGCCGTAGCTGTTGCGGAGGTCGACGAGACTGGTGATCACATTCCCGTACACGCCGCCGAGCGCGTCGCCGCGCCCTTGCTTGAGGAAGAACTGGTTGTTATTCGAGCGGTTGAACTCGTTGCTGCGGTAATAGACATACGCGTTGCCGGGACGCATGAGCACCCACGCGTGGGCGACGTTGTCGAGCACGATCGAGTTGCCGAGCCCGGGAGGCGCGACGCCTTCGTCGTGGTTGTAGACGAAGCCGATGCCGTTCGCTCCGTTGTTGGCGATGTTCGGATCGAGGGTGTTGTTGATGGCCGCGTTGACGCCGGCGCTGCGGATATAGAACCAGTTGTTATTCGTGCCGTTGCCCGTCATGTTGTTGGCCATCGCCGCCCACATGGAGAAGTCGAGCACATCGCGATTCGGGTTCACCGTGTCGCCTGCCGGCTGGGTCTTGCGGACAAAGCCCTTGAGGAAGTTCGAGTCGTAATTGAACACTTCCTGGAAGCTCAGCGGATTGCGTTTGGTGCCGTCGAGGTAATTCCGGCTGCTCGCGCCGGCGATGGCGCGATCGATCAGGTATGGAACGTTGATCGAGTTGGGGTTGTAGCCGCTGTTCTGCACGCCGAGCGGCACGTGGCGCGCCGCGTCGATGCGCAGCCCGTCGACGCCGATCACCTGCGTCAGCCACTGCGCGTAGCGCATCATGTAGCCGGCCGTCGTCTCGGGGACGGCGTCGCCGGCGCCGGGGTTGGCGAGATTGAAATCGTGAACCGTGTAGGTAACGCCGCCGTCGACAACGGTGCGGCCGGGCGTGTTGAGATCGGGATAGAGCCGAGCATTGTCACTGCTCGCGACGTTGGCGCGGCGGATCTTTCCATCGGCGCCGACGAGTCCGTTCGAGAGAATCGTGGTCGTCGGGATCGCCCAGCTCGCGTTGGAGGCACGAATGTTCTGCGCGTTGCCGGGCACCGGGCTGCGGACGAACGAACGGTTGTGGGCCAGGTCGATCGTCACCAGGTTCTCGCCGAGGCGGAACCAATACTCGTAAACATCGCCGGTTGGCGTTGCGCCGGCGTTGGCGCCGTAGAGCGCGGCATACGTGTCGCGATGCGCGGCGGTATTGACGATGCTGTTCGGGTCGCTCAGCTCGAAGCCGGGATAGTCGTTGCCGTCCTGCAGATAGGGCGCGCCGGAGAGAGCACCCGGATAGGTGTAGCCGTTGGTGCCCAGATCGAGGGAGCCGACGTGGTGGTGAACAAAATCGACGAAGAAGTTGCCGCCGAACTTCTGCGTCTCGCGGACGGCGCTGATGTAGCTGCCTTCGGTTCCGTAGAGCGTCGGGTCGCGTGGCTTGCCGAGATCGAACCGGTCGTACGGGTCGTAGCCGATGCCGCCGCCCTGCGGGAGATAGATCGAGCGTCCCGGCGGCGGCGTCCAGACGGCGCCGTAGCCGGCGCCGAACAGATCAGGCGTGCGTCGTTCGATGTTCTTCCAGGTCGATTCAAACCACTGCAGCGTCACCGGAGCCGAGGCCTGTTGCGCGAGCGAGTTCGATGCCATCAGCCCAAACAGACCGGCGACGGCTTTCACGATGTCTTGACGACGCTGCATCTCTCCTCCTCAAAAACCAGTTTGCCCCACGTAGTGTTCAAACGCGACGACGACGCGCGAGCAATCCGATCGAAGGCAGCACGAGTAGCGCCGTTGGTTCGGGAACGATGTAGCCGTACGATTTGAGCATGGCGAAGTCGGCCCAGAACGCGTTGCCGTTGTCCCCGTTGCCCGCGACGAGTGATGCGACGAACCCGTAGTTCTGCGCGATGGACAGCAGATCGTCGAAGGTCACCATGCCGTCGCCGGTGAAGTCGCCGGTGGCCCAGGTGCCCGGGCCGTCGTAATTCTGCGCAAGTCGAAGCAGGTCGCTGAAGTCGACCTTACGATCGAGGTTCGTGTCGCCGTAGCGGGTGCGGAGCATCGTCTGCACCATCGTATCGACATCGGACTTGTCGACGGTGTTGTCGACGTTCATGTCGTAGAGCCAGATGTCGCCGGTCGCGCCGATTTGAGAGAACTCGAAGTCGATGTCACTCGAGGTCGTGATCGCGTCGCCGTTCACATTCGCGCGGCGAACCATTGCCGAGCGTGCCTCGTTCAACGCCGAAGTTGCGTTCGCGGTGCTGTAGATCGTCGACAGGCCGAACAGGTCGAGGTTGTCGACCTTGCCGTCGGCATTCAAGTCGGAGGCGGCATTGAAGATCGAGTTGCGGCTATAGAGCGACGCCTCAAAGGCGCTGCCGACGTTCGCATCGCTTCCGCTGAATGCGCCGTCGTAGTTCGTGTCACCCAGACCCAGTCCGCGGCCGGTCTGAATGAACACGCCGGTGCCGCGTGAGATGGCGATGCGGCCACTGGGTTCGTAGGTCACGTAGACGATGTTGTGATTGCCGGTGCCCACATTGCCGAAGGTCTTGCTGAAGAGTCCGGCGTCAATCTGTGAGCCGACGCTGCCGCCACCGATGAGCGAGACGATCTGTGCGTCGGACAGCGCCGTGCCAAGGTCGAGGAAGGCGTGCATCGTGTCGACGGTTCCATCGGGATTATTCACCCGCAGCGCGCGGTCGTTGCCGCCGGTGTTGACGATGGAATTGATCGACGTAACGGCGGGCAACCGGTCGACGTAGACGACTTTCTTGAAGCTGGAATAGACCGGCGGCTCATTGCCTGGCCGACTGCGGAAGGCGCGGACTTCGACGTAGTTGTACCCCTCGATGAGTTTCGTTGCATCGATCGTCTGCCGATACTCGCCGTCGCCGCCGGTGAAGAGCGGGCTCTTCTTGGTCACGAACTCTTCGAAGCCATAGACGACCGATCCGGGCGATCGGTAATCGACCTGGCCGTTGCCGTTGAGATCGTTGCCGCCGCCATTCGCGTCCATGCCGCCGTTGATGCTGAAGACGGCATTGTCGCCGCCGGCGAACGTGTCGGTGAAACCGCCGATCACCACCGGGGTCGTCAGCAGGCGGAGCGTGAAGCTGTCGGCCGTCACGACATCGAGCGATGCGAGGCGCGTCGTGCCGTTGGTCGCCGCCACGGGCGTCCCGCCGGCGACGGTCGCGCTCTTGTTCTGCACTTCCAACGTGCCCTGCGGCGTGGGCAGCGTGTAGATCACGTAGCCTTTGCCATGCGCGACGCCGTTCACGTTGCTGTTGCGGGGCACGCTGATGGTGATTTTTCCCAGCGAGTCGACGACGACGAAGTCGGCGATGTTGTGATTCGGGTCGACCGTCGCGTCGGTCGCGTTGCCGGTCGATTCCAGCAGGCGTGTCCCCGCGCCGAAGTTGGTCTGGATCGTGTAGCTGTCGAAGCCGTTGTCGGTGCGGTTGGAAAGCCCGACGACGGCGCTTTTGTCGCGCTCGTAGATCAGGTTCTCTTTGTTGATCCAGCGCTCGATGTAGTTGCCGCGGCCGTGCGTGTTGCGAAGGTTGACGAGCTTGGTGACGGTGTCGCCGTAAAGCCCGCCGATCACATCGCCGCGCCCGTCCTTGGGGAAGTCGCGGCCGGGGCCGAACTCTTTGGCGTTGAAGTAAACGATCTGGTTGCCCGGCCGCATCAGCGAATACGCGTACGCGACGTTGCTGAGGCTGGGCCCGAAGCTGTCTGCGCTCTGGACGAAACCGACACCCTGCGTGCCGTTATTGGCGATGCCATCGTCCTGCGAATCGACGCTGGCATTCTGCACGTTGAACCAGCTGTTGTTGAGGCCGTTGCTGGTGAGGTTCTGCTGGAGCGCGTAGTAGAGCGGGAAATCTTTCGTATCACGGTTGCGGGTAAGGTTGCCGGTGGTGTCCTTGCGGATGTAGCTCTGCAGGTACACCTTGTTGGTGTCGAAGTTCTCGCCGAAGCTGAAGACACTTTTCTTCGAGCCGTCGAGGTTCAGGCGTGGGTTTGCGCCGGATACGGCCACGTCGAAAAAGTCGTTCAGAACCCAGTTCGGGTAGTGCTTGGTCGCGTCGAGACGGAAGCCGTCTACGCCGATCTGCTGGAGCATCCACTGCGCGTGGCGCATGAGGTAGCCGGTCGCATTTTCGGCAACGGCGTCGCCGGTGGTGGCGGTGTCGCTGGTGAAATCCCAGATCTGCGTGCCGTTGATCACGCGATCGGCCGCGCGATTTCGATCCGCATAGAAACGCCGATTCAGTTCGCTCGCGACGTTGGCGAGCCGCCCGAACTGGGCGACGGTTCCCGCGGGAAGATTCTGAGCGTTGCCGGGAATCGGGTTGCGGACGTAGACGTTGTTCGATTCCTGGGCGATGTCGATCAGCCCGCTGAGCCGGCCGTTGTACTGGTCGGTGTTGACGTCGATGTTGATGTTGTGAAAGTCGCCGGCGACAAAACCGGGGTAGCCTCCCGCGTTGGCGAAGAAGCTGTTGCTGTAGTTGGAGAAGCCGTCGTGATTCCAGATCGAATCGGCGTAGACGCTCAGCCCGGCGCGGTGCATTTCGACATTCGAGCGTTTGAGCGTGCCTTCGGTCCCGTAGAGCGTCGGGTTGTTTGCGGTTCCGAGATCAAATCGGTCGTAGACGTCGTAGCCGACCGACTGGTTGCCACTGTCGGCGCGGTAGGCCGGCGGAATCCAGATCTGTCCGTAACCCGCCAGGAACAGGTCGGGCGCCCGGCGCTGGTTGTTGACCCAGGTACTTTCGAACATCTGGATCATCGCCGGCTGCGACACGTCGTAGGCCATCGCCTCTGCGACATGGAAAGCCGAGAACAACAAGGCGCATGCGGCGAGGGTTCGCGATTTGGCGAAGAGGCGGTGTTTCACAGGCAATGCGCTCCGGTTACGAGTCTCCAGCAGGAAGGGATCGGCGCGCGTTGCCGGCGAGCCGATCCCGATGAGCGTTGTTCCCGGTCACTTGCGGCGACGCATCGCCAACGCGCCGAAGCCGAGCAGCGAGAGCGATGCCGGTTCCGGAACGAGTGAGAGCGCGAGCGCCCAGTCGTGTTGGAAGGCCGCCGAAGCGGTCGCCCCGTCGATCGTCGTGCCATTTGCGATCGCCGACTGCAGATAGTTCTGGGCGAGCGAAAGCAGGTCGTCGAAGTTCGTCAGGCCATCGCCGTTCGAGTCGCCTTGCGTCCAGATGCGACCGGTTGTGGTCGTGCTGTAGTTCTGGGCGAGGATGAGCAGGTCGTCGAAGTTGACCGTCTTGTCCAGATTCGCGTCGCCCTTAAGGGTGGCGACGAAGACGAGCGCGGTCGCATCGAGCGGTTCGCCATCGTACGAAGTCAATGCGGGGTACGTCGCGGTGTCCGCATAGCCGATCGCGCGGCTTGGGCCGGTGATGTTGGAACTGGTCAGGCGTCCGTCCGCGATCGCGGTCTGGAGGCCGGGTAGAGGCGAGAAGCCGTCGTCGTAATCCACCAGCAGCGACGCGCCGCCGAGGTTGAGCACCGCGCCCGCGTCGATAGTGACGCCGCGCACCTTGCTATGACCGGTACCCAGCAGCTTGAGCGAGCCGCCATTCACGGTGAGCGAGTTCGCGTTGGTCGCCGTCATTTCCAGCGAACCGGCGCCGAGCTTGAACACATCCTTGCCGGCGGCGCTGACCGCGCCAGTCAGCGAAAGGCCCGAACTCGCGGCGACGTCGATGCGGACGTCGTTGGTGAACGCGATGGGAGCCGAAATGACGTGGCTCCCGGAAAGCACCTTGACGGCCGGCGTCGCCGGGCTGCCGACGATGCTTATCGTGTTCGTTCCCGCCAGCGTGTAACGGTTGGCATTGTCGAACGTAAGCGAGAAGAGCGAAACGTCCTGATCGACGGTTACCGTTCGCGGCGCGGTGATGACGCTGCCGAACACCACGCGGCCATTCGCGCCCGTCGGCACTCCGTTAGGCGAAAAGTTCGACGGGTTGGAGATGTTGCCGTTCGCATTCACGTTGTAGGTGAGGATCGGCAGGACGATCGGAACGGTGAGGTATTGATTGCCGGCGAAATTGTTCAAGTTGATGAACGCGCTGGTGCCGCGGCGGTCGCTTCCGTCGGCGTTGGTGCCGAGGCTGACATAGTTGCCGTTGCCATCGCTGCCGAGGTTGCTTTGCGGAGCAACAAAGCCCGGAAGGATCTGGTTGGAGACGTAGTCGTGGGCCGCACCATTGACGAACGCGACGATTTTGAAGCTTGAAGTGATATCGAACGCGGCCATATCGATGGAGAACTCGAGGCCCTGGGTAACCGCGGCGGCAGCGGCTGGGTCGGCGGCGGTGGTGCCACCGACGACGCCGGCGGCGTTGGTGTCGTCATATCCGATGTCGATGGACGGAAGTCCGCCCGTTCCGCCGATGGTGCCTGCCCCGTGTCCCAGGTTGGGAGCCGGGACGGACCCGAGGAATCCACCCACGCCGCCACCGGTCGTGCGGAGTTCGGCATAGTCGCTGTAAAGCGTGCCGCCATTGGCGTTGGTTCGGTTAAAACTGAGGAAGTAGTCGGCGTCAAATCCGGTATCGAAGGTGAAGCCGGGGCCGGTCAGTCCGTTGCCGTTGGGGCCACCGGTCGGATTGAAGACGCCGAGCGTCTGGAACTGCTGCTGGCCGTAGCGAAGGTTCAACTGGTTGAAGTTCACCGACGGGTTGTCGTTACGAAGGGTGTTCTGGCCACCGGCGCGAGTGTCGAGAAAGAGGACAACCTTGTTGTCGTTGGATTCGATGTTGCCGGTGAGCAGGATGTTCATCCGGTTGGATGCGGCGTCGTAATTGAAATAGAACGCGTCGAGTTCGCTCTGGTTGTCGCCGAACTGGGTGTTGACGGTTTGAACGGTAGCGGCGGCACCGTAGATCGCGTCATCGCGCAATCCGTCGATCACCGGGCCTGCAAAAGTCGACGCTACGCCGACCAGAACGGTTGAGACCGCCAGAACAAGTTGTTTCGTGAGCTTCATCTCCGATTCCTCCGCAAATGGTTATGCCGATGCCAGTCGGCGATTCTTGTTTACCAAACGTGACCGTCGGTAGCAGGATCGAAGCCGATCCTTGGTCGATCGTGTCGATCGCCTCTTCCGGCCGCAACGCCTCCGCGTGCTGAACCGATTCAACAATCTTCGCGTACGCGCCGATTCTGCCGAACAGCCAGTCGAGTACACATGCGTATTGCAACTCCGCCACTAGGTGACGAGTAACGCGACCCGAATTATTACAGACGAATGGAGTGTGTCAAGGCAATTCTCGAACCGGTTAAGCAACTGGTTTCCTGATTCTAGTTGCGAAAGTTCGAACAGGAGCTAAACTGGTTTAACATGCGTCAAGCAGACGAACCCAACCCGCCCGTTCGCGCCGATGCGGACCCCGCTGAAGACGTCGGTTTCAGGCCAAAACGGGCTGTAAATCTGCGTGATGTGGCGTCGGCCGCCAGCGTCTCCGTCGCCACGGTTTCCATGGTGTTGAACAACAACCCGCGCATCAGTCGTGCGACGCATACCCGCGTTCAGCGCGTCATGGAGAAACTGGGTTACCAGCCCAACCGACTGGCCCAGTCCCTTTCGTCCAAATACACCAACGTGCTCGCCGTGTTCCTTCCCGACCTGCGACATGCTTTTGCCGATGCCTACTTCGGCGAACTCATCAGCGGCATCTGCGACCGCGCCAACCGCCTTGGCTACAAGATCATGCTCGAGCAGGCGAAACCCGCCTTCATCAAGGAACGCAAGCATCTCGAACTCTTCGATCGTCGCTTTGTCGATGGCATTCTTCTGCTCGGCACGCACGATCTGCACGAACACCTCAAGGACTTTGACCCGACCACTTACCCCGCGCTCGTCGTCGACAACAACCCCGTCGTGGCCGACCTCGACTATGTCATGTGCGACTACGAAAGCGGCGCGGTTCAGGTCCTTAACTACTTGATCCAGCTCGGCCATCGGAAGATCGGCCTGATCACCGGTGCGGCCGAGATTTCCACCGCGCGCACGGTTCGAAAAGTATACGAGTCAAAACTGAACCAGGCGGGCGTCGAGATCATCGACACGATGATCGCCGACGGCAAGTTCACCGAAGAAGGCGGCGCGGATGCGTGCCGACAGATCCTTCATCACCACCCCGACATGAGCGCCTTCATGGCCGGCAACGACAAGATGGCCATCGGCGCGATGCATCTGCTCCACCGCATGGGCAAAGACGTTCCCAAGGACATCAGCGTGATCGGCTTCGACGACCTGCACCATGCCGCGTTCGTGAACCCGTCGCTCACGACGGTTCACTTGCCGCTCGATCAGGTCGGCGCGATGGCGACCGATCGGCTCATCGAACGCATCCATGGCCGGCGCGAACCGGTTCGCGAACTTCTCAGTACACATCTGGTCGTACGCGATTCGACGGCGATGGCGCGGAACTCGGTGCGCGGCGAATCGGAATCGGCGGATTGATTCAGTGGAGAGTGACACTCGTTGAGCGGCCGAGGTACCCAACGATGTCCTGCCGAGATACTCCGAAGCATCTTGGCGGAGTACCGAAAGCGAATGATCGGCAGTGGCCGCCAGACCCTTCGGAGTACCTCAGGGTGACAGTTACTTCAGCTCCATTTCGACTCGCGGAGGATTCATGACATCTCGGAAGCTTCTCGTCACGCGCGTCTGCGCGCTCGCCCTACTTTCTCTCTGCAGTTCCCTTTATGCCGGCATTTACGTTCGCATTGAATTTGACGCGAAACAGATGACCGACAAGCCCAAGACCGTCAACGTCGCCGGCGCGTTCAACGGCTGGAACAACCAGGCGTTCGCGCTCACCGATCCCGATGGCGACTTCGTCTTCACCGGCACGATGAACCTCGACGAAGGTGAATACCAGTACAAGTTCGTCCTCGACGCGAACACGCCGACGATGAAGTGGATCGAAGATCCGAGCGCGGATGTATCGCTGCACATCGACGATCAGCATCAGGGGTTCAATTCGGTGTTGGTGGTGGGACCGGGGGCGAAGAAGTTTGATCCGCCGAAGCCGAATGCAATTAACCAGGACGCAATCAGCTTCAAAGTTGATGATGCTTCTGATCTGAGCGTGGGCACGAGTTCAACGCGCATTCGCGTTCGAACGCTCGCGGGCGACGTGCAACACGTGACTGCCGGCGCGAACAACGAGCGGCTTGCGATGCGCAAACTCTCTACCGAGCGAGGCACGGATATCTACGGCGGCGTATCGCTCACCAAGACACCCTTTCTCTTCTTTTTGGCGTTCGAGGATGGTGCGGCGAAGCTCGCTTTCGACAAGCAGGGATTCTGGATCGCAGACAAGCCGCCCTTCAGTTTCAAGCCGCTCGAGATCGCAAAGACGACTGATGTATCGCCTCCTTCCTGGGCCGCCGACGCCAACTGGTATCAGGTCTTCGTCGAGCGATTCCGCAACGGCGACACTTCCAACGATCCCGGCGACTTCCCCTTCGAACATCTCGTCCCGTGGAACGGCGAGTGGCATTCCACCCTGCCCGGCGAAACGCCAGGCGAGGAAAACTTCTTCCACGGCGCCGGCAACGTCTGGAACCGCCGCTACGGCGGCGACATCGCCGGCCTGCGCGAGAAGCTGCCCTACCTCCGCTCGCTCGGCATCAACGCGCTCTACCTCAACCCGATGTTCGAGGCCGAGTCGATGCACAAGTACGACACCGCCGACTATCGCCACATCGACGACAACTTCGGCGTGCGAGATCCGGACCAGAAGAATAGTGGCGCAAGCGCCTCGCTTGTGACGGGGCCATCGGCCCCCAATCATGAGCGGGGCGCTCATGCCACAGAAGATGCGCGCCACCTCGGCAACCGCGAGTTCTTCAACCTCGACGGCTCGCCGATGCCCGCCGGCTACGTCGAGACCGAAGACCCATCCACCTGGCGATGGACCAAGTCCGATCTCCTCTTCCTCGACTTTCTCAAGGATGCGCGAGCCCAGGGCTTCCACGTCGTGATCGACGGCGTCTTCAACCACGTTGGCCGCGCGAATCCGTTCTTCCAGGATGTCCTCGCCAACGGCAAGCGTTCGAAGTTCGCCGACTGGTTCGAGATCACCGACTGGGGCGACGAGAAGAACTGGGAAAAGAGAAATGACCCCTTTACCGTTCACGGCAAGCCCGGCGGCATCCAGTGGAAGGCGTGGGATCGCGAAAACGGCTGGCTCCCGATCTTCAAGAAGACGCCCGACACCGGCCTGGCGCACGGCCCGCGCGAGCACATCCTCGACATCGCCAAACGCTGGGGCGATCCGGATGGCGATCCGAAAACCCGCGACGGCATCGACGGCTGGCGCCTCGACGTGCCCGGCGACGTCCCCCACCCGTTCTGGAAAGACTTCCGCAAGGCCGTCCACGCCGCCAATCCCGATTCGTACATCGTCGGCGAAATCTGGCCGCCGGCACAGCCTTGGGTGAACGGCGGCGACGAGTTCGACGCCACCATGAATTACCAGTTCGCCACCGCCTGCCAGCAGTTCTTCGTGAACGTGAAGACCCAGCTCAAGCCGAGCGCATTCAACGATCGGCTGGTCAAGCTCTGGTTCATGTACCCGCACCAGGCGGCGATGGCGATGCAGAACCTCTTCGACAGCCACGACACCGACCGCGTCGCCAGCATGTTCGTCAACCCCGATCGCGGCTACGACGGCGCGAATCGCCCGCAGGACAACGCCAAGGACAATCCCTACTCCGACCGCAAGCCGACCGATGTCGAATACCAGCGGCTGCTGCAGATGGTCGCGTTTCAAAACACGTTCATCGGCGCGCCGATGACCTACTACGGCGACGAGGCCGGCATGTGGGGCGCGGATGACCCGAGCAATCGCCAGCCTCTGCCCTGGGACGACAAGGGTCCGTACACCAATGGCGTCGGCTTCGATCAGAAGATCTTTGCCGGCTTCCAGCGATTCATCACGATCCGCAATCACCTGCCCGTGCTGCGCGAGGGCGAGTACTACCCCGTGAAGCTCGACGACGAGTCCAACATATTCGGATTCGCCCGTCAGCTCGGCAAAGACGTCGTCTACGTGATCCTGAATCGCTCCGAGCAGTCGCGTTCGGTCACGATCGATGTCGAACCCGGCGGCTACATCAACTTCGCAGATCCGGCGTCGGTGAAGATCGAGATGACTGATCCTTCCGGCCGTCCGGCGCCGGTTGTGATATCGACGGCGAAGCCGGTCGATGCGAACTCGGGAAAGATCACCGTATCTCTCGACGGCTATTCGACGGCGATCTTCGCCGCGCCGTCGGCGGCGAAGTAGTCGGTCAGAAGAACTCGACATCGACCAGCGTATCGCCCGGCTCCTTGCCCAGCACGGTGTCGATCCCGTCGTCGCCGGCGAGGTAGTCGTTTCCTTTGCCGCCGCCGAGCGTGTCGTTGCCGTTTTGCCCGTACATTCGGTCGTTGCTCGATCCGCCGATGAGATAGTCGTTGTTCTCACCGCCATAGAGACGGTCCTTGCCGCCGCCGCCGTCGAGACGGTCGTCGCCGTCGTCGCCGTAGAGACGGTCGTCACCGCCTTCGCCGAAAATCTGGTCGGGGCTTCCGGTGCCGGCGACACGGTCGTTGCCGTCGCCGCCGTACATGGTGTCTTTGCCGGCGGAACCGGTGAGGGTGTCATCGCCTTCATTCCCGTAGATGAGATCGTTGCCGCTGTTACCGATCGCGTAGTCGCTTCCGGGACCGGTGAAGATGTCGTCGTTACCATCGCCGCCACTGATCGAATCGAAGCCACTTCCGGTACGGATAAGATCGTTGCCCGCGCCGCCGCTGACCGTGAACATGATCGTCGCGTCGGTCGCAGTGACCGTATCGCCGCCGTCGCCCAGGTCGACACTGATCTTCGCGTACGCACTCGTGTAGTAGTCCTGCGACACGCCGTTGAAGTTCGTGCGCGTCGTGGTGCCGTTGAGCGCATACGCGACGAGCGAGTCGTTGGACGGGGTGCCGTTGAAACGAATGATGTTCTGCATCGTCGAGAGCATTCCGAGCCCGTAGCCCACGAACTCGCCGATGGTGGTGACTTCCAGAAACGCGCCCTGCCCGATATAGGCGATATCCATCAGCGTGCGCGCCGAGCTGCCGTCGGTGATGGCGATCTCGTTGCTGGTCGCGACGCCGTCCGCCGAGAAACCGCGATAGACGGTGCTGCTGTAGAGCGTGTTCTGCTCCTGCTGCGTCCAGGCGATGAAGACATTGTCGTTGGCATCCGCGGATAGGCTCGGCCGCGACCGATTGCCAATGCTGTCCTGATTCGCCTGGATCGAGGCCCCGCTCCAGTTCCCGTCCACGCCGAGCCGGCGATACCAGATCGTCGCTTCGGCGCTGGAGGCATCGGCCCATCCCACGAAGAACGTGTTGCCGGCGGCGATCGTCGGTGAGGATTGATCGCCCGCGTCATTGATCGCCTGCGTCGAGCCGATCGCGCTGCCGGCTGATGAGTAGACTCGAGCCTGGATGTCGGTGGAGTTGTCGGTGTCGAGATAGGTCATCACCCACGCGAGCGCGAATGTGCCGTCGCTCTTCATTGCGATCACCGGGCTCGAGTAGCCTTTGGTTGTCGCGCCGCTGACGGTGAACTCGGCAATCGGCGTCCCATCCGCCTGGAACCGGCGGGCGATGATCTCGCCGTTGTTCGACGCCTCGTTGACGTACGTGACGACGAAGTTTCCCACCGAATCGATGGCGACTTTGGGCGAGGTCTGCGCGCCGGCCGTGGAGGTGTTGACCTGGATTTCGCCGCCCTGCGCCACGCCCGCTTCGTTGAACCGCCGGGCGTAGATTCCCCAACTGCTGCCGTCCTGTCCTTCGCTCTGCCAGACCACGACGAAGTTGCTGTTGGAGCTGATCGCGACATCCGGATTCATCTGCGCGCCGCTGTTGGTGGAGTTGACGATCTGCCGCCCGGTCTGCGCACCGCCCAGGGGCGAGAAACGGCGGAAGTAGACGTCATCCCCCTTGCCACTCACCGAGTTTCGGTCGGAGAAGACGACGACCGGCAGTTCGGTGTTCACCGCGTCGGCGGCAATCGACTGCAGAACCTGCTCCTCGTCGGCATCCACCGAGACGGCGGATGAAACCGACTCGATCGTGAGAAGTTGCCGTCGTTCCAGAAGTTCCGAGCGTGCGCGTACCAGGGGCATGGGTTCCTTATCGGTCTGGGCCGGTCCAATTCCTTGAGGAAGACGCCGGCCGATCCCAGCCGATTGCCGAGCGATGATAAGCAGCCGGAACGCGGCTGGCGACGGTGATGGCTCGTGCGCCTTACTGCGATACCTTTCTCGCACAGCGATACTCGATTCGATGCCCAATTCTCTTATCCGCAATCGTTTATGACCAATGCAAGCCTGAGTCGCCGTTTCGCAGAGTCTTGCATTCTCTTGCATTTCGTTGCATCCCCCTCATTCAACCGCGAGTCGGTGAGAGTGACGAAACCAGAGCTGGTTTCCTGAGAAGACATCCAATATGACTGACCGCGCTGCGCGAAAACGCATTTTTGCGCAGCGCTAATCCATATAAGTAAACATCAGGAAAAGACTTAACGCCGTCATGAGCTGATCGCACCTTAAACATCTGCAGACGTATCGCGGCGCATTTCGCGAATAGGACGCACAAATCGCCCGTGTTTTCCTCAGTGTGTCCCCACGCAACAGGTCGATAAGGAAGGTATGGACGGCATGCCGATCCAACCCCTTGCCGGCGCACTCGCGGCCACGCCCCAGGCGCAGGCCACGCAGTCCGCCCAGCGCACCGCCCAGATTCGCCGGCAGCAGAACCGGTTGAAGGTCAGTTCCATCGATCAGGACACGCTCGAACGCCAGGTCGAGAGCGCCGATGCCGTCGAAGCGGTCCACGACAAACCGGAAGAACACCCCTCGAACAAGCGCAACCGACATCCGCCCCGTAAAGATGGCGACAAGGACGAACCGCCGCACATCGACCTCACCGCGTAGCATCCGCGATCCCGCCTCGTAAGATCCGGGCTGTAGTAATCGCTTTTGATCAAACTGGATCGGGTGCCCCGGGGCAACGAACTCGTTGACCCGCGTTTGCAAAGCGCGGGTCATGGGTACATGCCCCGGGGCACCCCTTCAATTCCCTACATGCGTTTGCCTCGTAAAATCTGGGCCGTCGCCCTTCCGGCGCGTTGACACCCTTCTCGTCCTAAGTAAACTGCTCGGCTCGCATTTTTGCGAATCGGCCTTACCTCGGGCTCATAACAACAGAGGGAGCTTTTCGGACGCAGCTAGAGAACGCGTCCAGAGCAATCAGAGCCTCAAAAACTCTGAACAAGGAGGTTGCCGATGGCAGCCGACGAAACGACAGAATCCGCCGAGAAACCGGCGAAGCCCGCCAAGGCCCCGAGGGCGCCAAAAGCCGAAAAGACCGACGCCGGTCAGGTCGCCACCAAGGAGCCGAAGGCTCCCAAGGCCAAGAAGGAAAAGAAGACCAAGGACGCGGTTCCCGTCGAACTTCAGGGCCGTTCCAAGCGCTATCGCGAAAGCTACAAGACCTTCAAGGAAGAGATGGTCGATGTCGCCTCCGGCGTCGACGTTCTCAAGACTTTCAAAGGCACCAAGTTCGATCAGACCGTCGAAGTGATCTTTTCGCTCGGCATCGATCCCAAGCATGCCGACCAGATGATTCGTACCTCGGTCTCGGTTCCGCACGGCATCGGCAAGTCGAAGCGCGTCGTCGCGATCGTCTCCGAGAATCTGGTTCAGGCCGCGCTCGACGCGGGCGCGATCAAGGCCGGCAGCCAGAACCTCGTCGAAGAGATCGAGAAGACCAACTTCACCGATTTCGACGTCGCCATCGCCACGCCGGACATGATGCGGTTCGTCGGCAAGCTCGGCAAGGTCCTGGGCCCCAAGGGCCTGATGCCTTCGCCCAAGGCCGGCACCGTCACCACCGATGTCGCGAACGTCGTCAAGGAGTTCGCGGCCGGCAAGATGGAAATCCGCAACGACTCGGGCGGCAACGTCCACACCGTCGTCGGGAAGTTCAGCTTCGACAAGGCCAAGCTCGTCGACAACATTCATTCGATCATCTCGCAGGTGAAGAAGCTCAAGCCTGCCGCCTCGAAGGGCGTGTACATCAAGAAGATCGTGCTCAAGGGTTCGATGACCCCGGCCGTTTACCTGAAGGCGGACTGAGTTCGCTGTTCGCAGTTGGCGGTTCGCAGTAAATGCGATGCCTTCCCACTGCAAACCGCTGACTGCCAATTGCAAACTGGTTTCACCATGTCAAAGAAAATCAAGAACCTCATCGAGCGCGAGCTCGAATCCAAGCTCAAGAACGTCGAAGGCTGCGCCGTGCTCAGCTCGAGCGGCCTCGACGGCAACAACAACAACAAGCTCCGCCGCAAGCTCAGCGAACAGGGCATGAAAATGCTCGTCGTGAAGAACTCGCTGGCGAAGCGCGCGACGGCCGGCTCGAAGCTCAAGGGCTTTGAGAGCCTGCTCAGCGGCCCGAGCGCGATCATCTTCAGCGACAAGGCTGAAGTGAGCTCGATCGCCCGATTGCTCGTCGACGCGAAGAAGGACAACGAGAAGCTCCAGCTTCGCGGCGTCTTCTTCGACGGCGAAGCCTTCGAAGGCGAAGCGGGAACCAAGAAGGTCTCGACCTTCCCGACCCGCCCCGAAGCGATCGGCCAGGTCATCGGTGCCCTGCTCGGCCCGATCCAGACCATCGCCGCCCAGCTCAACCAGGGCGGAACCATCGCCGCGATCGTTTCGGCGATCGAGGCGGAAGGAAAGAACGGGTGAATCAGTAGAGAGTTGTTAGTCGAGAGTGGAGAGTTGAATACTCTGCTTTCGGATTCAACTCTCGACTCTCCACTCTTAACTCTCGACTGAAATAGTTCTCCGACGGCCCGACCGTCCCGAAAGGGTTAAATCGCTTCGATGTGAAGCGTTCGATCGACGCGGGAGATTCGACAGGATCGATCCTCCTTACGGATCAGCCGGATTTCGCAAACTGCGGTCTGGTGAAAAAGAGGCGAACGCCTCGAGGAATGAACACATGGCAGATGCAGCAATTGCTGAACTCGGTGACAAGCTCGCGAGCCTGACGATCAAGCAGGCCGTTGAACTCAAGGATTACCTCAAGGAAACCTACAAGATCGAACCGGCCGCAGGTGGCGGCGGTGGCGGGGGCGCGGCCGTTGCGGCTGCAGCTCCGGCTGAAGTCCAGACGAACTTCGACGTCGTCCTCAAGTCGGTTCCCGCCGACAAGAAGATCGCCGCCATCAAGGAAGTTCGCGCTGCGACCGGCCTGGGTCTGAAGGAAGCCAAGGACCTCGTCGACGGTGCCCCGAAGACCGTCAAGGAAGCCCTTCCGAAGGAAGAAGCCGAGAAGCTCAAGAAGACCCTCGAAGCCGCTGGCGCGACCGTCGAACTCAAGTAATTCTGAGTCGACCTCAAGCAAGCAATTCGAAAGTGAATCAACGAAAAGCCATCGTCGAAAGACGGTGGCTTTTTCGTTTTCAGGCCAAGTGAACAGTCCCCTCGCGATCCCTGCATCCGAGTGACGAACTCGCTCTTAAAGATTCATCCCAACTTCATCCAAGAGCCGATAACTCGATTGGAGATCGATGCGCGACGCGCGCACCGACCCGTCGGGTGGATGATCTCACGTTAGAGACGCATGGATATTGCAACAATCATCGGGCTCGTCATGGCGTGGGGATCGATGGCTTACGCCATTAACCACCTGACGCACGGGAACTTCGGCCCGTACATCGCGCCAGGCGAGATCATCCTCGTCGGCGGCTGTGCGCTGGGCGCGACGTTCATGTCGATGCCCCTGCACTCGGTCCTGGGCGCGCTGTCGGCCGGCAAGAAATACATCCTCAACAAGCACGCGCACATCGATCACATCATCAAGGACCTGGTGAACTACGCGGAAGTCGCACGGCGCGACGGCGTGCTGGCGCTCGAGGCCGCCTCGCGCGAAGCGCCGGACCCGTTCCTGCGGCGCGGGTTGCAGCTCACGATCGATGGCACCGATCCGGAAGTCATCGAGCGCATCCTTCGAATCGAAATCGACGCCATGGCCGAGCGGCACAAGCACGGCAAGCACCTGTTCCACACGCTGGCCAAGTTCGGCCCCGGGTTCGGGCTGATGGCGACGCTGATCGCCCAGGTCGCGATGTTCAAGAGCCTCGGGGGCGACGCCAGCGTGATCGGCAACGCCCTGGCGATCGCGCTGACCGGGACGCTGTACGGGTGCATGCTCCAGAACCTGGTCGCCGGCCCGATCGCCGAGAAGCTGATGCTCAAGAGCCAGGAGGAGGTGTTCGCCAAGGAGATCGTGCTCCAGGGCGTCCTGAGCATCCAGGCCGGGAACAACCCGCGTGTGGTCGAGATGCAGCTCCTGAGCTTCCTGAGCGCCAAGCAGCAGGCGGCGATGCCGAAGGCCGCGTAGCGGCCGGAGCCGGGAGTCGGAAGCCGGGAGTCGGGAGGGGAGCGCAGCGGTCGATCACCGAACGGGAGGTTGAAGCGGGCGGCCGGAGCGGAACGCGAAGGAGCGGGTGTCGACGTCGTCCCCCTTCCGGCTTCCGACTTCCGGCTTCCG
>JANOBD010000167.1:0-2036 GCA_031411495.1 Phycisphaerae bacterium | reverse complement strand
CAAAACAAATCCATCTATCCAGTGCACGCAGCGCTAGGTCTCAGCGTGTCGGATACGATGTTTCAGGGATGCAAAGCGATTGTCGTTGAAGGGCAATCAGATCAACTTTATCTCAGCGCGATCAAGATGGTGTTGATCGGGAGCGGAGCAATAAAGCCAACTCGTGAACTGCTATTCGTCCCCACCAGCGGTGCGAAAGCGATAAAGACCGTCGCGTCAATTCTGGGTGGGAAGGATGACGATTTGCCACTCGTGCTTGCCGATGGAGACGAAGCGGGAATCGCCTTGGCAAAGTCCTTGCGTGAGACGCTCTACAAAGATTTTGGCGATCGAGTCCTCTTGGTGAGCGATTTCTTGGCGATAGGTAAGGCAGAGATCGAAGACCTGTTTCCGGTCTCATTTATGCAAGCGCTTATCGATCGGTATTTAAGGGGACCGATGGCTTCGCCGTTTGAAGCTGCTGAATCTCTTTCTCTTGTACCGCAAGTAAAGTCTTACGCCTCTCTACATGGCATTGCGCTAGACGACGGGTGGAAAGTCGAATTGGCGAAGCTCGTAAAGGCTCGATTGGATGGCATCGACCTGACATCCGAAGAATGGAAGCCGTATTTGGAGACTTGGCAAACACTGTTCAAGCGCCTTGCTGATTCTACTGTCAAAAAAGTCGGCGGACGTCGATCAGCTAAATAGTATTCGAATCTCACGGATTCATCTGTCGTGGTTAACGCTGGTTAACGCATGAATGCTTGCGCCTCTCACTCGGTCGTGGCATGCTACGTTCACGATAAACCGGATTATCACGATGGCATGAGGGGCGAATGGACGAGGGAAACACGCAAGGCGATACATTAACGATCGTCAACGAATCACGGGCCGTTGCATCGACGATCGAATGGATGCAGTTCATCCCCGAAGAAGAAGTCTGGCTCGCGGGTCAACTCTCGCCCCACACGCGGCGTGCCTATAAGCAGGACGTCGCGCATTTCATCAAGACGATGGGTTTGAGAACCACTGATGAACTACGCTTGGTGAACCGCGCCGCAGTGATAGCTTGGTCCAATCGAATGAAAGAGGAAGGTGCCAAACCCCGCACGATTCGGCGGCGCATGTCTTCGCTCTCTTCGCTATTCGCACATCTCATCGATCATCGCGCGGCCGAAGTGAATCCCGTCCGCGACATCAAACGCCCCCGCGTGAATCGGCGACAAGGCACGACCCGCGCCTTTTCCACCAAAGAAGCACGACAGTTGCTCGACGCACCCGACGCGAGCACGCTCATCGGCCTTCGCGATCGCGCCATTCTCTCGGTCGGCTTACAAGCGGGTCCGCGCCGCAGTGAGATTGCCAGCCTGTGCGTGCGTGACTTCCACGTCAACTCAGGGCACAAGAGCCTGCACTTCATCCGCAAGGGCGGGGAAGATTTGAGCCTCGCCGTGAATCCGCAGACATCCGTTCGGATCGAAGCATATCTCGCCGCCGCCGGCCATGGTGATGATCGCGACGGCCCGCTGTTTCGGCCGACGGCGAATAACGGAAAACGACAAGAATCGCGTCGTGGATTGCATCCCGATCAAATTGATCGGATCGTTCGGCACCATGTCGAAGTCGTTGGTCTGGGTGCCGGGTATTCTGCCCATTCAATGCGAAGCACATTCATTACTACCGCGCTCGCCAATGGTGCTGCGTTGGAGGACGTCCAACGTGATTGCGGCCACTCTGACCCGACGACAACCTTGATGTATGACAGGAGAGGCTTCGATCCGGAGCGGTCGGCGGCGTTTTTTGCCACTTACTGAGTGCCCAGTGGGCACTTGCAAGTCTACACAGGTCATTCATGAGAGTCGGTGATCTTGCCACCTCGGCATGCTCGAACTGACAGTGCTTCCAGAGCTGAGGTCAGCTACTCGGGTGTGTCCTTAGGGCTGTCTGGCCGCTCTAAGGCTGCGCGCGATGCGCGTCGCGGATTCACGTAAAGCGTGTGTCGCTGGTGCAAAGAAGAGCTTTTCGTCGTCTGAGCGATCGAAGCCCAACGCCTC
>JANOBD010000166.1:0-2102 GCA_031411495.1 Phycisphaerae bacterium | reverse complement strand
AAACGCCCGAGCGCCGGATTGCGGACGGCGGGTGTAAATTACTTTGCAACGATGGGCATTGCCTTGCGCGCGGGCCGCGAATTCACGGCGCGCGATGATCTGAAGGCCCCGCCCGTTGTGGTCATCAACGAAACGATGGCGCGCCAATTTTTCCCCAATGAAAATCCTCTCGGCAAACGCATCGCGCCGGGCATTGCGCTGGACGCCAGTAAACCGCCGCTACGCGAGATCGTTGGCGTGGTCGCGGATGTTAAGCACAACAGCCTGAGCGCCGACGCGACACCGGAACTTTATTTGCCTTACGCGCAACTGCCGTTCGGAAGCATGGCGGTCGTCGTGCGCACCGAAACTGATCCGCTCAGTTTTGTTAACGCGGTACGCACTGAAGTCAGTGCGCTCGACCGCGAAGTGCCGATTGATGAAGTCGAGTCGCTGGAAGATTACCTCGCCGCCTCTGTGTCGCAGCCGAAATTCAATACGTTGCTGCTCGCGATCTTTGCGGGTGTGGCACTCGTGTTGACGGCGCTGGGCCTGTACGGCGTGATTTCGTATTCGGTCACCTCACGCACGCAGGAGATTGGCATCCGCATGGCGCTCGGCGCGCAAAAGCACGACGTGCTGCGGCTGGTCATCGGGCAGGGCATGCTGCTCGTCATCATCGGCGTCGTGCTCGGAGTGAGCGCGGCCTTTGCTTTGACGCGTTTGTTGACCAGCCTGCTTTACGGCGTCAGCGCAAGTGATCCCTTGACCTTCATCATCATCACGCTCCTCCTCTTGCTGGTCGCGTTGCTGGCCTGCTGGCTCCCGGCACGACGCGCGACGAAGGTGGACCCGATGATAGCGTTGCGTTGTGAATGAGAAATGATGAACTCGGAACGCTGAACGATGAATGGGGAACCAACAGCAAGTTGCTTCATCCCTCCTCGTTCCGCCTTCCTCGTTTTCTTCAGGAGAATTTATGCAGACTTTATTGCAAGACTTACGTTATGGCGTGCGAATGCTGAGCAAAAATCCGGGCTTCACCGCTGTCGCTATTCTTTCACTCGCGCTCGGCATCGGCGCGAATACGGCGATCTTCAGCCTCGTCAATGGGACATTGCTGCGGCGGTTGCCGGTGCGCGATCCAGAGCGGTTGAGCTATGTCTTCACCGGCCAGCCGAGTGATCCGTACAACGTCGCTTCGTATCCCGACTACGTTGACTTTCGGGAGCAGAACCGCGTCTTTGACGGGCTGCTGTGTTACGGCGGCGTCAGCGTCAGTCTGAATGCCGCCGGGCAGAATCAGGCGGGAGCGGAGCAGATTTTCGGTTTGATCGTGTCGGGCAATTACTTTGATTTGCTTGGCGTGCGCGCTGTTTTGGGGCGCACCTTCGCGCCGGACGAAGATCAGACGCCGGACACGCATCCGGTCGTCGTCATCAGTTATGGCTTGTGGCAGCGCAGCTTTGGCGGCGACCGCAATGTGATCGGGCGACAGGTAAGTTTGAATGGGCGCAGCTTCACGATCATCGGCGTTGCGCCTGCGAACTTCAACGGGATTGATCCCGGCGTGCCGCGCGAGATTTATGCGCCGATGGCGATGCAGGCAGTGGTGCGTCCGCCGCGCGGCGGTTATGCGGGTGAGATGAATCCCGACTTGCTCAAGGTGCGCGGCAACCGCTGGCTGGTGCTGGTCGGACGGCTTAAGCCGGGCGTAAGCCAGGCGCAGGCACAGGCGGAAATGGCGGGCCTCGCGGGACAATTAGCACAGGCCTACCCGGAAATAAATCGCAACCGCATCGCCACGCTGACGCCGGTCAATCAGGGCGATCCGACGAGTCGCGGGCAGTTGATTTCTGTTGCGGCGCTGCTGGCCGGCGTTGTCGCCATCGTCCTCTTGATCGCGTGCGCAAACGTCGCGAACCTGCTGCTGGCGCGGGCTTCAGCGCGGCGCAAGGAGATCGCCATGCGGTTGGCATTGGGCGCGAGCCGGTGGCGACTGGTGCGGCAACTGTTGACCGAGAGCCTGCTGCTGGCAACCCTGGGCGGCGCGGTCGGTGCGTTGTTGGCGCTGTGGGCAATTGATGTGCTGAAAACCACGCCACCGCCACCTAACCTTTTTG
>JANOBD010000165.1:0-247750 GCA_031411495.1 Phycisphaerae bacterium | reverse complement strand
CGAGCGAACCCGGACGCCGCTGCCATCACCCGACAGCGACAGTGACTGACCGGCGATCGTGTAGCTCGCCGGACTGTTGAACGTGATCAGCCCAACCGTCCGCGCCGCGTCCAGCGTCACCGTCCGCGGTGACGTGATGGCACCGGTCAAGTTTACGGCGACCCCTGCGCCGCTCGGAACATTGCCGAGCCAGTTTGAATTGGTGGACCAAGTTCCCGACGCGTCGACGGCCCAAGTGGAGACGGGATTGAGTACGAAGCCCCTGGTCTCCCCGATCGGATTCGTTCCGAGGCCGACGATTTGGCCAAGATCGTTGATGCCACGTGCGGCCGTAAGGGTCCACCCGGTCGCTGCGGGCAAGAGCTCATTCAAATCGATCATTCGCCCGTCATCGTAGAGAAAGGCGTGTGTGGCTTCGGTCGCGGTCTTCGCATAGCCGACGACCTGTCCAAGTTTGTTCAAGGACCGCGCTTCGCTCGAACTGCCGCCCAGCGTGCCGAGGTCTTTCATGGTTGCGCCGGCCGCGGAAAGATAGAACGCGTGATAGCCGATATCTCCCGCGTCGGTCGATCCGCCGACGATCGCGCCCGCGTCATTGATATCGAACGCGTAAGCATAGTTGCCCCCGAGACTGCCGATGTCCGTCATGGTGCCGCTTGTTCCATTCGCCGTCGTCGGCCTCCAGGCGAACGCATGGGTATAGGTAATGAAATCGATGGTCGGAGGGAGTTCAGACGCCCCGACGACAGTGCCCGACGCGTTGATCCCATATCCGAACGAGTTGAGGCCGCCGAGGGTTCCGATATCTTTCGTCTGTCCGCCACCGTAAAGCATCGCGTGCGTGTAATAGATGCCGAAGGAAGTCGAACCGGCAACTTGACCACTCGCGTTGATCGCGCCGGCATAGGTCCAGCCGCCGATTGGCGAACCGTTAGGAGAAGCGACTGTTACCGTGCTTCCGTTGTAAACGAAGGCGCGATCTCCCTGCGTCTGATTCCCATCGCCGGCAACGATCCCGTTCGAGTTAATCGAGTAGGCAAAACTCTGCGATCCCCCAGTCATCAGAGGGATCAGATCGGTCGTGACACTTACCGCGGAATTGGGCGCCGTGCGGAATGCCCGGTTACTCCCGGTGGCTGTCTTGCCCCATCCCACAATGCGACCCGTGTTGTTAATGTCATACGCCTCGGTTTTCGCGCCTCCCAGTGACCCCACATCCGTAAATGTGTAGGTATCACCGAAGGTGTACGGCACACATGCGGCAAAGACCGCGGCGCTGAGCATAAGATAGTCGCGGAAACAAACGAGTCTGAATGTCGGGTTTTGCATCGTGTTTTCCTGGTGTCAGGCTCCGCCCAGAGCCGCCTTCTTGAGGTCGTCGTAACTGATCAAACGAATACCCAACTCTTCAATGGTCTTCCGAACCACCGGACTCGTGAGGGTCCGGATTTCTTCCTCCCGTTCCTCAGCATAGACACCTATGTACTCTGGCGTGATGAAACCGGGATGACAGGAAAACTCTGTCACGCCGACCGGCACTTCGTTGCGCAGCATCTGCTGCAGGAATGGAACACTGACGTACCCGAGGTTCGTTACGTTCCACTCCCATTGGCCGTAAAATCCGCCGACAAATTTCACCTGCCCGTCACCTCGTACCGGTACGCCAACCTTGCGGCACCAATCCACAAAGTGCGCGAACAAATGGGGCTCGCGATGAGCATGGCGATGCGAATCAATGTGTGTCGGCAGTCGACCCATGAGACGCGTGAAGAGATCGAGTTGCCGCTCCAACTCATCTCTGGTTGCCTTCAGATCATGAGTATCGAACTCGCGTTCATCTTCTCCCCAGACGTCAAAGTGCAGGCCGATCGCCAGCGTCGGGTTCGCGCGGGAGAACTCGACAGCTTCCTCCACCGCCGCGCCGGTCACCATCAGGCTGGTGCTCGTCAGCACGCCCCGGACGTGGCATTCGACGATGCCGCGATTGATGCCGCGGGTTTGCCCGAAATCGTCGGCGTTAAAGATGAGGTAGCGCACGTCGCTCATGCTCCCACCTCTCGGAGGAATGCCGCCCCGATCTTCTCGGCGGCGAAGAACTCCTGCGCAATCGAACGCGCCGCATGACAATGACGTTGATAATCGCTGTTGATGGCATCGATCGCCGCGATGGCCTGATCCATCGTCGTGAAGCCGAACAATCCGGCGCCGGTCGGCAGGATGTTTGAAAAGCCGGTATCCTGTGTGACGACAGGTTTCCCACTCGCGAGATAGCAGACATCCCGCTCACTGAACCACCCGCTGCGCAGCCGGACATTCTGGTCCTTGGCGACGGTGAACTCGCCGCGCGAACGTCGAAAATATTCGGGATAGCGCCCGAAGATGTCGAGAGACATTTCCAGCGGCGGCGTCAGCGACCATCTGTGCTCGCGGAGCCGTGCTCGATCCTTCTCCTCGCCGGGCATCATCGCCAGCTCGAAGCTCTGGCGCACACGCCGCGGCAAGTCGATGAACTTTTCCCACTCGTGGTGCTTGCTCCAGCGATAGGTTTCGCCGTTGTATTCGACGTCCGATCCTTCCTGTTTATAGTTGCCGATCGTGGTGAAGTGCCGGGCATCGGGGTCGAACGCCATCGGCCAGAGGTCGAGGTCGATCGGCTGACGAGTTTTGGACATACGCAGGCCGCAGGTGGGCACGCCGCAATCGGGCGCGCCGTAGTTTTCGCCATAGGTGACGACCCGCTCGTGAAGCGCATAGGCGCGCTTCGTATGCTCATCGCCGCTGGCCAGACGCAGCTCCGCCGTGACGGGATCGGTCTCCACATAGATTCGACGCCGTGCCGCGAGATGCTCCTCGCGCAGATCGGTCGCGCCGACGACGTTCAATAGAAGGTCACAATCGCGATAGAGACCGGCGAGCTGCGACTTGGTCAGGTTCCAGCAGGCATCATCTCGATCCGCCAGACGAAATGCCCATTGGCCCGCGAGCCCGACGCGCTCGAGTGAGTTGGCGATGTGCTTCACCGCGTAACGACAGTCATCGGTTACTGAGTTCTGAATGGGGTCATAGGGCCACACCGAGTCGTCTTCGACGTACCAGACCTCGTGCCCCAGTTTCGCGAACGCGCGCAGCCAATTGAGATACAACCATGTCTGACCGCCAAATGGGCAGCGCCCCATCATGCCGAGGATGACGATCTTGAGCTTGCTCATGCCAGCACCTCGAGCGGCGTGAGTTCGTCGGCGATGTGTCGGACTTGTCTGCCAATGTCCTGGTTCGCGTCGCGGGCCCTGGCCAAGAAGGGTTCGGCGACGTTCCCCTGTCGATCGAGCCGCGCCATCATCTCGGGCAAGTCATCCAGCCGGTTTAGTTCGCAGACCCAGTCACTCAAGCCGATTTGTTCCATGAATGCTTCAACCTTTCGATCGCCTGAGACGGCCAGAACTTTTGCGCCTCCGGCAAGACCAATAATGACACCGTGCAGCCGAGTGCTGACGACGAACTGCGCGTCGGCGTAAAGCTGAAGCTGTGAGCGAAACTGGTTCTCATCATCCGCCCGGATCTCGTTGTTCAATTCCACGTAGTGCAGCTTCGTATCCTCGCAGTGCGCCTTCACTAAGGTGCACATCCGCTGATAGCGGTCTTCGCCAGTGACGCCCCAGTGAACGCCATGGACAAGGCTCGGCGTCTTGTGAACGTGACGCTCGAGCAGCATAAGACTCGGACAGAGTGTGGCCGGCGGCAGGGAGAGTTCCGCAAAGTCCGAACGCGTTAACTCATCACGCAACACGCAAAGCCGTGCGCGTGAGAAGATTTTCTGAATGAGTTGCTTCGGTGGGCGGACGTTGGAGTCCTTGAAATCACAGTAGCCGATACCCCAGATGACGATCGGAATCCGTTGCGAGACGATCTCCAGCTGTTCCCAAAAGGGCAGGAAATAGTCCATCAACAGGCCACCGCCCCCGACAATGATCAGGTCTCGTGAGGTCGCGGACTGAAGACGCCGGACCGTGTCCGCAACAAAGTACTCATCGAGCAGCAGTTGAGTGATCGGACGGGGAACAAGGGTGGACTGGATCGCACGCGCAGCGAGCCAGTCCCCAATGTTCTGACGATTGGCGTAGACGTGGTAGATCATCGATGTCTCCGAACTGCTTCGCGATATGCATTCACCATCTGCTGGCACACCTTGTCCCGCGCAAATCGTTCCATCACGGTTCGCCTTGCTTCGGCCGCCAATTGGTGCCGAAGGCTTGGCTCAGACAAGAGACGAACGATCCCATCCGCGAGCGCCCGTGCATTGCTCGGCGGGACGAGTAGTCCGTCATGTCCGTGCGTGAGCAACTCGGGAATCGAACCCGCGTTGCTGGCGACAACCGCCGAGCCGGCAGCCATGGCCTCGAGACAGGTGTAGCCGAAGCTTTCATACAGAGAGGGTACCGCACAAACCCAAGCGCCCCGATAGATCGGCGGCAGGAGATGTCGATGCTGCGGGCCGTAAAACACGACGGCCGACTCCGGAACACCCGCCGCGTTCAGCATGCCGCGAAGATATTGCACCATCGACATCCCGGCAGGACCCGAGGGATGGTCTGCACCGTAGAATCGAAAACGAGCATTCGGTCGCTGCCGACGAATCAGCGGAATCGCGGCGGCGAGCGTCTCGACCCCTTTGCGTCGTTCGATTCGGCCGGCGAAGACAACCGTGTCGGGCTCGGGCTCGATGTGATCGGCACTCGCGAACAATCGCTCATCGGCCGGGTTCGGAATGACCCGAATGCTGGATCGCTCGATCTTCCAGGGGCCGGCGACATCGTCCGCCATGATCCTGCTCGGCGAGGTGATCAGTGCCGCGCGTCGCGACATCTGGTACTCGGCCATCTCACAGAGTCGCGTATCCAATGGCGACGCGCCGATTCCAACGCCATTGAGTCGACGACAGACAAACGCCGGGATATGCAACCGCACGATCACCGGCACGCCTGGGTGACACAGAGCAGACTCAAGTCCCTGCGCGTGATATTCCGGACATTCGATCACATCAATCGATTCAGCACCGAGAATGCGATCCAGCGTGCAGCGCACGCGCCGGTTCCAGAACAGCAGTTCACGTAACCCATGGAAGTTTCCGCTGACGTAGCGCGTTCCCCATCGCCAGCTCGGATCCGGAATGAACGTGCGATGCACCTGCACGCCATCGATTTCTTCGAATGACTCTTTCGTGTCCCACGTGCGTGAAATGACATGAACGCGATGGCCGAGATTCGCGAGCCCGCGCGCGACATCCAGCGTGTAGGTCGCGATGCCGCCGATCATTTCCGGCGGGAACTCTTCGGAGATCAGTACGATCCCCAGTTCGCCGGGGGTCGTATCGGATCGAACGAACTGAACTTGTCCGGGATGGGCGATCATTTCAATTCATGGCCCTTGTGAGAAGTTCATTCAGAACGTGTTCCGCATCGAAATGCTCCAGTGCGATGCGTCGCGCGACGTTGCCGTGCTTTTGCGGATCGGCTAGCACGGCTTCGATCGCGCCCACTGCCTCGTCGATCGTGTTGAAGCCGAAGAGACCTTCTCCATGAGGCAGGGACCGACTGAAGCCGGTGTCCTGTACGACGACCGGCCTGCCACTCGCGAGATAGGCGGCGCTGCGCTCGCTGAACCAGCCGCTCGCCGTCGAGACGTATCCATGCTTGGCTACACACCATTCGCCGAGTGAGTCGCGGATGTATTGTTGATACCGCTGAGGCGAGCGCGATGCCTCTAAGGGGTTATCGATCGACCAGCCGTGTTCAACGAGGTTGCGCTGCACGCTTTCGCCGCCTGCGAGGGCGAGCCGGAAGCGCACCGGGACACGTGACGGCAGATCAACGAACTGCGCGAACTCGCGATCTTTCTGTCCATACACCACGCCGGCGCACGTGTGATCGCCATACGCGACGACGTTGGTCAGCGTCGTGAGGTCGCCATGCAAAGGGACGGTGGTAACGGGCCACAGATCCGCCACGATTGGCTGGCGCGTCGGCAGCCATTGATATCCGGCCGTCGGCATGGAACAGCCGGGCTGGTGAACATTTTCGCCGAAGGTGAAAAGGCGATGGTATTGCTCGAACGCTCCTCCCATTCCGATGGCGCCGATCTGCGTGAAGACCGGGTCCGTATCGATCAGCACGCGGCGTGAGCATTCCTCCAGCTCGTCGATCCAGTTCAGGTTACTGAGGTTGATGTAAAGGTCGGCCTGTCGACAGCACTCAGCCAGCTGCGCTCGCGGGAGTCCGCGGGTGCTGCCGTCTTCGGCCAGGTAACACCATCGTCCGCTGAGACCGTGCGGCTTCAGCAGATCGCGCAGAAAGCGAATGCCATACGTGGGGTCGGCGCTCATCGTGTCCTGCTCCGGGTCGTAACACGAGGCCGGCCAGCCGTAATCCTCGTAGTAGTGAACCTGATGACCGAGCCGCGCCAATCCGACCAGATACTGAAGATGATGCCAGCACTGCCCGCCCAGGGGATAGCGCACGATGTGTCCGGAGACGAGAATGCGGAGGCTCATGTCCGCACCTCCACGGCAGCGAATGGGTGCGCGACCTGGTGCATTTGGCGGAAGAGTCCGTCCTGCGCGACGAGCTGCGCATAGGTGCCGTCCTGAACGATGGCGCCTTCATCCAGCACAAGTACGCGATCGGCATGGCGGATCGTCGAGAGTCGGTGGGCGATGATGATGCACGTTCGCCCGAGTGACAGTCGGGCAAGTGCGTCAACGACGTTTCGCTCTGTCAACGGATCCAGAGCACTGGTCGGCTCATCGAGCAACAGGATCGGCGCATCCTTCAACAGGGCCCGCGCGATCGAAAGCCGTTGCCGCTGGCCGACCGACAACGTTGCTCCGCGGGTACCGAGGATCGCGCCGTACCCGCCCTCCATCCGCAGGATGAACTCCTCGGCGTTCGCCGCGCGTGCGGCGGACTGAATTTGGTCGAGCGTCGCACCGGGCCTGGCATAGGCAATGTTCTCTGAGACCGACATCGGCAGAAGCAGCGGCTCCTGCGGAACGACCGCGATCCGGTCGCGCAGGCTGGCGAGTCGAACGCTTCGCACGTCGCGGCCGCCTATTAGCACTGCACCCGATTCCGCATCCAGCAATCGAGGCACGAGAGAGAGCATCGTGCTCTTTCCCGATCCGGTGGGCCCGACGAGCGCGACGACTTGCCCTTGCGGAATGATCAGATCGAGGTCTCGCAAGACGGGTTGGCCGGGTCGGTAGGAAAACGAGACATGACTGAAGCGGATCTCGTGAACCCCTGGGAGCGACGGCGCGGGCAAGTACTGAGCCCCGGGCGCGTCGGTAATGTGTTCCGCCGTGTCAAGAACCTCGAGGACGCGCCTGGCGCTGCCGGTGGAGTTCGCGTAAGTTGCCGACAGGTAACTCAGCGTCTCCATCGGCGCGTACAGCGCCGCGAGGTACGCGAGAAACACCAACAGGCCGCCCAAAGACAAGCGACCGTCGGCGACCGCCAGGCCGCCCAGCAGCATGATGGTCGCGCTCCCCAGCGCCGTCACGCCACTCGTGGCAAACTTGAAACGCAGCTGCGCCCACATCGCGGCGACCTGGCGAACGAGTAAGCGCTGATTCAATACTCGATACTGTCGATCGTGCTCCGGCTCGCGCGTAAAGCTCTGAACCGCTGGCAGCGCACCCAGGGTCTGGTCTGCAAGCGACAGTACCTGCGCTTCAACCTGTTGCTGCTCGTAGGCCCGCTCCGCCAGCGGTGCGGTGCACCAGCGAATGACCAGTGCAAGCGGAACCGCGAAAGCAATCGCGATCAGCGCCAGCAATCGATCCAATTGCCACATGAACAGGAACATCACGATCAGATCGACGCACGCCCGCGCGCCCGGCACCATCACGCCGCACACCAGGTCGCGCACACAACCTGAATCGGTCGTCACGCGTTGGACCATGTCGCCCACGCGCTGGCGACTGTGGAACACCAACGTGAGTTCCTGAAGTCGTGACAGAACTTCGGCCCCCAATCGATAGGTCAGCCGACTGCCCAACCCACTCAGCAGATATGCTATGGTAACGCGAATCCCCTGTGAGAGCAGATAGAGCGATAGCATCGCGACGCAGAGCCATAGGATCAGCGCAAGATCTGAATCGCGGGCACCGGGAAGGGCACGAAGCCAACCGTAGCGACGCTGAACGTCGGCGTCGGGCTTCAACACGAGGTCGACCAGCAACTTGAGAGGCCACGGCGCCAACGCCGCAGCAGCGCTGGCACCCGCCAGCAGCGCCGCGATCGCGACCATCGGCCCGACCGGAACGCCGGCGTGCCGCAAGATGCGACGCCACCAGTACGTCATCGCATTCCCCCCACCGGCGAAAGCTGGCTGTCATGCATCTGCCAGTATCGCCCGCCGGCGCGTAGCAGTTCGTCGTGCGAACCCTGTTCGATGATTCGTCCTTCGTCCAGCACAATGATCCGGTCCATATCGCGGATCGTCGAGAGTCGGTGCGCGATGACCAGACACGTCCTGCCTTGCAGCGCGTTCAAGATGGCCGACATCACCGCAGCTTCCGTGGTCGCATCCAAACTCGCAGTGGGTTCGTCCAGGATGATCGCCGGCGCATCTTTCAAGACCGCCCGGGCAATCGAGAGTCGCTGGCGTTGCCCGCCAGACAAGGTCATGCCACGCTCGCCGATGATCGTGTCGTAGCCCAGGGGCAGGGCGGTGATAAACCCATCCGCGCCCGCGACCCGGGCGGCTTCGTGGATCTCATCCTCGGTCGCCTCCGGTCGACCCCACGCGATGTTTTCCCGGATCGATACGGGCAACAACAGCGGCTCTTGCGGGACAAGCGCGATCTGCCGACGAACGCTCTCGAGCGTGAGCCGCGCGACGTCCTGCCCGGCGAGCCGAATGACGCCTTGATCTGGATCGAACAGACGGCAGATCAAACCGATCAGCGTGCTTTTGCCGACCCCGGTCGAACCCACCAGCGCGACCCGCTCGCCGGCGCCGATGCGCAGCGAGCAATCCCGCAGGACAGGCGTTTGCGGATCGTAGCCAAAGCTGACCCTGTCCAGTTCGATTGCGATCGCACGCGATTCTGCCGGAGTCAAAAACGCGGTAGCTTCGCGTTCTTCGATGACCCGCTGCGGCGCATCCATGATTTCCCAAACGCGATCGACCGCTGCCTCGGCCGTCTTGAATCGGTTCCGCAGGGACAGCAGCCCGTGATACGCGCCCTGCAGCGAACGGAGATACGCGATGAACACGAGCAACGCGCCGACGGTCATCGCTCCCTTCATCACTTGCGTGGCGCCAAGGTAAACGATGATCGACGTGCCCAGCGTCGCGATGGTTCCACTGATGACCGAACTGGCATTATTGATGAGCGATGTCTTCTGACGCAGCGCGACGCCATGGTCCGCGAGTGCGCGATACTGCTCAACGTTTCGCTTCCCCGACGAGTATGCCTGCACGAGCGGAATCGAGCCCAGTGTTTGATGGACCAGACTCACGAGACTGGAGTCATTGACACGCTGCTGCTTCGCGCGGCGTTTCAGAATGGGTCCGAGCCAGTAAACCGAGGCCGCCATCACCGGCGCCAACGCCAGTGAAATGACCGTAAGGCGGGCATCAAGTCGCCACGCGACGACCGCGATCAGCAAGAGCGTCAGTACATGCTGCACCGGCGTGACAAATAGCGTTTCGGCGACGTTGTAGACGCAGTAGGTGTCGCCTCCGAGTCGAACCAGCAGGTCGCCGGGGCTGTGCCGGCTGTGAAAAATCGGTGACAGCCGCTGCAAACGCGCGAACAGGTCTCCCCCGAGGTCGATCACCATACGTTGCCCGGCGAGGGTCCAGGCGAATGTGCTGGTGGCCTCCAGCACAGCGCCCAGCGCGAACACCGTCAGCGAAAAACAAACCGCCGTGACTATCTGCAACGCGCTCTTCCGCGCGATCGCGTGATCGACCAGGTATTGGAGCGGCAAAGGCGCCAGCGCCGCGAGCAATGGCGCCAATAGACTCAACAGGCCGATGAGCATCAACAGGCGGCGTTGCCGCAACACGTACGGTGCAAGCCGGCGAAAGCGGTTCATCGCCGGCCCCTCTCTCGGTTCCAGCCAGCTGTTGCGTGGAGCACGGCGGCCATCGCAAGCCCGAGTTCGCGCAGCAGAAGTGACCCGAGCGCCAGAACGAACGCGCCGACGACTGCCCAGGTGATCCATTCGCCCGCGAATGCGGCCGCATCCCAGACCAGGATCAAGAGCAGCAGCAGGAACGCCGGTGCCCGCGCGACGACCGGCCAGCACCGCAGGCGGAACATCTGTTTCCCGTCGCCGTGCTCTTCGACCATCGTCCGAAGCCGTACCGATCCGAAGAGACCGCCACGAACCTCCAGATCCCAGTTATCGAAGTCGCCGCCACGGAGGACGACGGCTTCGGCACTGCGCAGCGAAGTCTCAATTGCTACAAGCTCCGTTTCCGGAGCCCGCCATTGTTGCACCCACAATTGCCGTCGCCGCGGGTACGGCAGCGAGAATGCGGCAACGCCCCGACGACGCCACGGCGTGAGCCCCGAACCGAGGCGGCCGATCAGTCGAGCAACCGGCTGGGCAAGGTGCAGCATCATGGTGACGAAACGCCGTATCAGCAGCGAACGCGCGAACCATGGCCCGGGGAAGGCCGACTTCGCGGCGAACGCCGACTGGACAAGATTGATCGCGACCAGCAGGCCGAGCAACGGCGCGAACCAAAGCAGCGGTGTCCAGACGATGCCCCAACCCGCCAGCGCTCCGAGTGTGAGGATCATCAGGTACCATTCCGGCGTTGCCGGAAGCGAAGCGAGCCCGCCGGGGCCAGTGTTATACACCGATTGAAACAACGCCGATCCCCAACTGCCGTGATAGATCCGGTGACGCGTTGACGCGATCGACCAGAGCAGTCCTTTTCCGTAGAGCCGTCCCGTCCAGGTGGCGTGTCCCAACGCGTTGTATTTCTCTGGCCACTTGCGTTCGAGTATTGCTTCGGCACGGCCGTAGTTCTTCTGCTGCTTCCAGTAGCTCAAGAGCGTTCCGCGCCGGTGATGCCAGACCATCGCGCCGGGAACGAAGCCAAGCGTCCAGCCACGCGCCTGAAGACGCCAGCACACATCGACATCGTCCCCAGCGACGCAAAATTGTTCGTCGAAGCCGCCGATCGCCTCCAGTGCGCTCTTGCGGAACGCCATGTTGCAGCCCGGCAGATGCTCGGCAACAGTGTCGGTGATCAACACATGCATCGGGCCACCTGGCGCATGCGCGACACAGTCAGCGCGTAAGCCGTCGTCGGGCGGCGGGATGTTCGGTCCGCCGATCCCGACATGGTCCGACTGCATGAACCCGGACGCGATGAACTGAAGCCAATACGGATCGGGGTAGGCGTCGTCATCAAGGTAGGCGACGATTTCGCCGCGCGCAGCCTTGCAGCCGGTGTTGCGGGCTGCGCTCAGCCCCCGATTCGTCGTCTGGATCAGCCGGACATCGAACTCACGGGCAATCTGCGCGCTTTCATCGGTTGAGCCGTCATCGACGACGATCGTCTCGAAGTTTGGGTAGTTCAGACGCGCGATGCGGCCCAGCGCATCGCGCAGCGTTCGACTCCCGTTGTACGTGCAGACGACGACCGACACGAGCGGCCATTCGATTTGAGGCGGGAACGGTATCTCATTGAACGAACTAGCGAGCCGACCCAGTGCGATGCGCGGTTCGCGCTCGCGCGAGGTCAGCCCGAACTGCCAGTCTGTGATTTCTTGCCCGCCTCGAAACCACTCGTCCGTCCAACTGAAAACGAACGTCCCGGCACAGCCGCTGGCAAACGTCGAGCGGACCTGCCAGTCAATCACACGTGCCTGCTGATCGGCCCCGTTTCGCAACGCGTCGAGCCCGAGTTCCGAGATCACCAGCGGCCGATCGCCGGCAATGTTGTGCAGACGCGCGATGTACGCTTCGAGTTTCTGCTGCGTTTCGAGATAGACGTTGAAGCTGATGAAGTCGAGGAATGGGAGGCTGACGTATTCCGTCGACGGATAGTTGGCATAGGTGACGAGCCCCAGGGGATCCTCGCGCCGGCAGGCTCGCCAGAGTCGTTCGAGAAAATGCGACAACGGCGCGCCGCCGTGCCAGCGCGCCACCGATGAGGGAATCTCGTTCCCGATCGCATAGCAGAGGATCGCGGGATGGCCCGCAAGGGATTCGACGGCCTGACTGACCCGCCTCTCGATGCGTCGGGCGACTGCCCTGCTATCCAGAAACGCGACGTGCTGTTCCCAGGGGATGCCGATCATCAGCTTCAGGCGATGTTCGTCGGCGAGGTCGAGCAGCCATCGCGGCGGCACGGTGTACGTGCGCACGGCATTCACGCCGGCGCGCGACATCATCGAGAAATCGCGCGCGACAATCTCCGGCGAGTGGTATTCCTCGCCGGCAGCATCGGGACAAAAGGGGCCGTAGGTCACGCCGCGAACGAGCTGTCGGCGATCGTCCCATTCGACGAACTTGCCATGCACGACTGGGCGGCGGCCCGACGGTCGCGACTCGACGGCGCTTGCGGATAGAGGCAGCGCCACCGCCTGCCGATAAGTCGGCAACGGACTGGAGCTGGGCATAGTACCGGCGGATCGACGCATCGAAAGTCCCTATGAGCGGTCCAGCGCCGGCCAGATGCCGGACGTCGGCTCCGACGGCTCGTTCAGTTGCGTCCAGTTCCACGCGGGATCAAAGGTGGTTTGGAGGTCCGGCACATCCTTGATCGCGTTGATGAACTGCTTGCTCGGCACCCACTTCGCGCTGCCGTTCGCGAAGAAGACATTGATTCCCGATTTGTGTCGGCGCTGGACAAAAAACGGCGTCGGAGCAAGGTCGGCGGCGAGCGCCTTGTTCTTCATTTGGCGAAGCTGCGTCATCGTCTCAGGCCACGAACCGGTCTCAAGCCAGTTCACCGTCGGACGCACGCCGTAGCCAAGCCGGGTGTTCATCTGCGCCGCCGAGGGCACTTCAACTGGAAGCCAGGGGTTCTCGGGGGTTTGAAACTCCCAGCGGGACAACGATTCCGACGGACAGTAAGACGATCGACCGTCGAGCAGTTTCGCCTGGTACAGTAACCCGAGCATGCTGAAGAACTGAACGCCGTTCTCGTTGTAGTTAACGAGATAGTTGGTCTGCTTTTGACCCGAGTAATAACCGATGGGGATGCGGTCTCGATACTGAGTCGCATACATCGTGAGTGCCGTGCCGAATTGGCGAAGATTGCTCAAACACGCCGTCCGGGTGGCGGATTCGCGCGCCTTGGTCAGCGCGGGAACAAGGATTCCGATCAGCACGCCGATGATGCCGATCACGACCAATAGTTCAACAAGGGTAAAACCGCGGCATTGGGCTATCTGACGTCGGGAACAGTCCCGACGCTGCATATAACGCATTTTATCACATCCTTTGCGCGACAGGCTGGTGAGGGCACGGCCTGACAGAACATTCAAGATAGCCCGCCTGTCGCTGCGAACAATCTTTTTTTTCGCGTTGGCCAAAGAGTTAAGCGATTTGGATCTGCCGTCAATGGTGTAAACCCTTACAGGCTGCCAAACTCGACCAGTATCGCACACCACCTTCACCCTTGAAGGGACTGTCGGCGTTCGTCCAGCGACAGTGACGGCTTCGCCTTGAAGATCGTTTCGAATCGTCTCGGCTTCGTCCACAACTCGGATTCATGGCACCAGTTCAGGAACGTCCGGAAGCCTTGAAGCACGTTGCGGACACGTAGTGGCGAAGCCGCCGCCGATTCGCCTGACTTCGTGTTGATCTTCGGCTCGTCCATCACAATACCGCCGCTTCCATTCTGTGTTCGTCAAAGATCGACAGCGGTAGGTTGACCTTGGTAAATTGTTCGGAAGCGGGATGAACGGATAAGCGAAAGGCGGGTTCGACTTTGCGGGAACGACGACGAACTATATTGATGTGTTTCAATCTATGCCCGCGTGAAGCGGGCGACCGAACGCGCGCGGGCCGCGCTGGTCGGATCAATGTACCCATTCGCCGCCCGGCTGAGGATTGATGACGACTTGGTGGTGGGGACAACAGTTGAGCGCGGTCACCAAAGCGAACGAAGAACGCGACCGCCGTCGCATTCGTCGTTCGTTTACGGATGATGAATTGGCACGCTTGCTAGAGGTCGCGGCGAAGCGCGGCCGTCGCGCGTGGTACCTCACCGCCGCACTCGCCGGCGCGCGGTTCAGTGATCTGGGCCGCTTGCTGTGGATCGATGTCGACTTCGACGCCGGCACGCTGCTCATCCGAGATGGCAAGTCCGGGCACGATGACCTGTTGCCGCTCCACCCGGATCTGGCGATCGAACTGGCGGCACGTAAGGCCGCGCAGAAGGGGAAGCCCCACGACCGCGTCTTCCCGACCATCATGGACGGTCGTACGCGCCTGAACGACTTCTTCG
This sequence comes from Phycisphaerae bacterium, assembly GCA_031411495.1. Classification (GTDB taxonomy): domain Bacteria; phylum Planctomycetota; class Phycisphaerae; order Tepidisphaerales; family Tepidisphaeraceae; genus JANOBD01. Next base: position 233,266 of record JANOBD010000165.1, on the reverse strand, counting down.
CCGCAGGACTGGCCGAACGCGTCAACGTCTTGAACGCCGACGGCTCGATCAAGATGCGCTGGCATGGGAAAGGCCGCTCGCGCCGCCAAGTGCCGAAGACCAAACTTGTCGTCAAGAAGGATGCGACGGGTCGCGTCGTCGATCTGCACGCACTGCGAACCACGCTCGGCACGAACCTCGCGCGCTCCGGCGTCGCCCCGCAGGTCGCGCAGAAGATCATGCGCCATGCCGACTATCGCACGACGCTGAAACACTACACCGACCTGCAACTGGCCGATTCGGCGTCCGCGCTGGGATCGGTTCGCGTTCCCGCCTCAGTGGCGCCGAGCGATTCGGTTCAATCCGCGCCCGAAACGCGAACCGCAGTACAGACCGCAGTAGGGACCGCAACGACGGTTCTTTTCAGTTCTGCGCTGTGCGACCCGGTGCGATCCAACGGCTCGATCGACGGAACTTCACCAATGAAGAATCGCCCGGTAAAATCGAGCGATTTTGCGACTCCGTGCGACTCTATTCTGCCTGATTCAGGAAAGCGGGTGAAGGGGTTCGAACCCTCAACATTCAGCTTGGAAGGCTGACGCTCTGCCAATTGAGCTACACCCGCGAGCGGACGAGCATTGTAACCGGCGACGGTCGGACTTCCAATCCGATGGGTCGCACCACGAATGCTCCCGATCGCCAGTTCCGCGGCGAAATCCTGCTGTCGAGATTCCCGCCTCGTTTCTACTTGGCCGGTTTCCTTTGGTCGTCGATGCTCTTGAGCGCCCGGTTCACACACTCTCTCCCAAGGACCGACGATGGCCACGAACATTCGGCAGACCTTGTTTATCGGCATCAAAGGCACCGTGATCGCGATCGATCGAACCTCGGGCGGCGAACTCTGGCGGACGCGGCTCAAGGGATCGGGATTCACGAACGTCGTGCTCGATGGTGACCGTGTCCTCGTGAGCGTGCAGGGCCAGCTGTATTGCCTTGACGCATCGACCGGACAGGTGCTCTGGCATAACCCGCTCAAGGGGATGGGTTACGGCCTGTGCACGATCGCCGGCGGATCGATTCTTCCCATGGCGCAGCAGATGGCCGATGAAGAAGCTGCCGCAGCGTCGACCGCGGTGATCGCTTCCGCTTGAACGCCATTCGTCGAATCGGCTGCGACTACGCGGGAACGACATACACGGCCGACAACGTGGAATCGCCCGCCTCCACTGCGCTGAGCGTGAAGCCAAGCCGCTTGCAGATGTGCTGCATCTCGCGGTTTTCGTTGAGGATGTCGGCGACGACTTTTCCGATCTTTTCCGTCCGCGCGATTTCCAGCAGCTTCGAAACCAGTTTCGTGCCGACCCCTTTGCCCTGAAACGCATCGCTCACCAGCGCGGCGAACTCGGCCTCGTTCTGTCCGGGCACGCGGCTGAGCCGCCCGACGCCGATGATGCTCCGCCTTCCGCTCTCGTCGCGAAGCTCGGCCACCAGCGCCAGCTCGCGGTCGTAGTCGTTGAAGCAGACACGGGTGAGGCGCTCGTGTGAAATGCGCGTCCCCAATTTCAGCGGAGAGAAGTAACGCATGCGCACGGTTCGCTCGCTGAGTGTCCCGTGAAACGCCACGATCAGCGGCTCATCTTCGGGCCGGATCGGGCGGATGGTGAATGGCGCTCCTTCCTTGAGCGCCGTGTGCCAGATGTATTGCGTCGGGTAAGGCCGGATCGCGCTGCGCGGGAGCGATTCATCGGGGATCGACGCATCATGCAGCACGATGCGCGCGTCCAGCGCCACGATTCCGTGCGGACTTGCGATGAGCGGGTTGATGTCGATCTCGCGGATGCGCGGCACCTCTACCACGAGCCGGCTGAAGCGCACGAGAATCCGCTTGAGCAGTTCCACATCCACGGGCTTTCGCCCGCGGACGCCCTTGAGCGCGGCGAACACTTTCGTCTGTTCGAGCATGAGCCCGGCGAGCGTCTGGTTCAGCGGCGGCAGGCCGAGCGCGCGGTCTTTCAGCACTTCCACCAGGACGCCGCCGGCACCAAAAAGCATCACCGGCCCGAGTTGCGGATCGACGGATGAGCCGATGATCAGCTCGTATGCATCGGCCAGCTTGACCATCGGCTGGACGGTCACGCCTTCGAATGAGGCGGGATCGATGCGCGCCTGGATGTCGTCAAATGCGCGGCGCACATCGTCGACCGAGTTCAGGTTCAACTTGACGCCGCCGACGTCCGACTTGTGCGTGATGGTTCGACTTTCCAGCTTCAGCACGACCGGGAATCCGAGGGTCGTTGCGGCGTTCGCAGCGTCAGCGGCGGACGCACAGAAGACGGTCGGCAAAACCGGGATGCCGAACCGGCCGAGGATCTCTTTGCTCTCCCGCTCGGTCAGAAGCGTCCGGCCTTGCGCGAGTGCGGCGTCAATGAGTTGTTTTGCTTCTGCCACTTCGTGCGCGCCGTCATCCACCTGGTCATCGAGCGACGGCGTTTCGTACACGGCGCGAAGGTTTTCGGTGTAGCGGTGCATGTACGTGAAAATCCGCGCGGCGGTGTCGGGGTAGTCGAACGTGGGAATGCCGACGCGATTGAGCACGTCCACGCCGGCGGCCACGTTCGGGCCGCCCATCCAGCTCGCGAGCACGGGCTTCCCATCGATTTTCGCGTAGCGCTTGAGCGCTTCGGCGGTGGCGAGCGGCTCGGTCATGTCCTGTGGCGTCAGGATCACGAGCAGACCGTCGGCGTTCTCGTCGGCGGCGGCGATTTCGAGCGACCTGGCGTATCGATCGGCGCCGGCGTCGCCGAGGATGTCGATCGGGTTGCCGCGACTCCAGTGTCCGGGCAAAAGGTCCGAGAGGGCCTTGAATGTCGTCGGCGAGAGATCGGTCAGCTTGCCGCCGTTGAGCACGAGTGAATCCGTCGCCAGGACGGCAGGCCCGCCGGCGTTGGTGAGGATCGTCAGCCGCGGCCCGCGCGGGCGCGGCTGTTTGGCGAGCACTTCGGCCATGTAGAACAGGTCGGCGATCGCGGCGACGCGCAGTACGCCCACGCGCTTGAACGCGGCATCCAGCACATCATCGGCACCGGCGAGCGAACCGGTGTGAGACGCCGCCGCCCTTGCGGCTTGATCGGTGCGTCCGGGCTTGATGATGATGATGGGCTTGGTCAATGCCACCTCCCGCGCCGCCGAGAGAAACGACCTCGCTTCGCCGATCGTTTCCATGTAGATCAGGATGCTGCGGGTGTGCGGGTCGTTGCCGAGGTAGTCGATCAGGTCGCCCCAGCCGACGTCGAGCATCGAGCCGGTCGAGACGAAGGCGCTGAAGCCGACGTCTTCGCGCAGGCTCCAGTCGAGGATGGCGGTGCAGAGCGCGCCGGATTGAGAGATGAACGCGACGTTCCCCGGCTTGGCCATCGTGCGGGCGAAGGTGGCGTTGAGCTTTCCGAGAGGGTTCATGACGCCAAGGCAGTTGGGGCCGATGATGCGCATGCGACCCGCGCGGGCGCGTTCGAGCACCTGACGCTCCAGTTCCACACCCGATTCGCCCAGTTCCTTGAAACCGGCGCTGACGATGATCGCCGCCTTCGCACCGGCTGCGGCGCAGTCGCGAACGAGATCGGGAACGGTGTGGGCAGGTGTCGCGATCACGGCCAGATCGACCTTCGCAGGAACTTCCGCAATCGTCTTATAGGCGCGAATGCCCAGGACGCTGGTGCGCTTCGGGTTGACGGGAAAGACCGTTCCGCCGAACGGATTGCTGATCAGGTTCCACAGGAGTGTCCGACCGACCGCGTTGGGGGCTTCAGTCGCGCCGATCACGGCGACATTGCGCGGGGAGAAAATCGCATCGAGCGGACTCTTGCCCATACGCAGGACATCGCTGGAGAGAGAGAACAGGTCGGACATGGGGAGAGCCTCATGTTGTATAATCTCTTCGGACGGCGTTGGATCGTCGCCGGGCCGATTCTAGCGAATCGTGGCCGGGCAGAGTTTTTCGCGCCGCGACAGATATGCCCTCCACCTCTCGAGGGAGGTGTCGGCAAATCAGACGCCGTAGTCTGGAAATGCGACTAAGAGCCGCGGATTTCATAACTGCAGACTGTGGCCGTGTTTACCGGGCCGGCTTTGGCTTGCAACCGTCCAGAGGATCTCTATAGTAGGCATCAAAAGACATTTTGATCTTTTGAGTGACGAATCGCCGAAAGGAAAGAACATGCTGCAAAACAAACCCCGCATCCTCATCGGCAAGCCCGGCCTCGACGGGCACGACCGTGGCGCCAAGTACATTTCGCACATCCTGCGAGATGCGGGCTACGAGGTAATCTACACCGGCATCCGCCGGAGCCCGGAACAGATCGTCGACGCCGCGATTCAGGAAGATGTCGCCGCCGTCGGGCTTTCCCTGCTCTCGGGCGCTCACAACGTACTCTTCAAACGGGTGATCGACCTGCTCCGCGAGCGCGGGGCGAGCGAAATTGTCGTTTTTGGCGGCGGCACGATCCCTCCCAAGGACATCCCGGGCCTGCTCGAGATCGGTGTATCCGCCGTCTTCACGCCCGGCACGCCCGCGAAGACAATCATCGAAACCTTTGACAAGAAGTTGACCGCAATGGCGTGACCCCTGACCCCTTACTTTTTACCTTGACCCAGGACCTCACCAACCTCGTCGCCACCGCCCGAACCGGCGGCCCGCTCGCAACGCGGGCGGCGGCGCGGCTGATGAGCGTCATGACCGACCAGCCCACCCGGTTGGCCGAGCTGCTCCGCGGCAGCCACGACTGGCCGCAACCGAGATTGATTCTCGGTATCACCGGCGCGCCCGGCTCCGGCAAGAGCACACTCACAGACCATCTGGCTACCGAATATCGCACGCGCTTCCCCGAACGACGGTTAGGAATCGTCGCGGTGGATCCGTCCTCTCCGTTCACCGGCGGCGCGCTCCTCGGGGATCGCGTGCGAATGATGCGCCATGCCACCGACCCGAACATCTTTATCCGCTCCCTCGCGTCCCGGGGCCATCTCGGAGGTTTGGCCCTGGGCGCGAAGGGCGTCTGCCGGGTGATGGGTCTCATCGGCTGCGACATCGTATTGGTCGAAACTGTCGGCGTCGGCCAGAGCGAAGTGGAAGTCGCCATGAGCTGCGACCTGACCATGGTCGTCCTCGCCCCCGGCCAGGGCGACAGCATCCAGATGCTCAAGGCCGGGCTCATGGAAGCCGGCGACCTGTTCGTCGTCAACAAGGCCGACCGCGAAGGGGCCAATCAACTCTACCAGTCACTGATTTCCGCTTTGCAGCTCGAAGCGTTGGCCCGGCACGACCTGTTCAACGAGCCGATGGCGGCACCGCAGGAAATGTGCAGCGGTCATCACGCACTCACGATTGGCGGAGTGAAGATCGACGAGAAACCCTTGCCGCAGGCGACGATCGGCAACGGCGGGCCGAATGTCTTCCTCGTCAGCGCGGCCAACCACGAAAACATCACCACGCTCGTCGACGCGCTCGAAGCGAGCACCGAACGGTCTCAGGAACTTTGGAGCAAGCAGCGCCAGGAACAGGTGACGGATGAATTGCGCGGCGCGCTGCTCGAAGAGATCCGCCGACGGGCGCTTGCCGCGCTCAACGGAGACAACGCCCTCGAACGCGTCCTTCGCGGGGAAGAGTCGATCGACTCGCTGGCGCACGACGTGATGAGCAAAGCGGTCGACAAGCGCAGCGGACGCTTCTCCAGTCACCCCATCGGGTAGTCATTGAAAGGCAGATGCCATGTCAGACCTCAATCAGAGTATCGATCAGATCAAGGCCGGCCAGGCCAAATGGGAGGGCGGGGCGGTCGCAAAAACGCTCGCAAAGTTCCCTGAACAGAAAAAAGAGTTCGTGACCGCCTCCGGCAAAAAGATCGAACGCCTCTACACGCCCGAAGCCTCGACCACTCTCGAATACAACAGCAAACTCGGCTTCCCGGGCCAGTTCCCGTTCACGCGCGGCGTGCAGCCGACGATGTATCGCGGCCGCTTCTGGACGATGCGCCAGTACGCCGGCTTCGCGACCGCCGAGGAATCCAACCAGCGCTACAAGTACCTGCTCAAGCAGGGCACGACCGGCCTTTCGGTCGCGTTCGATCTGCCGACCCAGATCGGCTACGACAGCGACGACACGATGGCCATCGGCGAAGTGGGCAAGGTGGGTGTCGCGATCGACTCGCTTGCCGACATGGAAACGCTTTTCGACGGCATCCCGCTCGACAAGGTTTCCACCAGCATGACGATCAACGCGACGGCAGCGGTGCTGCTGGCGATGTACATCGCGGTTGGCGAAAAGCAGGGCGTGAGCGCCGACAAGCTCAACGGGACGATCCAGAATGACATCCTGAAGGAATACATCGCCCGCGGCACCTACCGGTTCCCGCCCAAGCCCTCGCTGCGGCTCATCTCCGACATCTTCGCGTTCTGCACGACCGATGTGCCCAACTGGAACACGATCTCGATCTCCGGGTACCACATCCGCGAAGCCGGCTCGACTGCAGCCCAGGAGATCGGTTTCACGCTGGCCGACGCGATCTGCTATGTCGAAACCGCGCAAAAGGCGGGATTGAAGGTGGATGACTTCGCGCCGCGGCTCGCGTTCTTCTTCGCCTCGCACAGCGACCTGCTGGAAGAAGTCGCCAAGTTCCGCGCGGCCCGTCGACTTTACGCCAAGATCATGCGCGAGCGATTCGGCGCCTCCGACAAGAGCGCGATGCTCCGTTTCCATACGCAGACCGGCGGCGTCACGCTCACCGCGCAGCAGCCGGACAACAACATCGTCCGCGTCGCGATCCAGGCGCTGGCGGCAGTGCTCGGCGGGACGCAGTCGCTTCACACCAACTCCAAGGACGAAGCGCTCGCGCTCCCGACCGAGGAATCCGTCACCATCGCGCTGCGAACCCAGCAGATCATCGCCCACGAGAGCGGCGTTGCGAGCACGATCGATCCTCTCGCCGGCAGCTTTTATGTCGAAAAACTCACCGACGAACTCGAGGCCGAGGCCGAGGCGCTGATCAAGCGAATCGACCACATGGGCGGCATGGTCGCCGCGATCGAGCAGGGGTTCGTCCAGCGACAGATCGAAGAATCCGCGTACCGCTTCGGCCAGTCGATCGAGACCGGCGAACGCGTGATCGTGGGCGTGAACAAGTTCCAGGCCAAGGATGATGCGAAAGTCGAACTCTTCGAAGTGCCCGAAGCGACACAGCAGCGGCAAATCGACAAGGTCAAACAGATCAAGGCCACGCGCGATAACGCTCGGGTCGAGGTCGCACTCAAAGCGATCGCCGAGACTGCGCGCGGCACAGGCAACCTCATGCCTCCGATTCTCGAAGCGGTTCGCGCATACGCGACCGTCGGCGAGATCTGCAGGTGCCTCGCCGGCGTGTTCGGCGAGTACACGGAGGGCGGGAATTAGTCGGCAGTCCGCGGTCTGCGGTCTGCGGTTCATGGCCGCCGACCGCAGACCGTCGACCGCCCACCGGAGCAATCATGGTCAACGCAAAAGCAATCAATCACATCGGCATCGCGGTCAAATCGATCGATGCGCATCGCGAGTTCTACGAGAAATCGCTGGGCGCGACATTCGAAGGCGTCGAGATCGTGGCGGACCAGAAGGTCAAGGTCGGCTTCTTCAAGGTCGGCGACGTCCGGCTCGAACTGCTCGAGCCGACCGACCCGACCAGCACCATCGCCGGCTTCATCGAGAAGAAGGGCGAGGGCCTGCACCACATCGCCTACACCGTCGATAACATCCAGAAGCGGCTCGACGATCTAAAGGCCGGCGGCGTGAAGCTCATCGACGAGAAGCCTCGCGCCGGCGCCCATCACACCCAGATCGCCTTCCTTCATCCCAAGGCGTCGTGCGGCGTCCTCACCGAGCTGTGCGAACCCAAACACTAACCACGAAAGCATTCCCATGGCAGACGCACCCATCAAAGCCGGCCAACCGATCCCGATGCGGCGACGCATCGAAGAACTCAACAAGCGCCGCAAGAACCTCGAGCTCGGCGGCGGCGAAGATCGCATCAAAAAGCAGCACGCCGCCGGCAAGCTCACCGCGCGCGAGCGCGTCGATCTCACGGTCGATAGCGGCAGCTTCCAGGAACTCTTCGGGTTCGCGCAGCATCGCTGCACGCACTTCGGCCTCGAAGGCAAGGACCTCCCCGCCGACGGCGTCGTCACCGGCTGCGGAACCATCGAAGGGCGCCTGGTACACCTCGCGAGCCAGGACTTCACCGTCGCCGGTGGTGCCGCGGGTGAAATCCACTGCGACAAGATCGTCGAAATGATGAACAACTCGCTCAAAACCGGCTCGCCGTTCATCTTCATCAACGACTCCGGCGGCGCCCGAATACAGGAAGGAATCGATTCCCTCGCTTCGTACGGCCGGATCTTTTTTGCCAACACTCTGCTCTCCGGTGTGGTCCCGCAGATTTCCCTGATCTGCGGACCCTGTGCCGGCGGGGCTGCCTACAGCCCGGCCCTCACGGACTTCATTATCCAGACCCGCTATGCGCAGATGTTCATTACCGGGCCGAGCGTGATCAAGCAAGTCACCGGCGAAACCGTGACGGCCGAGGAATTGGGCGGCCCCGAAGCCCACATGCATTACTCCGGCGTCGTACATTTCGTCGCCGAGGACGACAAGCACGCGGTTCAAATCTGTAAGAAGCTCCTCAGCTACCTGCCGAGCAACAACCTCGAAGATCCGCCTGCGCTGCCCCACGCCAACGAACTCCCGAGCGATCCGGCGCTCAACGACATTATCCCCGACAACCCGCGTGCCGGCTTCGACATGAAGAAGGTGATCGAGCGGATCGTCGACGGCGGCGATTGGCTGGAAATCCAGGCCGAATATGCGCCGAACATGATCATCGGCCTGTCTCGCGTCATGGGACGCACCGTCGGCATCATCGCCAACCAACCGATCGTGAAGGCGGGCTGTCTGGATATCGATGCCTCCGACAAGTGCTCGCGCTTCGTCCGCTTCTGCAACGCATTCAACATTCCGCTGGTGACGCTGGTGGACGTCCCGGGCTTCATGCCGGGCGTCGAGCAGGAATATGGCGGCATCATCCGCCACGGCGCGAAGATGCTCTTCAGCTACTCCGCGGCGACCGTCCCGAAAATCACCATCATTCTCCGCAAGGCGTACGGCGGGGCGTACTTGGCGATGTGCGGCAAAGACCTGGGCGCCGATCGCTGTGCCGCCTGGCCGAGTGCGGAAATTGCCGTGATGGGCGCGGAAGGCGCGGTCGAAGTCGTCTTCCGAAAGGAAATCGACGCGGCGGCCGACAAGGCCGGCAAGCGCGCCGAGCTCATCGACAAGTACCGAAACACGTTTTCGACGCCGTACGTGGCGGCCGCGCGGCGATTGGTGGACGATGTGATCGAACCGGCCGACACGAGGCGGTACATCGCGCTCTCGCTCGCTTCGCTGCGAAACAAGCGCGACATGCGCCCGGCCAAGAAGCACGGATTGATTCCGCTGTGAGCACAGATCACGCGGTACGAGAGAGGACCTTTTAATGCTTTGTGCAGTCATCCAATCCGGCGCGATTCTGGCCGACGCGGCGACCGTGCTCTCGGCGCTGATGTCGCTGGTGCTGTTCCTGGGAATCGTGCTGCTGTTCCTGCGGGTGCAGGCGCTGGCAAGCGAACTGGCCCAACTGAAGCGCGAGGCCCGCAGGCCCGCGGCACCCGCGGCACCCGCGCCGCCACAGGCACCGGCGCCGGCCGCAGTCGAGCCGGCTCCAGTGGCGCCGAGCGCTCCGGTTCCGGCCGCGGCTAAGCCCGTTGTCGCGGTTCGGCCCGTGGTTGTGGTTCCAGGTGGCCCGGCCGGTCCGGAGTTGGTCGCAATCCTCACCGCGGCCGCAATGGCGATTCTGGGCCGACGCGTCGCGGTGCGGCGCATCACGTTCATCAACCAGAACACCGTCTCCGGCTGGGCCGAGGCGGGTCGAATCTCGATCCATTCGTCGCACAACGTTCGGCGAAATTAAGGTTCGCGAAATCAAGCTCGAAGGAATTCACTCATGAAACTACGTATCACAGTCGAAGGCAAGGCGTACGAAGTCGAGGTCGACGTGCTCGACGAGTCGGGGAGCCCCGCGCCGCGCTACGCGGCAGCGGAGGTCGCACCGGTGCGATCGGCTTCGGTTGCCCCGCCTCCTGCGCCGGCGCCAGCACCGGTGGCGACCAACGGGAACGGAAATGGCAACGGCGGCGAGCGCGTCGTCAAGGCACCCATCGTCGGCACCGTCATGTCCGTCAAGGTCAAACCCGGCGACGACGTGCAGGTGAACCAGGTCCTGCTGGTCATGGAAGCAATGAAGATGGAAACCAACATCGCCTCGCCGATCGCGGGAAAGATCAAATCCGTTGCCGCCAAGCCGGGCGATGCGGTGAAGGCGGGGCAAGTGCTGGTGGAACTGGATTGATTCCCGACCCGGATCGTTCCCATGCGACGCGTTCACTACGACAAGATCGACTCCACGAACTCCCAGGCCCATCGACTGGTATGCGCCGGCGAGCACGCGCCGCTGCTCATCACCGCCACCACGCAGACCGCCGGCCGGGGTCGCAACGGCCGGGAGTGGCAGAGCCCCAGGGGCGGCATCTGGATGAGCGCGGTCTGGCCGATCGCGCATTCCAACACGACCCTCGAGCCGCAGGCGTATCAGCCGTTTCCGCTGGTCGTCGGCCTCGCAGCGTGGGAAGCGATTCACGAGACCATCTGCCGGTTCACCGCTTTCAACGAACACCGGCTGAAGATCAAGTGGCCCAACGACATTCTGCTGGATGACTGCAAAGTCAGCGGCATCCTGTGCGAGACCATCGCCAGCGGCGCGAAGCTGTCTCATCTCGTCGCTGGCGTCGGCATTAATGTCGCGTTCGCGAGCAAGCGACTCAAGGGCGAGCTTCGACACGCGCCGACGACGCTTCGCGACCAATTCAACGCCGATGCACACTGGATCGAGCCGACCATCGCCGCGTTCGATCGCCACTTCGAGCACTTCATGCTCACGTTCGAGCGTGACGGCTTCGAGGACGAGCTCGCGCGGGACGTGCGAAAACGGCTCGCGTATGTCGGCACGACCAGAACCTGGCAGATGGGCAAAGAGCACCACACCGGCGTGATCGACGGCATCGACGCGTCCGGGCGGCTCCTGCTCGACGTCGAGGGAAACCAACTCGCGATCGATTGCGGCGAACTCTCCGCCGCCGAAAGTGCACACGCATAGCAAAGAGATCAACACCCATGAGCACGATTAACGGACTTCCGAAACTCACGGCCGAAGAAGCGGCGGCACTGATTCCCAACGGAGCGACCATCGGTTGTTCCGGGTTCACCCCGGCCGGCGCGGCGAAAGCGACGCCCCGCGCGCTCGCGCTGAAAGCCAGGGCACTGCACGAGCGCGGCGAGGCGTTCCAGGTGCGCATCCTGACCGGCGCGAGCACCGGCGGCGCGCTCGACGAAGCCCTCGCCGGCGCGGATGCCATTTCCTGGCGCGCACCGTACCAATCCAGCAAGGCGCTGCGCGGCAAGATCAATGCGCAGAAGACCGAGTTCGTGGACATGCACCTCTCACACGTGCCGCAGATGGTCGAGTTCGGCTTCTTCGGCGAGATCGATTTCGCCGTCGTCGAAGCGGTGGATGTGTATCGTGACGGACGGATCTTTCTCAGCACCTCCGTCGGGGCATCGCCGACGTTTCTCAAGCACGCAAAGAAGGTGATCGTCGAGATCAACCGGTATCACAATCCGCGCGTGATGGAGATGCACGACATCAAGATTCTCCCGCCGCCTCCGAAACGCGCGCCAATCCCGATCGATCATCCGCTGGACAAGATCGGAACGCCGTTCATGCAGATCGATCCGAAAAAGATCATCGGCGTGGTCGAAACCAACGAGCCGGATGGCGTCTCCGCCTTCGATGCGCCAGACGAGTTCAGCGGCCGGATCGCCGAGCACATCATCAAGTTCATCCTCGAGGAAAAGGCGCAGGGGCGAATCCCGGCGGAGTTTCTGCCGCTGCAATCGGGCGTCGGCAACGTGGCCAACGCCGTGATGGCCGGGCTCGGCAAGAACAAGGACGTGCCGCCGTTCTACATGTTCAGCGAAGTGTTCCAGGACGCGCTGGTGGACCTGATGGAACACGGCCGGCTGCTGGGCGCCAGCGCCACCAGCCTGACGCTCAGCGAGCCGCAGATGAAGCGCGTCTACGAGAACATGGACTTCTTCGCGCCTCGGATCGTCCTGCGTCCGCAGGAACTCTCGAACAACCCCGGCGTCGTTCGCCGAATGGGCGTCATCACTGTCAACACCGTGCTCGAAATGGACATCTACGGCTGCGCCAATTCCACACACGTCGCCGGCACGCAAATCATGAACGGCATCGGCGGCTCGGGCGATTTCACGCGCAACGGATATCTCTCGTTCCTGGTCGCGCCGTCGATCGCCAAGGGCGGAAAAATCAGCACCGTCGTGCCGATGGCCACGCACGTGGATCACAACGAACACAGCGTGCAGGTGCTCGTCACCGAGCAGGGCCTGGCCGACCTGCGCGGACTCGGCCCGATCGAGCGGGCTCGGAAGATCATCGACACCTGCGCCCACCCGATCTATCGCGACTACCTGCACAAATACATCGAAGGCAGCCCGATGGGCCACGTGCGCCACAACCTGGCCAAGTGTTTCGAACTCCACCAGAACCTGCTGGCGACGGGCTCGATGCTGCCGATGTGATGCGTCACGGCGTGAAGGCGGCGACTTTGAAGCGAGGCCGACGCCGCCGATACGTTCGAGGGTGGTATGAGCTGGAGATCGATCTCACCGATGGGATAAGATGATGCCCGACGTGACGGCCTGCGGCGGGGAGAGGTGCGCGCCCGGAAAACCCGTCTCTAAATGTCGCCAAGCGTCGCGCCCAGACCGACGGTGGCGAAAGCGCTGGTGAGGCGGTCGTCGGAACGCTCCCACCGCTCGCCGGATATTTACGAGGGATTGCAGAAATTGTTTAAGTTGCTTCAGAAAAATGATTTAGATCAACTCGCCTGGCCTTTGGGCGGCAACGGCGTGAGACGAATTGAGAGGCTTTGAGAGTGTTTTCGATTCTTCGAGCCCGACTCCCAATCGCCGTCACAGCCGGCTGCCAAAGTATCGCGGCCGGTTCCGAAAGACGGCGAATTATCGTACAATCGCCCATTCGCACGAAGCATCGTTGATTCGCACGCCGATGCGGGCAGATCAGTGTCGACTTCGTCGACAATCCAAGGTTTTGAATCGACGCGGGAATCAACCCGCTTCGGCAGCACCCATGCAGATCCGGAACTTCTCCATCATCGCCCATATCGACCACGGCAAGAGCACCCTCAGCGACCGGTTGCTGATGTTCGCCGGCGCGATCACCCAACGTGAGTTTCAACACCAGATCCTCGACGACATGGATCTGGAGCGCGAGCGCGGTATCACCATCAAGGCGTCGGCCGTCAGCGTGTTTCACGAACACAAAGGCGAGAAGTTCATGCTGAACTTCATCGATACGCCCGGCCACGTCGACTTCCACTACGAAGTGCAGCGCGCGCTGCAGGCGTGCGAAGGCGCGATCCTGGTTGTCGATGCGACGCAGGGCGTGCAGGCGCAGACCGTGGCGAATGCGTATGCCGCCATCGATGCCGGGCTGGAGATCGTCCCGTGCATCAACAAGATCGACCTGCCGAGCGCGCGGGTCGAGCACGTCGCGGAAGAAGTCGAGCAGGTTCTGGGCATCGCCGCGGAAACCGCCATTCCGGTGAGCGCGAAGACCGGCGAAGGCATTCCCGAACTCTTGGCGGCGATCTGTGACCGTCTGCCCGGTCCTCGCGGCAACGCCGATGCTCCGCCGCGAGCGCTCATTTTCGATTCCATCTACGACGATTACCGCGGCGTCATCGCGTACGTCCGTATGATCGATGGCCAGCTCAAGAAGGGGGACAAGATCCGCTTCATGGGCAACGGCAAAGAATATCAGATCACCGATATGGGCAAGTTCGTCCCGCGACCCAAGCAGGTGGCATACATCGGCTGGGGCGAGGCCGGGTTTATCGTGGCGAGTATCAAGGACCTTCATGACGTTCGCGTCGGCGACACCATCACCGCCGTCGACAACGCCGCCACCGAGGCGCTGCCCGGCTACAAGCCGATCCAGCAGATGGTCTACTGCGACTTCTATCCTTCGGGAAAGACGCAGTACCAGGAACTGCGCGATGCGGTCGACAAGCTGAGCCTCAACGATGCGTCTTTCAGCTTCGAGCCGGAGAATAACGACGCGCTCGGCTTCGGTTTCCGCTGCGGATTTCTCGGGCTGTTGCACATGGAAATCATCCAGGAGCGGCTGGAGCGCGAGTTCAACATCGAGGTGATCCAGACCGCGCCGACGGTGACCTACGAAGTGCTCAAGACGGATGGCAAGGCGATCCAGATCGACTCGCCGAGTGAACTCCCCGATCCGACCTACGTCGTGGAAATCCGCGAGCCGTACATCAAGATGCAGCTGCTCCTGCCGCAGGACGGTGTCGGCGCGATCATGAAGCTGTGCGAAGATCGGCGCGGCATCTACCAGAAAACCGAATACGTCGGCGAGCGCGTGATCATCGTCTACGAGATTCCGCTCGCGGAAGTCATCTATGATTTCTACGACCGCCTGAAAAGTTCCACCCGCGGCTACGGCACGATGGACTACGACTTTATCGGCTTCCGCGTGGGCAACCTCGTGAAGGTCGACATCCTCGTGAACGGCGACAAGGTCGACGCGATGAGCCTGATCTGTCACCGAGATCATGCCGAGCAAAAGAGCCGGCGCCTGCTGACCAGGCTTAAGGAAGAGATCGACCGCCACCTGTTCGAAATCCCGCTGCAGGCCGCCATCGGCGGGAAGGTGATCGCGCGAGAAACGATCAAGAGCGTCGGCAAGAACGTCACCGCCAAGTGCTACGGCGGCGACGTCTCGCGTAAGCGCAAGCTGCTGGAGAAACAGAAGGAAGGCAAGAAGCGCATGAAGCGAATGGGCAGCGTGGATATTCCGCAGGAGGCGTTTTTGGCGATTCTGGAGACGGGGGAGTGAGTAACTCAGCTGCCAAACAAGGTCGATGGAATTTGACAGTAGCCGTGAGGTGGGCCGCCTTCTTCGCACCAGCGGCATCATTGCTGTGGATACTGCTGGTAAAGGTAACCTGCAACGGGCGATTTCCGCCGTTGCCGGTTTGTGTTGCGATCACTCTCCTTGGCTGTTCGACAATGTTTCTCGCGTATTCAGGCTTCACGATCGGGCGCGGCTGGTTACATGAAGCTCGGCATAAGCAAAGGTAGGCGAATCTGGTCCCCTCGCCCGGTACGCCGGGAGAGGGTTAGGGTGAGGGTTCTTCATGCGTGTGCCGCGTGATGCAAACCAGCGGTTGAAGCGCTTTGCCCGTGAGCTCCGCGGACGATTGACCGATGCAGAGCTGCGCATCTGGGCGCAGCTTCGCGATCGACGTTTTGATGAGTGGAAGTTTCGGAGGCAAGTTCCGATCGGCGGATACATTGTCGACTTCTACTGTGTAAAGGCGCGACTCGTCATCGAACTTGATGGCGGACAGCATGGGACGCCGGATGCAGAAGCATACGATGCAGAACGAACTCGCGCGCTTGAAGACCTTGGACTCCGCGTGATCCGATTCTGGGATAACGATGTCTTGGCGAAAACGGACATGGTGATGAGGGAAGTTTTTCGGCAGCTTCAACAAGAGCCCTCACCCCGGCCCTCTCCCGGCGTACCGGGAGAGGGGGAGAAGAAGGCGTAACGCGAAAGCTCGTTCACTTTCGCGATCTATCAATCCGGTCCCCTCGCCCGGTACGCCGGGAGAGGGTTAGGGTGAAGGCTCTGGTTATGGCTTCTCAAAAAAGAATCAATCGCTGGCTCGCTCCACTCCTCCTCTCCCTCCTCGCTAATACCGCGCTTGCCGATCTCGCCAGCGACTTCAGATCCCCGCCGCCCGAGGCGCGCCCCTGGGTCTACTGGTTCTGGAACAACGGCAACGTCACCAAGCCCGGCATCACTGCCGATCTGGAAGCGATGCAGCGCGTCGGTGTCGGCGGCGTGATCATCATGGATGTTGTCGAGCGCTTCGCGCCGCCGCCGGGCACGGCCGACTTCATGAACCCTGAGTGGCAGTCGCTCTTCCAGTTCTCTGTTGAAGAAGCGCACCGACTCGGTCTTGAAATCAACATGACCAACGGCCCCGGCTGGTGTGGCAGCAGCGGGCCGTGGGTCACGCCCGAACTCTCGATGCAGAAGCTCGTCACCAGCAGCGCGACGATCGAAGGCGGCGCGAAACCGGTTTCCGCTCCGGCTCCCGCGAAAAACGCCAAGCGCGACACCGACACCTTCAACAGCGTCGTGCCGTTCGAAGATTTTTACCGTGACGTCGCCGTGCTCGCCTATCCCGCGCCCGAAAACGGCGCACCTGTGAAGCCTGAAACGGTGATCGATCTCACGAATAAACTTGGCGCTGACGGCAAGCTCGACTGGACGGCGCCCACAGGCAAATGGGTGATCCAGCGCATCGGCACCGTCTCCACCGGCTCATCGACCCGTCCTCCGGTGAAGGGCGGGAACGGTCTGGAGATCGACAAGCTCAGTGCCGCCGCGATGGACGTTCATTTCGATCACCAGATGGGCAAGCTCATCGCCGCCGCTGGGAAGATGGCCGGGCCGACGCTGTCGGCAACGCATATCGACTCGTGGGAAGTCGGTTCACAGAACTGGACGCCGCTGATGCGCGAGGAGTTCAAGAAGCGCCGCGGGTACGATCCGTTGCCGTACTTGCCGAACGTCATCACGAAAGAGTCCGGTCACACGATCGGTGAGCCCGCGTTGGCCGACCGCTTCAAATGGGATTACGACCAGACCTGCGCCGAGCTCCTCGCCGACAACTACGTCGGCGAACTCGCCAAGCGCGCCCACGAGCATGGCCTTCGGCTCACGATGGAAGGCTATGACCTCCCGTTCGGCGACGAAGCGACGTATACCTCCCGTGTCGACGAGCCCATGTCCGAGTTCTGGACCGGCGGCGGGAATCAGAACGAGCGCAAGGCCCGGCAGATGGCATCCGTCGCTCACGTGAACGGCCAGCAGATCGTCGGCGCCGAAGCGTTCACCTCCGGCGACAGCGAGCAGTGGAAGCTCCACCCCGCGCTCATCAAAGCCGGCGGCGACTATCAGTTCAGCCAGGGAATCAACCGCTTCGTCATCCATCGCTACGCGCATCAGCCGTACCTCGACAAGTTCCCCGGCGCCACGATGGGCCCGTGGGGGCTTCACTACGAGCGGACCAACACCTGGTGGGAGATGTCGGGCGCGTGGCACGCGTACCTCTCGCGCTGTCAGCAGATGCTCAGGCAAGGGCACTTCGTCGCGGATGTCTGCTATCTCCGACCGGAGCAGCCCAACCAGACGTACCTCGACGCGAAGCCGGCACTGCCCAGCGGCTACCGCTACGACGAGATCAGTGCCGAGGCGCTGATCGCGCGGTTGAGCGTGAAGGACGGCCGGCTCACCTTGCCGGACGGAATGAGTTATCGAGTACTGGTACTTCCGCCGGTCAAGACGATGACGCCGGCGCTGGCGCGGAAGATCAAGCAACTCGTCAGCGATGGTGCGACGATCTACGGCCCGAAGCCGGTGACGTCGCCGAGCCTCGCGGACTATCCGAATTGCGATCAGGACGTCGCCGCGATCGGCAATGAAGTGTGGGCCGACTGCGACGGTCAAGCCGTAAAGGATCGCACCTTCGGCAAGGGGCATGTCTACTACGGCATGTCGATGGATGAGGTGTTAAAGACGCTCAATGTCTCGCCCGATTTCCAATCGACCGCCAGGCTGAACTGGATTCACCGCGACGTCGGCGATGCACAGATCTACTTCATCGCCAATCCGATGGCCGCGGCCGTCGAGGCAACGTGCACCTTCCGCGGCGGCATGGGGCGCGGCGAAGCGTGGAACCCGGAAACGGGAGAGACCCGTCCGCTCGCGCAGTATGAAGCGAAGGGCGATTTCGTTTCGATTCCGCTTCGCCTCAACGCGAGTGGTTCGGCGTTTATCGTGTTCCGGAAGAGTCAGCCGCGTCTGGCGCCGGCGTCGACCATCACGCTCAACCGGCAACCGATCGCGAAGCCGACGGAGTCGCCCGCGATCAAAGTTCTTTCAGCCCGCTACGGCCCGCCCGGCGACGCCGCACGCACGCGGGATGTGAAGGACAAGCTGCAGGCGATGCTCGATGCGCGCGAAGGCGGATTTGCCGTTGGCGATCTCGCGCGGGGCGACGACCCGGCGTACGGCGTCGTCAAAACGCTCGACGTCGACTATGTCGCCGGTGAAAAGCCCGGCCATTACACCGGCATCGACACCGACACGATCGCGCTGCGCGTTCCCGCGTCAGCGCCAGAGCGGCCCGCGGAGTTGGCGATGGACGAGCAGGGCAAGCTGGCGCTCGTCGCGCGCGAGCCGGGCGCTTACGAATTGAAGACTTCCGACGGCGCGACGAAGCGCGTCGAGGTGAAGTCGGTAGCGCCCGCGATCGCCATCGACGGGCCGTGGGAGGTTCACTTCACGAAGAGCTGGGGCGCGCCGGACGCGATCCGTCTTGAAAAGCTCATCTCGCTTAGCGAGTCACCGGACGAGGGCGTGAAACACTACTCAGGGACGATCCACTACTCGACGAGCTTCGACTTCACGCCGCCGACTGATGGCGCGACCGAATGGACGCTCGATCTCGGAGACGTGCAGGTGATGGCGCAGGTAAGGTTGAACGGCGCCGAGCTCGGCACGCTGTGGGATCCGCCGTTCCGGCTTTCGACGCCGGCGTTTCGGTCGGCGCTCAAGCCGGGAAAGAACGTTCTGGAAATCAGCGTCGCCGACCTGTGGCCCAACCGCATGATCGCGGATGCGGCGCTGCCCGTTGAGAAGCGGCTCACCTGGAGTTCATTCGAGCCGTTCAAGCCCGACAGCCCGCTGATGAAGTCGGGATTGATCGGCCCGGTGCGATTAGAGCCGGCCGTTCGCGTTCCGATTCCGTAACATCGATGAACCCACAGCTTTCGGTGGAGATCACGGACGATGCCCACGATCGAACATTACGCCACGCCGCTGAAACTGCCGATGACGATCGACCTCTTCAGCCGGTTCCCCGCACTTGCCGGCTACCGGGCGGAGTTGAAAGGCGGGCATGTTGAATTGACCTATCGTCCGCGGTCGTCGCTGGTGCGATTGGGAATCGCGCCGCGCGGCGCGCGCGAGGTCGCGGGCGTTGCGTTCAATCGGATCGACGTTCGTAGCGGCCAGAGTTCGCTCGCGAAACTGTTCGCGCTCTCGTTCGCGCACGTGCCGCCGCTGGACACGATGGCCGCCACCACGCGCCGCCACGCCGCTGACGCGGCGATGAAACACACCGCCACCGGTGGCGATGGCGCCCTGGTAGACGAGGCGTGTTTCGGCGCCATCGACTCATCGACTCATCGACCCATCGCGGCGGTCATCGTTACCGAGATCGCACTGCACGAAGACGACTGGCCCGGCGACGAGACGCCGCCGCTCCTGCCGAACCTGACGTGGTTGTTCGTCTCTCCGGAGCATCAGCGAGGCGGAATCGGCTCGGCATTGCTCGATCGCGTCGTCAACGCGCTCGCGGCGCGGGAGAGGCCGTGGCTGATCAGTCACGTTGCGCCGCACAACGTGCCGTCGCTGATGTTTCACTGGCGAAGCGCATTTGAACTCGTGCCAATGCGCGTAAGCGCGTACGATGGGACGCGAACTCTGAAGAAAGTGTGAACGATGTCGCGATATACACCCAAGCACCGCAAACCCGTGGTCGCCCGATCGTCGAAGCTCAAGGGCAAGCCGGTTGTGAAGAAAAAGAAACCGAAACCGGCCGGCAAATTCGTCTGCACGGTCTGCGAGAAGGCATTTCGAACCGAGGAAGCGCTCGCGACCCACGCACTGGACGCCCATGGGCAGCCGATCGATCTGGCGGCGATGGCTCCCCTAACCCCGAATATGGTCCGCTGCCCCATGTGCGGCGCGCCGGTGCGAAAGCGGAACCTGCAGCAGCACCTGCGATTCATTCACGAACTGGTTGGATAGTCGATGCCGCTTTACCAGATCCCACCCACCGCCACGCGTTTTGAGATCGCCCGCTCGAAGGAGGGCTCGTTCATCGTCGTCAGCGACACCAGGGGAACCGACGGCGTCGTCATTCCCTGTCGTGACGAAGCGCAGGCAGAGGAACTGTGCGCGAAGCTCAACCGGAAAGATCATGCCGGCGAAGTCGATGTCCCACTTTTCGGCCTGCCGACCGTCTTATGATGTCCGATCCATCGCACCGTCCCTGGCCGATCCCCGCGAAGCGGTTCGCGATGGCGATGCGCTGGCACGATCTTCTCTTCATGCACTGGCCGATCGATGCCGCGCTGCTTCGTCCGCACCTTCCGCAGCGGCTTTCGCTCGACACATTTGATGGCAGCGCGTGGATCGGGATCGTGCCATTCCAGATGTCCGGAATCCGCCCGCGCCTGCTGCCCGCGTTTCCGGTCGTGTCGCGCTTCGCGGAGCTGAACGTGCGGACGTACGTGAGCATCGAAGGGAAGCCCGGTGTCTGGTTTTTCAGCCTCGACGCCGCAAGCCGGATCGCGGTCGAGGTCGCCCGGCGGACGTTTCACCTCAACTACTGTCACGCGCGAATGTCGTGCGATCGCGCCGGAGACGTCGTGACCTATGCAAGCGATCGCACGCACCGCGGCATGAGTGCTGCGACATTCTCCGCGACCTATCGACCCACCGGTCCCGCGAAGCGGTCTCTGCCGGGAACGATCGAGCATTTCCTTACCGAGCGATATTGTCTCTACGCCGAAGCGCGCGACGGCCGACTCTTCCGCGGCGAGATCGCCCACCAGCCGTGGCCGCTGCGGCCGGCCGAGGCGGAGGTCCGCGAAAACACCATGACGCGGCAACTCGGCTTTGAGCTCCCTCCTCCGCGGCCGCTCCTGCACTTTGCCGATCGGCTCGATGTGGTCGCGTGGCGACTCGAACCGGTGAAGGCCGCAGTATGATCGCGGCGATATGGCTACCGTCCTGCTCTTCACCGGCACGTGCGGCGTCGGGAAAACGACGACCTCCCGCGAATGGTCGACTCGTCGCGATGGCGCGCACGTCCGCGGCGACGACATCCGCATCTGGATCCGCTCGAAGCCGCTCCGGCGGGCGCGCGAGTATCAGCAGGAAGCCGTCGCCCGAATCGCCGGAGCGGCCGCCGAGGAGTTCATCGGGCAGGGGATGGACGTCGCGCTGGATTTCGTCTGGCTCCCTTCGACGCTTCGATACTTGTCAAAGCGTCTATCTCCGATGGCGACGGTGAAGATGGCGTGGCTGCGGTGCGAATCGGCCGAAAACCGCCGGCGAGATGCGCAGCGCGGTCCCGGCGATGTCATGGGCGAGCGGGTGGACGAGTTACAGGCGCAGCTCGACGCGATCACGGATTGGCCAGTGGAACTGATGCGGATCGACTCGACCGGGCTTGGCGTCGACGACGTCATCGCGCGGATTGACGGCCACGGCTGATCGCGGGTCCCGCCCGGTGACGGCGGCGCTCGAGCGAACCAGCGAACGCGAAAACCCGTGATCTCAGCATATCCGCACGTCCCGCTCCGCTGGGTCGTCTAGCGCTGACGATCCCGTTTTTCAATCGGAGATGACTCCCATCCCTACATCCCATAACGAGTGTCGGGTGCAAACCCCGATAATCACGGCACGATCAATCTTGCTTTTCATCTAAACCTGCCTTCGATCGCGCTCGATAGCTGCATTAGACAACTACAGGAGCGGAACATGATGACAGGTAATCTGCAGGGCGTAGGTGGTGTTCGTCTGGGCGAGATCCTTGTGAAACAGGGGCTGCTGAGCTTCGCCGAAGTGAACCAGGTTCTGGAAACGCAGAAGAGCCAGGGAAAGCCGTTCGGTGTGCTCGCCGAGAGACTCTTCGGGCTCGATCCTCGGGCCGTCGAATCGGCATGGGTCACACAATACGCGCAGCTTGCCGGGGAGGTCGATCCGGAGCAATTCCGCATCGATCCATCGTGCATCAGGCTCGTGAATCGCCGGCAGGCGTGGCAATTCCACATCGCACCGGTAGCCCGGGAAGATGGGGAGATCGTCCTGCTCACGGATGAGAAGCATCTGGCCAAGGCGCTGCGGTTTGCCGCCGCCACGTTCAAAGAGCCGACGTTTTTCCGCATCGTGCGGTCCGAACAGCTTCAGGACTTCCTGATGCAGCACTACCCGGTGCCGGAGTTCCTGGCGCAGTTCGCGGCGACTCGTTGAGCCCCTGGGAAAACTGCAATCGAACGCGAACGCCGGGCCAGCGCCCGGCGTTCTTCTTTTGATCGCGTTCGATCACTGCCCCGGATCGCCGGCTCGGATAAGATCATCTCGATGGAGACCGCGAGCCCGACTCCGATGCCGCCCGAACCGAGCCCCCCCGTCCGCAAAGCGCGCAGCATGTTCTGGCGGCTCATCCTCCTGCTTCCGGGGATCATCTGCGCAGCGTGGGGCTATGTCGCATACAGCGGCGAGTCGGTCGGCGCGGCGACCGTGCACTCGATTCACCTGAAGACCAAGACCGATATTGGCGGCCAGACCCGCGATGCATACGACGCGGTCGATCCTGGCACGCCGGATTTGTTCCTCAAACTGTCGCTGCGCGATCAGCCCGATTCGCTTCAACTGGAAACACACAAGGACACGGTCATCGGCTCCGGCCAGAGCTGGACCTTGCCCACGCCGCGTCCGCTGGACCAGATCACCATGGTCGAAGTGTGGGATGAAAACACGCTGCTCAAGGACAAGCAGCTCGACCGGATCGCCATCGACAACAACTGGTCGGGCGAGGGACAGACGTTTTTAATTTCTCTCGAGGGGACACATCCGCAGCCGCCGCGCTGGGCGCTGCCGCTGCTCGCGGCCGGCGCGACGCTCGCCGGTCTGGTGATCTTGAAGTTCGTATGGGATCAGGCGATTTAATTGATGATTGTGGATGGATAATGGATGATGGGTAATCAAAGCGGGCGCTGGTCGCGTTACGCATCATCCACTATCAATCATCCATCATGACCATTTCCCCGAATCGATCCTGGCTTCAGCAACTCGGATTGGTGATGGTCGTGCTCGCAATGTCGATCGCGCTCTCCATTGCCGGGCACGTGAACCGATTGGACGACATCCGGCCTAATTCATTTCTCAACAAGCGGAACCTCGTCGAAAACGTGGCGCGCCCGATGAGCTATTACGCGATCATGGCGGTCGGCGCGACGATCGTCATCATCACCGGCGGTATCGATATCTCGGTCGGCTCGATCATGGCCTTCTCGGCGATCATGACCGCCTGGGCGCTGGGGAAGATGCCTCCCGATTCCACGCATTCGAAGGTGCTGCCGATCGCACTCGGTTTGCCGATTCTGATCGGAATGGCCTGTGGATTGGTCAATGGCGGTCTGATCGTGTTGCTGAGGATTCATCCGTTCATCATCACGCTCGGCACGATGAGCATCTTCCGCGGCCTGGCGACGGTCGTGCCGCCGCGCACGTCGATGCCGGCACAGCCGGCGATCGTACCGACCGCATTCACCGATCGGTTCATGCGCCTGGAGGTCGGCGAGGTACAGGTGTTGCCGCTCATCCTCATGCTTCTCGTGGTGGCGGCGGGCGCGGTTTACCTGAAGTACTTTGTCGTCGGCGTACAAACTTACGCGATCGGCGGCAACGAGGAGGCATCACGCCTCAGCGGCCTGCGGGTGGGGCGGGTGAAGATCCTGTGCTACACGATCAGCGGGCTTTGTGCCGGCCTCGCCGGCGCGCTCTCGCTGGGCATCTACGGCACCGCGAACGCGAACACGGCCACGGGTTATGAACTCACCGTTGTCGCCGCCTGCGTCGTCGGCGGCGCAAGCCTCGCCGGCGGGCGCGGCACGGCGATCGGCGCATTTCTTGGTGCGCTGGTGATCGGCCTGATCGAAAACGGCATCAACATCCTGCAGTGGAAGCAGGAATACCGGCTGATCATCGTCGGTTGCGCGATCATCATCGCGGTGTCGCTGGACCGGCTCAGCGAGGCGCTCAGCGGAAAGTCGCGGGGCTGAAAGTCTCCGCGGCGATACAGAGGCGCACAGGGAAATGAAGATTACAGAGAAATGCATCCATTTCTGATTTCGCTCATCTTCGACTCAAATGCTTCCGCGAAGTCATCGGTGCACTCTCCGTGTCTCCGCGATGAATCAACTCTAAAGGAGGAAACCATGAATCGTCGCTCATTCCTGCTCGCCGCGATCGCGTCGGCTACCTTGCTCGTCGGATGTGATCAAAGCAGCAACTCCGGCGGCAAGCAGACATCCACCGGCGCGGCCAGCGCCGATGCAACCGCGAAGAAGACGATCGTGATCGGCTTCGTCGCCAAGAGCCAGAGCAACGACGTCTTCCGCGTCGCCGAGCGCGGCGCGCGCGATGCCGCCAAAGAACTTGCGGACAAGTACAACGTCAACATCACGATCGATGTCCGCACGCCCAGCGAAGAAGACGCCGTCAAGCAGGCGGAGGCGATCAGTTCGCTTTCCAACCAGGGCGTGAACGCGATCATCCTCAGTGCATCCGAAGCCGCGACGCTCAAGAGCGCGATCGACAGCGCTGTAGACCGCGGCATCCCCGTGATGACCTTCGACAGCGACGTGCCGGATTCAAAGCGCTTCGCCACCTACGCGTGCGATGACGTCGCGTCGGCAAAGCGGCTGACCGACCTGCTCGCCAAGACCATGGGCGAGAAGGGCACCATCGCCATCCTTGCCGGGAACGAGAGCGCGCCGAACCTGCAGCGCCGCGTGCAAGGCGTGAAGGATGAGCTCAAGAAGTATCCGAACATGAAGTTGCTGGAACCCAACGGCGTCTTCTACCACCAGGAAACGCCCGAGAAGGCCGCCGAGGCGATCGCACAGGCGATGAACGCGAACCCGAACATCGAAGGCTGGGCCTTTGTCGGCGGCTGGCCGCTCTTTACCGAAAACGCGCTCCGCTGGGAGCCGGGCAAGATCAAAGTCATCAGCTGGGACGCGCTTCCCGCGCAATTGAGCTACGTGAAGGACGGGCACGTGGACACGCTGCTGGCGCAGGACTGTTACGGCTGGGGCTACAAGACCGTCAACATCGTGCTCGACAAAGTCGTGAACGGAAAGAACCCGGACAGCTCGATGGTCCTCGATCCGTTGACGCCGGTGACGAAAGACAACGTTGAGGCGTGGGGGAAGAACTGGGAGAAATGGCTGCCGAAGTGAACCCAGTGCGAAATGTAAAGTGAGGAATGCGAAATGGAAACCATTCCATTTCGCATTTTGCATTCATCATTTTGCATTCATTCCGCAGGTTCGATCGTCACGGTAAGTTGCTTGCTCGTGAACTGTTCCTGATACAGCTCGGCCCGTTCTTTGTGCGTGATGAGCAGGAGGGCGACGCCGGTCTTGTCGGCTTCGATCGTGCGAAGCTTGGCTTGGTCGACATCGAGCGGGGTGAGTTCAACGATGGTGCCGACGACGTAAAGGACGTCATTCACGTCATCGTTGTGCAGCAGCACCTTGTATTGTGGCAGCGGCTGGGGCGGCTTGCGCACCGGAGAGGGCTTGACGGCCTCTTTCACGGCCGTCTGCTCCTGAGGTTTCGCGGTGTCTTTGTCGGCCATTGCGGGGATTATAGTCTGTTCGGGCCAAGTGCAAACGGGAAATCAAGAGATTGAACCACGAAGGCACGAAGACACGAAGCGGTCTCTCGACTTCCCGAAGCATGCCGCGACCCCACGAGTTTTTTCGAAGTTTCTATCCGCGACCAAAGGGTTCTCGTGAGAAATGAGTGAGCGGCGAGTTGATCTTCGTGACTTCGTGGCTTCGTGGTTCAAAATGAAGCGATGCCCAATGAAAGAATCATCCTCGGTGCGATGTCCGGCACCAGTGCCGACGGCGTGGATGTCGCGCTCACGCACATCACCGGCCGCGGACTGGAGATGCAGGCGAAACTCCTCGCGCACGCCTATCACCCGTACTCACCTGAACTCAGAAAGCAGATCCTCGAGACGCGCCAGCGCGGCGACGTCCGCCTGAGCGATCTGGCCGAGATGGGCCGGCAGGTCACACTCGCGCATGTCGAGGCATGCAAACTCGCGCTCAAGCAGGGCAACGTAAATGCAGACCAGGTGGCTGCGATCGCGGCACACGGACAGACGTTCTTTCATTCTCCCCCGAACACGATCCAGTATTTCGACCCGAGCCTGCTGGCGTATGAGACCGGCATCGCGGTCGTGAGCGATTTCCGGCGCGCGGATTTGGCCGCAGGGGGACAAGGCGCGCCGCTGGTGCCGTTTGCGGATTGGATTCTGTTCAGACACCCGACAAAGAACCGTGTACTGCTGAACATCGGCGGCATCGCGAACATCACGTATCTGAAGGCGGGCGGATCGATCGATGAGGTAATCGCCTTTGATACGGGACCGGGGAATTGTCTGAGTGATTGGCTGATGCGCGATCACGGAGGAGTCGACGCGAATGGGACACGCGCGATGAATGGAAGTGCCCACTTCTCATCTGCATTCGCTCTGGCGCGATCAAAGTACGTGTTTCGCAAGCCGCCCAAATCGACTGACGGCCCGGAGATGATTGAGCAGTTTGCCACGGTTACCAAGCAACTCTGTCCGGAAGCATCACTGAACACTTTGCTTGCGACGGCGGCAATGAGTGTTGCGCAATCTGCGCGAATGTCACTCGATCTGTGGATACAAGCTTGGCGCGATTCGCAGCACGAGATCTTTGTGGCTGGTGGCGGCGTGCGTAACGCTGCGATCATGAAGGAACTCGCATCGACGTTTGCGGGGACGAGCGCGACGCTTGCGGAAAATTTTTCGGAATTTCACGCCGCCGGGCCCGAGCTCGGCGCCGCCCGCGAAGCCCTCGCCTTCGCCCTCCTCGGTGCCGCCACGCTCGATGGCGAGCCGTCGAATGTACCGAGTGCGACGGGGGCGAAGCGGAAGGTTGTGCTGGGGTCAATCACGCCGAAGCCATAACGGTCGTGGCACGGGCCTCTGGCACGTGATGGAGTTTGAACAGACCGCGAACACGTGCCGGAGGCCAGTGCCACGGGTTCATTCGCGTGATCTTCGCGTTCTTCGCGGATAGATTTCGCCGTATGAACGACCGCGGCCACCTCCTGACCGAACTGCGCAACCCCGATTCGATGAACCTCGACGCGCTCTCAATCGAAGACGCGGTCGCGGTGATGAACAAGGCCGATCGCGACGCCGTCGAGGCGGCCGAAAAATGTCGCACTGACGTCGCTCGCGCCATCGCCATCGTCACCAGTCAGCTGAAAAAGGGCGGGCGACTTTTCTATTTCGGCGCTGGCACCTCCGGCCGGCTCGGCGTGCTCGATGCCTCGGAGTGTCCGCCCACCTTCCGCACCGATCCGGAGCAGGTACAAGGCGTCATCGCCGGCGGAATGGACGCGATGTTCCGTGCCAAAGAAGGCGCGGAAGACTCGTCCGCAGGCGGCGCGAACGATGTCGATGATAAGAATGTCGGGCCGAATGATGTCGTAATGGGCATCGCGTCCGGCGGCACCACGCCGTATGTCCACGGCGCGCTCCGACGCGCTGCAGAAAAGGGCGCGAAGACGATCTTCCTCTCCTGCGTGCAGGAAGTGCCCAACGAGCCGAAGGTGGACGTCGTCATCCGCGCCCTCACCGGGCCGGAAGTGTTGACGGGCTCGACGCGACTCAAGGCCGGCACCGCGACCAAGGCGATTCTCAACCAGATCACCACGCTCGCGATGGTTCAACTCGGCAAGTGCTATGAGAACCTGATGGTCGATCTGAAGGCATCGAACATCAAGCTCGTGGACCGGTCGATTCGGATCATCTGCATGATCACGAAAATCGATCGCGACGCGGCAGCAAAGCTGCTGAAGGATTCGGACAACCACGTCAAAGTCGCGATCGTCATGCAAAAGCTCGGCGTGGACCGTGCGAAAGCGCTCGCGGCACTCGATCGCGCTGATGGCAAGCTGCGCGGCGCGATCGAAGCCCGATAGCGCCAGGCGATCGGCTTCGCAGAGTGCCGCAGGTGACGTTCACTCGGTTCCATCCGCACGCGGCGAAGCGGCGCCGACGAGCTGCCGGTGCAAACGCGGCGCGATCATTTCCAATGGCGTGATTCTTCGCCAGAAGCCGATGGCGATTGTCATCAGGAGCAGCGCGCCGAAGGCGACGCGGTTTTGCCAGCTGTCGAGCGGCCAGCAGAAGTCGGTCTTGTAGCCGCGGTCACTCAATGGCCAGAAGTAGTGAATCATCCACCCGGGGCCAGAGCCGACGAAGTCCATCGCCAGGTGAAGATGAAAGCACACCAGGTACGCGATGAAGGACAGGGTTCGCCGGGACGAGAAGACGGCAAACCCTGCACTCAGCGCGAGCCCGAAGAGGAGGTTGTGGCCGGCGAAATGGTGGAATCGCCAGTACTGTACTTCGCTGATGAGAATGCCCAGTCCGTCCAGATCCGGAAGGCTGGCGGCGAGCATGCAGAAGAGGCGTTCGCGTTTTCCGATCGGCAGCATGCAGGCAAAACACCAGCCGGAGAGGATGTGAGTCGGCACATGCACGGGCGGAGTGTAATCGAGGCCATCCGGCAGGGAATGTGCGATAGAATCGTGACCGTCCGATATATCGAAAGCGGGAATCTTCCGATTTCGACTTCGTCCGGTAACCAAACTCCGATTCGAGCGTCAGTGTAAAGCGTGCGAACAGGCGCACGTCCGTGTCGTACGGTTTTCTTGCAAAAACTCGGTCAGGACATAGATTCCCTACTCCCCGAATGTGCGGCCAATGCCGATCATTCGGTATTCGGCGGTCGGCCCCGGGGCGAAGGGGTGAGTGGATGTCACGGTTTGAGAATGTTACGGTCCGAATCGGCCGATCCTTAACAGTGTGTCTTTAACCGTTGCCAGCGTGCGACGGAACGACGATCAATCGCATGGCGCCGGCATTCTGCGGCGGTGAGTTCGAAAGGAGCCTTCCCTTGTCTGGTTCGAAGAACCTTCAACGTGCTGCTGCGGCGGCGCTCGTGTCGCTCGTGGCGATTGGCACCGGCTGTGAAACCAAGAGCTGGATGGACCCCTCAGAAGTCGGCCGCTACCAGATGACCCCACAGGTCGTCCCGATTCTTGATAAACTTGTCGTCGGCGTCGAAAAGGACGAAGCCCAATTCGTCGGCGCCCGCGATGTCTCCGAAGATGATCTCAAGGAAGTCCAATCCGACTATCACGTCGGCGCCGGTGACCTCCTGCAAATCACGATCCAGGACCTCGCAGGCAACGGCCTGCAGCAGATCGAGCAGAAGCGCGTGAGCGAAAGCGGGAAAATCTCGCTTCCGTATCTAGGCCAGATCTCGGTTTCCGGGCAGACCGAAGCCGAAATCGAAGACACCGTCGTCCGCGCCTATGCGGATGCGCAGATCCTTCCCCGCGCCATCGTCAGCGTGGCCGTGACCCAATCACAAAACAAGCTCTACACGATCAGCGGCGCCGTCAACCAGGCAGGCGCCTATCCGCTGGATCGCTCGAATCTCCGGCTCAACGAAGCGCTCGCGGGCGCCCGCGGCGTCACCAGCGAGCTCGGCATCGATTACATTTACGTTGTCCGCAAAAAGGCCCCGTCCTCGACAGAAACGGCGCCGACCCAACCCGGCACGCCGGGTGTCGATCCGCTGGCGCCCCAGAGCAGTCTGAAGTCGGCGAGCACGCCCGTCTTCGCGATGCGTCTGGACGATCCATCGGCACCGCAGACGCCCGAGGAGGCCCGCAAGGCCGCCGAGGAACTCTCCAGGCAGATCAATCAAACGGTGAACGAGGCACAGGCCACGCCGCCGAGCAATGACCCGCTTACCCCACCCGCGCCGGCCGAAACGCCGACGACGGTTCCCGGCGAAACCACCGACCGCGTGATCCAGATTGAAGGCGCAGGCGAACGACCGGCAGCGCCCGACTCGCCGGAGATGACTCCGCCTGCGGAAACGCCGACCGTGGCGACCGCGCCCAGCGGATTTGAGTTCGTCGCACCCGCCGAGCCGACTGATCGCGAAGTGATTCGCGTTCCCTATGCCGAACTGAAGAAGGGCGAGTTCAAATACGACATCGTCATCCGTCCCCAGGACCTGATCATCGTTCCCTCGCCGCCTATCGGTGAGTACTACATGGGTGGACACGTGGCCCGTCCGGGCGTGTACAGCCTGACGGCCCGTAACATCACGCTCAAGCAGGCGATCATTTCGTCGGGCATGCTGGACCAGCTGGCGATTCCGACCCGCACCGACGTGATCCGTCGCTTGAATAAGAACCAGGAAGTCTTTGTCCGGGTTGATCTTGAGAAGATTTTCGCCGGCATGGAGCCCGACGTGCTTCTGAAGCCGGATGACCAGGTGATGGTCGGCACCAACGCGGGCGCGACCTTCGCGGCGGCGTTGCGGAACTCCTTCCGATTCACGTATGGATTCGGGTTCCTGTACGACAGGAACTACGCGCCGCAGCGGAATACGAACTGATCCAGCCGCGGCCTGAAGCTCTTTGAGGGACTCGCATTCTCGCCCCGGGCACTTGCCGGGGCGAGTTTCTTTAGGTGAAATCG
Source organism: Phycisphaerae bacterium (assembly GCA_031411495.1). Lineage (GTDB taxonomy): Bacteria > Planctomycetota > Phycisphaerae > Tepidisphaerales > Tepidisphaeraceae > JANOBD01. The sequence continues at coordinate 202,495 of JANOBD010000165.1, read as the reverse complement.
TTTATTGCGGCGTCACAAGGCACGAATCCCTTGTTTTGCTGCAACCGAAGCGGTCGGGACGGATGAAACAATCGCGGGCACCTTCGCCGGAGCCCACGGAGGCGGGTGTGTCAATTCAAGCGCAGGAAATCAGGCCCGCACTGTCCGTGCAGGGCAGCGATTATGGAATGGTCCGCGGCTGGCTGGGTGTGCCGGTCCGAGCCTGGGTCATGCTCGGCTGCATGACAGCCCTCTTTGTCGCACTTTATTGGACGAGCCTCGAGCGCCTCTGGAAACACACCAACCCCTTCAATGGCACTAAGGAATGGGCGCACGCCATTTTCGTCCCGATCGTCGGCGTCTATTACCTCTACATTCATCTCGATGAGCTGCTAAAGACGAAGGTCAAGCCACTGGTCGGGTTCGATTTCACGCCGGCCCGATTCATCTCCGCGGCGATCGTCGCTGCGTTCGGGGCGGCGCTCTGGTTTGGCGTGCCGCATCTGCCGGGCACGTTCGCCGAATACGCGGGTCGGTTCGCGTTCATCGGCAAGGCGTTCGTCGGCCTGGCACTCTTCATCGTGCTGTTCGACTGGGGTATCGGCACCTTGCTTGCCGGCCTGCTTACCTACACCGCAGGCGTGAGCCCGCTCTCGAACGATCTCATCAAAGACTTCGGGATGATCCTGAGCGTCTTCGGCGCGGTCCTCACCATCGGCGGCTGGCAGATGATGAAGATCGTCTGGTTCCCGTGCGCCTTTCTGCTCGCGATCCCGCCTTGGCCGGACACGATCTACCAGAAAATCGCCATCCCGCTGCAGAACATCGCTTCTGCGGTGGGCGTCTTCGTCATGACCATTTCCGGCATCGACGCCGAGCGGAACGGCACCACGATGACCATGTACCGCAACGGCACAATCGTCGGCCAACTGAATGTCGCAACGGCCTGCTCGGGCATCAAGAGCCTGATGACCTTCGTCTCGCTCGCGGCGGCGCTCGCGTTCCTCTCCAACCGGCCGCTGTGGCAGAAGCTTTTCATCACAGCGATGGCCGTGCCGATCGCGATCTTCTGTAACGCGATGCGTGTCGGCGGGCAGGGATTGCTCGACTATTACGTCAGCCACGAGTGGTCGACGGGCTTTGCGCACATGTTCGCGGGTGTCGTGTTCCTGTTGCCGGGATTCCTGATGATCCTCGGCCTGATCTGGGTGTTGGACCAGATGTTTATCGATGTCGACGAGGAAGAAGCCAAGCCGGGACCGAGCCAACCGGCGACGATTGCAGAGGTCAATTCATGAGTCAGCAATCGAATGCAGAAATCGTCGCCGCGTTCAAGCAGAAGGGCTTTCTGGTTGCGTTCGCGATTTTCCTGTTCGCCGCGATCGGGTTGAACGCCGCGATCAACTTCGGCGGGCTGCAGTTCCGAAAGGAACGCGTGGAGCTTCGCAAGGATCTCAACACGATCCCCGAAAACCTCGGCCCCTGGGCGATGGTTCTCGATGAGCGACTCCCCGAAGAGTCGGAGCACGCGCTGGCCACGTCGCTCTACATCAGTCGTCAGTATGTCGACACGCGACTCATTCCCAAGGCACAGGTCGAAGCGATCCGCAAGACCGAAGATGTCGCCAAGCGGCGCGGAATGATCGAAGAACTTCTACGCCGAAATCCCAAGGCGCTGATCAGCTTCCACGTTCCCTATTACACCGGCATGGCAGACACGGTCGCGCATACGCCGGAGCGATGCTACGTCGCCAGCGGACAGGACCCTGAAAACCCGGATACCATCCGGCTCACCGTTTTCCCCAACGTGCCCAACCGGAACCCCGACCTGCAGCTTCGATACGTGGAGTTTCGCGATCGTGACCGCAACACCTCGAGTGTTTCCAACGTCGCCTACGTCTTCAACGTGAACGGTGCCTACGAGCACGACAGCCTCGGCGGATGCCGGGCACGGATGCAGGACATCTTCCAGAAATACGTTTACTACGCGAAGATCGAGTTGATGACACGCATGGGCGACGACTCGAAGGGCGCCAAAGCAGTGATGGCCGACTTCCTCACCCACGCCATGCCCGAAGTCGAGAAGTGCCTGCCCGACTGGAAGGCCGTCACCGGGAAGGATCCGGAGCTGAACAACCACTACTGATCACCTGAAATCAGCGGCGGGCGGATTCGCAACGAGCCATGAGTGCGGGTATCACACGGTGCTCGACCGGCGCGGCGTCTCGTCGCCTTCCCGTCGATCATTTTCCAAAACGATTTCGATTCGAGAACCAACATGGCAAAGAAGAAACTCAACACGAACTTTCTCGTAGTGGTGGCGGCCGTCGCGACGGCAATCGTCGGCGCTGGCGGCATCGGCGGCCTGGTCTGGTACCGCTCGCACCGGCCCGATCAGCTCAAGGCTGAGGGTCGAGACCTGATGCTCAAAGGCGACTACACCGACGCCTTCAAGCGATTCAGCCGCGCCGGCACACGCAAGCAGACAGATGCCGAGTTCCTCACCTGGATGCAGGAGACCGAAACCCACCTCACCAGCTTCGATCCCCTCCATCAGCGCGCCGCTACCGGACTTCTCGACGCGATTATCGGCGCCAGTTCCGACAAGGTCCCGCCCACCATCAAGAAACTTCAGGCGTATCTGAATGACATCGAAATCTACGGGATCGACCAGTATTCAACCGAGGTCGGCCGCGATTTGAACGCATCCGCCAAGACCGTTCTCGATCGCGACCCGAAGAACCCGTACGCATTGCGCATCCAGGCGTTCACGAAACTGCTTCCGCTCTTCCAAGCGGGTGCGGTGACGTCGTCGGCGGAGGCGCAGACCATTGTCGAAGAGGAAAAGTCGATCCTCGAATTGCTGCCCGATGACCCCGACATTGCCTTGCGATACGCCCAGGCACTCCTGAAACATCGCGACGCGCTCGTTCGCGAAATGTCGGTCTCCGACAGTCCGACCTCGGAACAGGCACTGGCCACTTACGCCGAGCTGAAACGTCTCAGCGATCATCTGCTGGAAATCGGCAACAATGAATCGATCAAGTCCGGCGACCGCGTCCGCGCGCACTATCGCGGTTTCCAACTGTTGCAGGTGATGCTGCAGAGCCGGCTCACTTCGAACGAGGAACTTCAGAAGTTCACGCTTCCTCGAATGAAGGAAGTCTCTGCAAAGGCGAGCGAGCTCGCTGCGCCGGGCGATGAACTGTTTTCGGCCGCGCGGATGGGCAACGCCAACTTCCTTGCCTCGCCGCTCATTCACGACCTTGCCGGAGCGGAAAAGGTGCTGCGGGAGACGGTCGATCAGCTTCCGAAGCAGTGGCAGCCTCGGCTCGCCCTCGCGGGGGTTCTGGCCGAAGCTGGCAAGCCGAAAGAGGCCGTCGAAGTGCTCAGCGTCGAGAAAAGCGCCGACTACGAACTGACCGGCATGACCGGCGTGCAGTTCTACAACGACACCGATGTGGTCCCGCTTCGCCGCGCCTATTTCCGTTACCTCTCGCTCAACCAGCTCGAGCCCGAGAAACGTGAAGCGGAAATCGCCAGGATCGAAACGGATTACAAGGCAGCGGTCGCCAGCCCGCGCATCGGAGAATCGAATCCGTACGCGCTGCAGATACAGGCCGCGTTGCAGGAAGTCCGGCAAGACCGAACCGGCGCGGTTCAGACGCTCACGCAAGCGCTCACCAAGATGAGCGACGCGCCCGAGTACTACCAGCTGCGAACGAAGATCCTGGAGAAATCGCGCGATTTGAACCTGACGCTCAACCAGACCGGAAGAGCAGAGGAAATCGCCCTGCAGTTGATGAAGAGCTCGCCGAACCTGGTGAATACACTTCAGCTCATCGACCTGCAGATCCGCAACAATCACCTGAAAGAGGCCAAAGAGCTGCTCAACGGCGCCAAGCAGGCGTGGCCCGACAATCCCGCGCTGACGGTGCTCGAGATCAAGATGCTTCCGGATGAAGCGTCCAAGCTCAAAGCCTTTGACCGCATCCCGGAAGACAACCGCAACCAGGTCGAAGTCAAGATGAAGTTCGCTGCCGACGCCAACCTCGACAAGCTGGTCGACGCGATCGCGCTGAGATTCCTAGAGAAGAACAAGGACGACTATCGCGTCACGATCATGTACGTGCAGAGCCTGTTGAAACAGCAGAAGAAGGATGAAGCGCTGCAGCGAATCAGCGCGCTGCGCGCCAAGGATCCGGCGGATCCGAACCTCATCAAGGCCGAAGCGGTCGTAAGGGCTTCGGACAACCCGGCGGAACTTGAAAAACTCATGACCGACCAGATGGTCAGCGCCGCGCCCTACAACAAGCTGTTACTCGACGCGCAGCAGCTCCTGGCCAAAAACGATGTCGAGGGCTTCCTCGCCAAGATGCGGGAAGCCGAAAAGCTCGACACGTCAGGCGTCGGGGTTGTGACCGAGCGCATCTACTACTATTTCATGGCGCAAGGCAAACTCGATGAAGCCGAGGCGGAACTGAACAAACTCGAGAAGTTGAAACGCGATCCCGCCGAGATCAAGACCAACCGCATGCGCATCCAGCTCGCGCGGGCGGCGATCCTCGGCTCGCAGGGGAAAGGCGACGAGGCGAACAAGCTGTTCGATCAGACCACCAGCGATGCCAACGCGCTCGTAGCTGAAATGCCGAACTTCTCCGGCGCGTGGATCGTGAAGGGACTCGCGCTCAACACCCGCGGACAACTCGGCGAGGCATACAGCGCATTTCTCTCGGCCCTGAACGCGCAGCCCAACAACCCCGAGGCGCTGCATTGGGCCGTCGAACTCGCCGCCCAACTCAACAGGGGCGACGACATGAAACGGCTCATCAACCAGGGCAAGGCGAACGTGCCCGGCGATCCGTTCTTCAACGAAGCGATGCTCCGCTACAACGTCGCCTTCGGGGATCCGAAAGACTCGATCGAAGAGCGCATCAAGCAGCGCGACGGGCAGCCCGATAACCCGAACATATGGTTCACGCTCGGCGACACATACGTTAAGGCCGCGAAGAAGGAAACCGACTCCGCCGCGCAGGCCGACCTGCGCAAGAAGGCCATCGAGACGTTCACGCAGGCGAAGGAGAAGTTTAAGACCGAGCCAGGTTTCGGCCTGTTCGCGGCGTCGGTAATGGTCGACGCTGGCGATCCGGAAGGTGCGCAGAAGCTCGTCGAGTCGCTCACCGCCGACGAATCCGCGATGGCGAGCCCGGCCTTTCTGGCCGCGCTGTCGAACTACTACATCGAACAGAAGCAGCCCGAACGCGCGATCGATGTGATGCAGAAGCTGATGGAAACGAAGAAGGCGAACGAGAACCAGCTTCGCGGACAGATGGCCCAGGTCTACGCGGAAATGGGAAAGATCGACGAAGCACTGGCGATGGCGAACCAGCTTCAGGACACGACCGAATCACGCCAACTGCGCGTCAACCTGCTCCTGAGTGCAAAGCGAATCGACGACGCGAACAAACTCGCGAACTCGTTTCTCGAAAAGGACAAGAACATCAACACGCTCCTGCTCGCGGCGCACACCGAGGGCGTGGCGAACAACGTGGCGCGGTCGGTCGATCTCGCCAACCAGGCCGTGGCGATGGATGCGAATAACCCCGCCGCTCACCTGGTGCGTGCGAAGTTGCTGATGCGTGAACCCGTCTTGCGCAACGGCGACATCCTGGAAGACCTCGATGCGGTGAAGAAACTTTCGCCCGGGAACATCGAAGCGCGTGTGTTGATGAGCGATCGGCTCTCCGCCATGGGTCGGCCTGATGATGCAGTCGCCGAGCTGGAATCGGTGGTGCGCGACGTTCCGGAGAATCGAGAGGTCAAGATCCGGCTCATCCAGGCGTACCTGGCCCAGCCTTCGCCGAGCTACTCTCGAATCGAGGCGATCTTTGCGCAGCTGCGAAAAGACGGAAAGATGGACACGCAGTTTCTCCAGCTTGCGGTCACGGTCCAGATGAAGAAGGGGGATATCGATGCGGCGGTGAAACTGGCGCGCGAGGCCGCGGTGGCGGCACCGAACGACGTCGGCGTCTACCGACAACTTGTCGAAGTGATGATCAAGAAAGAGGCCTACCGCGACGTGCTGACCGACATCGATCGCATTCAGAAATCCAACAAGAACGTCTATTGGACGTACATGATGAAGGGCCTTGTCCTGCATCGGCTCAAGAACGAAGCCGAAGCGGCGAAGGAATGGGATCAGGCCCTGAACATGGTCATGTCGCTGCGAGACGAGATGCCGACGGGCGAAGTCGTCGAGCGCTACAACAAAGAATACGGCGCGGAAAGGACCGGCAAGTGGCTCTCCAGCAAGATGGGGCAGAACTTGAAGATGCACGCGCTGATGCTCGGCCTGTACGCCGGCGACCGCAAATACGCGAACGTCATCGAAGAGAGCAAGATCGTCCTTCCGGCGATGAAGCAGGAGCTGAGCCTCCAGGCCCAGGTGATGATCCTCAATCAAGTCGGCAACGCCTATCTCCTCAACACCCCCGCGGATCCAGCCAAGGCGCGAGAGATGTTCGAGAAGCTCGCCGAGATCGTTCCCGACGACGTGATGACACTCAACAACGTCGCCTACGCGAAATTGCTCGAGGGTACCGATAACGCGGGTGCCGCCGTGATCGCCGAGAAAGCGTATGCGCTCTCGCGAAAGAGCGGCACGCCGAATGCGTCGGTCGCCGATACCTATGGATGGGCGCTCATCCAGTCTGGCAAGGTTCAGGAAGGTATTGACGCGCTCCGAGAAGCGCAGGCGATCCAGCAGTTGCCGGAGATTTCCTACCATCTCGGCGAAGCGTATATCCGGGAAAAACAGAAAGATGCGGCCGCCCAGAGCCTCCAGAATGCACTTGCGTTGGTGCAAAAGATGGGGCAGAATGCAGATCGCGAGTTGGAGCAGCGTATCAAGGAGGCCATCGCGCGAGCTGACGCGATGGAAGTCCAATAAAACGTGAGTCGAAGTGATTACCGAGCCTGATGTGCGGAACGGTCGTTCCACAGACTCGCTATTCCGAAAGAAAACCCCCGATCAAACGGGAGTAAGCTGCAACTGGATGTAAGGTTGTGGCTGATGTGAAGTACGTGCATCCGACCCGGTTCGTTGGCCGGCGAGGAGCGAGAAAACTCCGCCGCATGGATGTTGGCGGATGTTCGGGCAAGGATTGCCGACCCGTTAGGAGAACTGTACATGACGACGTTACCTCAGACCGCCGCCGCGCGCTTCCCTCGCGCGGGTGCTCGCGCCGCGTCGATTCCGACACTGGCGCAGGCGGGAGCCCAGTCAAGCTCCACCGGCACGACGATGTCGCTTTCCGACGTCATCCGCATCCTGCGCGGCAATCTGCCTTGGATCATCCTGATTACCGTCGCCGCCCTCGCGATCGGCTTCGTGGTGAACCAGTACGTGCTGGCCCGATATTTCCAGAAGTACACGGCCGAAGTGCTGCTCCAGGTTCAGGTCGATTCAATCATCGACACCGAGAACAAGAACAGCAGCACCGCGCTGGACAAGGCGGTTCTCGAAGTTCGCCAGAAGACGCTGGCCAATAAACTCGGCAGCAAGTACCTGATCCGTCAGGTGCTCTCCAATGATCAAAGCGACCTCGCCCGCAGCGCATGGATGAGTGGCTATCGTGAAAACGGCGTCTTGAAGATGGATGACGCCGTCGAGGAGATTCAGGACAACCTGCACGTCCTGCCCGCTCAGGACACGGAACTGATTTCGGCTTCCGTCGCCGCGCCGTCCGCTCACGATGCGCGCATCGCGCTGGAAGCCATCATCGGGCGCCTGCTCGATTCGGAAAAGACCGATGCGACCGCGTCCACCAACACCGACCGCAAGGGTTGGGACACGATGCGCCAGCGCAACGAAACCCTTCGCAATAACGCGAAGGACCTCATGGATAAGTACGCGGGCCGGCAAGGCATCGTGAACACCAGCGATAGCGGCAATACCGGCGCCGGTGTGACAGAGCTCATCCGTCTGGAAATCCAGGAACAGGTTAAGAAGCGTCTGGACCTTCAGAACGAGTTCATGTCGATCATGAACGACGCTGAAAACTTCGCGAAGGCGCTCGAACAGGGCGCTACACCTGCCGATCTCGAAGCCTACATCTCCAGCGACCCGAGCATTCAACGTCTGGAAGCCGAAATCGACGGCCTCGATACGGACATCGTCTCGGCTAAGGAACTCTACGGCGAACAAAGCCGGCAGGTCCGCGGCGCCCAGGCTACCCTCAACGCCAAGCAGGCCAAGCTCGAAAACAAGCGTGATGAGATGCGCGTCCAGAAGGGCTCGATGATGCGTGAACTCATGCAGCAGAAGGCTGCCACGGCAAAGATGAAGTATGACACCGCGACCAAGCAGCTCGAAGATCTCCAGCGGCGGCACGGCGAAGCGACTGGCGATTTGCTCGCCTACAACAACGCCAAGGAACTCTACGACTACTACACCAAGCGTCAGCAGGACATCCAGGAACGTCTCGACGTGATCGCCGTCAACCCGGAGCGCGACCTCAAGCGCCGCGGTTCGGTGCAGCGCGTGTCGGACATTGAAGAACCCAAGGACGTCAGCTTCCCGGACCTCCGCGTCACGCTCGCGGCTGCGGGGATGATCGGCCTGGCCCTTTCGCTCGGCATCGCGTTCATGCGTGAGCTGATGGACAGCACCGTGCGCAGCCCGCGCGACATTGCGAAGGTGGGTCAACTCAACCTGCTGGGCATGATCCCGCACGTCGACGAAGACCCGCAGGCTGCTGCCGGCGAGTTGTCGCTGGCGATCAGCCAGGTGCCGCACTCGATCATTGCGGAAAACTTCCGTCAGGTGCGTACGCGCCTTCAGCATGCTGCGAGCCTGGACACCACCCGCAGCCTCATGATCACCAGCCCCGGACCGGGAGATGGCAAGACCACCGTCGCCTGCAATATCGCGGCGGGCCTCGCGCTCAACGGCCGAAAGATCCTGCTCGTCGATGCCAACTTCCGTCGGCCGGAACTGCACAAGGTTTTCGGTGTCAGCAATGATGCCGGCTTCGGCAACGTTCTCACGCAGCAAAGCTCGTACGAATCGGTCGCGCAGGCGACCAGCGTGCCGAACCTCACGGTTCTCACGACCGGCCCGCGCCCGGCGAATGCGACCGAACTGCTCGAAAGCCAACTGCTGACCGATTTCATCGATCGTGCACTCGAAGAGTATGACCACGTCATCTTCGACGCCGGCCCGATCCTGCTCGTCTCCGAAACGGTTGCCCTTGCCCCGCGCGTCGACGGCGTGATCTCCGTCGTCCGCGCCAAGACCAACAGCCGCGGCGTGCTCCAGCGCATGCGTGACGCGCTGCGTCAGCTCAAGGCCGAGCACCTTGGTGTCGTTCTCAACGGTGTCCGCCAACAGACCGGCGGTTACTACGGACGCAACATCAAGAACTACTACGCTTACCAGGACGGCAGCCACTAAGGCTGTCGGAATGGGCTCGATTCAGTTCTCCAACGCGGCGGCGTGTCCGGTCTTCCGGACACGCCGTTGTTTTTGCGTTGGGGCGACTCTTCATTGGGAACTCCAGGAGAGGCGCCGACCGGAAGGACGAGGCTCCCGCCGTGCGGTCGGTCGTCCCGACACCGCAGCTTGCCAGAAGGCTCGCCGTTCCGAGAGAGCAACGGCGCGGCGATTCTGAAACCTCGTCGATCCTCTCACTTCGGCGGAACCGGGCTCCAGTCGATCGGATCGGCCGGCAATCCGTGCTTGTCGCGCAGCGCCTTTGCATCTTCGGCTCTTCCGAGCCGGTCGAGGCAGTTCGCGAGCTTGCGCGCCAGCCTCACAGTGCCGGCGTGGGTTGCACCATTATCACGAAGGAACTGGTCGCCTCGCGCAGGATGGCCTGGCAGACCTGGACAAACAATCGCAGCCGCTGATCAATATCGAGCCGTTCCTGCTCGCAGAACTGCGTGATCGATCGTCCGCGCACAAGTTCCATGACGAAATACGGATGGCGGCCCCGCGACTGGCCGGCCTCGATGACGCGCGCAACGTGCGGATGATCAAGCTTTGCCAGCGCATCACGCTCGGCATCGAAGCGGGCGAGCAGTTCGCTGCTGTCCATGCCGGGCTTCAACACCTTGATCGCGACCGTGCGGCGGATCGGGTGCGTCTGCTCGGCTTCGTAGACCCGACCCATCCCGCCTTCGCCGAGCACGCGGGTGATGTGATACGGACCGATTGATTGGAACGGCGTTTCTGCCGATGGCTGATCAGCCAGGAAACCCGCCGGCATTCGCAGCGCGCGGTCGAGCAGCGCGCGCACCTCGGCGACGACATCCGGCGCGATCGACGGATCTGCGAGTGCCTGCTCGCGAGTCTGCGCGTCCTCGTCGATGAGACGCTCGAAGAGTTCTCGAACTTGATCCTGATTCATATGTCGCCTGGCTCGTGACAGATCCTAATGGAACCGCTGGAGCGTGCCCGGAAGTGACACTTTCTTCATTCACGCCGCAGTTGGCCGCGCGTGGACCGTCCAATCGGGTCCGAAGTTTGTTGGCGGATTCCGCCAAGTTTCGACGGATTGCGAGGATGCGGGTTTCTGGCTAAGGGCGCTGGAGAATGGCAGAATGTGGGCCGATCGTTCACAGGGAATCGATCGCATTTTTCGGCACTCTCACCCAGGACCACACGATGTCGATGCCTTCGATGCCCCAACACGCGATGCCCGTCACCACGACTTTTTCAATCGAAGGGTATCGCATCGTCCGCTATTGCGGCGTCGTGCGCGGGCTCATCGTCCGCGCGCCGACGATCACTCAGGGCATTCTTGGCGGACTCAAGTCGATCATCGGCGGGCAGATCGGCGCATATTCAGAAATGTGCGAACAAGCCCGTCAGCAGGCGTACGACCTGCTTATCGATCACGCGCGCGCCGTCGGCGCGAACGCGATCGTCGGCCTGGCGTATGACGCGAGCGAGATCGGCGGAAAGGCGAGCGGCGCGAGCGAAGTACTCTGCTACGGCACCGCTGTCGTGATCGAGCCGATTCGCTGACGCAAGCGCAGTATCAGTAATGGAGAGTTTTGAACGCGAATCGCGTCGATCCTCTCGCGTGGAACTCTTGAGCGGTCGTTCACAGCCGATCCGGATTCTCCTGCCGAATCGCGCCGGCTTCGAAGGCCGCGTGGGTTTGCGGATGCGCGTGCCGCTGTTTGTAGCGCTGGATGTACCAATGCGGGTCTCGGGAATACTCGATGCACTGGGCCGGGTCGGTCGGCTCGCCGCACTCCGGGCACGGGTGCGTCGCGCTCGGTAAACCGACCAGGCTGTATCCGCAGTGAATGCAGAACGGATCTTTCCGGAGTCGAAGCGATTTGCGCGCCTGATCCATCGCCAGCGCAACCGGGCCGGCAACGGCGAAGACCATCAACTTCCAGTAGATGAACGACTGCGCGAACAGTCGAGGGCGGGTTGCCAATGCGATCAACCCAAAGAGCAGCAGGATCGCCGGCAACCAGAAAATGTTCCGCCATCCCATCAGTTTGATTCGCTCATCCCAGCTCGGCAGATACCAGCGAATGTTCGAAGGATCGCGAGATTGCAGCGATGCCGGCGACGCCGATCCGTCCTGCGAGACCAGCCAATCGGGACGCTCGATTGGTGGAGTCTGTTCCGCGATCTCGCGCAAGTCCTTTTCCTGCATGACCGGCACCGTATCTCATCGCTGCGGATCCGTCAGCAACAATTCCGTCCGCAATTTCGAAGTCCAGTCCGCCATTTAACTCGCGGTGTTTCCCATTACACTCCATCGATCTATGAAGGAGAAACCTTTGAACCCCACCACGCGACTCACGTTCGCCGCCCTCGCATCGATTTCTTCGTTCGCCCTCGCCCAGACCGCGACGCTCGACATCGACGCGTCAAAACCGGGAATTGCCATCAGCCCGAGCCTTTACGGCATCTTTTTCGAAGAGATCAATTACGCCGGCGATGGCGGGATCTATCCCGAGCTGCTGCGCAACCGCAACTTCGAAGACAACGACAAGACGCCGGAATCGTGGTCGCTCGTACTCGGCGAAGGCGCCAAGGGCAGCGCGACGCTCGGCACACGCCCGGAGGGCTCGCAGTACAACCGGCATCATCTCACCCTCACGCGCGATGCCGACTCGAAAGGCAGCGTAGGCCTCGCCAACGACGGCTTCTGGGGTGTCGTTGTCCGCAAAAACTCCATCTACAAGCTCTCGATCCTCGCCCGCGCCAAGTCGTCGACGAAGATCAAGGTCTCTCTCGCGAATCGTGCTGGTGAGGAATACGCATCCGCGTCGGCAGACGTCGCGACAGGCGATGCGTTCAAGCCGATCGAATTGCAGCTCACCTCGGGCATGACCGATCCGGTCGCGCGACTCGTGATTTCACTGGATGCGCCGGGCAGTGTCGATCTCGATTATGTCTCGCTGATGCCGACCGGCGAGATCGCCAACGGCGTCGTTGCGCCGAAGTCGGACGCGGTCGCGAGTAAGTATCGCTCCGACCTTTTCGACAAACTGAAAGGCCTCACGCCGGCGTTCATGCGTTTCCCCGGCGGCTGCTGGGTCGAAGGTGAAGTCCTGGCCAACGCGTCGCGCTGGAAGCGAACGGTCGGCCCGCTCCAGGACCGCTGGACACAGCCGAACCTGTGGGGATATCACTCCAACAACGGCCTGGGATATCACGAGTACCTTCAACTTTGCGAAGACCTCAACTGCTCGGCGCTCTTCGTAATCAACGTCGGCATGAGCCATCGCGGCGTGGTGCCGATGGATCAGATGGGCGAGTTCGTCCAGGACGCGCTCGACGCGATCGAATACGCGACCGGCCCGGTCGACTCCAAGTACGGAAAGATGCGCGCCGATGCCGGACACCCGGCGCCTTTCAAGCTCGAATACATGGAGATCGGCAACGAGAACGGCGGCCCTGCGTACAACGAACGCTACGCGCTCTTTTACAAAGCGATCAAGGCCAAGTATCCGCAGATGAAACTCGTCGCCTGCGAATGGGCTGGCGGCCATCCGACCAGCCCGGGCGTGGACATCATCGACGAGCATTACTACGACACGCCGCAGTTCTTTTTCCGCAACGCTCACAAGTATGATACCTACGACCGCAAAGGCCCGAAGGTGTACGTCGGCGAATATGCCGTCACCATCAACAACGGCACGGGCCGGTTGATCGGTGCGCTCGGCGAAGCCGCGTTCATGACCGGCATGGAGCGCAACAGCGATGTGGTCGTCATGTCCAGCTACGCGCCGCTCTTTGCACAAGTGAGCGGCAAGGGCTGGAACCCCGACCTGATCAACTTCGACTCCGCCCGCAGCTACGGCACGCCGAGCTACTACGTGCAGAAGATGTTCTCAAACAACCGGGGCGACGTGGTTCTGCCGGCCGATCTGAAAGTCAGCGAACCCCCCAAGCCCGAGCCGGCGCACGGCACCGCCGGCGTTGCAACCTGGCGGACACAGGCGCAGTTCAAGGACTTCAAGGTGACCGGCGCCGACGGCAAGGTGCTCTACACGTCGAACTTCGCCAACCGTGAAGGGTGGACCTTCAGCCGCGAGCGCAGCTTCCAGGTACGCGACGGCATGCTCGTTCAGCGCGGCGAAGAGGACGATACGCGCGCTACCGTCGGCGACGTCAACTGGACCGACTACACCGTCGAAGTGAAGGCGCGAAAAACCGGCGGCGATGAAGGCTTCATCGTCCAGGCCCACACCGAATCCAGCGGCGACTACGTGTGGTTCAACATCGGCGGCTGGGGCAACACCCGATCCGCGATCGAACGAAGGGCGGACGGCGGCAAGCAGATCATTGGCGAACCCGCAGACTTCAAGGTCGAGCCCGACCGCTGGTACGACCTCAAACTCGAAGTGAAGGGCGAAGACATCCGCGGCTACGTCGACGGCAAGCTCATCGCTTCCGCCAAGGATGAGCGTAAGCCCATCGCCAAGGTTTTCGCCGCGTCGAGTCGGGACAACGCGACCGGCGACGTGATCATCAAGCTCGTCAACGGCGGCGATGCGAAGTACACGACCCAGATCAACGTCAAGGGCCTGCCCAAGCACGCGTCGAGCGCGACGGCACAGGTGCTCAGCGGAAACCCAGAGGATGAAAACACGCTCGACGCGCCGGAGAAGGTCTCGCCAACGGAGACCAAAGTGGACCTGAGCGGCGATTCGATCAAGTACGATGCGCCGCCGTATTCGGTCACGATCCTGCGTATCGGCGGGACCAAGTAAGCTGATGCAACGGCATGTGGTGCCCGAGTGGATGGACGCGCCGGATCTCGATCCGGCCGAGCACCGGCGAGCGCTCGCCGGGCTCCGGCGGATCAACGCGCTGTCGCGCGCGGCGCAATCGATGTGCAGGCCGATCCGCCGATTCATCGCCGAGCGGAAACTCAAGCGGGTTCGCATGTTGGATGTCGCCAGCGGTGGCGGCGAAGTCCCCATCGATATCGCCAGATCCCTTCATTCTGGCGGAATCGGCGTCGATCTGACGCTGTTTGATCGGAGTGACGTCGGATTCGCCGACGTCCGCGCGAAAGCCTCTGGATTGACCCTGCGAACGCAAATCGGCGACGTGTTAGATGCGCTGCCTGCGCAGGCGTATGATGTGGTGACTTGCAGCCTCTTTCTCCATCATCTCTCGGGCGAGCAATGTGTCGCCGCGTTAGCGCAGATGAAGGCCGCCGCCGCGGGAATCATCGTCGTGAGCGATCTACGGCGGAGTGGGCTCGGACTTTTCGCTGCCACGGTGGGGAGTCACCTGCTGAGCCGCAGTCCAACCGTTCATCACGATGGTCCCGCCAGCGTCCGTGCCGCGTGGACGCCGGAGGAGCTGCATGATCTCGCGCGCCACGCAGGACTTGGAGGAATCGAGATTCGCCGATGCTTCCCATGGCGAATGCTGGTCGTCGCCCGATCGTGACGAGATCTCGCGCCGCCTGTGGGATGCCGTCGTCATCGGGGCGGGGCCGGCGGGCGCGGCGTCGGCGTTTCTGCTGGCGCGGCGCGGATGGCGCGTGTTGCTGCTGGAGCGATCAGCATGGCCGCGCGAAAAGCCCTGTGGCGGCTGCCTCAGCGCCAGCGCGACCGCATGCCTGCGCCAACTCGATCTTCTGCATGTCATTTCCGACGCGACGAGGATTACGAACAGCCAGATCCACCGCGGGGCACAGTTCGTTTCGCTGAGCGTCGACGATTCGGTTGCGATCGATCGCGCCGTGTTCGACTCTCGACTCGTCGCCGCGTTTGTCGCGGCGGGAGGGACATTCGCACCGGGCGCGAGCGCCGTGCTATCGCCTTGCGATCCGCAGGAACAGTATCGTGAACTGCGCGTCAGGTCGGAGCGGGAGACGTTTCGCGTCCGCGGTCGCATCGTCCTTGCGTGCGATGGCATTGCCGGCTCGAGCGTTCAGGACGAGCCGTGGGCAACGTGGCGGATCGCCCGTGATGCGTACTTCGGCATCTCGACGAGCGTGTCGAGCGACGAGATTCGACTCGACCCAGGCGTCGTCCACATGCATATCGGCAACGGTGGATATGTTGGCGCGGTGCGGTATGACAACGGCGGCGTGCACCTCGCCGCCGCGCTGGATGTCAAAACGTGCCGTGCGTCCGGCGGACCCGCAGTGCTCATCGAATCGATTCTTCATGGCTGTGGGAACGAGATCTCGCTCCGCGGCCGACGGATGCAGGGTACGCCGACGCTGACGCGGATGCGTCCGCAACTCGGCGGGCATCGCGTGCTCGCCGTCGGCGATGCCTGCGGGTATATCGAACCCTTTACCGGCGAGGGCATTGCCTGGGCGCTGCGCTGCGCCCTCGAGGTCGTGCCGCATCTGGGCTGTGGCTGGAGCCCGCAGACGCCATTGCGCTGGCGGGAGACCCGCCACGCCGCGCTGCGCTCCAGCCAGAACCTCTGTCGAGTCGTACGCTTCGCGGCACATCGGCCGCTGCTTGCATCGGTCGCGATGCGCATGGCGGGGCGCGTGCCGGCATTTGCGAACTGGGTGACCCGTGTCGGCGAGGTGGCAACATGACGCGTTCATCCGTCCGGATTCTCGGCCTCGGTACGGCCGTGCCGAGCAGCGTCGAACAATCACGCATCACCGACATTTCGATCCAACTCGTGCCCGGCACCGCTGAGCAGCGCGACGTGCTTCGACGAGTCTATTCGCGCAGCGGGGTCGAGCGTCGCGGCACCGTGCTCGCGGGTGATGCCGGGATGCTCGAGTCGTTCTATGTGCCCGGCTCTGCTCCGATGACGAGCGAGCGGATGCGCCTGTATGAGCAGTTCGCTCCGCCGCTGGCGATCGACGCCTCGCTGCGTGCTCTTGACGCCGCCCGCTGCAAGCCCGCTGCCGTCACCCACGTCATTACCGTCTCGTGCACCGGCTTCTTCTCGCCAGGCGTCGATGCGGAACTTATCGAGCGACTCGGGCTGGCGCGGAGCGTGAAGCGGATCAACGTCGGTTTCATGGGCTGTCATGCCGCGCTCAACGCCATCGAGGCGGCGCGGTCGATCGCATCCGCGTCGCCGGATGCGCGCGTGCTCGTCTGTTGCGTGGAGTTGTGCTCGCTTCACCTTGCTTACGGCTGGGAAATGCAGCGCATCGTCTCCAATGCCCTCTTCGCCGATGGGGCGGCAGCCGTCATTGTCGGCCAGAACGAAGATGAACGGCATTGGGAGATCGTCGAAACAGCGAGCTTCCTGATGAAGGATACCAGGAGCGACATGGGCTGGACGGTCGGCGATCACGGCTTCACCATGACGCTCTCGTCTCACGTTCCCGCACGCGTGCGAGAAAACATCCGCGCCTGGTGTGATGCATGGCTCGCCGAGGCCGGCGGATCGCTCGGCACCGCGGGTACGAGTGTCGAGGCGATCGATCACTGGGCGATTCATCCTGGCGGCCCGAAAGTCCTCACGGCCGCGGCCGAAGGATTGCGGATCGACCCCGCCAGCCTTGACGTGTCGCGCGATGTGCTTCGCGAGCATGGAAACATGTCGTCAGGAACGGTTCTGTTCATCCTCGAGCGACTCGGCAACGCACGCGGACGATGCGTCTCGCTCGCGTTCGGGCCCGGGCTGACGATGGAAGGGCTGCTGCTGCGGCGGTAGCCATTTCGCGTCGCGGTGCTTGCGTGTCGACACCTGCGACCGATCCGCGATTGCCATCGCGGCGTCGTGCGCGTTGATTGCTGCGTCAGTGTTCGCTCTTGTGATCGCGCGTCAGGACGTACTGGTTCTGCTCGACCGCGCCGTCAAACTTCGCCCAATGATCGCGGAGCGTGCGCTCGAAGTGAAAGCCGCACTTCTCCAGGACGCGCTGCGAGGCAAGATTGGTGGACATCGTGCAGGCGACGACCCGTCTCACCATGGGGTATCGAGACAGCCCCCATTCGATGACCGCAGGCACCGCTTCAGACATGTAGCCGCGATGCCAGTGCGATTCGGCCAGAACGTAGTCGAGCTGCGCGACGGTGTCGGCCTTGAGCCCGAACTCGATCGCGCCAACGACCATCGGCCGATCGGACTCGCAGATGGCCCACGTGTGCTCGTGCTCGTGGCGAGCCAGGACCATTTCGATGAACGCGCGGCTGTCTTCGATCGACCGGTGCGCGGACCAGGGCATGTACCGCGACACGTTCGGGTTCGCCGCGTACGCGAATACATCGGCCTCATCCTCGCGCGTGAAGCCGCGAAGCGTGAGACGATCGGTGTGAATCGTCGGGGACATGATGGAGCTTAGGACTGCGATATCAAAAGTATCGCGTGAATGGCGGGGCGGCTTGAAGGCGATTGTGTCGCAGCGCACTGCAGATGTTTGACGCAGCAGAACGGGATCCGGAACGAAACACGCCGCGATGGAAATCGCGGATTCAGAGCGTCGCACTATCGTCAAAGCCAATTGAACCAACATCCAGATGTGCGAAACTGTTCAACGCCGGAACATGCCTTGTCGCTTCTCCAGCGCGCGGGCGTGTTCGATGCTGTGGCGGGCCCAGGGCTGGGCTTCGAGGCGCGGCTTGCTGATCGGCAGGCCGGTGCCTTCGCAGATGCCGTAGGTGCCGTTCTGGATCTTCGCCAGCGCGTCGTTCAGTTCGCGCAGGAGCGTGCGGTCCTTCTCGACGAGATGGAGCGTGAACTCCTGCTCGTAGGCGTCCGTTCCCTGGTCGGCCATGTGGACCGGCAGGTTGGAGAGGTCGGTCGAGTTTTCGCGGAGGGCTTCGCGTTCCATCGAGCTCATGTCGCCGACGAGTTCGCGACGCTTGGCCAGCAGCAGATCGCGGAAGAAGTCCAGATCCTTCTGGTTGAAGCCGGCCTTGTTTTTGGCCGCGCGTTCGCTCGTGGCGACGGCCTTGGTGGGCGGCTGGACGATCACGAACTTCGGCTCATCGCTGGCCGGGAGGCGCTTTTTCAGGACCTTCGGCTTGGGCTTGTCGGGCGTGATAATGAGCGTGGCCTTCTTGCCCATCGGGCGGACGGCGATCGGTCCCTGGAGGAGCATCGGCCGGCCAGAAGAGGCCTTGACGGCTTCGGGTTTGATGGTGATTGCGATGGGCTTTCCGGTCGACTTCTCGGCGACCGTTTTGGTTGCAGCGTGAGACTTCGTGGCCGTCGGATTGAGCTTTGCCGGACCGGCGACCTTTGTGGTGGACGCGACTTTGGCAGCTTTGCCCGGTTTCGGGGCCGCTACCACTTGGGGTTTGCCATTCAGCGGCGCTCTGGCGGCAACCTTGGAGGAAAGGCCCTTCGCGGCCGAAGCCTTGGCGACCGGTGCCTTCACTTTCGCAGCCTTGACAACATGGCGCGCGGCCCTCGCGGGCTTCGCAGGACGGCTTGTTTTCTTTGAGGCAGCGGTGGCGGCCTTCTTCACCAATTTCTTGGCCACGGAACCTCCAAAGGGGCGTCAAGGGGGCGAGCCCGTACGCCGCAAGGGCAATTTGCCCGAGTCCCTCAACCATACTGAATTCGGCCTCAGAGTCAATGAGACACGCGCCTATCAAACGCCCCAAGCTTTGGAATCACCCGGCTTTACAGCCGCTTTTCGGCCTGCCGCGATACCTGTCAATCAGGAAACGTCCGTCCAAATAATGTAAATCTCCCAAATTAACAAAGGTCGGTCAGGAAATCGCCGATCAAACTGATGTAAGTTGCCCATATTAACATTTGGAGCGTCGTCATGAGTGTTACGCAACAGCACGAGTCATCCGAAGTCATGGTCAATCTCGAAGGGCAGAACCCGTTCAGCGTGTTCGGCGAAACGCCGCGCATCGACCGTCGCCGTCATCGACGACACGATTACGAAACCTCCCACGTCACCGTCGAACGCTGGGACGGCCCGACCAAGATCGGACGACCGTTCGGCGAGATGATCGATCTCTCGGCCGGCGGCATCCGCATCCGCACGACCGTTTCCGACCTTCGCGTCGGCGCCCAGGTCCGCATCCGCCTTCGCCTGCCGATCTACGCCGGCATCAGCCCGTTCGTCTCGGCAGACGGCACCGGCAAGGGCAGCAACGAGTGGTGCGGCTGGATGACTATCACCCGTCTGCAAAAAGTCGACGACGAGCACTTCGACATCGCCGGCCGACTCGTCGACATGCGCGAGATCGACCGCGGCATGCTCACGCTCTACTTGAGTGCCCAGCCGCTCGCGGCGTAAGCGAGTTTTGCTTTCTCGACGAAGGCGAAAAAACCCACTCGCGCCCGACCGACGCCCGCTCCATCGCCTGCGCCTTCGCGGACCAATCTGCGCAGCGCCAACCGAACAAACGCAGCTTCACCAGGGCGCTCGTCTGCATCGCAGGTGGGCGTCATTGGTTTTGGCGGCGAGCGGAAAACGCGGGTGAGTGCGAAGTACGCCACGCCACGCCCACATCGTTGCATGCGAGTCAATTCCGTTTCGCGACGCGCGCTCACACCGCATTCGGATACCGGCTCTTCAACGGCTCCACCAACTCCAGATCATTCCCATCCGGGTCTTTGAAGAACGCGAGCTTCACGGCCGGGTCGACGTCCGGGAACAGACGCGGCTCGATGTGGAACTTGATTCCCTTGGCGGAGAGTTCCTTAAACGCGGCGTCGATATCCTTGACCTCGAACGCGAAATGCACCCAGCCCTGGCGCGCCAGCGCGAGCGGCTCGTTGCGTTCGATGATCTCGATCGTCGTGCTGCCGGCATCCACGAAGATGATGTTCTTGCCGGTGAAGTGGCCGACCTGCTTCAGGCCGAGTGTGTGGATGTAGAAGTCGCAGAGCGTCTTGAAGTTCGGCGTACAGATGGCGACGTGGTGGGTGCCGGTGATTTGCATGGGCGAGCATTGTCGGGAGATCGACGCCACTGGCAACGCCGGTTCGCGCAGAAGCACGCCAGCCCGCACGAGACGGCAGGGTGCGAACCAGGATTGAATTCATTCATCGCCTCGTGCCGCGGCGCGGGTGAGCTTCCGCGCGGTTTGAGCCGAAGTCTGATATCGGGCGGATCGCGTTTCCACCCCGTGCGAAAAACAGGCCGTGGCGGTTACCCCAAATGCGATTCAGCGGCAGCAGAACACCTTAGATTTGCTGCCAATAATGTTTGCTCCGTAAAATGTGCTCTTGCCATCCATTTACCCATCCGTGCCGGCTACGACGCGATTTCGTAACGATCTGCCGTTGCTTGAGAACGTTAAGATGTTGCCAGAACCAATGTGCAGCGTATTTTACGGTGGACGGAGCTGTATAAAGGCTTCCGTCAGGCGGAACTTGGCGTAAGAAAATCAAGCGCGGTCCGGTCGGGGGGCTTCCCGCGGCGCGACCGCCCGGATCGAGGAGGAATCGATGAAGCGTATTTCCGAAATGTCCCTGGTGTGCACCCTGCTGGCGGTCTCATCCCTGTCGGCGTTCTCGTCCGCGGCGATCATCGTCAACGACCGGTTCGGCGACGCCGACCGCACCGACCCGGCCGCTCCGACGTATTCCGAAAATGGAACCGACGCCGATCTCGACGGCGATATCGAAGCCGCCTGGTACCGCTCGGGATCGGGTTCGACCACGACCATGACTGCCGGTCACATGGTGAACGCCGCGGGCGCTGCTGCGTCCATGTCGCTCACTTCGTACTTCTCGCCGGGCGCCGTCACCTTGAACAACGTTGGTGACAAGATGACGCTGACGTGGGTCTATTCACTCACCGGCACGACGACCACGGGCACCGGCAACCAGGACATGCGACTGGCGATCGTCGACTCCGGAACTCGGCTCTCCGCGGACGGAACGCCCGCCAACCAGGTGTACAGCGGTTACGGCATCTTCATGAACATGCGGGCAGGCACTATCGGCGCGAACAACGCGTTCCGCATCATGGAGTGGGCAGTCGCCGGCGGCGCGAACAACATCCTGAGCACCGCCGCCGCCTACTCCCAGGACGCGACCATGGCAACCGTTGCCGGCACCACTCCCGGATTTGCCGACGGCACGCCTTACACGCTCACGTGGTCGATTGAGAAGACGGCCACTGGCGCGGATATCAGCCAGTCGATTGTCGGCGGCAACGTGAATTTGTCGGCGACGTACTCGGATGCATCGCCGCAGCCGCTGAGCTTCGATACCTTTGCGATTCGCCCGGGAACGCCGGAGGCGACTGCGTTGTCGTTCGACACGACACAATTCAAGGTTGAACTTGCTATCACGCCCGAGCCTTCATCGCTCGCGCTGGGCGCGCTGGCGATGGGCGTGCTCCGCCGTCGCCGCTGAGCCACAATGACGTTTAGGGAAGAGAAACGGGGCGTTGACGGCTGTACGTCAGCGCCCTGTTCGTATCGATGGAAGCAGATGTCTGACCGCCGTATTCGACGAAAGCGAGACACGCATGGATCGCCCCAGTGCCACAACAACGAAGATCGCGCTCGCGGTTGCCCTTGCGCTCGGCGAGTGTTCGCTTGCCGCCAATCCATCCTTCCCGGGCGCCGAAGGGTATGGCGGCACGTTCGCCGGCTCCATGCCTGCCGCGGGGTGGCTCGCGACAGCGTCGGTCTATCACGTCACGACGACGGCGGACACAATCAACCCGTCCACCGGTAAGCCCGCCTTCGGCACGCTCCGCGGCGCGTTTTACGACTACACCACGCCCACCTCTCCCAAGCAGCAGGCGAGCAATCGCATCGTCGTGTTCGACGTGGGCGGCGTGTTCAACATCACGTCGGGCTCGCTCGACGTCAAGACGGTCAACAACATCTACATCGCCGGTCAGACCGCGCCGACGCCGGTCACCGTTTACGGCAACACCACCCAGATCACGAAGTCGAACAACACGATGACGAGCAACCTCGTCATGCGCTACATGACCTTCCGCCGAGGCGCGGCAGTCACGGGCAACACCGATTGCATCACCTTCGCCGGCGGCAGCGGGGCGGGCGACACCGTCGCGACCAACATGATCCTCGATCACGTATCCGCGACGTGGGGAACGGATGAGAATCTCTCGGTCACGAACAACAACACCAACGTCACGGTTCAATACTCGCTCATCGCGGATGCGCTGCGCACCGATCACGCGTATGGCTCGCTACTCCGCCCACAGGTGGATTCGAGCATGAGCTTTCACCACAACCTCTACGCCAACAACGCCAGCCGACAGGCGCGCTTCGGATCGTATAACGCCACGAAGCTCACCGCCGATTTCCGCAACAACGTCGTCTACAACTGGCGCGACCGCGCCAGCTACACCGGCGGCAGCAGCGAGCCGGAGCAGGAATACAGCGATGTGAACTACGTCGGCAACTACCTCGTGGCCGGGCCGAACACAACCGCCAATGCCAACCTCGCCTTCAGCGTCGACAAGAACGTCACGTCCCAGGTCTATCAGGGCGGCAACTTCATCGACTCGGACAAGCTGGCGAATCCCGGCGGCGTGCCCAATGGTACCGACCGCGGATGGGCGGCGTTTCAGGTGTCGACGCCGGTGACGGACCAGACTCTTACGCAAATGGCCACACCGTTCGCGACCGCGAGTGTCTCGACACAACTCGCCGCCAATGCGTACGGGCAGGTCGTGAATTACGTCGGCAACAACTGGTGGAACCGCGAGGCGATCGACGCGCGGATCGTCAACAACGTCCTGACCAACACCGGGCCGGTGGACGGCATCGGCGCGACCGGCCCGAACGCGGCAGAACTCTCAGCACTGCTCGCCACGCCGACCGTCGCGCGGCCCGCCGGCTTCGACACCGATGGCGACGGCATGCCGGATTCATGGGAGCTTCAGCGCGGGCTCAACCCGAACCTCGCCAGCGACGGCAAGCTCGATTACGACAGCGACCAGTACAGCAACGTGGAAGAGTACCTGAACGAGGTCGGCGCGTTCCCGGCCCCAAGCCCGATCGCCTTCACCGGCGCGACGAGCAGTCGCTTCGCACTCTGCACGAACTTCGATGCGAATCCCGACCCGGCGCAGGTGAGCAACTGGCAGCCGTCACGGTTTGATACCGTCACAATTGACGGCGCACATGCGGTGGTCGATGCGATTGCACAGGATGCGGGCTCGATCGTGCTCGGCACGACGTCGAGTTCCAGCAGCACGCTCGCCGTGAACTCGGGCTCACTCTTCGTCAGGCAGAACGTCGTGATCGGCGGGGGCGCGACTGCGGCCGGAGAGCTGGCGCTCGCGGGCGGCAAGCTGATGGTGGCCGGGACGATCGGCGTCGGCTCCGCGCCGAGCGGCGTCTTTGGCTTCACAGGCGGAACGCTCGTCGTGGCCGGGATCGACGCGACCAACATGCGCTCCTCTGTGGCTCAAAGCAGCGTCGGCACGTTTCGAATCAACGGCGCGGCCGCCGTTTTCGCGCCCGGCGACGTCGGCGTCGCGGGCCGCACCGCGATCACCGGCAACCTCACCGTCGCCGCGGGGACGCTCGCGATCGACCTTGGCGGCGCAAGCGCCGCCACGACGTTTCAAACCACCACCGCCGCCCATGATTCCATCACCGTTACAGGCGATGCCTCGCTCGGCGGCAATCTCGTGCTCTCGCGCATCGGCGGCTACGACCCGGCGAATCTCGTGGCGCACACGATCCTCTCGGCCGGCACCGTGACGGGACACTTCACCACCGTGGCCGGTCACCAGCTTTCGGCGAACAAATGGCTGGCCGTCACCTACGATGCGACGGGCGTGAAAGTCACCGCGACACTGCCCGGCGATGCCGATGTCGACGGCGACGTCGATTTCGACGACCTGCTCGCCTTGGCGCAGAGCTACGAACAGGCCGGCCAGACCTGGGCGACCGGCGATTTCTCCGGCAACGGCATCACCGAGTTTGATGACCTGCTCACCGTCGCGCAGCATTACGGCTCGCAGCTGCTGGCGGAAGGATCGGCGTTCAGCAGCGGTCAATCGCTCGGGCAGTTCGAATCCGATTGGATCGCTGCGCGAAGCCTGGTACCCGAGCCGACCTCGCTGGCAGCGCTGGCGGCGCTGGCGTTTTCGCGTCGCCGACGATCATGAGCGGCCCCGTCGTCGAACGACGAAGCGAAACGATTTCCGATCGCGCGCGTATCAGGTGCGTGAGGTCATTCATTCCACCTGCGCCGCGCGTACCTGCGTCGAACGAAACTGCGTATAACATTCGACCGATGAATCCTGCGATGCCCCGAACCTATCCGAACTGGCTGCGACTCCTGGCGCGCAGCGCCACCGTGCTCTACGCGATTGCCGTGATCGTCCTCTCGCTGATGCCCGGCAAGGATGTGCCGCTGGAGAGCGTTTCCGATAAATACCGCCATGCGGCGGCGTATGCGGTGTTGGCGGTGCTGGTGAGCGTCTCGTTTCTGGGCCCGCGCTGGCGGCCGACGCTGCTGGCGTTCCTGGGCGTAGCGGCGTTCGGATTTGCCATCGAGACCATTCAGCCGAGCTTCGATCGCACGTTTGACCTGTACGATGAGCTGGCCAACTCCATCGGCGCGGCGATCGGGTGCGGGTCGCTTCTGTTGCTGCGTGCCCTCACCGCGTCCCGCACGCCCCGACTGCGGACCTGATGCAAATTCCGGTCGGGAATGATTTTGGAGCGGGCGATCAAACTCCTATTCGGCGATAGATTGATAGGTGAATCGATGCCCGCTATGCTTTTGCTATGGCCTCGCCAACAGATTCCCTCGACTGGCTCGCCGGCATCGATCAGACAGACGCGAACGCGATCGTCACCGCGGCTGTGCGCCACTTTTCCAAAAGTGGTGGTCGGAAGATCGGGCTGAGCTGCTCGTTCGGCGGCGCGGGCGGGATGGCGCTGCTCGACATGGCCATCAAGGAAGACCCGGACCTCGACGTCTTCGTCCTCGATACCGACGTCCTCTTCAAGGACACCTACAAACTCATCGAACGCGTCGAGGCCAGGTACGGCATCAAGGTTCGCCGCGTCCGCACGGACGTCTCGCTCGAACAGCAGGCCGAACAGTTCGGCCCGGAACTCTGGGCGCGCGATCCGGCCAAGTGCTGCTCGATCCGCAAAGTCGCGCCGATGAAAACCGCAATGACCGGCCTGGATGCGTGGATCACCGCGATCCGTCGTGACCAGTCCTCCACCCGCGCCGCGGCGGAAGTGATTTCGTGGGATGCGCAGTTCGGCCTGTGGAAAGTCTGCCCGCTCGTTCACTGGAGCGAAGAGCAGGTGATGAAGTACGTCGGCGAGCACGGCGTGCCGATCAACCCGATGCTCTACGAAGGCTACACCAGCATCGGCTGCACCCACTGCACCGCCAAGCCGCTGCCCGGCGAAGATGCCCGCTCGGGCCGCTGGCTGGGGTTCATGAAGACCGAGTGCGGATTGCATGCGCCGGCGGAAGCGGTTTCGCTGACGGTAAAAGGAAAGGAGTCTTAAACACGAAGAACGGCAATGGAGTTGCCGATGCCTGCATTTGGTTTGGCGGGCCCCTTCGAAATGGAGAAACTTCCTGATTTGCCCAGAAAATCCAGGCAACGGAGTCCGCATTCTTCGCGTCCCAACTTCGCGCTCTTCGCGCCTTCGCGTTTCATCCGATCTCACCATGCCCAACCATCAAGGCTTCATCCTCTGGCTCACCGGCCTCAGCGGCGCGGGGAAGAGCACGATTTCCTCGGCGATCGCGCCGATCCTCGAATCGCGCGGCAAGAAGGTCGAGTTGCTCGACGGCGATGTCGTCCGCACGCACCTCTCTCGCGGACTCACTTTCAGTAAGGAAGACCGCGATATCAATATCCGCCGGATCGGCTGGGTGGCGGACCTGGTCGCACGTCACGGCGGCGTCGCGCTGGTGGCGGCCATCTCCCCATTCCGCGATGTGCGCGATGAGATCAAACGCACCTACAACAACGTGATCGAAATCTACGTGAACGCCAGTGTCGAAGAGTGCGCCAAGCGAGATGTAAAGGGTCTGTACGCGAAGGCCATGAAAGGCGAGATCGCCAATTTCACCGGCGTCAGCGATCCATACGAGCCGCCGCTCGCGCCCGAAGTCGAACTGCGCACCGCCAGCGAGACCGTCGACCAAAGCGTCGGGCGAATCGTTTCCTATCTCGAGTCGCGCGGGCTGCTCTGACCAGGCGGCACATCACCATGTCCGCCTCACGACCTACTCTTCATTGGTGAGGTCGTAGTGGTGCGATTTGTCGTAGCGGGCGTCGAAGATGCTTGCGATCCACGCGACGGTGCCGAGTACGATCGCGAACAGCAGCAGTACTACGCCTACCGGCACCAGCGCACCGGTTGCGAAGCACACGATGCCCAGCACGCCAATCCCTGCCGGCACGCAGCAGAAGGTGTGACAGACGCTATGGGTCCGAACCTGCCCCGGTTGGGTGTCGAGTTGCTCACTCATAGGACACCTCCTCAGGGATCAGTATGCTCACGTTCTTGTGCGGAGGGCAATGAGAAATGAAAAGGGCGTCAGATGCGCTTTGTCGCAAGACGCCCACTTTCTCATCGGATGGCCACCCGCGGCGTCACTCGATATCCATGTTCGTGAACTCTTTTCGTTCATCGAAGGGTGCGACGTTATCGTGATGGCGCTGAAACAGCCCCACGACCACGGAACCGACGCCCCACGCGAGCGCGAGCCCGAGCAGGATGATGCCGATCTGAGACAGTGCGCCGGTCATGATGCAGATGAACCCGGCCACGCCCAGCGCGCAGGCGAAGAACAGGTGGATGCGCCACATCGGATGAATCTGACGAAGGGGGTCCATGGAAGGCATGTCGCTCATGTTTCACCTCACTTGAAACGTCTGAAACAAGCATCCCACCCTTCGGCCCTGATGGGCATCGGGGAATCTGTTATGTCGGGATTTATCAACCGGTTTCGGCGGCCGGCACGGTCTGCTTCAGTCGCTTGGCCTGAATGGCATGTGCCTCGGGGCGGACTTTGTGGTCGTGCCGGCGAGCATAAACCTGCGTGGCCTCGGTGCCCAGGAAAATGATGATCGACGTGTAATAAACCCAGACCAGCAAGGCGACAAACGATCCCACCGCCGCCCCATAGCTGGTTTCATACCCCCCGCGGCCGAGATAAAGCGCCAGCGCCCATCGCCCGAGGATGAATAGCGCAGCGGTCACGGCCGCACCGACGAGCGTGTCGCGCCATGGCACGCGTGCGTCCGGCAGGTAAGCGAACATGAGCGCAAAGACGACGGTGGCTCCGATGAACGTGACGGCGACATTGAACAGCGATGCGATGAGCTTGTGCTCGCTCTGATAATTCCCAAAAAACGCCTCGATGCCCACCGAAAGGATCATCGATACCAGCAGCAGGAAGAGAATCGTCAGCAGCATGCCGAAGGAGAAGAGGCGCTTGCGGATGAAAATCCAGAGTCCCGACTTTTTCGGGTCTGCTTCCACATTCCACATCGTGTTGAGCGACGACTGCAACTGTCCGAATACGCCGCTTGCCGTAAACGCGAAGAGGATCAGGCTCATCAGCCCGCTGATGTTCAGCGACTGTTTTGCAGCGACGGTCGCCGGCTTGAGAAGCTCGTGAATCGGCGCTGCCGCCTCTTTGCCGACGACCTGTTGAAACACGTTCGCGATCTGGTCCTTCGATTCCGGCCCGAGAAAGGATTGCGTCGCCCACACTGCGATCGTCAGCAGCGGCGCGAGCGACAGGCCGGTGTAAAACGCCAGCGCGGCGGCCTGCGTCATGCCGTCATCGTCGAGGAACTCGCGAATGATCTCCTTCACGGCGCCAAACAGGCCGGGCTTCTTCTGCGCGGCAACGCCTTCTTTCGATACGGCAGGATTGTCCGGATCGGTCATCTCTTCGGGCATGGGTGGAAATCCTGGGGTGCTCATGCTGATTCATTTGTTACGCTTCCAGACTGTACCGATCGACAGGCGTTGGTATGTCGATGGTTGTCCGAGCCGACGGTGAGGGTTTGCCCGAGAGCAGGAATGGAGGCGCGATGGCGGAAAGAGCGACGAATCGCTGGAGTTCGATCCTGGTCGGTGCCGTGACGGCATTGTCTCTGACGAGTTCGATCGGCGCACAACCGGCGTCGACGCCGCCGCGTCGGCCCAACTTCGTCTTTATCCTGGTCGACGACATGGGCTACGGCGACCTCGGTTGCTATGCGAAGGGCGCGCCGGCCACGTCGCGAATCGATCAACTCGCCCGCGAAGGCATTCGCTTCACCCAGTTTTACGTCAACGCGCCGATCTGCTCGCCGTCGCGCTGCGGGCTGATCACCGGCCAGTATCCGCAGCGGTGGGGAATCACTTCGTATCTCGACAACCGCGCGGCCAACGAACGTCGCGGCATGGCGCAGTGGCTCGACCCCAACGCGCCAAGCCTGCCGCGAATCCTCCACGATGCCGGCTACGCGACCGGACATTTCGGCAAGTGGCACCTGGGCGGTGGGCGAGACGTCGGCGAAGCGCCGCTCATCACCGACTACGGCTACGACCGATCGCTCACCCAGTTCGAAGGCCTCGGCGACCGACTTCTCGTTTACATGGATAAGCACGACGGTTCGCCGCCGGTGAAGAACGGCCTCGCGCTCGCCAGCGAAAAGCTTGGCAGGGGGAAGACCCAATGGGTGGATCGGTCGTTCGTGACCGCGCGCTTTGCGGACGCGGCCCTCGACTTCATCGACGACGCCCAACAGCAGGGCAAGCCGTTCTTCGTGAACCTCTGGCCGGATGATGTGCACTCGCCGTTCTTCCCGCCCGAGGCGCAGAAGGATCAGGCCAAGGCGGCGATGTACCGCGCGGTGGTGGAGGCGATGGACAAACAACTCGGGAAGTTCCTCGACCACCTCAAGGACACGCCGGCACTGCGCGACAACACGATCGTGATCCTCGCCAGCGACAACGGCCCCGAGCCGGGCGCGGGCTCGGCCGGGCCGTTCCGCGGCACCAAGACGAATCTCTACGAAGGGGGCATCCGCGAGCCATTCATCATCTGGGCGCCCGGTTTCATCGCGCCGGAGAATGCGGGCACGACCAACGAGCGCAGTGTGGTCGTCGGGATGGACATCGCGCCGAGCCTGCTCGAACTCGCGAACGTGAAGCCGCCGGAAGAATGCCGTTTCGACGGGAAATCGATGGCGGCCACGCTGCTGGGAAAGGAACAGCCGGCGCGGACGACGCCGATCTTCTGGCGTCGGCCGCCCGATCGGCCGGGGCCAAGGCGCGAACCGTTTCCAGATCTCGCGATGCGGCAGGACGACTGGAAGCTGCTCTGCATGGCCGACGGGTCCGCCCCGCAGTTGTACGACCTTTCGACGGATATCGGCGAGAAGAAGAACCTGGCCGAGGCGATGCCCGATCGCGTCAGGACCCTTTCTGCTGCGCTGCGGGCATGGAACGCATCAATGCCCGCCGACAAGCCGCAGCGGCCGGCGACGCAGCCCGCGGGCGAGCCCTGAACGAAGTTCGCGATTCCAGTGCGATGTCCCGCGATTGGCGTTAAACTCGCCGCGCCATTCGCACGAACGCGCATATGGTTCGAGGGCCTGACCATGACGATTCTTCCTGTGATTGCCGCCTCGGCGGTGATTCTTGTGCTCGCCTATTTCACGTACGGCCGGCTGATCATGCGCTGGCTCGGCATCGATGCCACGCGGGTCACGCCGGCGGTCGAGCTGGATGACGGAATCGACTTCTGCCCCGCGCCCGCGCCGGTCGTACTAGGCGGCCACTTCACCGCCATCGCCGCGGCCGGGCCGATCGTCGGACCGATCCTTGCCGGCATCTATTTCGGCTGGCTGCCGGCGCTGCTGTGGATTTTGCTGGGCGCGATCTTCATCGGCGGCGTGCACGATTCGGGCGCGCTGCTCGCCTCCATCCGCCACAAGGCCACCAGCATCACGCAGGTCGTGCGCGAGCATATGTCCCGCCGCGCCTACTTCACCTTCCTCATCTTCATCTACATCAGCCTGATCTACGTCGTAATCGCCTTCGCGGACGTGACGGCATCGAGCTTCGCCAAGTTCCAGAAGCTGCCGATGACGATCGACGGCACGCAGACCACCTTCACGCTCAACGGCGGCGCGGTCGCGATCGGCGCGACCGCGTACCTCGTGCTTTCCATCGCGCTCGGCCTCGTCCTTAAATACACAAAGATCCCGTGGTGGATCGGCGTAACCGTCAGTTGCTTCCTGCTGGGCCTGACCATCTGGATTTCCCCGCGCCTCGCCGAGTGGCTCGGCACGCACGGCCTGCCGTTCATGTCGACCAGCGACGACAAAATCCGCGGCGACCTGCTCACCAAAGGCTGGGACCAGGCGTTGCTCGTCTACTGCTTCATCGCCAGCATCGTGCCGATGTGGATTCTCCTCCAGCCGCGCGGTTTGATCGGCGCGACCTTTCTCTACGCCACGCTCGTCTTCGGCATCGTCGGCACGCTTATCGGCGGACTCATCAGCCACGACGCCTCGCTCGCCATCCAGTGGCCGGCGTTCAAAGGGTGGATCGTCAACACCGGCACCGATGCCGCGCCTGTCTGGCTCTTCCTCTTCCCGATCCTTTTTATCACCATCGCGTGCGGCGCCTGCAGCGGCTTCCATTCGATCGTCGCTTCCGGCACGACGTGCAAGCAGATCCGCACCGAGGGAGACATCAAACCCGTCGGCTACGGCGCGATGCTGCTCGAAGCGATGGTCGCGATCTTCGCGCTCAGTTGCGTGATGGTGCTCGCGCGGCCGGACGATGTGAAAGGCATCGGCCCCGACGGCATCTACGCCCGCGGCATCGGCAACTTCATGCGGATGTGCGGCATCCCCATCCAGTTCGCCATCGGCTTCGGCCTGCTCGCGTTCTCCAGCTTCGTGTTCGACACGATGGACGTCTGCACCCGCCTGGGCCGTTACGTTCTACAGGAGCTCACCGGCCTGCGCGGCATGGCCGGCGGCGCGCTCGCGACGTTTGTCACGCTCGCCATCCCCAGTTTGTATCTCTGGCAGAGCCAGGCCGGGTCGTTCCGGATGTTCTGGACGATCTTCGGAACTTCAAATCAGTTGCTCGCAGCGCTGACACTCGTCGGCGTGAGCGTCTGGCTTTGGCGCACGGGCCGCCCGGTCTGGTTCGCGCTGCTGCCGGCCATTTTCATGCTCGCGTCAACGGGAACCGCGCTGGTGATGAACTTCATCGGCTTCCTGCGCACTTACCGCACCGCGATCGGCGGCATGGTGACGGATGCGATGACCAACATGGTCATCGCGGCCGTGTTGTTCGTGCTGGGACTGTTCGTGGTGTTCGAAGCGGTGCGGGTGTGGAACAAGAGCCGCGTCTCGGCGACTTGACGTTCCCGGGATGTGAAGTCCGCCGAATCGACAGAAATGTTTCGCTTCGACTGGTCGGGTGATATCATCCGCACGTCATGCTCGACGCGCATCTGGATCAGATTCATTCAATCTGCCGGCAGTACAACGTCTGTCGGCTTGAACTGTTCGGGTCGGCAGCGCGTAGCGAGTTCGATCCTGCTACCAGCGACTATGACTTCTTCGTCGACTTCGGCGATGAACCCGTCGCGGGCTCGTTTAAGCGGTACATGGGGCTCAAGTTCGATCTCGAATCGCTACTGGGTCGCTCGGTCGATCTCGTCGAGCGCGAGGCCGTTACCAATCCGTACTTCCTGAAGGCAACGGCTAATCGCGTGGAAGTGTATGCGGCTTGAATCTGCCAAACTCCTCGACGACATCCGCGTCGCCGCGGCCGATGCCGTGGAGATGGCGACAGGAAAGTCCTACGAAGATTATCTCGCCGACAAGCAATTGCGCTACGCGGTCGAGAGGTGTTTCGAGATCGCCGGCGAAGCGCTGACGCAGCTCAACAAACTCGATCCGACGACCGCTCAGTCGATCACCGATTGGCGCGCCATCATCGGCTTTCGCAACGTACTCATTCACGGCTATGCCATCGTGAAACACGACAAGACCTGGGATATCGTGACCAACGAATTGCCAGTTCTGCTGCGTGAAGTGACTGCGCTACTGGCAGACGCGCCGGATGGCCTGAAGTAGGGATGAGCATCCGCGCCGTGCTGTTCGTGCTGGGGCTGTTCGTGGTGTTCGAGGCGGTGCGGGTGTGGAACAAGTCGCGGGTGGCGGTGCGGATATGAAGCTGTGTTACAGCCGAGGTGTCTCTCGAGCACGTTTCAACGTAGCGAGGGCGCAGACCGAAAAAAATGCCACCGCAGGTTCTGGAATGACCGCTCGGAATGCTTCTTCTTGGCCGAACCTGTTCACGCCATACCCGGCAATCACCGTTCCATCACTGCTCACAGCCGTTGCATATTGCAGGATGGTCCAGTGGGAGAGATCAACTCCGGCGCGGCTCAGCACGTCGGACACTTTTTGAATCCCCCCTTGCGGCGTCCAAACAAAGGCGGTGTCTGGTCCTCCAGTATGTGAAAAATGATCCACGCCAACGATCGTGTTTCCGTCAGCGCTAACGTCGGAGGCCGCGGCGTAGAAGTAGCCAAACTTGACGAATCCCGTCTCCTGGGTCCAGCGAAAAGCGAGCGTTCCTTGCGAATCAGGAATTGAGCCAACAGCAACGCGGCCATCGTAACTGAGTGCTGCTCCGGAGGTTCCGAGCCCTAATGCAATCGGCAGCGACGCGGTTCTCCGGATGACGGCTTGTTCGCCGTTGGGATGTGTCGACCGGTCAATGAGCGTAGAACCGTCGCCGCTGATCCCGTTCACTTCAAGCGACCCGCCGCCCACGACGGTGAGTGATGTTGACGCGCTGGTCCATCGGACACCGTTTAAGGCCGAGAAGTTCCAAGCCCAACCGACGGCGACGGCTCCGTTGTCACTGATCGCGCGTATCCCACCGCCGTAACCGTTACCACTACCGAGTGGAGTAACGCCTTGGCCAACCTTCCACAAGCATGCTTGCGTTGCGGTTGGGCCGTTCGGCTGATTCGGATTCTGCAAAACCTCGCGAAATCCGGCAATCGTATTCCCGTCCGCGCTGATATCAGCCGCTTGTGACGAGTTGAGACCGCCCGGTCCCGGCGCGAGCCGCTGCATTCCAGATCCGGCATCCCACACAAACGCTTCTGCGTTGTTTTCTCCAGTCGTCCACGAACTGCCGATTACAAACCGGCCGTCCCCGCTGATGCCATACGCAACACTTCGCACCTGCCCGCCGGGAAGATCACCGAGCGCGTCTATCCGCGGTATCGCGGCAAACACGATCTGGGCGCTGAGAACGACGCCCCAATAGCAGGAACAGGAAAGTGATCGTGACATCACCGCCTCCAATAAATGCAAAACAATAGTCTGAGTTTCTTCAACGAGGAAGTCAACTAATTTCAAGCCGAGTGTCGCGTCCTACGTACGCGTAACGAAAGGAAGAGGCTCAGCATACTGTCCTCGCTCGTGGCATTCCTTTTGTTGATCCGACAGCGATACATGATCTGGCGGAGATTCGTCTGGCACTTGAGTGCCTTGGATTGCTCACGAGCGCGGCTCAGTGCTGGGAGCAGGACGGAAATCAAAACGGCGGATTATGCGTGTTCGCGGACGGGAAGCGCATTCGATGAAAACACATGTACCGTGAGCCTGTACCTAATCGAGTGAGTGGCGCAGTTTGCAGAAATGTCAGTGCTGGCACACACTCGATGTGTGGACCACGAACCTCTGGCAATCAAGCCGGCTCGATCCTTCTGGACGATTCCGGGGATGCTCGTCGTGCTGGTGCTCGTCAGCTTTGCCATTATAGGTGCCGACTTCGCCGCCATCTCCACCGGACCGATGCGGGCACTGGGGATTCCATATACGTGGGTATTGGATTATTCGCCGCTCATCGCAAGCATTTCGTGTTTTGTGTTGTGGGTCGTACTGCGTCAGGTCGTTCCAAAGGCAGCTGGCCTGATAGTCATCGCGATTTGCGGCTGTCTGATCTGGTCGATCCCGCCACTTGCAGGTCTCTACGTCGCCGAGATCCCGGTCGCGCGTGAGCTCACCAAAGAGGAATCTGCCTCGCTGGTATCGGGGCTGGGTATCAAGACGACCTGGCGGAACTCGTCGCAACATGGGCAAAGGATTTTTGTCGCCCGCGAGCACGAAGCCGCCGCCCGCGACGAACTCCGCACACTCGGTATACTTCGATAATGGCCTTGCGACAGTAGCGATTCCGCTAGCCCGAGGCGATTGCAGGTGATATCGTTCAGTCCATGAGCAAGACCGAGATTCTCGATGAGCTTCCGCGCCTGAGCCCGCAGGATCTGGCGGACGTGCAGGCCAAGCTCGATGAGCTCGCCGGTCAGGCGTGGCTCGCGGACGGCGACCTTTCCGATGGCGACAAATCGGCGCTTGATGCATCGATCGCCCAATACCAGAAGTCGCCGGATGCCGGCAGTTCGTGGGGCGAGGTGCGTGCGCGGATTCAGTCGAAGCTTCGTCCCTGAGTTCAGCTGTTCTCGCCTGATCACGGTTTCGCATGAGCCACCGCGTCATCATTCGACCGGAAGCAGAAGTCGACATCACTGATGCCGCGATCTGGTATCAGGGTCAATCACCGGGTTTGGGCGAAGCATTCCTTGCGGAGACCGATGCTGCGATCCAGCGCATCGCCGAGAATCCCTTTCGTTTTCCATGTCTGAGACGTCGGCCCGAGGTTCGCCGCGTATTGATGGATCGATTTCCGTTCCGAGTGTTTTTCATTCGTCGCAAGGATGCTTCGATCGTGTTCAGGGTGCTGCACAGTTCCCGCCATGACCGCGAATGGAAATCAAACGTTCCGAAGTGATTCAAAGCCGGGTACGCGCGTCGTGCATTGCTAGACTAATTGGTCGAAAGCTGCGGCATCGACCGACATTGGCGAGCGTCACGACGGCGTCACTCTGCGGTTGTTGATCTCGCCACGGTACATGTGTTTTCATCGAATGCGCTTCCCGTCCGCGAACACGCATAATCCGTCAGGAGATTACCGTTTCACGTCCAGACTGGCGCAGGAGAGTGTATGGCTTTGCGAAGGAATGACCGTCCCGGCTTCACGCTGGTCGAGTTGCTGGTCGTCATCGGCATCATCGCCGTTTTGATTTCCGTCCTGCTCCCGGCGCTGAGCCGCGCGCGCGAGCAGTCGAAGGCGCTCAAGTGCCAGACGAACCTCCGCCAGATCGGCATGGCGATGTTCATGTACGCGTCTGACAACAAAGGCTATTTCCCGGCGGCGGCGCGCGGCGACGTGTTCTATGCGCACGACTGGGTCTTCTGGCAGCAGCCCAACTCGCCGACGCAGAGCCCGCTCAGCTTCTGGCCCGGCGGCGGAACCCGCCCGCGCGACCAGAGTGAAAACAATTGCGCCATCGCGAAGTACCTGGGCAAGGGTTTCAACCGCGATCTTTTCACCTGTCCGAGCGATGACAGGACGTTCCCTGAGATGGCCGCGCAGCGGTTCTACAAATATTCCTACACGATGAACGGATTCCTCAGTTCGACGTTCAAAGATTTCGATTCACAATCGCAGGCGTACTTCGGACGCGTCGCCAAGCTCGCTTCCACCCGTCTGTCGTCGAGCATCGTCATGTTGATGGA
This sequence comes from Phycisphaerae bacterium, assembly GCA_031411495.1. GTDB lineage: Bacteria > Planctomycetota > Phycisphaerae > Tepidisphaerales > Tepidisphaeraceae > JANOBD01. The sequence goes on along the minus strand of JANOBD010000165.1, from coordinate 166,511 downwards.
AGAGTCCGCCTCGTCGATTAACGACGGCGACACCACCGTCGTGCGGCTGCGGAATGCCGGCGGCGGCAAGTGGCAGGTTCGACCCGGCGGCGATGCACAGGCAGACTGGCTCGCCATCCTGCACGATCGCACGCGTCACCAGCCGGAAAACGCCATCACCGGAAACGACAAAATCAACATCCCCAACTCCGCCGCCAGAGGCAATGTCGCCTTCGTCGACGGGCATGTCGAGTTCGTCTCCCGCGAGTTTGTTCAAGGCCCCTTCGGTCGACACTGGGACTGGCTGCAGCGGTCGGATGTCACCATCGCGCAGTATTGAGCGAAAGCGTATCCGTCGGCCGACGAATGAGCGGTCATCTCTCTTTTTAGTACGCCATGAAAAAGAGAAGTGACCCCTTTAACGCCTCGGCCACCGCAGGAGAGTCTATGGCCTCGCGAACAATGAACCGTCCCGGCTTCACACTGGTGGAATTGCTGGTCGTCATTGGCATCATCGCGATTCTGATTTCGATTCTTGTGCCAACACTCGGCCGCGCCCGCCAGGCGAGCATGACCGTGAAGTGTCTGAGCAACCTGCGCCAGCTCGGCCAGGCCACGCTCATGTACTGCAGCGCCAACCGCGGGTGGATTCCCGGTTCGTGCGAACTCACCTACTTCGGGAACGACAATTACGGCGTCGACTGGATCGGCTGCGATCTGCTCCCCAACAGCAACCAGGGCAAGCCGCTCGACAACTCGGCCATCACGCCCTACCTGGGCAAGCCCAATCCCGCGCTTCACGGGTTCATGAACCAGTTCTCGGGCCTGTTCGTGGCGGCGAACGCAAGAATCAACCCAGAGATCTTCCGTTGTCCATCCGACGACGTCACCACTCATCGACCCATCGGCGGATTCTCCAAGCCGTATCTGTACAGCTACGTCATGAACGAATTGCTCGGCACCGGCCGCATCAAGTTCAACACGAGCGTCCCAGCCGCTGAACGCGCCCAGGGCGCTTACAAGATCACCCAGGTCCGCAGCTCATCCGACAAGGTGATGTACCTCGAAGAAGACCACGGCACGATCGACGATCCGAACGGACAGATCCCGTTCGTCAAAGACGACGGCTCGGGCAATCTCGACAACTCGTTCAACTTCCAGGGTGATGCGTATCTCGCCGGCAGCCACAACAGCAAAGCTGCGGACGAGGCGGCCCAGCAGTTGCCCAACAGGATTCCTCACCCGCAATACCGCGGCAACGTCGCGCTTTGCGACGGCAGCGCCCGCACCGTCACCCGCGCCGAGATGCATACGAAGCGGATGATCTGGCCGAAGCGTTAAAGTCCGTGGCGACGCAAGCCATCGCGGGTTCCGAGCGGATTCCTCTGGACATCGACGTGACCGCGCCGGTAGGAGCGATTGAAACCGGTCGCGGCGAATCCGCGCGCCGCCGGAGGACGTTTCTTGAGCACACATTTCACGATTGCAGGCCGTCGCCGCTTGAATTGCGAGGCGCATCGCCGTCGCGGCGAGGCTCGCAAGTGCGACTCGGGCCTTGCATTCGACGGCGGAATCGACGCATCCGTCCGGTCGTACTTTATCTCTCGATGGCATAGGGGGTTGCCGTCGATCTCGGCCGATGTGGCCGTCCGGGCAAATGCAACGAAATGCAAGAGAATGCAAGACTTTTCGAGTCGCGCCTGTCGTGGCAGCGGAGGTGAAAGGCGCGCAAAAATGTTTGAGGAGCCGACGGACTTTTCGCGAACACTTCCCGAGCGGGCACTCGCCGTGATAATCGCCCGCATGCCCATCTTTCCCCGTCTGGTCTGGTGTCTGTCGATCATTCCGCTGCTGGCCGCTTCTTCCGTTTTTGCGGACCCAGCGCTCACTAAGGAGCAGGCAAAGCAACTCGCCGATCAGCTCTGGGCCGATCACGTCACAAAAGTGAAGGCCGAGCACGCCACGCTGCTCACCGACGACGCCATTACCGTCAACGGCGTGACGATGAAGTTCAAGCACAAGTTCGTCGGCGAGAAGCCCAAGGACGGGTGGGACCTGTGGATCAACATGCACGGCGGCGGCGGCGCGCCGCCGGAGGTGAACGATCAACAGTGGGACAACCAGATCAAGCTCTATTCGCCGGATCATTCGCTTGTGATCTCGCCGCGCGCCCCGACCGACAGCTGGAACATGTGGCATCAGGCGCCGATCGATGACCTGTATGATGCGCTCATCTCCGATCTCGTCGCGCTCGGCGAAGTGAACCCCAACCGCGTCTACCTGATCGGCTACAGCGCGGGTGGCGACGGCGTGTACCAACTCGCCCCGCGGATGGCGGACCGACTCGCCGGCGCGGGAATGATGGCAGGGCACCCGAACGAAACCTCGCCGCTGGGCCTGCGGAACATCGGCTTCGCGCTGCACGTGGGAGCGCTCGATGACGCGTACAACCGCAACGGCATCGCGGCCCAGTGGAAACAGATGCTCGCCGACCTCCACCGAGCCGATCCGGATGGATACAAGAACCAGGTGCAGCTTCACGAAGGCCGGGCGCACTGGATGAACCACGAAGAGAACTCGGCCCTGCCGTTCCTGCAGAGTTTCACGCGCGATCCATTGCCGAAGAAGGTGGTGTGGAAGCAGGATGATGTGACGCACGACCGGTTTTATTGGTTGAGTGTGCCGAAGGAGGAGGCGAAGCAGGGGACGCTGATCATCGCGAGGAGGGAAGGGCAGACGATCGATATCGATGCGGCGGAGGGTGTGTCGACGGTGACGATCCTGCTCAATGACGATATGGCGGATCTGGATCAGTCGATATGCGTTCGAGTCGGCGGTGTCGCGAAATTTTACAATCGCGTGACTCGGTCGGCCGAACTCATTCGTCAATCGTTCGGCGGGCGCGGCGACCGCTCGCTTGTGTTCTGCGCGTCGATCACGCTGGATATTCCTTCAAACTCTGTTGAGGACAATACGGCGGCGACCTTGATGCGTTGGACGAAGGATGTTCCACCTGAAATCGTGAGCGCGTTCGTGCTGCCGAGCACGAGTATCGATGAGAAGCGCGAAGCCTGGCGCATCACGCTGACGCCGATCGCCAAGGACATCACCAAAGACAGCAAAACCATCCCCGAAGCCGCGTTTGCGCTCAATCGCGACCTCTTCAAACGCGTGAACGTGCAGTACCACCCGACGAAGCGGCCCAAGCCCAACCAGAGCCCGAGTGAATCGATCGAAGCAGGCTTCGCCTCGTGCACCGGGCTCTCGATCCTGCTCGTGGATGCGTGCCGGTCGATCGGCATCCCGGCGCGCCTCGTCGGCACGCCGAACTGGATCACCCATAAGGGCGACGCCAACGGCAACCACGGCGGCAACCACACGTGGGTCGAAATCTGGGACGGCTCGTCGTGGCGCTACCTCGGCGCATCGGAGCCGAGCGAGTTCGACCAGACCTGGTTCAACGACAATGCGAGCAAGGCCGACTCGAACGTGTTTGAGAACGGCATCTACACGGCCGCGTATGTTCGCGACTCAGCGCTCTATTTCCCGATGGTCTGGAGCCCGGAGAACCAGAGTGTGCCGGGTATCGATGTGACGGATTACTACGCCCATCGCACGCAGGTGAGTTTCGCGCTGCCGGAGAAATCAACCGCGACGATCCGCGACAACGGTCGACTCGTCGGGTTGGTGAAGGGCCCGAGCACGACGATCCCCCTCGCCGGCGGCCGGCTCTACACGGCCGAGATTGTGGATGCAGATGGGAAGAAGCAGTCGACTCAGTTCACGCTCAACTTGGAGGCGAAGCAGGATGTCGCACTTCATGTCGACAAGTAAACGGGTAGGGTGCGCTTGCGGATCATTCTGTTTGACGCGGGCGAAGCGGTCCGCAAGCGGACCCTACGTTCGGTCACGCGCTCATCGACAACGGCGCAGCGTCCGGTTCGATCTTCATCGACGTCTGCTCGACAATCTCGTCCGTGATCACCGTGAACTTCGCGAGCCGATGCCGTCCGAAACTGGTGATGAGTGCGCAATCGGCGGCGTCGCGGCCGCGCGACATCAGGACGCGGCCCACTCGCGGCTTGCCGTGGCGGGCGTCCATCGGCCACCACTTGCCGTCGAGATATACTTCGTAGAAGGCCGAGAAATCCATCGGCGTCGGGTCCGGGTCGGCGGCGATGTCGCCGAGGTAGCCGCTCGCGTAGCGCGCCGGAATGTTGAGCGCCCGGCAGAAGGTGATGGCCAGGTGCATCATGTCCCGGCAGACGCCGGTGGATTCGTAGAATGTGTCGAGCGCGGTCTTGTTCGGGCGCGTGAGCTTGTAGCCGAACTGGATGTTCTTGAAGACCCACTGATTGATCGCGAGCGCCCGCTCGCCGCCGGTTTTCAGGTGGCCGAACAGGTCCCAGGCGATCGAGCCGAGGCGATCGACCTCGCAGTAGCGGCTGCCGAGCAGAAACGGCAGCGCATCGGCGGGGAGTTTTTCGATCGGTGTTTGGGTTGTCTCGGGAGTCGGCTGAGGCTCCAGGTCATATGTATCGTGATACATCGCCTCGTGCGTAAGGTGCAGGAAGCCGGCCGGCGCGTGGATCCGCGCGCAGCGGTTGCCGAAGGCGTCGTGGAAGTTTTCGATCGGCAGCGGCCGCTCGACGCGGAAGTGCTCGACCCGATCGAGCCGCGAAGCGATTTCCGGATGGGTATAGAGCATCAGGAGCATCGTCGTGGGCGCGAAGAGTTCGAAGTGCATTTCGAAGCCGATGCGCATCGTCAGCGGGGCGGCGCCACGCGGGGAAAGATCGCGCGGCGGCACGAGCAACGGATTGAGCACGTCGGGGATCGGGTTGATCGATTGCAGGCCCACGGGGTCGGATATCACGCGTTCACCTCGGCGATGGTTCAGGAGAAGCATCGGCAAGAACCGCGCGCGAGTGGGACGGATTTTCGCCGCGGCGCACGGACCGCAAGAGCTGGCTGAAATCGCGTCTGATAAACGGGCTCAGCGGCCCTTGAGGAGACGGGCGCGCTCGATCGCTTCGTGGGCGAGGCCGTCGCAGACGAGCTTGCACAGGTCGAAGACCAGCGGCATGCGGATTGCATATCGGACCTGCAGTCCCTCCCGCTCGCGCCCGACGACGCCGGCGGCAAAGAGAATACCCAGCTGCTTCGAGACGTTCGCCTGCTTCATCTGCAGCGCCTCGACGATCTGCGAAACGTTCGCCGGCCCCGATTGCAGGAGCTGAAGAATCTGGAGCCGCGACGGCTCGGAGAGGGTGGCAAACAGTTCGGCGACCGCCTCCAGTTGTGCAGCAACCAGTGGTTTCTTCCGAACCGGACGGGATGTCGCAGGCTGGGTTTTCATATTGCTGAATAGTAATATAGCATTAGAGTAGGTGTCGTCAAAGCAATTCGTCTTCGAGAGCGAGGATTCCCATGACCCTGATCGATGAACTCAAGACGCCTCATCCCGCCACGCTGAGCCCGGCGGAGGTCGCCCGGCTGTGTGAGCAGGGGAAGGCGAAGAACCTGATCGACGTCCGCACGCCCGCGGAATATGCCGCGGTCCACGCGCGCGGCGTTGCGTCGATGCCGCTGGACTCGCTGGACGTGAAGACGGCATCCGACGCCCGCGTCGCCAAGGATCAGCCGATCTATCTCTTCTGCCGCTCCGGGGGACGCGCGGCGAAGGCGCGCGACCGCTTCGTGGCGGCGGGAATCATGGACGTGATCTGCGTCGAGGGCGGCACCGACGCGTGGGAGAAGGCCGGCTGCCCCGTCGAGCGCTCGGCCCGCAGGGTCATCTCGCTCGAGCGCCAGGTTCGCATCGCGGCCGGCGCGATCGTGCTCGTCGGGGCAGCCCTGGGCGCGTTCGTGCATACCGGTTTCATCGGCATCAGCGCGTTCGTCGGCGCCGGACTCGTGTTCGCAGGCATCACAGATTGGTGCGGGATGGGAATGCTGATCGCACGCATGCCCTGGAATCGCTGAACAAGAAAGGAGCCAATCATGTCTACCAGGATCCTCATCATCGGCGGCGTTGCGGGTGGAATGAGCGCGGCGACCCGCGCCCGTCGAATGAACGAACAGGCGCAGATCACCGTGATCGAAGCCGGCGGTTTCATCAGCTTCGCAAACTGCGGTCTGCCCTATCACCTGGCCGGCCGGATCGAGCGCGAAGAGTCGCTGCTGCTGACCGACCCGAAGAAGGTTCGTGAACGATTCCGCATCGATGCGCGCGTGAGCCACGAGGCGCTGCGCATCGACCGAAAAGGTAAGACGGTCGAAATCCGCAACCGGATCACCGGCGAAGTCTATTTACTGCCCTACGACAAGTTGATCCTCGCCGTCGGCGCGACGCCGATCGTTCCGCCGATCGATCACGTGCGCGCGGCGAACGTGTTCCTGCTTCGCTCGATGGAAGACGCGCGCGCGGTGCGTTCGTTTGTGAAGGACGCCAGGCCGACCCGGGCGACGATCATCGGCGCCGGCTTCATCGGGCTCGAAATGGCCGAGGCTTTGCACGATCGCGGCGTGGAAGTGACGATTGTGGAAAAGTTTGCGCACGTGCTCCCGCCGCTCGACAGGGAAGTGGCCGCCGTCGTCGAGGCCGAATTGAAGCGTAAGGGTGTGAAGCTCATCACCGGCGACGGGCTGCAGCGTCTGCATGCGGGAGCAGACGGCAATGTCGACGCAGTCGAGACGGAGAAGGGCCTGAAAGTGGAGACGGATCTGGTGCTGATGTCGATCGGCGTTCGGCCGAACACGGCGTTGGCGAAGGACGCGGGCCTGACGATCGGACCGAGCGGGGCGATCGCGGTAGATTCGTTTCAGCGAACCAACGACCCGGACATCTACGCGGTTGGCGATGTGTGCGAAGTGACCCACGGCGTGACGGGCAAGCCCACACGCGTCCCGCTGGCGGGGCCGGCGAATCGACAAGGTCGACTTGCCGGCGAACACGCCGCCACCGGGAACTCACAAGCCGCCGGCAAGCCGCTGGGAACGGCGATCGTGCAGGTGTTCGACGTTTCGGTCGGGATGACCGGATTGAGCGAGCGCGCCGCGATCGGCGAAGGACTGGACTTCGACACGGTTTACACCTTTCCCAAACACCATGCGAGTTACTACCCGGGCGCGCAGACGCTCCGGATGAAACTCGTCTACGAGCGCGGCAGCGGCAGGGTGCTGGGCGCGCAGGTCGCAGGAAGTGAAGGCGTCGACAAGCGAATCGATGTCATCGCCACGACGCTGCACTTCGGCGGAACGATCGCCGATCTCGCTCGAGTCGATCTCTCGTACGCCCCGCAGTTCGGATCGGCCAAAGATCCGGTGCATCTGGCGGCGATGGTCGCGCAGAATCAGAACAGCGGGCTCATGCCGGCTATCACCGTCGATCAGATTCGGGATGAACTACTCGTCGACGTACGCAGCGCCGCCGAGTTCGCGGGCGGCACGCTCAAGGGCGCGATCAGCATCCCGGTGGATGAAGTGCGCGAGCGCGTTGGCGAGCTGGCGCCTTCTCGGCCGACGGTGGTCTTCTGTGCCGTGGGTCAGCGCGGGTTTGTCGCCCAGCGGATCCTGATGCAGAGCGGATTCGCGAATGTGAAGAATCTCAAGGGAGGCTACACCCTGGCCGAGCAAGGCTCGTCGCCTCGGCGGGAGGCCGGCCCAGGCTGAGCGAGCGTCAATTCAAGACCGTGACCAACTGAACGACAACCGCCGCCGCGATCAGCCCGAGCATGATCCAGAGGAACAGGATCGCGCTTTCTCTGGGCACTCGTGCGGCGTCGGGGCACTTGGTTGTCTTGTAGACCACCGCCACGCCCAGGCACAGGGGCAGGCTGAGGATCGGCCAGTAATCCCACACGGGCATGGTCGTGAGGAACGGCTTCCACGAGGCGGTGAGGACTGACGGCGCGGCCGCCAGGAGCGGTGACGAAGCAAAGGCGATTGCCAGCGGTAGGTGCATCGGCGTATCTCAGATCGATCTGGGAAAATGGTCGTTGAGTTTGGCCGCCCGGTGGGCCGAATCGATGATTACGAGCAGGTTCAACATTCCCGCAATGGCGGTATAGAGCGTTCCGATGTCGAACATCCGCGCCGTCGCCTTGGGATAGGTGCCGGAGACGCTCACACTCCAGACGCTCGAGCCGATCGTCAACGGACCTGCAAGTATTTGCGGGATGTACCATGGCTTGTCGAGAATCGCCTTGAACGTCGAATCGACAATGATTGGCTTGGACGAGCCCTTGAGGTGGATCACGTTTCCATTCGCGTCGTAGCCCGGCACGTCGACACAGCGGACGCCGGAGATGAGCAGGCCCAGCAGGAACAAGACAATGATCGACACGCCGGCGATGAGGGCGTGTGATCGCTTGCCGATCACCCAGTAACCGAGCCCCGGGACGAGCCACCCGAGGGCGGCAACCAAAGGCAGGCTCACAGGCCCAGTCTGTTCGTAGTCAGAATTCACGTGCGGGAGTGTAATCGGCAACGAAGCGAAAGTCCTCCTGCCGGTTGACGTTCGCGACATGCACGCCTGCGCACAAAGATTGGCGGCCTCACACCGAGGAACCGAAAAACTCTCGATGTCGCCCGCTGAGTTGTTCGCCGCGACGCACTGATGAACGGAGAACTGCACCTCACAGCCCCTGCCAAGCTGACAAACTTGCCGCCAATTGACACAGATCGGCCAGACAAAGGAGTTCTGACCATCAGAGTTTCTACTACCCGGCTCTACCCCCAAGCTGGACAACGCCGATAATGCCGTTGCCGGTATCCACGTCTTGGGTCCTGTGCTATTCGTTTCCGACGAAGTTAGAACTCTGGAGGGTGTAATGCGCCGTTCGCCGATCGAATCACTGGAAAGCCGTCGACTGCTCGCCACTGTCCTTCCGGCGTTTGCCGACAAGATCGGGCTGACGAGCCTCGTCAACCCCAACACCACTTTCGAAGACAATTTCGAAGGTACGTCACTGAATCATGACAAATGGCAGGTTCGGTACGGTCCGCGATGGCGGAAGGTGCCGAATGGCTCGATTTCGGAGATGAGTTGGACGACGGAAGACTCGGTCGTTGTCCGCAATGGCAATCTCGAGCTCATCGCCCACACCGACACATCGACCGGTCAGAACCGCGCCGGCTACATCCAATCGGGAAGCAGATTCAAAGACAATCAACCCTCGAATGTGGCCGAGTCGCGCCTGCTCGATGGTTACAGCGGCAACTTCGAACAAGCGTTTGGCTACTGGGAAGCGCGAGTGAAGTTCAACTCGCTTCCCGGGCAGTGGAGCGCATTCTGGGTGCACTCATACGGGATGGTCGACGTCGGCGACGACGCGTCGCGCATCAATCACCCCGAAATCTTCGGAACCGAATACGACGTGGCCGAGCACAGCGCGGTGCGCCAAGACTCGACTGTCGCTGGTCAGATCGGAACCGTCGCGCACGCGAACGGCTACAACAGTTTCCAGCGTTCCAACTCGGTTTATACGACGACGAGCTCGAACGCGCCTTCATTTACCGACCCGAGCCAGTTCCACGTGTACGGGTTGCTGTGGACGCCGACGTTTGCGAAGTTCTACGTCGACGGCAACCTCGTTCATACCGAGACCGATGCCGCGATGGTTTCAAAAGCGCCGCACGTGGCGATCTTCAGTAACGACATCGGCGCCGGCGGGGCGCTGTTTGAAAACTCCGGGAGCAACTTCTTCGGCCACGTCCCCGCCGCTGGCTACGGCAGCCTGGAAACCTCCACCGCCAAGCTCACCGCCGACTACGTTCGCGTGTGGCAGCTCAATTCCGAAGGCACGCCGGTGTACGGCTCCGTCGGCGGCGTGGTGTTCAATGACGTCAACTCCAACGGCAACCGCGACGCCGGCGATGCCGGCCTCCCCGCCCGAACTGTCTATGTCGATGCCAACAACAACAGTTCGCTCGACACTGGCGAACGCAGGGCGATCACCAACGCATCCGGCGAATATTCGATCGGCGAACTGCTGCCCGGGTCGTACGTCATCCGACAGGTTCTATCCAGCGGCACCCAAACGGCGCCAACCACTGTTGCGGCTTCCACGGTGACGATCGCCGCCGGCGTACGCTCGACCTTGAGCTTCGGCGTCGGCAATCTCAACCCGATCCAGGCCGTCGTCGAAGGCCGGGTGATCCGTGACGCGAACGGCAATGGCATCATCGACACCGGCGAAGCCGGCCAGGCGAACATCAACGTCTATCTCGATTACAACGCGAGCGGGTCCCGCGACGATGGCGAGCCGCAAGTCGCGACGAGTTCCACGGGCAGTTACCGCCTCGTCGCCAACCGTACCGGCAGCGTGGCGATTCGACTCAATCTCACCGGCACCAATTTCCTTCAGACATTTCCCGCCAACTCCGGTGGACGGTTCGTCACGCTCGCCAACGGCAGTGCCGTGGGTGCCGAGCCCTTCGCGGTGAAGGAGCGTGAAGCGACCGTCTCGGCCGTCGTCGAAGGCCGCGTGATCCGCGACGCGAACGGCAACGGCATCATCGACAGCGGCGAGACCGGCCAGCCGAATATCAACGTCTATCTCGACTACAACAACAACAGCGTCCGTGACGCTGGCGAGCCACAGATCGCCACCGGCGCCGCCGGCGGCTACCGTCTCGTTTCGAATCGCGCCGGCAGTATTGCGATTCGGCTCAACCTCGCGGGAACGAACTTCCTGCAGACGCTTCCCGCCGGCAGTGGCGGACGATGGATAACGTTCGTCAACGGTCAGGCCGTGACGGCCGAAGCGTTCGCGGTGAAAGAGCGCGAAGTGGTCGTCTCTGCCGTCGTTGAAGGGCGAGTGATCCGTGATGCGAACAACAATGGCGCGTTCGACGATGGCGAATCCGGCCAGCCCAATGTCAACGTCTACATCGACTACAACGGTAACGGCGCGCGCGATGATGGCGAACCGAAGGCCGTCACCAACTCCACGGGCGGCTATCGCATCGTTTCCAGTCGCGTCGGCAGCTTCCCGATCCGCTTGAATCTCGCCGGCACCGATTTCGTCCAGACGTTTCCGGATGGCGCACGCTGGGTCACGCTCACCAACGGCAGCGCCGTCGGCGTCCTGCCGTTCGGCGTCCGGCCGCGCGTGACCTATTCGGTCATCGGCGGCACCGTCTATACCGATGCGAACCACAATGGTTTCCGAGACGCCGGAGAGAACGGGCGTGCCAACGTCGTCGTCTATCTCGATCTCAACGCCAACGGCCGGTTGGATTCAACAGAACCCACGCGAACGACTTCGAGCACCGGCGCATACCGATTCGAGCAGGTCTCGCCCGGCGCGGTTGCCGTTCGCATCGTCCGACCGGCGAACCTGGCGCAGACCCAGCCGAGCGACAACGGCGCGTACTGGATCACCGCCGTCGCCGGCACGACTTATGGTGACAGGAACTTCGGCGTGTACGAGACGCCCGTCGGCGCGCGAATCGCCGGGACGATCTACAACGACGTGAACACCAACGGCCGGCGTGACGACGGCGAAGCGGGTGTCGCTAATATCCGCGTCTATCTCGATGGAAATCTCAACGGCCACTTCGACGACGGCGAGTCGAACAAGCTGACCAGCAGCACGGGCAGCTACGTCTTCGAGCAGGTGCCGGCCGGAAACACGGCCGTTCGACTCGCGCTCACCGGCGACTACCGACAGATCACGCCCTCTGAAAACGGGGCGATCTGGATCAATACCGCGAACGGTGGCAACTACGGCGATCGCAATTTCGGAATTGCCCGCGTCGTTTCCGCCGCATCCACCAACACGGTGGCTGGAAGCGTGCTGGGCGACTGGAATGCGAACGGCACCCGCCAAGCCGGCGAGAATGGCGTGAGCGGCCTCAAGGTCTATCTCGATTACAACCTCAACGGGAAATACGACGCCGGCGAGCCGCTTGCCGTGACCAACGCGCAGGGCGTTTACCGTTTCGAGGCCGTCCGCGCCGGCAATCTGGCGATCCGCTTGAACCTGGGCGGCGTCGGCTGGCTCCAAACTTACCCGGCCCGTACCGGCGCGCTCTGGTCGACTTTCAGGAGCGGAATGAACCTGAAGAATCAGAACTTCATGGTGAAGCCGAAATGATGAATCGCCACTAAGCGCCGCGAATCATTATCAACATCATCTTGAACCGCGCGGTCGCCTTGAGCGCGTGCGGAAGGTTTGCCGGCATGATGATCATCTCGCCCGCGCGGACGGCGAAGGGCTTTCCTGCGATGGTGATCTCGGCTTCGCCGTCGAGGATGCTCGCCATCGCGTCGAAGGGCGCCGTGTGTTCGCTGAGTTCCTGGCCGATGTCGAATGCGAAGAGCGTGACGTTGCCGCCTTTTTGCTTCAGGAGCACCTTGCTCAGGACCGAGCCGTCCTGATAGGCGACAAACTCGCCGGGTCTGAATGGGCCTGTCACCTCAGTCGCGCTCGGCTTCTCTGACATGCGATTGACTCCTCGAGGGGCGATCCGGACTGGGTGCCGTATCACGCCAGACGATCGTAGATCCAGCTGAACTTAGTCGGCGGCTGTTTCTTCACGTTTTCCGCCACCATCTCGGCGAGCTTATCGAGTCGGTCTGCCTGCAGACAGAGCCACTCCTGCGCGAAGGCGGCCTTGCCGGAGAGCGCCATGTCTGAAATCTTCCACGTCGAAACCAGATGCCGGATGATCCCCGCGTAGTCGTTGACGGTATAGACATTCAGCCGCTGGGCGACGTTGGCGAAGTGATCGAAGAGGTCGGGGTCTTTGCCATCATCCATGAGTTTGCCGGGCATGGTGATGATCCGGCGGAGCATCTCGCGGAAGATGACGACGCCGCGCTCCGGGTCGCGCTCCATCACTTCGCCCATCATGCGGGTGTAGAACGCTTCATGGCGCGATTCGTCGCCGGCGATGCGCTTGCAGATCTTGCCGAGCGCGCTGTCGCCATCCTTCGCGGCGAGTTGGCCGACCCGCTGGTGCGAGATCTTTGTCGCGCGTTCCTGGAACGAGGTGTAGATCAATCCCGCGTACGGATTCGGATGCGCCCGCGGATTGAATCCGCCGGAGATGAGGTTGTGGACGGTCACCTCGATCGAGCGCATATCCACCCGGCCGGTCAGGCGAAGAAACGCGTTGAGCAGGTCGCCGTGGCGGTTCTCTTCCGCGGTCCAGCCGCGCAGCCAGATTGCCCAGGGGTCCGGCGAGGTGCCGGTCGGGTCATCCGCCAGGAGATTCAGCGAGACGGCATAGTTGGGTAGCGCCTCTTCGGTGACCATGTCGCCGACCAGGACGACAAGCACCTCATCCGTGAGCTCCGTGGTCGGCTCGCGAAACACCTCGAGCTGCTCGCGCCAGTTCTCCGCCGTCAGGTCTGGCAGGTAGTCTGTCGGTTGCCACGCCTCGGAGACGGGGAGCAAGAGGTGAAGGTGATTTCCGACTACGTCGGAGAGGCTGCGCAACATGTCCAGTTGCGCGGCGACAAAGGGATCGTTGTCGGTTCGACTCATATTCGTTTAGCGAATCGGCTTCACGTGACGATTGCGCATCGAGAGCGCGGGCGTCAATTCGCGTTGGCGGCCTTTGGTTTTTAAGCGTTTTTCAGGGCTCTGCCGGTTCGGGCCCTGAGTGCTGACCCTCAAGAGTGAACGACAGTGCACGACAGAAGCGCCGTGCTGCAACGGATGTTAAACCAGGACTCAAGAATGGAACAGAGACAAAAGACACAAATCATGACAATCATGTTCTCCCTGGCGCGCGTCGCTCGACGAGTTCTTTCCCATCCTGCTTCGCCCTCGACCTCGATCGATCGAATATGCGCGCGACATCGGCGTGAAGAAAGCGCTGTCGCGAGAAGCGATGCCGGCGGAACAGTACCCGTCGTCACGTTTAACGGTAAAGACCTCCGAGTCTCGGCCAATCAGGGAAACGCCGAGCGCCCTTTGCCGCAACCGTTTCCCCGGCACCGCATTCGTCGGGCAGCCATTGAGGAGGATCGGCCATCAGATGTGGAATGGTCCGCATTGCACCGATCGATTGAATCGACGTGCAGAGCGCGCGATCGTTCTCGCATCGCGATGGCTTATATCCCGCGGCACAACGAACTAATCCACCGTCGCGCCCCTAGGCTGCGATTTGCCGACCGGGTTCCCCGTCCCCTTGATCGCCAGCATTCGCTCCAGCGCCACCAGCGACCATTGGCGCGTCTTCTCGTCCACGCGAATCTCGTTGACAATGTGTCCTTCGACGAGGTTCTCGATCGCCCAGCACAGGTGCGGAAGATCGATGCGGTACATCGTCGTACACATGCACTGGCATTCGCTCAGCACGACGATGTGCTGATCCGGATGGTCCTGCTTCAGGCGATTCACGAGGTGAACCTCGGTGCCGATCGCCCAGCTTGTGCCCGGCGGAGCCTTCTTCACCTGCTCGACGATGTAAGCGGTGCTGCCGGCCATGTCGGCTTTCTGGACGACGTCGAACTTGCACTCGGGGTGAACGATCACCTTGATACCCGGGTATTTCTTGCGGGCCTCGTCGACCTGTTCCGGGCGAAAGAGGGCGTGGACGGAGCAGTGGCCTTTCCAGAGAACAACCCGCGCGTTGCGGACGGCGGATGCGTCGTTGCCGCCCAGATCCTGGCGCGGATCCCAGACGACCATCTCGTCGAGCGGGATGCCCATCGCGTGCGCGGTGTTTCTGCCGAGATGTTGGTCGGGGAAGAAGAGGATTTTGACCTTTTCACCTCGAGCGACGGCAGCCTGACCATCGGCGGTGCTGCCGCCGGCGAAGGCCCACTCGAGCACGTTTCGCGCGTTGCTCGAGGTGCAGACCGCGCCGCCGTGCTCGCCGACGAAGGCCTTGATGGCGGCCGAGCTGTTCATGTAGGTGATGGGGACGATCGTCTGACCCGGACAGGCTTGGGTGAGCTGTTCCCACGCCTCCTCGGTCTGAGGCAGGTCGGCCATATCGGCCATGCTGCAGCCGGCGCCCAAGTCGGGCAGGATGACGCGGACACCGGGATCGATCAGGATATCGGCGCTTTCGGCCATGAAATGGACGCCGCAGAAGATGACGAACTCGGCACCTTTCGCGTCGGCGGCTTTGCGGGAGAGTTCGAAGCTGTCGCCGGTGAAATCGGCGAATGCGACGACATCGTCCTGCTGATAATGATGGCCGAGGATGACCAGCCGCGAGCCGAGCGTCTCCTTGGCGGACGCGATGCGCAGCCGGAGTTCGGGATCGGAGAGCTCACTGTAGATGCTCGGAAGCGGCTGTTGCCAAACGATGGACATAGTGGGGGTTACCTCGATGAGACCAAGTATAGGAAGCTACCGATTCGCGGAAAGGCGCACCGTGTTGCGGATGTTGTCGGATTCGTGCGATACGCGTATCTCCATGGCGAATTGAAGGTTGCGGCGGGTTGATCACGGAGCCGGACGACGCATAGGGAATAGAATTCGGGCGCGGCTTGCATTTGGATCGGAAAACACCACATTGACGCCCCTGCGACCGGTCACGGTTAAAGGTTTTATTCGGGCTGTGCCGAAACTGCCTTCTGGCTGGTCCTCACTGACCACCGCGCTGGACACCAATGTTCTTTTTCCCGAAAGGGAGGAGATAGATTCTGATGAAGAAGCGTTTGCTCACGGCTGCTCTGCTCGCGGCCCTCTCGATTCCTTCGTTCGCAATGGCCGATGATGCGGCTCCGAACACGGGAGCTTTCCACTTTGGCGCCGACTTTAACTGGACGACGTCTTACTTCTTCCGTGGCTACAACCAGGAAGACACCGGGCTGATCCTTCAGCCCAACATTTACACCACGTTCAACGCGGTGAAGAGCGACGACGTCAACGTCGATCTCAAGCTCGGCTCCTGGAACAGCTTCCAGTCCGAACAGACCGCCAGCGACAGCATCTGGTACGAAAACGACCTCTATGCGCTGGCCAGCGTGACCGTCTCGAACTTCAAGTTCAACGTCGGCTACACGTTCTATACCTACCCTGGCGATGCGTTTAACACGGTCCAGGAACTGGGCTTCAGCACCGGCTTCAACGATGCGAAGCTCTGGGAAGATGCCGGCCTGAAGGGCTTCACCCTCAATCCGACACTCGGCTGGTACTTCGAAACCGATGATGGCAACGGCGATGAAGACCAGTACATCGAACTCGGCCTTGCTCCCACCTACGCCATCGATCGCGATGACATGGGCATGGTCGGCAAAGGCACGATCACCTTCCCGATGATCCTGGGCATGAGCCCGGATGGTTACTACGTCGGCAGCGACGGCCACAACTCGTTCTTCGGGTACTACTCCGTCGGCGCGACGCTTGGAATGCCGCTGGATGTCGTCCCGACCAAGTACGGCACCTGGACCGCCAACGTGGGCGTCAACTACATCCAGATGCTCGCCGACAGCACCGAGCTCTCCAACGATGGCGGAACCGACTACGAGCTTCAGGGCTTCGTCGGCGTCTCGATGAGCTACTGATCATCTCCGATCAGCAATTGATCACATTCGGTCACGGCCACGACCCACCCGGGTCAGGTCGTGAAATGAAATCAAGTCCGCCACCGGTAACCCGCCGGTGGCGGGCTTTTTGTTCGGAGTTCGACCACCTCTGCGCAGACGAAACCCCGCATTTGCATGCGGGGTTTCGTGTGCGAGTTGAAGCATTGGAGTGGGCCGGCGCGGCTCGCTCACATCTTTCGCGTGTAGCTGATCTTGATGAAGAGCATTTCCTTTCCGTCCGGTCCGGGACCATACATTTCGAAGGTCATGTGGTCCTTGTCGGCGTGCTTCGCGACCGAGCGCATTTCCATTTCGCCAGCGCCGGGCATGGTCATTTTGCCTTTGGCTTCGGTGGTCTTGTCGTCGAGGCGTGAACCCTTCGAAACGTAGATCGCGGTGCCCATGCTGTCGATCCAGATTTCCTGGAACTGCTTGGTGAGGTTGTCGTAGCCGACAATGCCGATACCTTCGAATTGTTCGCCATTCATCGAGCCCTTGAACTCCTGCTGGAGATATCGGCCGCCGAGCAGCATGGTGAACTTGGCGGTGCCGGTAGACTTCATCGGCTGTCCGGCGGAGTAGTCCTCGACGTCTGCGGTCCACTCGCCGGCAGTCTCGGCGAGCTTTTTGTGCTCGTCGCCGGGCTTGGCGGCTTCCTCCCACATCTTCTGCATCTGCTCCATTTGTTCCTGGGAAGGCATCTGCGGCGTCGCGGGCTTCGGGTCATCCGCGCGCGAAAGAAGCGAAAGCGAAGACAGCACAACGGTCGCACAAGCGGCAACAACGGCGAATCGACGAAACATCGGGTACTCCTGTAAGTGGTGAGGCACAAGTTGAACATTCGCCGGGCCGATGGGCAATCGTTTTATGCGATGCAGACAGATTTGTTAGCCGATGACCGAACGAATCCGCCGCGGACCGCGAGACGCGCACCGCGTCGACGCGTCGATTCTGATCGCGTAGAGAATCCGACACCTTTCACGTAATTCGCGGTGGTTTCGTCAGTTGACGCGAACCGCGCCGCCGCAAATCGCGCCGACGCTCAATCGCATGCCCGGCGATGCCGCATTGGTATTGGTCGAATCCTTCTTCTTCGATTCACAGGTAAATGTCCCGCCGGTGCAGAACAGGGCGGCAAGGGCGAGCAAAACGATCTCGTAGCGGGGGTGTTTCATCGCATCTCCAGAACAATCCGGTGGGCTGGATCTTACCCCAAGGTTCGCGACCGCAGGAAGCGGCATGGCGTCGGGCTGTTCGTGCGGTGATACCGGCTGGCGCCTGATTCCGATCTCGCGACGCCTTGCGCGCGACCGAGCGCCATCAATGCGGCGTGTATTCCGTCGGATCCGAGACGCGTGGCGGAGACTCGAGGTGCGCGAGCACGTACCGATGGTATTCGCTGTCGAGCACGTGCGGGTCGTACTGCACCGGCTTCACATATCGCTGATGCAGGCGATCGATTCGTGCGATGGACTGGTCGATCCGATCGCGTGAGAGCCGGCCGCTCTTGATCGCGCCGGCGATCACGTCGATCGCGCGCAATTGCTTCTCGAGCGTATGACAGATCGTGATGACGTCCGCGCCAGCTTCGATCGTGCGGACGATGGACTCGTCAAAGTCGTAGAAGTTGGCGATCGATTTCATCTCCATGTCGTCGGTGAAGATCACGCCGTCAAACCCGATCTGCTTGCGCAGTAGTCCCTCGAGCACGATCGGCGAGAGTGTCGCGGGGAGTTCCGGATCGAGCGGCGTAAAGACGATGTGGCTGGTCATCATCGATTCACAGCCGGCGCGGGTCGCGGCGACGAACGGCACCAGCTCGATCTCGTTGAGTCGTTTCAGATCGTGATCGAGCCTGGGCAGGGCGTGGTGCGAGTCGACGGACGTGTCGCCGTGCCCGGGGAAATGCTTGCCGCACGCGGCCACGCCCGCGCCTTGCAGGCCGGCGATCATTTCGCAGCCGAGGCGGGCGACTTCCTGCGCATCGCGCGCCAGCGAGCGATCGGCGATGACGGGATTGGTGGGGTTGGTGTCGACATCGAGCACCGGGGCGAAGTTCACGTCGATGCCGACGGCGCGGAGTTCCTTGCCGAGAATCGAACCCACTTCACATACAATGGTGCGGTGCGAACCATTTCCGGCTTTGATTTTGCCGGTGACGTGGGAGCGGCCGTTGAGAAGGCGGCTGCCGACGCGACCGATCTCGCGCATCGCGGGCACCTGGCTGAAGCCGTCGCGCAGCCGACGGACTCGGCCGCCTTCCTGGTCGACACAAATCGCGACGGTGGAGGGTGCAGCGGCTTTGATGGACGCGTTGAGTTCCGCGACTTGCGCGGGCGTCTGAACGTTTCGAGCGAACAGGACGACGAAGCCGACGCCGCGGTTGATCAAGGCCTCGGCCGGCGCGGGCAATGACGTCCCGTCAAAGCCGACACACAACAGTCTGCAGGCCAGTGATTCTTCGGAAATCGGCATGAGCTCCGCACTCCAATCGCGCCCTGCGGAAAGTCTTTCGAGGCTTAACGCACCAGCTCTGTGCTGCCCGAGTGCTTCCGCGCAGAACCGGTGCGTTCATATTATAGAATTATTTGCGAATTGGCATCGGAAAGTCTGTCAAAAGTCGATTTTCCGCACCAAAGCGGTCGTAACAATCGTTTTGACAAGCAGTTTCGACTCTTCAGGCCGAACTCGATCGCCCCATAACTCTCGCCGTCCCCGGGTCTGCAGGATAGGGAAAATGTAACGGATGTCTCAATTCGGCATTCGTGGGGTGACCAATCGAGCGACGGTTTATCGGAGATTCTTTCCATCGCCGCGGCGTCCGTCACGAACAATCCGTGCGGACTTCCGATCGCTCAACGCGTCGATCGCCGACTCGTCCTGTGCCTCATCATCATGCGTGTCGACCGGAATCTGATAGGCCCCGTCCAGCCAACGACCCAGATCGATCAGCTTGCAGCGATCCGAACAGAACGGAAAGAAGCTTCCCGGCTTTCCGGCCGTCGACTCGTCGACTTCTTTCTTGCACGTTGGGCACTTCATGAACGGTCCAGTTGAATCTCGCCGTCTCATTTCCGCTTCGATTTCGACGCGGGCTTGGCCGCGGATTTTGACGCGGTCTTCGGCTCGGCCGGTTTCGATTCCGACTTCGTCTCGACGGGCTTTGCTTCGGCCGCCTTTGTGTCCGGTTTCACCTCGTTCTTGGCGTCGGGTTTGGTGTCACCGGTCTTCGCGTCGGCGGTGGGAGCCTTGTCCGCTTCCGCCGCTTTCTTGTACGCATCGTTGCGGTAATCGGTTTCGTAAAACCCGCCGCCCTTGAAGATGAAGCCCGCGCCGACACTGATCTTTCGTTCGACCTTCTTCTTCTGACAGACCGGGCACTCCTTGACCGGCGCAGCCATGATCGACTGAAACTTTTCGAACTCATGGCCACAGCCGCTGCAGATGTATTCGTAGGTAGGCATATTTGTTAGTGGCTGTTGAGAGTCATTTGAGGAACGGTGCCTGACGGCCGACTGCCGCAGACTTCCTCAATCATTTCGCTTTCGAAACCGCAACCTGCGCCGCGCGCATCACGCGGCCTTTCATGGAATAGCCCTTTTGCAGGAGCAGGGTCACCTTGCCTTCCGGCAGCTCGCTTTCCTGCTGCATGATGGCCTGGTGCGTGTTCGGGTCGAAATCATCACCCGGCTTGGGGGCGATTTCCTCGACCTGGTATTTGCCCAGCGTGGACTTGAGCTGCTCGCTGACCAGCGTCATGCCCTTGAGAATCGTGGCTGGATCGACTTTGGCCGGGTCCTGGGCAAGCGCCCGATCGAAGTTGTCGAGAACCGGCAAGAGCGTCTCGATGAGCGTCTGGTTTGCATACGCGAAGCGCTGCTCGAAGTCGGCCTCGAGCCGCTTGCGCGAATTCGTGAAGTCGGCCTGCACGCGCGCGAGCTTTTCGTAGATCGCGTTTTTCTCGGCGCGCAGCGCGTCGACTTCGGCTTGCTGGTCGAGCAGTGACCCCACCGGGTCTTCGTTCACCAGTTCCGCTTCCATGTCGCCGGACACGTCGTTGTTTTTTGTTTCTTCGCTCATGATTTCGATTCTAGGTCTGGTTATGTCTTACAAATGCAAAATGAACCGCGAAGTCAGGAAGGTTTCGATTCGACTCTGCGGAGGCATCAGGGCTTCGCGGTGCAGACTGTCTTTAATCGAACATTGATTTCAGCTTGTCCATAAACCCCTTCTTCGCCGGCATGATGTTCGCGTCTTCGGTGCTGGCATACTCTTCGAGCAGCTCGCGTTGCTTCTCGGTGAGCTTCTTCGGAATCTCGATGACCACCTGGACGACTTCGTCGCCGTTCCGGTAGCTGCGCAGGTCGGGAAGACCCTTCCCCTTGAGCTTGAAGACTTCGCCGTGCTGGGTGCCGGCGGGGATATCGAACTGTTCCTTGCCCTTAAGGGTGGGCACATCGATGACGCCGCCGAGCGCCGCCTGCGTGAAGCTGATCGGGATCTGGCAGATCACATCGTTGCCATGTCGCTGAAAGACCGGGTGCGGCTTCACGACGATGTAACAATGCAGATCGCCGGCAGGGGCGCCAGGCTCGCCGCTCTCGCCTTCGCCGGCGATGCGGACGGCCTGACCTTCCTGCACACCGGCGGGGATCTTGACGGTCACGACGCGCTTCTTCGCGACGCGTCCGTTGCCGTGACAGTCCGGACATTTCTCCTTGACGACATTTCCCTTGCCGCGACAGTTCGGGCACGTCGTCACCATCCGGAACATGCCGCCGAGGCCGGCTTGAGCGACGCGACCCTGTCCGCCGCAGGTGGGGCAGACGCTTGGGCTGGTACCCGGCTTGGCGCCGCTGCCATTGCACTTGCCGCAGGCTTCGGCGCGTTCGAACTCGATCGTCTTTTCGGCGCCGGTGGCGACCTCGTTGAGCGTGAGTTCGACCTGTGTTTCGAGATCGTATCCGCGTGCCGGTCGATTGCCGGCCCGGCGCTGCTGCTGTCCGCCAAACCCGCCCGGAAATCCGCCGAAACCCTGAAAGATGTCTTCGAACATCGAGAAAATGTCGTCGACGTTCGCGTGTGAATAATCGTGGGCCTGTCCCGCAACACCGGCGTGGCCGAGCTGGTCATAGCGGGAGCGTTTGCCTTCGTCGGACAGGACTTCGTAGGCCTCGGCGGCCTCTTTGAACTTCAATTCGGCTTCATGCTTCTGGCCCTCGGCGGCACGGTCCGGATGGTGGGTCATCGCCAGCTTGCGATAGGCGCGCTTGATCTCATCTGCCGATGCTGACTTACCTACGCCCAGGACTTCGTAGTAATCACGTTTGGTTGCGGGCATAAATCGGTCCTATCGCACAGCTATAGATGTCAAAAGGGCAGGAACCTGTCGCCTAAAGGCTTAGCAAGCAAAAAAAGTACCCTGCGCCGTTTGCCAGCTCGGTTTCGCAAACTTTGCGGTCATTTCAGCAGGATATTGCTCGAAATCAGTGGCGTTGGCCATGACGAAGGCGGTCATTTCCAGCCCGTTGCCGCCAAGCTCGGAGTGCGCCGGCTCCATCTTCGGCGGAACATCCGTTGAGGCTGAAGCCGCCTCGGGTCACCGCAGTTGCCGGACCTCACGCCGCAGACCCACGGGCAGCCGTAGCGGGACGGCGCCGAAAGCGGGAAAGGCGAGGCCCGATCAGGCCACCGATTTCCAGCATCGACTGTCTCGCAAAGAACCACATCAACACCAGGTAGCTCCCGCCGCCAACGCCGCTGCATACGGCGAGCATTGCCAGCGGACCGGCATTGACCACCGGGCCTGAGTACGCCGCTAGATAGGCAAGACCGGCCGACACGAGCGCACAAGGCAGCGTCGGGAAGTAAAGTTTCAGAAGGGTCGCGATAGATCCGTCCGGGCCGGCATGCGCAAGGGCGATCTTCATCGACAACATCTCGTACGCCATGTACCCGATGCTCGCGCCGATCGCGATCGCCGCGGCGCCGCCGCTCAGGCAACCAATGACGACGCCGCTGAGCACAAAGGCCGTCCCGATGGCGATCGATTTGAGATAGGTCACCGACTGCTGGCGTGAAAGCATGAGGCTCGTCGCCGGCGCGTTCAGCAGGCGAAACATGCTGCCCACGCTCAGGATCGCCGAAGTGCCGATTGCCGCGTCCCAGCGGTGACCGAAAAGGACGTGTATGAGGGGCGCGATCGCGGCCGCCTGGATCAGGCAGGTCGGCAGCCCGATCAGCAGCAGCAGTCGGCAGGAGCGAAGAAACGCCGCCGTGCGACGGCCTCCCTCTTCAGGCAGATACGACAGCACCGGTAGAAGGGTTGCCTGCGCGGTCACGCTGATGATCAGCGCGGGCTGCACGGCGAGCATGACCGCGAAATAGTAATTGCCGACGACCGACTCATCATGGAATCGCCCGATGATCTGCTTGTCGAACTGCAGGAAGAGCGCCAGCAGGAGGCTGGACCCCAGCATCGGGCCCGCGTGTGCGAACATTTCCTGCAGTGCCGGCCGGACCTGAGCGGGCAACGGGCCGACGCGAAAGCGCGCGGTGGCGGCCGACGCAATGAGCGTGAAGAGCGGCGTCAGCAGGATCGGCACGACCAGCGCGTACACGCCGCCGCCCGATAGCGCGAGCGCGCCGCCGATGACCATCCCCGCCAGCGGGCAGACGGTGCCGATGATCGATGCCGCGCGGTACTGGAGCCGAACGGCCAATTGCGATTGAACGACCTGGTTGAGCGCGAGCACGATGCCGGCGGGCACGAGTATGAGCGTCGGCCACAAGGCGGCAGGCGCGCCCGAAAACCACGCCGCGATCGGCGCCGCCGCCGCGGTTGCGAGCGTTGAAAGGAGCCCGAGCACCGCCATCGTCCAGAACGCCAGGCCTACCCAGCGCTCGAAATCGCGCGGCCGCGACGTGATGAACTGAGACGTTCCGACGCCCTGGATCGCCCAGCAGAGACTCGCGGTGCTGATCGCGAGCGCGCCGACGCCGAATTGTGCTTCAGAGAGGTGTCGCGCCAGCAGCACTTGATACAGCAAGCCTCCGACCCGCGTGATGAGCGATCCGGCGACGCCCCAGCCCATTCCGGCGGCGGCGCGGCCGCTGAGATCGCTGGGAACCTCTGGCGCCGGCTGCGCCGCGGCCTGCATCTCCGGGTGGGGTTCGATCATTTCGTCGATGGGCGTGTGCGACATGCGCGGCTTCAATCCGGGTAAACGTGTGAGGAAATGGTGGTCACGCGCCCGCCGAACTGTGCGCTCGCCTCCGCGAGTGACTTCACCGCCTGTGGATCGAACGTCGCGTTCTTCCAGTAGCGCGTCGTCACGCGATCGGCACAGCGATCGACCGCGAAATTGCCGTACGTTTCGTATTCCGAGAAGGAGCTGTTCTCAGTCGGATCCAAGGCGTCAACAATCGCCTGTTCCCACGGCTTGCCGGCGCGCAACTCGATTGTCGAGCGAAGCACCGCGAGGATCTGGCGGTTGAAAAGCATCAGGTGAGAAACGAACGAAAGCGGGTTGTATCGCGTGAGGCCAAGCAGCCGATCCATCGTCTTGCGGTAGGGACGATGGAACTCCAGCGAGCAGACCAACACGTCGCGTCCATCTCGCACCATCGTGACGGGTCGGACGAATGCCGTATCGGAATCGAGGACGAGATAGCGGTCGGTTCCGCAGGCGGCATCGGCCTTGAGCTTGAGGAACTGCTGTTTGATCCAGCCGGAGCGATCCTTGCCGTTGACGGTGTAGCGCAGGTCGGAGAGCGCCGGGCCGAGCAGCTCGCGCTCGTCGATCACGTCGCACCCATTCGTGCGGCCAAACTCGAAGACGGCCGTGTCTTTCGCGCGCGTAGCGAGCAGAATGCGTTGCAGCGGATGTTTCACATGAGTGCGGAGGCTCTGGATCGCGAACGGGAGCATCGCGAGGTCTTTACCGATCACCGGCATGAAGATCGTGAGCGGAATGTCGCTGGCGATGAGTCGAGCGTCTTCCGCCGCATGCCGCTGCGCGAGTCGATTTGCCAGGATCATGCGCTGCAGGCGATGCAGCGCGCGGGCGGGCTTGAGTTGATTCAGGGCCGATAAACGCATGCTCACTGGTTTCCCATCACCCCGATTTGCACCCGACCCATTTCATTTGACCGAGATAATGCAACATGCACAATCGCCGCAATGCTAACGCAGATCAAGAGTTGGATGCCGACCCGGCTATTGCTGCGTTTGCGTCGATGGAAGGCGGCCATCCGGACTCGAAATGACGTCTCCCGATCGACGCAGGAAGTATTCACCGAGATCTACGCCAAAAACGTCTGGGGCGGCGAACCCGGCAGCTTTTATTCCGGCGGCGGCTCCGATTACTCGGCTCTCGTCGATCCTTATGTCGACGCAATCGAAAAGTCGCTTGAAAAGAACGGCCTGAAGGGGAAACGCTTCCTCGACCTCGGCTGCGGCGATTTCGCCGTCGGCCGGCGCATCGCGCCGTTCGCCAGTTCCTACCTGGGCGCCGACATCGTCGAGCCGCTTATCCGGCATCACCAGGAAACCTTTGCCACGCCGGCAATCAACTTCGTACACCTCAACCTGGTGACCGACCCGCTGCCAGATGCGGACGTGTGCTTCATTCGTCAGGTGCTTCAACATCTCTCGAACGACCAGATCGCCGCGATCCTGAAAAAGCTCTCAAAGTATCGAGCCGTCTACATCACGGAGCACTATCCGGATGAGAAGGAGTTCCTGGGATACAACTTCGACAAGGTGCAGGGCGCCGCGACGCGCGGCGATTTCGGCTCGGGCGTCTATCTCGATCAGCCGCCATTCAGTATTCCGCGCAGCCAACTGACCCAAGTGCTTGCCGTCCCGCACGGCGTCAGCAAGAACCCCGGCGTCTTGCGGAGTTTTCTGTATCAGCCCGCCTGATTTTGCAGGGTCGCGAACTTCTCACCCAGCGGAAACCTTCTCAAACAAAGAAAAGGCACGGAAACAAGGAGCATTCGCTCGGTGTTTCCGTGCCTGTGTGTCTTCAATGCATCAGCCTCAGGCGACTGCGCCCTGCACCGGGTTGACGGCCTTGCCGTCCTTCTCCTTGTACTCGGTGATGAGCACATCGGTGGTAAGCGCGAGGCCCGACACACTCGCTGCGTTGAGCAGCGCGGTACGGGAAACCTTGGCCGGATCGATGACGCCCATCTTGTACAGATCGCCGTACTCATCGGTGGCGGCGTTGTAGCCGAAGCCTTCGCCCTTGCCTTCGAGGATCTTGGCGACAACCACTTCGCCGTCTTCGCCGGCATTGTCCGCGATCTGGCGGGCCGGGGCACGGAGCGCCTCGGCGACGATCTGGAAGCCGAGCTTCTCATCGCCCTTGGCTTTGCCTTCAGCCGCTTCGACCGCAGCGATGGCTCGCAAGAACGCGACGCCGCCGCCGGGGACGATGCCTTCTTCAGCGGCAGCACGGGTGGCGTGCAGCGCGTCGTCGATGAGGTCCTTGCGTTCCTTCATCTCGGTTTCGGTGGTCGCGCCAGCCTTGATGACTGCAACGCCGCCGGTGAGCTTGGCAAGGCGCTCCTGGAGCTTCTCACGGTCGTAGTCGCTGGTGGTGGTTTCGATCTGCTTGCGGATCTGGTCGGCCCGCGCTTCGACGTCCTTCTTCTTGCCGGCGCCTTCGACGATGAGCGTGTTGTCCTTGCCGATGACGATCTTCTTGGCGGTGCCCAGGTCGTCGATCTCGACGTTCTCGAGTTTCAGGCCAAGGTCTTCAGAGATGAACTTGCCGCCGGTGAGGACGGCGAGGTCACCCATGATGGCCTTGCGGCGATCGCCGAAGCCTGGTGCCTTCACCGCGACGACGTTCAGCACGCCGCGCAGCTTGTTCACGACGAGTGCCGCGAGCGCTTCGCTCTCGACGTCTTCGGCGATGATGACCATCGGCTTGCTGGAAGCGACGATCTTGTTCAGCAGCGGGAGGATCTCGGCGAGGTTCGAGACCTTCTTCTCGTAGAGAAGCACGTAAGCGTTTTCGATGACCGCTTCGAGCGTGGTCGGGTTGGTCATGAAGTAGGGGCTGAGGTAGCCCTTATCGAACTGCATGCCTTCGGTGTATTCGAGTTCCGATTCGGTGCTCTTGCCTTCATCGACGGTGATGACGCCTTCGGTGCCGACCTTTTCCATCGCTTTGGCGAGGAGGTCGCCGATGTGCGTGTCGCCGTTGGCGCTGATGGTGGCGACCTTGCGGTAGTCGTCGATGTTCTTGATCTTCTTGGCCATCGCGGTGATCGCGTCGGCAGCGACTTCGGCGGCCTTGAGGATGCCGCGCTGCACGTGGACGGTGTTCGTGCCGGCGGTCACGTGCTTGAGGCCTTCGACGAAGATCGCTTCGGCCAGGACGGTCGCGGTCGTCGTGCCGTCACCGGCGACGTCGCCGGTCTTGGAAGCGACGGTATTGATCAGCTTCGCGCCCATGTTTTCGAAAGGCGAGGGAAGCTCGATCTCCTTCGAGACGGTGACGCCGTCCTTGGTGATGCGCGGCGAGCCGTAGCTCTTCTGCAAGACCACGTTGCGGCCCTTGGGTCCGAGCGTGGCTTTGACGGCACGTGCGAGCTTGGAAAGACCGATCGCGATCTGGGCGCGAGCTTCGGTATCGAAAATCATCTGTTTAGCGGCCATGTTTGCTTCTCCAATTCTTTTTCACCACAGAGACACAGAGGCACGGAGAGAAGAAATCAAAGGAGATGATTTCTGTTCGTTC
Organism: Phycisphaerae bacterium; assembly: GCA_031411495.1. GTDB lineage: Bacteria > Planctomycetota > Phycisphaerae > Tepidisphaerales > Tepidisphaeraceae > JANOBD01. The sequence goes on along the minus strand of JANOBD010000165.1, from coordinate 139,277 downwards.
GTGTTGTTCTGCATTCAATCTCTGTGTTTGATCTCTGTGACTCCGTGTCTCTGTGGTTAAGAATTACTCTAAAACGCCGAGCACGTCCGATTCCTTGAGGATGACGTACTTCACGCCATCGACTTCGACTTCGGTGCCCGACCACTTGCCGTAGTAGACGACTTCGCCGGTCTTCACCGGGACGGGCGTGCGCTTGCCGGTGTCCGAGAGCGCGCCTGGTCCGACGGCGATGACCTTGCCCTTGGTCGGCTTTTCCTTGGCCGCGTCGGGGAGGAGGATGCCGCTGGCGGTCTTTTCTTCCGCGGCGGCCTGTTGAACGACGATTCGATCGGCGAGTGGTTTGAGCTTCATGTTTGTTGTCTCCCAAGTCTTCTGGTTTTAACTTCGTATCATGAGCGTCTCGCTCATGCTTTTTTCAGCTTTGTTGTCGATCGCTTCGCGGCATGAGCGGGACGCTCATGCTACCTAATCAGGTCTTGCTGACGGTTCGCGAGAGCGCCTTCTTGCAGCCGGTGCATTGAACGGCCACCGACACGCTCGCGAACGATTCGCTGCGGTTGACCAGGTTCAGTGCCTTGCCGCAGAACGGACAGTCGGGCAGCGGCTGCCTGAATGCCGCGGCCTCGCAGGCCGCCTTCATCTTCTTCCGCGCGTCTTTGTCGTCTGCCATTCGATTCCTTGTAGGGTGGGCATCGCCCACCGCCTCTCCGACCCGATCGGTGGGCAGTGCCCACTACGCAATCCGCCGGCTCCGATACCGATCGCGAATCTGCGTCGCGAAGTACCGGCCGTGCGAGCCTTCGGTCATCAGCTCTTCGACGGCCGCTTCTGGCACATCGAAGTACCGGTAGACGCCGCCGCGTCTGAACTCCACTTCCAGCACATGCTCGAACCGGTCATATCCCACCGACGCGAGCACCGACGATTCAATCCATTGTCGTTGCATCCTCAATTGTAGGGTGTGTGGAACACACCGTCCGATCGAGTTGGTGCGTTTCACGCACCCTACATGATCGCGAAACCTCCGACAAAACGGAGAAATACTACTAGTGCCACCAACGCCACGGCGATCACCACAGAACAACCAAGCGCATTGCGACCTACGTCCGGTCCGAACCAAGGCATATCGGCGCGTGGAGCGTTAGGCACATCAACCTCACATCATGTCATCCATGCCACCTTCGTGGTCATGGTCATGTCCGCCACCGCCGCCCGCCTTCTTCGGGGCTTCGACGATGATGCAGTCGGTCGTGAGCAGGAGGATCGCCACTTCGCTCGCGTTGGCGAGCGCGGTGCGTTCGACCTTGGTCGGCGTCAGGATGCCGGCCTTGATCATGTCCACGTATTCGTTGGTCAGGGCGTTGAAGCCGATGCCGTCCTTGGCTTCCATGACGGTGCGGACGACGACGCTGCCGCTCTCGCCAGCGTTTTCGGCGATCTGCTTGAGCGGGGCGGTGATGGCGGCGCGGACGATCTTCACGCCTAGCGCTTCATCGCCATCGAGCTTCAGGTTCGAGCCGCCGTTGAGGGCGTGCAGGGCCTGGATCATCGCGGTGCCGCCGCCGGGCAAAACGCCTTCGGCGATGGCTGCACGAGTCGCCTGCAACGCGTCTTCGATGCGGGCCTTGATTTCCTTCATCTCGGTTTCGGTGGCAGCACCGACGTTGATCTGTGCCACGCCGCCGGCGAGCTTCGCCAGGCGCTCCTGGAGCTTTTCGCGATCATAATCACTCGTGGTGATCTCGATCTCGCGGCGGATCTGGGCGATGCGGCCCTGGATGTCCTTCGATTCGCCGGCGCCTTCGATGATCGTGGTGTTGTCGTTATCGATCTGGACCTTCTTGGCGGTGCCGAGGTCGGTCAGTTCGATCTTATCGAGCTCGATGCCGAGGTCCTTCATGATCGGCTTGGCGCCGGTGAGGACGGCAATGTCTTCGAGCATCGCCTTGCGACGATCGCCGTAGCCCGGGGCCTTGATGGCGGCGACGGAGAGGATCGAGCGGAGCTTGTTGATGACGAGGGTCTGGAGGGCTTCGCCTTCGATATCTTCGGCGATGATGAGCAGCGGCTTCTTAGCCTTCATCACCTTTTCCATCAGCGGGATGAGCTTGGTGGCGCTGCTGATCTTGTCTTCGTAAATCAGGATAAGCGGCTTATCGAGCTCGACGGTCATGTCGTCGACGTTGGTGATGAAGTTCGGGCTGAGGTAGCCGCGATCGAACTGCATGCCTTCGACGACATCGACGACGGTTTCGAGCGATTTGCCTTCTTCGACTGTGATGACGCCGTCCTTGCCGACTTTCAGGAACGCATCTGCCATGATGTTGCCGATGTTGCGATCGTTGTTGGCGCTGATGGCGGCGACGTTGGCGATGTCATCCTTCTTGGTGACGTTGATCGGCTTGGACTGCTTGGCGAGGTCCTTGGAAACGGCATCGACGGCCTTGCGGATGCCGCGGGCGATCGCCATGGCGTCCGCACCGGCGGTGATGGCCTTGTAGCCTTCCTTGAAGATAGCTTCGGCGAGCACGGTCGCGGTGGTGGTGCCATCGCCGGCGACATCGGAGGTCTTGGAAGCGGCTTCCTTGACGAGCTTGGCGCCGATGTTCTGGAACTTGTCCTTGAGTTCGACTTCCTCGGCGACGGTCACGCCGTCCTTGGTGATCGTGGGCGAGCCCCACCCTTTGTCGATGACGGCGTTCTTGCCCTTAGGTCCGAGCGTCACTTTGACGGCGGCGGCGAGTTTGGAAACGCCTTCGAGAAGTTGTTTACGGGCTTCAAAATCGAAAGAAAGCAGTTTAGCGGCCATGGATATGTGTCTCCTCAAAGAGCAAGTGAGTTTGTCGTCTGAGCGAACCGACGAAGGCGCAAGCGGCTTCGGCAGTCGCAGCAGATGAGTAACAATCTGCGCGCCATCGGCGGCTTGTTACGTAACTAATTGATTGAAAAGGGTTTGAATGTTATACGCGGTGCGCGAGGACGATGTCAGGGTGACAGAGAGTGTCAAGATGGCAGAGCGCTCGCGTGCAAATCACACCAGCGGCGCCAGTTGATCAAGCAGCGCGACCATCCGACCTAGTTCGATCTCGTCGAATGGCCGAGCAGAGAAGTCGATCAGAAGGTAGTCGTCGACCCGAAGGAGTGCGAGGTCGGCCGGTAAGAGTGCGCGGCCCGAGCCGTCCGCCAACTTGCGGGACGCGACAAGATCATCCCCCACGAGAGTGAATCGGTCACTTTTCGAGAGGCTCGGCGCGTGTTCGAGGCCAAAGAAATCGAGGAACGACTTCTTCGCGTCCCTTGGCCTGAGCCCGACCGGGGGTGAGACGTTCACGACCTGCCGAACGGCGAGATTCCAGTGGCCCGCAACGTCGTCCGGGGTCGAGGGCGGCGTGCGAACGTGCAGCAGCCCGGTGTTGCGATTGTAGAGCCCCATGACCACCCGCATGGAAAGGGCATGCAGCCGATCCAGCGGCCTTGGCACGCCGAACTCGACATTCATCCACGCGAATCGGTTCCGCTCGGACCAGTCGTCGAGCCGGCGACGGGCACGGTGTCGCGTTTCGCGACGAATGCTCAGCGCGAAGATGACCGAGCTCGCCGCAACAATCAGTGCAAGCAGTGCGACCGTTGACCACTCGACATGGATTGTGGGCTGACCATTCAATGCGCGATCCTGCCTTTGCCGATAACTCCCATACGTGACTGGACCTTACGACACCATCGTCGCCGAGTTGAAGTTGCGATACAACATCCGCGTCCGCCGCTGGCGAAGATCGATGAGCGGCTGTGCGTGGGCAGTGTTCTTTTCGACCGGGACGCGAATCAACTGGGTGGAAAGCCCGTATCCGAAGTCGCCGCTCAGCCTGGCGATCTTCCTTCACGAGATCGGCCATCACGAGATCGGCTTTTACACCTACAAGCGCCGCTGCGAAGAGGAATACGCCGCGTGGAACTGGGCGCTGACGGAAATGAAGCGACTGGGCATCGAGCCGGATTCGCGGGTGTTGAGTCGCGTGAGGCGATCGATGGAATACGCAGTCGAGAAGGCGGAGCGCCGCGGGCTGAAGATCGTGCCGGAACCGCTGCGTGAGTACGCGCGGGCGGCGTGACAATCGAAACGCTTTTCGGTCACATCAGGGGCGATGGGGAAGACCCGCCAATCCGACGAAAGAGCCCGGCTGCGGCCATGCCTGCGCTGCGGCTACAGCCTGCGGAACAACCTCGACGCAAAGCGTTGCCCGGAGTGCGGTCTCAACGTCTGGCTATCGCTGACGAAAAACAATGCGTTGAACATGAGCAATCCGGACTGGCTCCGTCGAATGGCCATCGGGAGCCTGGTCCTGGCCATCGCGAGCGTTTGTTGGGGCCTTCAGCTCACCGTGTGGGTGGTGCAGTGTTTCGCCTACGACTGGGGTGAGGTGCTCGGGTCGCCGATGATGCATTTGCGCTACGTGCTGCCCTTGATCGGATTGATCGGCTTCTTCGGCGCGTTGTGGTACGTGCCAACCGAGGGGCGCTGGCCTGACAAGCATGAAGCAACCCGCATCGGTGTGATTGTCGGGGTTGTGCTCTTCGCACTTGCCGTCATTGGTTTTGCATGGTTCATCCCGTGGCGGGGCACATGGCGAGCGATGTGGTTCGGCCAAGCCATCTCACAACTCGCCTTCGACGCGCTCCTGATCGGAACCCTCTTGCACGCGATCGAACGGCTCAATCGCGGCTTTCACCGACGGCTTTCGCGATGGATTTCGTGGGTGTTCGCGGCTCACCTGCTCGATCTGGTTTTCGCGATCGTGTGGGGGTCGATGATGTTGCGGCCGAGCGAGCTCCTGACGCGCTATTTGTGGGTTGCCGCACCGAATCTGTTCTTCCCGGCGATGCTGGCGCTGCACGCGGTGATGGCGTTACTGGCGGCCCTTTCGTTCGTGTTTGGCGCGCGATGCTTTCTCATCGATCGCCGCCTGGCCATCAAGAGCTGGGCCGAGTGAACCCGCACGACAGTTCATCAACGAAAACAGGCGAGCATGAGCTCGCCCGCTTGGGATTGAACGGGATTGGGTAACGCCACTCAGCGCAGCCGCGTGTCGCTGTTGCCGATGCCGCGTAGCGCGAGCTTGAGCGCATCCACGTTGCTCGCCAGCCGCTCGGCTTCCTTCACGTCGATGACCTGTTTCTGAAACAGCTCGACGAGGTGCTGGTCGAAGCTCTGGCTTCCCGATTCCTTGTTGCCGACCAGGCCTTTGAGCTTGTCGAACTCGCCGTCGAGGATGTACTTGCGCGCCAGCGGCGTGGCCATCAGGATCTCGATTACGGGCACGCGTCCCTTGCCTTCGCGCTTCTTGGCGAGACGCTGACAGATGATCGCGTTCAGGTTCAGTGCGAGCTGCTGTTGCTGCAATTCCTTGGTGTTGTTGTCGAAGAGCGAGACGATACGTTGAATGCTCATCGACGCATTGGTGGCGTGGATCGTGGTGAAGACCAGGTGGCCGGTGTCGGCAGCCTTCAAAGCGGTGCCGAGCGAGAACGGGTCGCGAATTTCGCCGATGAGCAGCGTATCCGGGTCCTGACGCATGGCGGCGCGGAGGGCGTGTTCGTAGCTCTCGGTGTCGGTGCCGACCTCGACCTGCGAGACCAGCGCCTTGGCGTTCTCGTGCTGGAACTCGATCGGGTCTTCGATGGTCAGGATTCGTTCGGACCGCGTGCGATTGATCTTGCCGATGATCGCGGCCAGCGTGGTCGATTTGCCCGAGCCTGTCGTTCCCGAGACGACAATGATGCCGCGGTGGAAGTTCGCGAGCGATTCCACGACCGGCGGCAGGTTCAGATCGGTGAAGTCGGGAATCTTCGTAATGATGCGTCGCATGACCACTGCGTAGCGCCCGCGCGAGTGGAACACGCTGGTACGGAAGCGGGCGTCGACTTCCTTGCTCGAGTACGCGACGTCGACCGAGCCCTTGTGTTCGAGGGCATTCTTCTGGTCGTCGGTGACGACCAGTTCTCTGATGTATTCGCTCATCACGTCGTCGTCCGGGGCCGCACAGTCCAGGAAGCGCGCGCGGCCATCCACGCGGATCATTGGGGTGCTGCCCGCCTGCAGGTGCAGGTCCGATCCGTTGATTTTCACGACCGTCTTCAGAAGCTGTTTGAGCGTGAGCTTTTTCTCTTCGACATGGATCTCAGGGGCCGGCGTGTCGCGGTCGATGTCGGCATTCTCTTTGATATCGTTCAGGTTTTCTGTCGTTGACATGGTGAGGTCCTCGATGAAGAAGTTATTTCAGTGGTGTCGTTCCATGTGTCCGGCGCGATCATAGGCAGCGCCTCGTCGAACCAGGCGATACCTGGCCCGATCAAACCCTCGATTATCACGAGTCGCAGACCTTTTCTCAACGAAATTGAGGTTTAGCATCGTGTGGATGAGCGAACTCGGGCTGGACCAGCTGATTTCCGTGTCGGACGCGATCCGGAAAATCGATGACATTTTAATCCCGCAGTCGATGATGCGTTCGAGCCGATTTCCCGAATCGCCGGCCATGGAATCGATGCTCGGCCGTGACGTCATCAGCGACCGTGACTACCCGCCGTTCGATAAATCGCTGATGGACGGGTTCGCTGTCCGTTCGGCCGATCTTGCACAGGGATCGCGTGAACTCGGGCTTGTCGGCGAAGTTGCCGCCGGCGGAAGTGCACAGATCGCAATCCCGCCAGGAACCTGCGTCGCGATCATGACCGGTGCGCAGGTGCCGCGCGATGCCGATGCGGTCGTCCCGGTCGAAATGACCCACGTCGTCGGAGACGCCGTCCGCTTCACCCGGGCGGCCAAGCCAGGTGATGCGATTTCACACCGCGGCGCCGACTTGCGCGAAGGCGAACCGGTCTTGCCGCGCGGGGCGCGAATCGGCCCGGCACAGGTCGGTGCCCTCGTCCAGGTTGGCGCGTTCGAACTCATCCCGACCGATCTGTTCAATTCAAACTCGCCGCTGCGCGGACACGTGCTCGTGACCGGCGACGAAATCGTCGGTGAGAGTGAGTCACCCGGCCTCACGCAGATCCGGGACGTGAACGGGCCGATGCTCGCCGCGCTGCTCGGTTCGATGGGTGTGCGTTGTGAGCGCTCGCGGGTGATCGACGATGCGAAGCTGACGCGCGAATCGATCGACCGCCTCTCACGGGCGAACGACATCACCTTCGTTACCGGCGGCATGAGCATGGGCAAATATGATTACGTGCCGCGCGTGCTCGTCGAACTGGGATTCGACTTGCGGATCACCAAGGTAAAGATCAAGCCGGGCAAGCCGTTCGTCTTCGCCACGCGAACGCGACCAGAAAAGACCGATTTCGTATTCGGCCTGCCGGGAAATCCGGTGAGCAGCTTCTGCTGCACGGTGCGGCTCGCATCGCGACTGGTCGATCGCCTTCATGGAAGGTCGCCGCGCGTCACGAGCGCTGCGACGCTCCAGATGCCGCTCGCTCTCAACGGTCCGCGCGAGTTTTATCAACCCGCCATCCTGCAGGGATCGGACGTGACTCCACTGAACTGGAAAGGTTCCGCAGACGTATTTACGCTTGCAAGGGCGAGCGCGCTGATCGTCCGTCCCCAAGACGATCCGGCGCGGGAAATCGGCGAGACCGTATCGATCGTCCGATGGTGATTGGACACACGTCTTTCGCCCATTCGCGATTGCGTTCTGTCGCGCGACGACCTCAGCGATTCGAGGTCATTACGAGCTTGTGCAATGTCCTTTTCGCCGATCCGTTCCGGAGCAACTCTCGCGCCAGCGTCAGTCCTTCGTGCAGGCTGAATGCTTTTCCGGCGATGACGAGCCCGGCGGCGGCGTTAAGCGCGACGATGTCGGCCTGCGGCCCGGCGCGGCCGGCGAAGATCTCGCGGATGATTTCCGCGCTCTCCGCAGGCGAACCGGCGCGGAGGTCCTCAATCTTCGCCCACGGGATGCCCACCTGCTGCGGCGCGAAGATGGATTCGTTCATCTGACCGTCGTTCACTTCGCAGAGGTGCGTCGGGCTCATGGTCGAGAGTTCGTCGAGCCCGTCGTCGGCATGGACCACCCAGGCGCGGGTCGCGCCCAGATCGAGCAGGGCCGCGGCCATCAGCGGAACCAGTTCGCGGCTGAAGACGCCCATCAGTTGCCGCTTTGCGCCCGCCGGATTGGTGAGCGGGCCGAGCAGGTTGAAGATGGTCGGGATGCCGAGCGATGCACGAATCGGCGCGACATGCTTCATGGCCGGATGATGCGAGCGAGCGAACGCGAAGCAGATGTTGGCCTCCCGGATGCACTCCGTTTCGCATTCCGAAGAGACGTCGAGCTTCACGCCGAGTTGTTCAAGAACGTCTGCCGAGCCGGACTTGCTGGAAGCGGCGCGGTTGCCGTGCTTGACGACGGTCACGCCGCACGACGCGATGACGATAGCGGCGGCGGTGGAAATGTTGAACAGGCCTTCATGCCGATGCTTCGACCCGCCGGTTCCGCAGACGTCGAGCGCTTCGGTCAATCCGGCGGGGAGCTGGATGTGAATGGACTTGCCGCGCATCACACTGGCGGCGGCGACGATCTCATCGAGCGAAGGCTGCTTTGCCGCGATCCCCAGCAGCAGCGCCCCGACCTGCGCCGGATCGACCGTTCCGGACATGATCTGCTCGAACGCCGCCTGCGCTTCATCGCGGGAAAGGTCCTGGCGTCGGACGAGTTTGTTGAGGAGGTCTTTCATGAATGCTTTCAACACGGAGGCACTGAGACACAGAGGAAACGCAGAAAACAACAGGGCCGAACTATCCGGGTTTTGTGTTTATGGATGGATGCGTTTCTTTGTCGCATCTCTCCGTGCCTCCTTGTCTCCGTGTTGAAAAAGGCCTCAAACAACCCGAGCGCCATCGGTTGCCGTGGTGACGATCACCTGCGGGTCTTTACCGAATCGCGCCTCATACACCGACTTGATCGTCGCGGTAAATGCATCCACCGCGCGCGGCTGGATGAGCGAGACGGTGCATCCGCCGAAGCCGGCGCCGGTCATCCGGCTGCCGTAGACGCCTTTGATCTTCATCGCGGCGGCGGCGAGGAAATCGAGTTGCTCGACGCTCACCTCGTAATCGTCGCGAAGCGAGTTGTGGCTCGCGACCATCAATTCGCCGGCCTCGTCGTAGCGGCTTTCCCGCAGGAGCGGGCCGAACCTTTCGCAGCGGTCGTTCTCGGTGATCACGTGTCGGCAGCGACGGTAGATCAAGTCGTTGAGCATCGGCTTTGCCTCTTCGAGCATCGGCATCGTCGCATCGCGCAGCGCCTTGACCTGGGGGTGCTTCGTCGCGATCGCGGCGACGCCGGTCTCGCAGGCGAGTCGTCGCAAGTTGTACGGCGTGCCGCTCTTGATCGACCCATCGGGCATCGTCAACTTGTCGAGATGCCCGGCGAGCGAATGCTTGTGCATGGAGTTGACGATCACGACCCGCAGGTCGGCGCTGTTGATCGGCAGGTAGTCGCGCGCGAGCGAGCGGCAATCGAGCAGCATCGCGTGTCCCGCGCGGCCGTTCGCGACGATCATCTGGTCCATGATGCCGCACATCACCTGTGGAAAGGTGTGCTCGGCCTTCTGCGCGAGCAACGCAAGGTCCGGGCTTTCGACGGTTTCGCCGGCCACGCTCAGCAGCGCCCGGCCCATGCCCACCTCCACCGCGGCCGAACTTGAGAGACCCGAGCCGCTGGGCAGCGTGTTGGCCATCAGGCAGTCCATCCCGCTCAGCGGCACGCCCTTGTGGATCAGTTCGGCGGCAATGCCGCGCACGTAGTTGCCCCAGTTTTCTTTATCGGCGAGCGGGAGGATCGGTTCCTTGAGCTTGAACTCGATGAACTGGCCGGGGAATTGTGTCGAACTCACCTTGACGACTGAATCAGCGCGAGGCCGAAATGCGAACATCACGCACGGCTCGATCGCCATCGGGCAGACGAAACCGTCGTTGTAGTCGGTGTGTTCGCCGATGAGATTGACGCGGCCGGGCGAGATGACGACGCGTGGCGCACCGCCGCTGCCGAAGGCCCTGGCGAACTGTTCGAGCAATTGCTGCTGGTTCATCGCGGTGAGTATCGGGCAGACGCGCGGGGATTCAAGCAATCCCGCTCGCGCGCGCGCGTCGCCGCACGTGAACGATCCCGTGAATTGCGTTATCCTCGATCTCGACATGACCGACTCGGATCTCGCCATCAAACTCCGCGGAAAGTTCATCGCCTTCGACGGCGGCGAAGGGTGCGGGAAATCCACGCAGATCGCGCTATTGCGCGAGCAACTGGCCCGCGTAGGCCTCGATACGTTGGCCGTGCGAGATCCCGGCTCGACGTCCATCGGCGAAAAGATCCGCGAAATCCTCCTCAATCCCGATCACGATGAGATGGGCATGCGCTGCGAGATGCTTCTGTATATGGCTGCCCGCTCACAAATGATGCATGAGATCATCCGTCCGGCGCTGGACTCCGGGAGAGTCGTGCTTACCGACCGTTTCGTCAGCTCGACCCTCAGCTATCAGCTCGGCGGCGATGGACTGACGGCCGACGAGATCATCGCGACCGCAAAAATTGCATTGCGCGACCGCCTGCCCGACCTGACGATCATCCTCGACATGCCGGTCTCGGCGAGCATCGAACGCGTCCGTGCGAAGTTCGAACACCGCACCACCGGGCTCTTCGGCGAGGAAGTGGTGATCACCAAGGATCGAATCGAGCAGCGGCCGTTCGAATACCACCAGAGCGTGCGCGAGAAGTTCCTGGCGCAGGCGACCGCTTATGCCGACCGATATCGCGTGGTGGCCGCAGATCGGTCGATCGAAGCGGTGCAGGCGGATGTGTGGGCGGCTGTGGTGGCGGGAATCGGATAAACGAAACACGAAGCCGCGATGACACGAAGTTGTCTAGTCACGTTCGGAAGCGGGTTGCGTGATTCGAGTTGAAGAAGACGTAGCCACCGATGAACACAGATAAGACCCGCATTTCCTCTTCCTGTTTATCTGTGTTCATCGGTGGTTAAACTCGTGAAGCGTGCATTGCTATCCGACCTCGGTGCGGGAACGGACAGCTTCGTGTCTTCGTGACTTCGTGTTGCACAAATGAACGTCCACCCAGCATTTTCGCAGATCATCGGCCAGCCGGCCGCGCTCGAATTTCTCTCGCGCGCGCTGGAGGCCGATCGCCTGCCTCACGGCATGATCTTCGCCGGGCCGCAAGGGGTGGGGCGATACACGACCGCTGTCGCGCTGGCGACGATCTTTCTCGCCGATCGGCCGAACGATCCCGAATCGCTCGACGCCGCCGGCAAACTCGTCGCGGCACGGACGCACCCCGACTTTCACTACATCACCAAGGAACTGATCCGCGAAATCGAAGGCAAGAGCGCCAACAAGGCGATCGCGCTCAGCGTCGATGTCATCCGCGAACACCTCGTCGCGCCGGCCACGCGCAAGAGCGTGATGGGCCGCGGCAAGGTGTTCATCGTCGAAGAAGCCGAGCTAATGAACGCGCAGGCGCAGAACGCGATGCTCAAGACGCTCGAAGAGCCGAGCGGACGTACGCTGATCATCCTGTTGAGCGACCAGCCGCACGCGCTGCTCTCGACGATTCGCAGCCGCACGCAGACGGTGCGATTCCTGCCGCTCGGGGAGGCGGAGGCACTCAAGGTCGTGACCGGGCGCGGGATCGACGCATCGCTCGCGCAAAAGGCGATCGCGCTTGCGGGCGGATCGCCGGGGCTTGCGATCAAGTGGATCGAAGATGGTGTCGCCATGACCGCGATCGGCCTCGTCAAACTGCTCGACACGCCAGCAGCGCAGCGCTCGCCGAGCGATCTTGCGAGCTTCTTCAAAGCCGCGAGCGAAGAGTACGCCAAGAAGCAGATCGACCGCGACCCGCTCGGCAGCGAGGACGGTTTCAAACGCGATGGCCTGGTGGTCTACCTCCGCATCGCGTCCGAACACCTGCGCAGGCAGATGCAGGCGAGTGATTCGAATGCCGAAATCGATCAGATTTGCGACAAGATCGATTCGATCCGCAAGGCCGAGTCGTATATCGACGGAAATGTGAACACATCACTGGTGCTGCAGCAGATCGGCGCGGAGCTGTCGCAATGAACGCGGCGCGGTCCCCCGATGCGTGATGGTCTCGCCACGTGCGTGAGGGCCAAGTTACGGTCTGAACGCGTCACGGAGCGAACGGCGCGAGTTCGGGATAAAGCCCGTACCAAGCATCGGGAACGTAGTCGATCGGGATTTCCCACACGCCGCCGGTGGCGATGCTCGCCGGAATCGTCGCATAAGGGACCAGAGGATAGCTCGACGTGGCGACGTACTTCTCGTACCCGATGCGCAGCGTGCCCGGAACGTTGGTCAGGTGAAGATAGCCCCGGCCATCCACCGGACGATGGACAGGATAGGTCTCGAACGTATCCGCCCACCAGTCGTACTCCTTCGATTCAAGGAGCAAAAACGAGTCGGGATACCGGCTCAGAAGCGGTTCGCCAGCATCGCGCGTCCCGTCTTTGTCGGCGTCGAAATAGAAGCCGACGAAATACTCCTGGCTGCCATAAAGGACGAAACTCCGGCTGCGAGTTTCGCGGTCGCCGACTTTCAGGTCGACATAGCGTCGATCGACATTAAACGTCGGCGGCGCGATCACGCGCAACCGGTATTTGCCGGGCAGGACCTTGAAGGACGCGCCCCCGTAGGCATCGGTCGCTTGGCGAGGCTCGCCGCGCTGCCATTTGGCGTCGCGATTGAGATCGAGGTAGACGAGATATCCGCCTTTGGGGGTCAGGTCGTCGCGTATCTTCAACAGCGTTCGAAACCCGATCGTCGCACTCGCGTAAGGCTTGAAGATTCCGAATAAGTGCGAGGATCCGTATTGAGCCGTTATCGCGTTGGCGGTCGTGGACCAGTATCCGTCAGGCACGCTGATGCGCATCGGGGACTTCATCTGCGCAAACGGGATTCCGCCGAAGTAAATGCTGCCATGGACATCGGTCAGCACGGAAATCTCGTTCTTGTCGCGTTTCCCGTCGCGATCGGCATCGAGATAGACGCGAACGCCGGCGACGCCGCCGTCGGAGGTGACATTTCCGTTGTTCCGGTCGAGGTCGTAGTGATCACCGCTGCGATCGCGGTCGAAGAACACCTGTCCGTCCAGCAAATTGTCGGCCGGAACATCGCGCGTGTAGGTGAACTGAATATCCGAGTTTAAGTAAGCGGCCGGCCGCGTGGGTCCATATCCGAGGATTGAATTGCCAAACTGCGGGACGAACGGAATTGTCAGTGGTTGATTCACGGCTTTCGCGTTGAGGAAAGGAGCCGAAAGCGCCTTGGCCGTCAACGTGTAATTGCCGCGTCGGAGATTCTTGAATCGTGCGACGCCGTCGGTATCGGTAGACGCAGTGATTGGAGTTCCGGACGAATCGCCGGAGTCGTCGTATTGAAGCTGCAGCGTGTAACCTGCAAGCGGCGTGTAATTGACGTTGACGTAAATCCCCGTTTGCTGTCCGCGTTCCCATTTGATGGCCGACAACCACCCCGCATAGATGTCCAGGCTGTCACTCAAGAGCCGTCGACATTCCAGATCCTCGATCATTCGGTTCCCTCCCTAAGCCAAGCGCTTTAGTGAACGTAGCAAATCGTGGGATCCCGTTCGAGAAGATATTTCGCCAAAATCCGGGGCGAACTCACTTTAAAGCAACGGTCGACTACCCGATCTGCGCCAGCCCCAATTGCTCGCCAAATCGCCGGACGATCTCGTCGCGCAGCGCGCGATGCTTCTCCATCGCAAGATCCGGGTCTTCCTTCAGAATCGCCTGCGCATCGTCCCGACACACTTTCAGCATCTCCAGTTCCTGCGTGAGGTCCGCGACTTTCAGTTGTGGAAGTCCCGATTGCCGCGTGCCGAAGAAGTCGCCGGGGCCGCGCATTTTCAGATCGGCTTCGGCAAGCTCAAAACCGTCGCTGGTCTCGACCATCGTCCGCATCCGGTCGGCGGCATCCTGCGTCGGCGCGTCGCTGAGCAGAACGCAATACGACTGATCGCTGCCGCGGCCGACGCGGCCACGGAGCTGATGCAGCTGCGCGAGGCCGAAGCTCTCAGCGCTTTCGATCAGCATGATCGTCGCGTTGGGTACGTCCACTCCGACTTCGATCACCGTCGTCGCGACCAGCACATCCGCTTCCCTGTCGCGGAAAGCACGCATGATTTCCTTCTTCTCCTCGCTGCTCATCCGGCCGTGCAGCTTCAACAGCCGGAGCGAGCGCAGCGGGCCGCTCGAGAGCGTCTCGAAGAGCTTGTCGAGCGAGGCGACATCCGCCTCCTGCAGGCCGGTGTCGTCGATCTTCGGCACGACGATGTAAGCCTGCCGGCCGAGCTTCACTTCGCGCTTCACCAGGTCGTACGCCTTCGCGGCCTGGTCGCGTCGCAGCCACGTCGTCTCGATCACCTGCCTGCCCGGCGGAAGCTCGTTGATCGTGCTCACGTCGAAGTCGGCGAAGAAACTGAGCGCCAGCGTGCGCGGGATCGGCGTGGCGGTCATCACGAGGTAGTGGGGCGAGAGGCCCTTTTCCTTGAGCGTGGCGCGCTGGCGGACGCCGAAGCGGTGTTGCTCATCCACGACGACGATGCCGAGGTTCGCGAAGTCGATGTCTCCCTGGATCAGCGCCTGCGTGCCGACGGCGATGTGGACCTGTCCCTCGGCAAGCATTTCGCGCAGCGCGACGTTTCCTTTCTTCGTTCGCTGGGTGAAGAGCGCGACGTTCACGCCGCTGCTGGCCAGGAATCGCGAGATGTTCAGGAAGTGCTGCTCGGCCAGCACTTCGGTGGGTGCGAGGATGGCGGCCTGCAGCTTGTTCGCGATGGCGACCAGCATCGCGTAGAGCGCGACGGCGGTCTTGCCGCTGCCGACGTCACCCTGGAGCAGGCGGTTCATCGCGTTTCCGCTCTGCATGTCGCGGACGATATCGAACGCGCAGCGCCGTTGTGCATTGGTAAGCTCGAATCCGAATCGTTTGCGGATTCGCTCATCCAGGAGCTTGTCGACGCGGACGACGGGTGCGCTGAGCCGGTCGCCGCGCTTGCGACGTGCCATGCCGAGCCCGAGTTGAAGCAACATCAACTCGTCGTACACGAGCCGGCGATGCGCGGAGTACGCGTCGGCGTAGGTCGCGGGATGATGGATTTTCTTGTATGCCTCGGGCCGGCTGATGAGACGGTTCTTCTCGCGCAGCGACGGCTCGAACCATTCGCTCATTTGCCCGGCGGCATCATCGATGATCTTCTCGAAGACTTTCTCGATCGTCGCGCTCGGCATATCCGCCGTCGCCGGGTAGATGGGGCGCAGCTTCGACTCCTCGACCATCGGCGTTTCGTCGTCGATCGCCTGCCAGTTGGGATTCGCCATCTGAGGCAGGTTGCGGAAGAACTTCACCTTGCCGCGGACGCGGATTTTCATGCCCGGCGTGATCTTGCCGCGCAGCCAGCTGGCGTTGAACCAGACGAGGCTGAGCGAGTCGGTATCGTCGGTGAGCGTCGCTTCGAATCGTCCGCCGCGCGCGCCGCGGAGGTAGTCACACGCGCTGATCTCGCCGCGAACGGTGTGGATCTGATCCGCCTGCAGGTCGGCGATGGGCATCTCTTCGGCTTCGAACTGGTAGCGGCGGGGAAAGTACTCGATCAGGTCGCGGACCTTGGTAAGCCCCATCTCGCGCAGCCGAGTCGCGCGTGCGACGCCGATGCCTTTGATGTGGTCGATGGATTGATCGAGCGGGTCGGACATCCGGGTGGGAGTGTAGTCGAGGCGAAGCGGCTGTCACCCAGAGGCGCTCTAGCGACGAAGGGTCTTGAGCGGCAGACAGGCGCGAGCGGCTTGCGATGGCGCCTAGACCTCGTCTCAAGATGCTTCGTCGGTAAACCTCCTCTGCATGACAGACTTCGCTTATTGAATCGGCTTCAATCCCATCGCCTCGGCATGAAACGCGAGCGCGTCGCGAATGTGCAGATCCCAGTAATCCCAGTTGTGGATGCCCGGAAACTCGCGGTAGGTGTGGTCGAGGCCGATCGAATTGAGTTGCGCTTCGAAATCGCGATTCTGTCCGATGAGGAAGTCATCGACGCCGCAGTCGATGAGGATGTTGGGCTTCATCGGTGCGGTGTGAACGCGTCTGGCGAGGGTGAGCAGATCGTGATCGGTGCCAGCGGGTTCGGTGCCGAACGTCGCGATCCATTCCGCGTTCGACACGGGCCCGTCTTTGCGCTGACCGTACGTGCCGGCCATCACCGCGCCGCTATGGGAGTTGATCGAAGCGAAAAGCTCCGGCCGCGCGAGACCGATGCGCAGCGCGCCGTAGCCACCCATGGAAAGCCCGCCGATGCATCGCGACGCGCGCTCGCGCTTGAGCGGCAGGTATCGCTCGGCGGTGCCGATGACGTCTTCGATGACGTAGTCGAAGTAGCGGGGCCCGGCGTTGTTGTTGGTGTAGAAGCCGCGGAACCCCTGCGGCATCACGATCGCCAGCGGCAGGTTCCCCGCGTAATTCTCGAGGCGCGTCCAGCGTTGCCAGCCGGTGTGATCGTCGGAAAGCCCGTGCAGGAGATAGAACGTCGCGAATGGCCCGTCGGCGTTTTCCGGGAGCAGGACATTCATCGTCGCGCGCATGCCTAGCACGCGCGAAGGGAAGCGGAGTTCGGTAAGGATCATGAATGTGCCTCGTCGTGGAAACAGATCACGCCAGCCGATTGGCTGGCGTGAATGTTGTAGCGGATACACCGATGCGGCGAAACGCGTTCACGGCACCGTCGAGTCGACGCCGCCGCCGCGGATCGCGACCCAGGCTTCGACAGGGCTCACGCTGCGGACGCTCATGTCGCAGAAGAGCATATTCGTGCCGCGGCCGGCGCGGATCTCTTTGATCGATCGCCCCGGCTTCAGGTGACGCTGGGCATTCACGTTGACGACGTTCTCCGTCGCACCGCGCGGAAGCAGAAGTACGGACTGGTTGGTCGCCCCGCCCCAGGCGCCGTCCTGAACCGCCACCGCTTGGCGCGACAGCGTCCCGGCGGCGTTGGGTGTGGTGCCGATGACGTGCGTTTCGGAGTCGGCAATTACACCACGCGCGGCCGAGCCGCCTCCGGTTCGGCGCGTCCAGACTGTCGCTTTGAACCACGTGCCGATCGAGGGTTGAACGTAATCGATGTACGCGAGGTTCCCGGGCTTGTTGGGGTCGGTGCTGCCGCGCGCAGGGTCGGGCGACATCGGATAATACTGCATCCCGTAGCCGTTGCGGACGCGTTCGGCGAACTGGGTTTCATCGAACTCGTTGGCGCGGGTGTATTCGGGGCAGCCCCAGAGCACGGAGTTGCGCCGGTACTGGGTGATGTCGTCCGAGCCGCCGGCGGCGTTCTTGTGAAGATACTTCGAGAGCATGTCCGACCAGCGATGCTCACGCTCGTCGACCTGCCCGGCCGCGGGCGCGGGCCCGGTGGTCTTGAAGACGGCGACGGGCCAGTATCCCTTCGACTCCAGCTCGTAGAGTTTGAACGCGTTGCCGATCTGCCGGAGAGCCGCCTTGCATTTCACGTCGTTTGCCTGTCTGCGTGCCGCGCCCAGTGCCGGGAGAAGCAGAGAGATCAGGACGGCGATGATGCCGATGACGACGAGGAGTTCGACGAGCGTAAATCCCGCGAATGCCTCGCGTCGGGCTTGTGATCGATTTGGCATGATGATTCTCAAGGTGGCGGACACTCGGCGCTTCGCCGACATGCGGTCATCTGCTCACTTTTTGATGACGGCGATGTAGGCTTCGGCGGGGGTCACAGGTTGGGCGTGGAAGTCCGCAAAGAGCATGTTGACGCCGCGCGACTTGAACGCACTTTTCTTTGTCGTGCCGCGCCGGCCGTGACGGTTGACGTCCATGCTGGTGCTGCCCGCACCGTAGACCAGGCCGGTATCGGTGTTGTAGTTATAGGGCGGGCAAGCGAGGCTGGCATTGAGCACGCCGGTCGTCAGGTTGATGTCGGAAGCGTACATCAAAAGGACATCCCAGATCGCGTCGGCGATGATGCCGCGCGCCGAGCCGCCCTTGCTCCAGACGACCTGTTTGATGTAGCTGCCGCGAACCGATTCGGTGTATTCCGCCATGTCTTTCAGGTCGGGCGGGTTCTTTTTGTAGTAGTCACAGCGGTCCTGCATTCCGTAGCCGGAATAGACATTGTCCGCGGTTTGCGGGTTGCTCGCGATGGCGGCCGCGTCGTATTCGACCGTTCGCGCCCACTCCGGACATCCCCAGAGGATGGAGTTCAGACGGATGGCGCCGATGTCGGTCACATTGTCGAAGGTTCCGTTTTTCGCGCCTTTGTTGAAGTACTTCGCGAGCATGTCGGTCCAGCGTCGCTGGGGAATGTTCGGATTGCCCGGATTGGCGATCTGGTCGCGCGCGTCGCGGACGATGGGCCAATAGCCGCGGTTTTCCTGCGCGTAAAGCTGTAAGCCTTTGCCGATCTCACGAAGGGCGGCGAGGCACTTGGTCGAGTTGGCGGCTCGACGCGCATTCCCCAGTGCAGGCAACAAGATCGAGATCAGCACCGCGATGATGCCGATGACGACGAGGAGTTCGACGAGGGTGAATCCGTGACGATGAGTCGTTGGGCGAGCCATGGTACCAACCTTCGCGTAGAGCGACGTGAACAGATGGCCCAATCCGCGGGCCTGAAAGCATTGAATCAAGTCATCCAAACGCGTCAAGTTAATTATAGAATTATATCACCCTTGCCGTATCACCGCAATACAAACCGACCTACGCGTTGCTGTCAGCGAAAAGTCATCGGAGGCCTATAGGATCTTCTTGGACGGGATGGCGTCCGTTCTTCAGCGCGCACAATGCGGGGAGGAGTTTTCACGGCGATGCGATATCGAGGGGGGTTGGGAAGAGAGTGGGCTGCGATTGAGCCCAGCATCGCGTGTATTATCGCTACTGCTTACCCCGATTACGGTTGCTGTGCCAACTGGCTGCTCACGTGAAACCGTCCGCATCTTCGGCCACGCTTGTCATGCATGCTCTCGCTTTCATCGAAAAACGCGGAGGGTTGCAGAAAATTACATATAACATCCTGCTCCGGTGTAAGATCATGTTGCAGAAGCGGGTAATCAGGGATATTCCTATGTTCGGAGTGACTGATGCGCGGGCGCAAATGCGCACCATGCAAGAAGTTCGGTTGACGGCCACATCTCTTTCGTTTCTGTCAACCAGTGGGAGAGTTTATGCCGGGTGGAGACAGCAAAGTCTTCGGCCATTTGGCCGCGGGCGGGAGCGCTGCGGACCGTTCGCGCGAGAGCTTGGCCTCTCGAGTGACCGTGCCCGTCAGTTCGGCCGTCTCGCTCGCCGCATCCACCCTCATCGGTGACTCGCCCGCACTCGGCCAAATCCGTGAGATCGCCTCCTCCATCGCTTCGCGCCGCTGCACCGTGCTTCTGCTCGGCGAAACCGGCACCGGCAAGGAGATGCTCGCGCGCAGCATCCACGATCAGTCCGATCGCCGCGCCGCACCTTTCATTCCCGTCGACTGTTCCGCCCTCACCGAATCGCTGTTCGAATCCCAGCTCTTCGGCCACGTGAAAGGCGCGTTCACCGGCGCCGTCCGAGATAGCGTCGGCTTCATCCGTGCCGCCAACACCGGCACGCTGTTTCTCGACGAGATCGGCGAACTCACGCTGCCGAACCAGGCCAAGC
The DNA here is from genome assembly GCA_031411495.1 of Phycisphaerae bacterium. Taxonomy (GTDB): domain Bacteria; phylum Planctomycetota; class Phycisphaerae; order Tepidisphaerales; family Tepidisphaeraceae; genus JANOBD01. Next base: position 119,533 of record JANOBD010000165.1, on the reverse strand, counting down.
TGCTGAGAGTCGTTCAGGAGCGCGCGGTGGTGCCCGTGGGCGAGACCCGCGGCCGCCCGGTCGATGTTCGCGTCGTCTGCGCCACCCACCGCGACCTTCGCAAGATGGTGGGAGAGGGAACGTTTCGCGAAGACCTCTACTTCCGCCTGAACGTCGTCACGCTCAACCTGCCGCCGCTCCGCGAACGCCCGCAGGATGTCATTCCGCTCGCCAATCACTTCCTGCATATCCAGGCCAAGATGTACGGCGAAACCCAGCGCCGAATCGCCGACGACGCACAGGCCGCGATGCGCGGGTACCCCTGGCCCGGCAACGTGCGCGAACTGGCCAACGCGATCGAACATGCCCACGTGCTCGCACAGGCCGATGAAGTGCGACTGCTGGATTTGCCCGAGCGAATCCGCTCGCACGCGCCCGGCTCGCTCGTTCCCAACGCGCTTACGGAACTCTGTCTGGAAGACCTCGAGCGACGCGCCATCGCCGAAGCCCTGCGCCGCACGAACAACAACAAGGCCGCCGCGGCGCGCATGCTCGGCATCAACATCCAGCGGCTGGGTCGACGGATCGAGAAGCTCAAAGTCCGCGTGGCGAATCTGCTGGCAGGGGAGTAATCGTCGGATTACCGCGGCGTTGGTCTAGATACTGTCTAAAGTTCAAATCTGTTCTGGGGGCATGCAATACCTGCATGGAAATATGCCGGATAACAATTCAAAGCGCTTTATCCTGTCGCGAGTCGCAATGGTTAAGTCTGCGGCAATCTTCATCGCTTGCAGCGCTGCTGCCCACGCGTCCGTTCCTACCTATCAGATTCAGACAGTCGGGCTTGTTGGTGGCGAATACAGGTACGGCACCAGTAGTTCATTCAAGCAATACAGCACCGTTGAGCAGGTAAACGCCGCAGGGCAGATTGTCGGGACGAGTCAGACGTTCTCAAACACTGGCTCAATCGCTTCGTTGGATTCATTTTACTTTGCAAATGGTGCTTCCGTACGCATCAACCTCGTGGGCAGCGCCTATCAATGGGTTTCCAACGGCGTCCCGATTCGGAAGAGTTTCGTGACGATCCTCAATGAGTCTGGTCAAGCAGTCGGCACCAGCACGCGATACTCGTCAATCGGCAATGGCATCGAACGCGGGAAGGATGTTTTCTACGCGAATCGCGGCACATCCCAGGCCATCGGCCTGTTCGGTGGCGGGTACGAATACAACACCGCTGGCGGGATCGTTCGCCAGTCTGCCGTCGCAAGCCTCAGCGAATCAGGTCATGCTGCGGGCACGACGAATCGCTACACCGCCAACGGCACGTCACTTGGTACTGATACATGGCGCTCTATCAACGGCTCGACTAGCCTTGTGGGCTTGTTCGGCGGCGAATACGAGTCCACTTCGGCAAACGGTGTTCAACGCGTCTCGGCTATTTCTGGAAGCACCGCGCAGGGCGTCGTTTTTGGTTATACGGGCCGACAAACCGCAGCCGGCTCGGGGCGTGGCCGCGACGCCTGGCGGTCCGACGAGTCAGGTACCGTCCGTATCGGCTTGATCGGAATCGGATACGAGTATGACAATGGAGGGACCGTTCATCGCATATCGACAGTCACGTCCGTTTCGCCCGCAGGCAACGCACTGGGAACGAGTTCGCTTTACTCGCCTTCGGGTGAGAACCTCGGCAACGACGCGTGGCTTTATGCGGTGGGCAATGTCACCCGGGTAGGGCTGGAAGGTCCGGCTTATACATACATCGCTGAGGGTAATGAGCATCGCGGGACCTCAGCGACGTTCGTCAACGACGACCTCTACGTCGTCGGCTCGAGTAATCGATGGAGCAATTCGGGGACAGGGCTTGGCTCAGATGTCTGGCTGCGCAGACCTGACGGTGCGACGATGGCAATTGGTCTCACAGGCGGGATCTACGATGCGATGACAACAGCGGGAATTAGGCGCAACAGTGTCGCTATAGCGCTCAATGCGGGCGGGGTCGCGGTCGGATCCCAGCAGCGACTTGTTTCAACAATTTTTGATTCAATTTCCAGCTTTGGCAACGACATCTGGATTCATCAGGGCGGGCAGACTCGCGTGATTAACCCCGTCGGCGGAGCCTATGAGCAATCGAGGACCGACAACTCAACCGGCGCGGCAGGGATCGACCGTCGCGCCGAAATGCGAAAGTGTACCGACTCGAACATCGTGATCGGCTTTGCAGAACGCTATGCCAATGGCACGCCTGGTTCCGGAGGCGGGCAGGATGCGTGGGTGTATCGTGACGGCGTCACAACCCCTCTCTTTCTATCCGGTGCCGCGTATGGCTACAACGCGTCTAACGGCCTCGAGCGCTACAGCGATGTGATTGACGTCAATGAAGCGGGCGACGTGATCGGCTACACACGACGTTATAACGGCAATGTCGCCGACCGTCAGACTGCATGGTTCTATGACTCTGCGGCGGCAATGATGTACCCGCTTTATTTCTCGGGCAGCCCAGTGTCAGAAGCGACTTACCTTTCTGAGACCGGCGTCGTCGTAGGGCGGTATCTACCGGTCGGTCAAAACGGTTTGAATGACGGCTACCACATTTTTTGGTGGCGCAAAGACCTCGGGGTTCGCGACTTGGGCATCCTCATCGAAGGCGGACTCACCAACAGCGGGTGGGCGCTACTCGCCACCAACCCGTTCTTGACGGATTTTGCCGACGGCCGTGTGCCAGACTATATCGTCGGCCACGGCCTCCTAACCGGTCAAACTGCGGGACAGACCGCATTCATCGCGCGATTGGTTCCTGAGCCGACTTCGTGCCTGTTGTTCGGTGTGGCTTCCCTGCTCCCGCGGAAACGCAGGTGATGCGCCTCGCACGTATTTCACGCGATCGAAACGAGGTCACCCAGAGAAAGCCTTCGGGTACTCAGTCTATGCTCCCACGGGTGTAGCTTTCGAGCGCCACGGACGTCAGTCGGCACTCCGTCTGGATGCTTCGGAATACCTCAGCATGACAGATTCTGCGACGCCTGTGGATCAAAACGACCAGTATTACGCGATCGGCTCAAGCCCTGCATTGAATATCAGTGCGTACGCATCCTCGCGCCGATCATTATCCGTCGTCGTGCCGATGGATACCGACGTGTTCGGGATCGCCAGCCCGAGCCGGTACCGCCCGCCGATATAGACGTTGCCCGTGCCGTCGAGTGATGCGCCATTCAGGAAGAGGTCCTGCTCGCGGCGGCCGTCGATCTGGGTGGCGTCGAGCAGCTTGGACGTTGGCGAATACTTCGCGATGAAGCCGCTGTAGGCATTGTCGCGGTCTTTCTGGTTGCCGTCGTCGAGGCTGCTCGCGGGCGAGGTGAGCCGTTGGACGCGCTTCGAGCCGTCGAAGTCGGCCGACCCGAAGAAGCTTCCAGCCAGCACAAGGTTGCCGCTGGCATCGGTGTTGGCGTTGGCGATCAGCTCAAATCCGTCGCCGGCGATCGGTTTGACCCACTGCTGGTTTCCGTCGGCATCGAAGCGGTTGAGAAAGAGGTCAGTCGCGTACGGTGTCGAGCCGCCTTTTTCATCGCGAGCCTGGAAGATCTGCCGGGCGTCGGATGAATCGAGATCGGCCTCGTCTTCGAAATAGCCGACGCTGTAGACGCCGCCATTGGGCGCGAGCGTCACGTCGCGGACGCCGTCCGACTTTTTGCCGCCTTGCGCGCGGGCCCACGCCAACGTGCCATCGGCATTGAGTTTCATGGTGAATGCGTCGGTGGAATCGCTGGACTTGAGGATAAAGCGGTTGGCTTTCCCGGCGCGCGGGTCGAAGTCGGCGTCGCTCGCGAACGTGCCGCCGACGTAGATGTTGTCGTTCGAATCGACGACGACACCGTTAGCTGCATCGATTTCGGAAGGGCGGGCGCTGTCGCCGCCAAACTGCGAGACGAAGATCAATTCGCCGCGGCGGGTGTACTTCGCGACGAAGGCATCGCCGCGGCCGTCCGGCTCGAAAAGCTTCGTGCCGCTGCCGGGGTCAAAATCACAGCGGCGCTCGAATGACCCGGCCAGGACGAGGTTTCCCGCGGAGTCGAAGTCGATGTCATTCACGATGTCGTTGAATGGGCCGGTGATCATAAACGCGCTCTCGAACGTGAGCTTGCTGCCGACGGAATAGCGGAGGATCGCCGAATCGTAGAGATCGTACGAGTCATCGACCGACAGGGTGAGGGCGCGGGGATTCTGGGTATTGAGCGAGATGTCTTTCTTAAAGACGACGACGACGTAGAGCTTTCCATCCGGCCCGATCTTCATCGCACGGATATATTCATCCGCGCGCCGCGGACTCGACGAGACGCCGAACGGATATTCCTCGGAGACGCGCGTGGGCAGGGCGGCGAACTCGGCGCGGTTGTCCTTGACCTTGATTTTCCCGTCGCTGCCCGAGCCGCCGCCGATCGTGTAGAGCGACGTCTTCGAACCCTTCACGAGCGTCAGGAAAAGATCGCTGTACCCGCGCGGCGCCGGGGAAACGCCGTTGCCGAAATCGGTTCCCGCCGTGAACGTTCCCGCGGACACGTATCCGCCGCTGACGGGGATCATCGCATCGACAGATTGGTACTCGTCGCCCCCGACGGTCGATACGCCGCTCGCAACAAAAGCGAGCAGCCGGCGTGATTCGAGCGATTCCAGACCGTGCGCGACCGATCCCATCCGTGGAGGCGATATCTTCATGCGAAAGAGGTTAGCGAGGCGGGGCGGGAATGGAAGCGCGGGACGCACGTGTCTGCCGCCGGCGCCAACCGGCTTGGCCGCCGTCACGCTCGAACATGATGGCCCGCAGTTCCCCAACACGGCCAACCTAAGGCCACACGCACGCCGCGCCGGTTGGTTTCTGCAATCAGGGGCACACATCGGCGCCGAAGTTCGCGCCACGAAAGAGCTCGGCGGCCCGTCACGGCCGCCGCGTTCCCCTCTTCGATGCGCAACGACCGATCAGCCTGCTCGACGCCTTCGGAATAGCAGCACCCCGCCGAACGTTGCCAGCACCGACGGCTCAGGCACGAGGCTCAGCATCCGCAGGAAGTCGGCCTCGAAGTTCATCGTCGACAGATCTGAACTGGCCAGGCCAAAACCATAATGTTGTGCGATCTGCAGCAGATCGGTGAAGTCGATGATCGAGTTGCCGTCGAAGTTCGCGCTCGCCCACCCGCCTTGCTGCTCGTAGTGCTGGCCGAGGATGAGCAGGTCGGCGAAGTCGACCTTGCGGTCGAGGTTCGCGTCGCCGAACTCGGTGAGCATGATCCGCTCGACGAGGTGATCGACATCGCTGCCCGGCGAGAAGGCGACGCTGTTGCGCGTGCCGTCGGCGTTGACGTCGAAAATCGCCGGCGCGTTGGCGTTGGAGCCGAGGAGCAGATCGATGTCCTGCGCGTTCACCCGCTGGTCGTTGTTCAGATCGCCGGGCATCCGTGCGAAGAAGAGGTTGCCCTGTGCCTGCAGGCTCGTGAGGCCGGTATTGGCGGCGATGATGTCGGAGAGCCGGACCGAATCGAGGTTGAGGATCGAGGCGATCTCCGGCCGCAATACCCCGTTGAGGTACAGGCCTGCATCGTTGGAGAGGTAAAAGAGTCGATCGCCATCGCGGAGCCGCGCGAACTGGTTGCCGATGATGGCGCTGAACGTTCCGCCCAGGCTCTGGCCGGGCAGGTGATTCTCGGCGAGGCCGGCGACGATCGCGTCGACGTTGTTGAGATTGTTCGCGTACAGATCCTGCAGCGTCGCCTGCATCGCCGGCGTGGTGGGGATCTGCGCGAAGGAGTTGATCGGCGGCTGGCCATAGGCGCCGCGAAGCTGACGGTAATCGACCAGCCCATGATCGCGGCCGCGTTCGGTATCCACCGCGAAGAGGTCGGTGCCGCCGGCGCCGGGTGGGCCGAACGCCGTGTTGCGGATCTCGTCGATGAACTGCGTGTCCACCTCCTGCGCCCGCTGCGTCGCGCCGCCCTTGAGCAGGTCTTCGACCAGTCCCGGCGTGGTGGTCAGAAGGTTCGGATTGGAAAACGCGTTCGCGAGGGAAAGCGATGGGTCGGTGGTCCCGTCGTTGTTTACCGCCGGCATCTCGCTGGAGAGCGTGCTGTGCGCGAAGCGGAACGCGGCCGTCGCGAACGACTGGGTGATGCTCGCGGGCACCTGCGGGTTGTAGTTGTAGCCGCGCGCGGTCGGTGCGGCATTGCCCATGATCGCGGGCAGGAACTCGTTGTAGGTGACCGCCTGCATCTCGGCGCCGACGATCTTGCGGGCCAGCTGATACTTTTGTTCGTTATTCAACGTCGGCTGCTGCGCCGAGATGACGTCCACCAGCCGATTGTGTTCGCGGATGAAAACCGTGTGCATCGACGTGAGCGCGACGTTCTCGTTCGCGCGCACATCGCCGGCGAGGAAGAGTTGATTTGCCGGCGTCGGACCGTTGTTGTCGTTGGCGAAGCCGGCGGTGTTGTAGCCGGGGAGGTTGTTGGCGCTGGTGACTAGCTTGGCGCCGGTGCCCGAGTTGGTGCGGAGCGCGGCCGCGCGGGTCGGGTCTGACCCATAGACCTGAGACGCATCGATCCATGTCGTGACCGAGTTCACCTGCTGCCGGACGTTGTTGATCGTGACGAAGTTCGACCGCGTGACGCCGATCGGGTTTGGCCCGAGCGTATCGACGCTCGTGACGGCGATGTTCGCGCTGCCGTTGACGGCGGCCCCATTGCTGGTCGAGGCGAGGTCGAGATCGTGCGTCAGGAACTGCCCCCACATCCACACATACGAGCTGAGATTGCGATTGTTGGTTAAGCTGGTGGTCTGGACGGCCAGCCGGTTGCTGATGGTGCGGGCGTTGACGCGCTGGGCGTCGGTCAGGACGGCATTGCCGACGCCGTCGACATATTCGGAAGGGTAGCCGAAGCGGATGAACGCCGTGCCGGCCGAGCCGCGGTTGGGCTGTTGAAGAGCATTGTTGACACCGGTGATCGTGCGGTCTTCAGCGGCGCAGATGCCGGCCGTGCTCCCCAGCACCGCCGCAGCGAGAATCGATCGGGCTTGCGCGCGCGACAAAGAGAGTCGAATAGACATGTCCTTCTCCTGTACCGGCTCGGAAAGAGCCTCCAAATCCGCTGAGGGTCGCAATCCACCTGATCGCCGCCGTCAGGCGGCGCCATCTGGCAGATGTATGCTGCAAAGTGCGGCCTTGGTTTACTCGAGCGCGCCAAATTTCTCTGCGCGACGCCAAACCCGATCCGGGAGCGGTGAGTACCCGGCGTAAAGAGCCTTGGCCTGTCGTTGCGCGGGCTCTGCGGTCAGGCGATTTCCGTCAGCGTCGCCCGGCCGGGTCGGCGCGAGGAGGGGGTCGCGCGGACGAGCGATGTGCCGTACCACTGGGCCAGAAGCAGAAGGTCATCGAAATCGACGTTGCCGGCGAGATCGCGGTCGAGATTCCCTTGGGTGAAACTCAGCCCGCTCTGCCCGTAGTTCTGGGCGAGAACCAGCAGATCGTCAAAGTTCACGACGCGATCGCGGTTGAGATCGCCGGCGAGGATGAAGAACGGCATCGTCGAGTCGGCCGCGAGAGGGTTGCCTGCGCGATCGAAAACGCTGCCCGCGGGCAGGCGGAATTGATAATCGCCATTGGCGAGGGTGGACGGGATCGAATACGTCACGCTGTTCCCGCTGACGATGCCGGCGCCGAGACTCGTTTCCGCACCGCCCGATGCAACAGCGATGAATGCGTCGCCCGCGGTACTGGCGAGCAGTTCGGAGAAATCGATCGTGACGTGCAGCGAGTCCGCGTCAAACGTGCCGCCGATTGGCGTGGGCGGCGTGAGGTCGGGCGCTACCCATCGGAAACTCCAGGTCGGCCCGGTAGTCGTTCCGGCAGTGTTGCGAGCCTGGACCCGCCAGATGTAATTCGCGCCGGAGGTGAAGCTGATGTTGGGCGGCCACTGGCTCGTCATGACGTTCGCGCGAAGGATGTTGCTCACATAGACGTCATAGCTGGTCGCGCCCGCGACATCGGCCCAGTTCAGCAGTACAGGCGGTGCGGAAAGGAGCGCCCCATCCGCCGGAGACGGTGCGCCCGGCACGCCCGGTAACGCGAGCCAGTTGATTCGGAACGGTGTGAGTTTCAGGATGTCGGCGTCGTCAATCGCGGTGAGCGGCCCCGCGCTCGCGCCGGGGCGGAACTGCGTGTAGATCTCGTAGAACTGCTGGCCCGCCGAGAGTTGGCTGATCGGTACATTCAGCGTCTGAGTCACCGTGCCCGCGGAAGCAATGGAGACCCAGTCCCGCGCGGGTGTGTACGCTTCATCCACCAGCGAGACCTGTAGCACGCCGGCCGACGGAGCGACGAATGTCACGGTGACGGCCACGGTCTGCGTCCCGCTGGCCGGCAGATTCCCGTTGTCCGCGGGCGAGGTTGTGACCGTTCCGATCGCGCCGCTCTGTCGAAGCACGCTCTTCATGACCGGCAACAGGGAGTGGTAGTCGTACAGGCTCGAACTGTTCCAGCGATCCTGCCCCAGTTCCCAGATCATCGCGCCGCCATAGCCGTTATCCGCGACGTACTGCATCTTCTTCCGGAGAGTCTCGACGCCGTTGCCGTAAAAGTTGTCGATGAAGTCGAGGTCTGGAGAGGGAAAGGTATTGCCGTTCGCGGCAAGATGGTTGGCGATCATCGTGGCGTACGTTTCCGACGTGTCGTTGCTCCAGCTGGTGCCCTGCTTGCCATAGAAGGGCGAGCCCATGAGGATCTTGTTCCGGGTGACGCCGTAGGCGGTCCAGTCGGTCATGCCGCTGACGGCCTGCGAATAGGTGGAGTGATTGGCGTAGTCGAAGTCGTAGCACATCACGTTGAGCCAATCCATCTTCGCGTTCACCGTGGCGGCGGGGATCTCATTGGTCCACGGGTTTACCGCCGCGGTGATCATGATCTTCTGCGGGTTGGCGACGGTGTAGAGGTCGCTGATGAGCGAGCCGTAGGAGGCGACGTTGTTGCCGGCCGGCGGTTCCCAGTCGATGTCGATCGCGTCGAGATTGTACTGAAGCGCGTAGTTGACGACGTTGTTCGCGAAGGTCTGCCGCGCCGTCGCGCTATTGGCGAGCGTCGAAAAACTCGCCGGCCCGACGGTGATGCCCACCGTCACACCCGCGGCGTGTGCGGCCGCGACGACGGCATTGAGCGCGGACGCCGTTACATTGGTCGTGGTGAGCGCGCCGGCCGTGTCGGCAGAGATCGAAAAGTAGTTGACGTGCGTCAGCGCCGTCCAGTCGATCTTTGAAAAGGCCGAGCTGTAACGGTAGTAGGGCAGATAGCCGACGATTCGATTCGTCGTCGCCGAAGACACGCCATTGAGGTTTACATCGTCCACGCGAAACGTGGTGGCGAGCGTCGCATTCGTGGCGGCGCTGAACGCGATGCGAACGGTCTGGCCGATCAGCGCGCGGCTGAGCGCGAAGCTCCGCTGAACATAGGATGCCGATGCATTGAGATTGCTGAGCGTGCCCAGCGTCTGCAGCGTCGCGGTGCCGGCCGCGTTCTGAATGACGATGCTCATCGTGTCGTTCGCCGCGGTGGTGGTGGTTTCACTGGTGGAGATGCGCGTCCAGAAGTTCAACGTAAGCGACGTGAGGTTCGACGGGATCGTGACCTGCTGAACCATCGACCCGGCGAGGCTGTTGCCCGCGCTGCCGTCGGCGTTCGACACGTACGCATAGCCGGCGCCGGTGTGGGAGAGCGCGAAGCGCGAGTCGGCCTGGAAGTTGCCGCTGAGCGTCCAGTCGCTGCTCGAGACCGCGACTTCGAAGCCGCCGTTGCGCGCGAGTTCGGTCGCCGCGAGCAGGGAACGGCGTTCCAGCGATTCAGCGCGTGGCGGAGTGTGACGGTGCGGGAAACGGGTTTTCATCGTTGAAAATTCCGGGTGTCGTGAATCAGCGTTCAAGACGACTATTGCCCGAGCCGGGTCTGCTGACAAGACAAATTGCCGCTGGTACTGCTCATTCCGTCGATTGCTTTGTTTCAAACCTGCTCAAACAGCTCGGGGGCGGCCCGCCGACGCCGAACCGTCGGCACACCCGGCACGACCCGACTCTCGACCGCGGCAAGGCTCGTGTTGTATCGCTGGGCGAGGATCAAAAGGTCATCGAAGTTCACCACGTCGTCGTAGTTGAAATCGCCTTGGCTGAATACCGGGAAACTCGCCCGGAGGTAGTTCTGGGCGAGGATGAGCAGGTCGTCGAAGTTCACCCGCCGGTCGCGATTCGCATCACCGGCAAGGACGAAGAACTCGAACACCTCGCTCGCCTGCAGATGGGCGCCGGCCGCGTTGGTGACTTCGCCGGCAAAGACCGTCAGGCGGTAGTTTCCATCGGGCAGCGTGAACGGCGCGATCGTCGGGCTCAGGCTCATCGTGTTCTGGCTGTAGGCGATTCCGACGTCGGATGTGTAGTCGGTCGATGTGGTCATATTCCTCAGTTCGAACGGCTGTCCGCCGAGGATGCTGTCAAAAACGTCTTCGCTGAACTGGATGGCCACGCGCTGCGGCGCGGTCTCAAACAGGAACTGCTTGCTGAGTACGACCGGGCCGGTCGTGGCGCGCTCGAAGGCGCCGATGTCGATGGCGGTTCCGGCGATGCGGGCAAAGCCCGCCCCGCGGCCGTCGGTCGTGAGTGCGGCCGGTGTGAGCGCGTTGCTTCCCGCGTTGAGCAGCGGGCTGCCGGCGAGCAGCGCGCGGGTCTGTTGCGGGCCGCCATTGGGCAGGAGCGTGCCGAGCTTCAGATCCGTTCCGAAGACGATATTGTTGCCGCTGCCGGCCACGAGCGAAAAGCCATTCGCGCTGCCGATGGCGCAGTAGTTCGCCTGGACGCTGGAAAACGCGTCGGTGCGGATGTCCGGTCCGACGGCGCTGGTGTTGCCGGAGACGATGGTGTTGGTGAGCGTGACGGAGTTGGCGACGATGCTGTTCCGCCAGACGCCGCCGCCGCCGACGAATCCGGCGCTCGTGCCGGAGACGTTGGCCGCGTTGCCGGCAACGGTCGAGTTCTGAAGCGTAATGGTTCCCGGGCCGGAGGCGGCGCCGATCGCGCCGCCGGACGTGGCCGCGGTGTTGTCGCTGAGCGTCGTGTTCTGGATCTGCAGGTTGCCGGTGAACGTCTCAACAAGGATCGCGCCGCCCGCTCGGGCCGAAGTGTTGTGGTCGAATGTGCTGTTGCGAATGAGAAGGGTGTTGGCGACGAAGCCTGCCGGCGGCGAGGCGGCTGCGGCGCCGAAGAAGTCCAGCCCTGCGCCGCCGCCGCTACTCGAACTTGTGGTGGTGTTGCCGCGGATGGTGCAGTTTTCCATCACGAGAGCACCATTCGAGAAGAAGCAGATGCCCGCACCGCTCGACGCGGTGTTGGAGGCGATGGTGCTGTCGCGGATGATCAACTTGGCGTTGTTGCCGAGATAGATGGCGCCGCCGAGGCCGGAGACGGTATTTCCGGTGAAGCGCATGTCATCGAGCGTGACGAGCGGCCCGCTGCCCGAAGCAATCGCCTGTAAACCGCCGCCATTGCCGTTCACGTTCGCGCCGGTGAGCGTCATGCCGGTGATGGTGAGATTGGCCGTTGTCGAATTGAAAATGCCGGAGACGGGCGTGATCGCGGCGTTCAGTCGAACGGTGAGCAGACTAGAGCCGGGGCCGGTGATGGTGAGGTCGCTTCCGATCTGCGGGAGTGGGGTAATCGTGGCAATCGTCTGCGCGGCATTGAAGAGTGATGAGAAAACGATCGCATCCGCACCTGTCAGTGCATTGGCGTCCAGAATCGCCTGCCGCAGACATCCTGCGCCGGCGTTGAGCGTGTTCTGCACGGTAAACACCGACAATGCGATTCGTCTTTCCAGCTGCTCCGACGTGGCACGATCTGTAGCGCAGGCGGTGTAATCCTTGATGCATTGGTTATGACGATACGACATATACCGGCTCCCGCAGGGTCTACACGGCGAATTGTCGGCGCAGGCAAGTTCATCGGCAACGTGATTTTGCACCCAATCACGGAAGTTCGACCGGATGCAGGCTGCCGTGTTTCGCAACCTCGCTTCGCAATCGGCGGAGGGGCGCGGATTTACTCCCGGCATGACCGTCACTTTGGACGTGTGTCCGACCACCTGATCGAACCGCCCAGAACGTCGTGCGCTCCGCGCCCGGCCAAGTTCCGCGCGGGGCGAAGCGGCGCGTTGAGGATCGCCGTTCCGTAGCGCTGGGCCAGCAGGAGCAGGTCGTCGAAATCGACCTTGCCGTCGGCCGAGTAGTTGATGTTTCCCTGGCTGAACGTCCGTCCGCTCTGGCCGTAGTTCTGGGCGAGGATGAGCAGGTCGTCGAAGTTCACATGACGATCGCGGTTGACGTCTCCGGTGAGAACGAAGAAGTCGAAGGCGTTTGTTCCGGCGAGGCGATTGCCGGCGGCGTCCGTGACGGCTGCGCGCGACAGTGACAGCGTGTAGTTTCCGTCTGGCAGCGGAGTCGCGGTGGTGAAGCGCGCCGTGTGCGTGGCCGCATCGTAGGTGACGCTCTGAACTAAGAAGGTGGCGCCGGAAGGCGTCTGGGTGATCGTGTAGTTCGACGCGAGCGTGGACGCCACCACGGATTGATCGAACTGAACGGCCAGCGTGCGCGCGTCCACCTCGTAGGCGAACTGGGTGACACGCGGCGGGACGAGCTTCCAATACTCACTACCGGCCGCGACGGTCGTCGCGAAGAAATAGAGCGAGCCGTTCGCCACGCGCGGCAGGTACGGTGTGGAAGCGGCCGTGCCGGTGTTGATGTCGATCACGCGCGCGGTGCCGGCGGGGGTTCCGTCGCTGCGCCAGAGTTCGTTGCCGGAGGTGCCGTCATCGGCAGTGAAATAGAGCGCATCGTTGAATGGCGTGAACCAGTCCGGGCTGGATGAACCACTTCCCGTGCGAACGTCTTTCATGAGCCGTGTATTGGCGGCGGTGCCGTCGGTCGCCCACAGTTCGCGGCCGGTGGAACTCGACTCGGCGCTGAACCACAGCTCGCCGTTAAAAGGCGTCAGGTTGGATGGCGAAGAGGGCAGCGTTCCGGGGTAGATGTCTTTCACCAGCGTCGTTCCGATGCCGGTGCCGTCGGTGCGGTAGAGCTCGGTGTCGGAGGAGCCGGTGGTCGCGGCGAAATACGCGAAGCCGTTGAGCGGCACGTAGCCGTTCGGCTGCGAACTGCCAGACGGATTGATGTCCTTCACCAGCCAGGTCCCGGCGGCAGTGCCATCGGTTCGCCAGAGTTCGACGCCGGTGGACGTCGTGTCGACGGCGCGGAAGAGGAGCGCGCCGTTGAGTTCGAAAAACGTGTTCGGGGTTGAGGAAAGGGTACCGCTGCCCGCGACGATCGTGTTGATGTCTTTCACGAGCGAGGTGCCGGCCTCCGTTCCGTCGCTGACCCAGAGTTCGCGACCGTGGGTCTGGTCGAGCGCGGAGAAGACGAGCCTGTTGCCGAAGGCGGTCAGATCCTGCGGCGACGAGGAACCGGTGAGGTGGACGTTGGCAACCATCGCGGTGCCCGCGGCGGTGCCGTCGCTGCGCCAGAGTTCGATGCCGTTCGTCCCATCGCTGCCGGCGAAATAAAGGATGCCGTTCATCGCGACGAGCCAGGCGTTGGTCGGCTGGATGCCGATGCCGGCCGGGTTGATGTCGGCAACCATCGTGGTGCCTTCGACCGTCCCATCGGTCTTCCAAAGCTCTCGCGCGTGCACGCCGTCGTCGGCGGCGAAGAAGACCGTGTTGCCGATCTTCGTATGCCACGAAGGCGCGCTGGATGCGCTGCCGGGGTTGATGTCGATCAGCATGCGCGTACCGGCCGGCGTGCCGTCGCTGATCCATTGCTCGTTGCCGTGAACCCCGTCGTCGGCCGTGAAGAACGTGCTGCCATTGAGTTCAAAGTGCCAATTGCCCGAAGAGCCGGTCGCGCCGGGGTTGATATCCTTGAGCAATTCAACGCTGAGGAGCCGTCGGCGCTCCAGATGATCCAGTCGGCAAAACCGCTCCACACGACGTCGTGCCGTTGAGTGAAATCGATGCATCTGTTCTCCTCGCCGGTGATGGACAGGGCGTTGTCATCATAAACGTGGACGAAACAATTCGCGGCATAATTTTCGGGCATGCCGTTGCCGAACCGCGTCAGCGAACCACATCCAACGCAAGTGGCAATCGGCGCGAAGCAGGAGAAGTGCGAACGACGGAAGCGCCGTAGTGCTGGGCAAGGAGCAGCAGGTCGTCGAAGCCGATCACGCCGTCGGCCGAGTAGTCGACGTTCCCCTGGGAGTATGTCCTTCCACTCTGCTCGTAGTTCTGCACGACGATCAGCAGGTCGTCGAAGTTCACCGTGCGGTCATGGTTCACATCGCCGGTGAGAAAGAACGCGTCGGGCCCGCTGTATTGGAGTGTCTCCGGATTCGTAAAGCCCGAGAGCGAGACGAGCGAGGCTGGAGCGATCGAGAATCGATAGTCGCCGTCCGGCAGCGTATCCAGGAGGAACTCCACGCGCTTGCCGTCGCCGAGGACCTGGAACGACGTCGCCGAGAGCGCCAGCGACGGATTCGCGAGATTGGTGACCTGAAGGTCGGCAAGCTGGATGCTCCAGGCGCGAAGCGGCAGCGTGAAGTCGAATACCACCGTGCGGCGATCGATATCGAGCGATGCGCCCGCCAGCGACACGCGATCCGCCGCGATCCGTCGATTGCTGACCATCTCGATGGAGTGAGCCGCTGAAATGATTAGGTCGACATCGCCGTCATTGTCGTAATCGAACGCGGATCCGAAGGTCGCATAAATGGAGAACCGTCCGTGTGTCGAGACGATGAAGTTCGCATTTCCCGCGTTGATCAGGAGATCAAAGCTGTAGACTCCGGCACTGGAAGTCGCGACGTCATCCAGCGAGTCGCCGTTGAAATCGGCGATGAGCATGTGCTGTGACTTGTTGGGCGTGGTGTTGCCGTGGGTGGTGAAGGTCCGGCTGCCGAGATTCCGGAGCGTCACGACCGAATAATCCGCGCCGAAGACGATGTCGGGCAGGTTGTTTCCGTCGAGGTTGGCGATGGCGCAGACGTACGACGTGAAGGCGAGTGTCTGCCTGGAAAACGTCAGGTTACCGTTTCCCCAGAAGAGGTAGGCCGGGCCGCCGGACCGCGTGATGACCAGGTCGGTGCGGCCGTCGAGGTCGAGATCGGCGCCAGCCACTCGGAGGAAGTCGCCGTTGGGCTCGAGCGCGAACGGCGTCAGAAAGGTTCCGTTGCCGGCGTTTGGGTAGATCTGAATCGAGCCTGCGTTCAGATCGCGCCCCTGGGCGACGATGATCAATTCCGGTGCGCCATCACCATTCAGGTCGGCGGCAGTCATGCCCATCAGGAAGCCCGGCAACGTACCGACCGACGCCGGGCCGAACGTTCCATCGCCAAGGTTCAGCAGGACCGCGTATCGCGAGGGTTCCTGACCACTCGAGATATTGAGGATCGCCGCGATGTCGAGCGCGCCGTCTCGATTCAAGTCGGCAGAGATGACCTTCGTCGGCGTGTTCGGCAAGGCGTACTCGACCGGCGGACCATAGGTGCCGTCGCCGTTCCCGATTCGAATGGCCAGTGCCTTGCCATTCGTGTCGTCGCCCAGCAGGAGATCCTTGATTCCATCCTGGTTCAGGTCGGCCGCTTCCACGACAAACGAATCCACCGGCGAATCGGTGCTGAGGGTGCCGTGCGCAGTGTCGCCGAGCACGGGCGAAACGGTGAACTGCTGTTCGATCGCGCTGACGCATACGGCTTCGGTAATCCCGTCCTGATTCAGGTCGGCCACCCACAGGTCTGCTGCCGTTCTGCAGGCACGCGTCGTCCGTGCGGAATCGAAGGTCGCATCCGGCTTGCCCAGGAGGACCGCCAGGTCCGCGGCCCCGTCCGCCTGGCTGCTGACCACCAGATCCACCCAATGATCCTGGTTCACGTCCGTTGCCGCGACGTTCTCCGGGTCGTCAGATGTGTACACGTCGACGGCGGGTGAAAACCCGCTGGCGCCATTCAACAGGATCGCGACGCCGCCGGCACGCGGCGGTGCCGCTCGATGGGCGACTGCCAGATCGGGCCGGCCGTCGCGATTGAAATCGCCCACGCTCAGGTCGCTCAGGGAGGGGGCCACATCATAATTGGCTCGCGATGCGAACCCGCCTGTCCCGTTTCCCATGAATACGTTCACCAGGCCTGTTGATGCGCTGGCGACCGCGATGTCGGGCTTGCCGTCGAGATTGAAATCCGCCGCGACCAGCGCGATGGGCAGTGTCGATGTGGGGACGTTCTGCGCCGCGCCATAGCCGCCACCGGGTTGCGACCGAAACAGCGACATGGTGTTGCTGAGGGAATTGGTGACGACGATGTCCGGCTTGCCGTCGAGATTCAGATCCGCCAGTGCGATTTCGTTGGATCCCTGTCGCGCGACGAGCTGCTGTTGAAACGCAAAGCCGCCGTGGCCGTCGCCGCGGTAGATGCTCGCCACGCCGGCGCCGCCGTCGCACAGGACCAGATCAAGATGTCCGTCCAGGTCGAGGTCGCCGGCGCTGGCGTTCGTCGCCGCGGGGAGCCCTGTGGCGAACGGAGTGAACTGCAGAGACTGTGAGCCCAGGTACAATCCGCCGGCGTTCGCAGTGCCGATGCAGAAGACATCCTGATTGCCATCCTCGTTGAAATCTCCGCCGGCCACGCTGGTGAAGGACAGCGGTGTTGCGTGGACCTGGCTCCCGAACAGCAGCGACATTAATCGGCGCGATTCGACCTTTTCCGCCATTGCGCGCGGAACCCATTTCCCCTTCGGTCTTCGTTGCGTCACGGGTCTCCCACCTTGAAGTTCTGACGAGGCTCCAGTTTCCAAAGCGATCAGTCTCGGATCGAGCCGAAGGAAAATCAATTCAATCCTGTACGAAGTTCGTCGGCGAGCCGGACGCGCTTTGCCGCAGGTTCGGCAGTCATCCGTAGCGCCACACTCCCGTCCTCTCGCGACTGCATCAGGTTGCCCAGGTTCGCGGCGGGGTCAGGTTCACACCCCGTCGAGAACGACGAATGCATGGGCGCTGCCGCAGCGAAGCGCCCGGCGAAACGGCGGGCAGAGATCCTGTATTCCAGCCGCAAAGCGCTTTCATGGACGGCCCGGCGCCGGGATCGATCGCGTTGACGTGAAAAGCCCGATGGTGCGCAAAAAAAGCGTCGAGTCGCCGGGTCCTGCAGAACCGGAAACGACTCGACGCGATCACCAGCGCGTAAGCAGATGCGCTTCACATCTCCAGCACATCCTCGGACACGCTGCCGCTGCTGTGCCCATGGCTGATCGGCTGCGAACTGAACAGCGAATGGGTGTACTGCTGGGCGAGAATCAGCAGGTCGTCGAAGTTCACCAGCCCATCCGCCGAGTAGTTGACGTTGCCGGTGCTGAAGGTGCGCGGGCTCAGGTTGTAGTTCTGCGCGACGATCAGCAGGTCGTCAAAGTTCACCTGGCGGTCGCGGTTGCAGTCGCCGGAGAGGAAGAACGCATCCGCACCTGCGTAATCGTACTGCGCGGCGAGCGCGTTGCCGGATGAATCGGTCACGCTCCCGGCACCGAGACGGAAGTTGTACAGGCCGTCGGTGAGAACAACGCCGGGGCTGAAGACGAACGTTACCTTGTCATTCGACGGCGCGATGATGACGCTGCTGGGCACGAAATTGGCGGGCGTCGTGAGGTTCTGCGCGATCAGATCGCCCGGCTGAACCGATGCCGGGTTGAGCTGCTCGCTGAAGAGGATCGTGATGCCCTGGAAGGCCTGGTATTCGACACTTGAGGTGACAACGGCCGGCGGCGTGTTGTCTCCGATGACCAGGCGGTAGTCCTCCACTTCGCCGGCGTCGCCGAAGCCTTCGGGCCCGATGCCGCCGGCGACGTTGAAGCGGAACCGCGCGAACGACACGCCGAGCCCGGCGATGACCGGGATCGGCACGTTGAAGACGTACGTGCCCGCCGCGGGCACGGCGACGTTGCCGATCACGCTGTCGATCGCGTCAAACCAGTCGCCGTCACGGTTGAGGTCGATCCAGCCGTTGAGTCGGCCGGCGGCACTGGTGGTGATGCGGATGCGCGTGTTCGCGCCGGGGAGGATCGGGTCGAGGAACTGGACGCCGTCCTCATCCGAGCTGTTGACGTTGTCATCTCCGGTCGCGGTGACGTTCGGCTGGCCGTCGACTTCCGCGTCGACCTTTGTGCCCATGTAGAGCGTGCTGTCGAACCAGTGATAGGCGCCGTTGGCGGCATAGAGCGTCGCGTAAGGCGCCGGCGCGTCGCCGAAGTCCGCCTGGCGACGGTTGAGGTAGTCGCGGACGAGCGAATCGCCGCTGGAGGGCGTAATGGTGTGGAAGCCGGCCGTCGGCAAGACCACGTCCCAGTTGCTGGGTACCACTTCACGCAGTTTGTAGGTGCCCGGCGTGACGTTCAGGATCGAATAGGCGCCGGCGCCGTTGGTGACATCGTTCGGCTCGGTCGCCTGCCAGGCACCGTCGTTGTTGACGTCGACATAGACGCGTACGCCCGACAGGACCGCATCCGGCCCGTCGAAGATGCTGTTGCGGTTGATGTCGTTGTAGGTGTGACCGCCGATATTGGCGTAGTGGAAGTTGCCGAACAGCACGCCCGCAACGGTTCCTCCGTTGGTGACCACGACGTTGTTGCCGCTCGCGCCCTGGCTGGCGACCCATGTCGCCTGCTGGACTTCGCGGATCACCTGCGCGCCGACCGGGACGCCGCTGATCGTGTAGTCGCCGCTCGCATTGGTGTTCACCGACGGCTCGGCGAAGCTGAAGGCTAGGTTGTCGAGTTCGACATCCTCGCCGCCCGAACCGGTCGCGATCGCGTAGGCGATGTCTCCCTGGGTTCGCGTCAGCGTCATCTTCTCGAACACGCCGCTGGCGAGGTTGGCGGTGGTATAGGTGGCGAGAAGGACGTTGGCGGCGTTGTAGATCCGCAGCGAGCCGATGTCCAGCACATCATTGGAGATGGCATCGATCGAGACCGAGTAGGCCGGGATCGCGAAGGTGATCTTCAACTCTTCACCGCCCGCCACCCACGCCGGGTCGAACGCGCCGTCGTAGCCGAAGACCTGGTCGCCGGTCGAGCTGAAGGTGTTAGTGCGGCTGTAGACGTTGGCCGAGGTCACGCTCGAGCCGATCGCCGAGAGCGAGACGTGCGAGTCCACGGCGCTGATGTTCAGTCCCGGCGAATAGTTGTCGGGCTCGACAGCGTAGTTGGCCGCCGCGTCGAGGATGCCGTTGTTGTTCAGGTCGGCGAAGATCTGCCAGCCGGGCAATCCGGGTTCGGTGCCGGCACGCGAGCCGTCGGCGTTCAGGTCGTGATACTTCGTGCCGGCGACGGCTCCGGTAAGAACGTTGAGATCGACCTGGAGCGTGTACGCGCCGGCGGTCGCGTAGTCCTGGGTCATGATGGTGATGCGATAGGTCGCGCCCGGAGTCAGACCCACCATCGAGAGCGTGTCGACACCGCCCGCAGCGGCGTTGTCCACGCGGGAGATGAACGTGCCGCCTGAATCGAAGAGCGCGATCACCCCGTCCGTTCCCGCGACTTCATTGGCCAGTCGCAGCGTACCGGTGGTGGCGTTTGCGGGCACCGTGAAGTTGAAGAAGTCGATGTCGGCGGCGGGCGTGATGGTGTTCGAGGAGTTCACGCCGTCACCGAACACGTCCAGCGCGACCGGCGATCCGAGGAAGCCGGTGCTCGGCGCCGTGATGTTGAAGGTGATATCGCCAACGACGCCGTTGGTCGCTGCCACGGCAAAGATGTAGCGGGTAAGGTCCGTGCCGGTGATGCTGACGGAGGTGGTGGCCGCGTTCGCGGCGTTGAGATTGCTGCCCAGCAGCGTGCCGGTTGCGGAGTCGTAGATCGCCAGCGCCGGCGTAACGCCGGAGGCACCGGTGACGCTGACGGTGTAGGTTCCGTTCCAGTTCGTGTCGCCGGCAAAGTAAACGCTGTCGATGTCGACAGCACTGTCCATGAAGACATTGATGTCCGACACGTTCGCCGACACGCCCAGGTGATTGAACACGGCGTAACCTTCGGCCGTGGTGAGCGTGACGGGCAGGAATGTCTGGAAGTTCACATCGAGAGTGAAGTCGCCGCTGGAAGCGTAGCTGTATCCGCCGACGCGGATGTTGTAGGTCGAGCCGGGCGTGAGGCCGGTGAGAGTCATCGTCTCGACGCCGTTGGCGTTGGTGCCGTCCACGCGCGAGACCTGTACGCCGGCGTTGGTGAAGAGCGTGATGACCGAGTCGAGCGTCGCCGTGCCCGGCGTGACGGTGATCGTCACGCTGCCGTTGGAGGTTTCGGGCACAACCACGTTGTAGTAGTCGGCATCGCCGTCCGCACCCAGGTTCTGCGTGGCGGAGTTGAAATCGCCGTTGGCGTCGAGCGACAGGGCGGTGATGACCGCGGTCGGGCCGTTCACCGTGAAGGTGTAGTCGGACGCGACGGCGTTGAGCGTCTGGTTGAAGAGCTCGGCGGTGTACTGCGTCCACGCCGTGAGCGAGCGGGAGATCTGCGCGGCATTTCCCACGCCGCCGTCGTCATTGAACTGCTCGAAGCCGGGGTAACCCGCGACGCCCTTGCGGTAGAGCGCCATCGCGGGGTTGAGGGCGGCGGTGATCGCGGTGCCATTGACGACGGTGTTGCCGCTGATGTCGGTGGACCAGAAGATGCCGTCGATATCGGTCTGGCCGAAGAGGTTGGCCAGGGCCGCGCTGAGTGTGGCGTCGCCGAACTGGTTGAGTTCGAGCGCGTATTCGTTGAGCGTGTTGCCCTTGGCGGCGAATCCGGCGCCGAGTGCATCGATGCGGCCCTGTCCGTAGGCGGCGTTCCACGCGCCGCCGGCACTGGTGCCGACCGCCGTGTCCTGGAAGATGTTGAACAACTGGCTGAAGGTCAGGTCGCCCGCGCCGAGGCTGCCTGCCGCGTCCAGCACCAGCGCCGCGACTGCGGCGGCGTTCGGAGCGGCGGCGCTGGTTCCGAAGAAGTTGCCGAAGCCGGGGACGCTCGTCGCCGTCCCGTCGGCCGCGTGGTACTGCGGAACGTTGCGCGTGATCGGCGTGCCGTACGCGACGCCGGCGTCGGTGAAGTACCGCGTGATCGGCCCGCGCGAACTGAAGCTCTCGATCGTGGAGAGGTTGGTGGTCGGCACCGCGCCGATGACGAAGGTGTTGTCGGAGTTTCGGTTCGGGTTGATCGCCGGGCTGTTGGTCGTGTAGGTGTTGATGTAGGTAATGTCGTTGTCGGAGTCGGGGAGGTACATCTGCAATTGCAGTCCCGCTGCCGCCGCGCCGCTGGCGGCGCCACTCTCGACCACGATTGACAGATGGTAGCTGCGCGACGATCCGCTGGGATTGGTGAAGCTCAGCGTCTCCAGCGAATTGCCGCCGACGTTGTTCTGGTTGCTCTCGAACGCGAGCGAACCGACCGTGCCGTCGGCGTTGCGGTTGTAGACTCGGATGTCGAGATCGGTGGTCGCGCTGCCCCAGGGCTGGTTCCAATGGAGGTAGATCGTCTGATCGCCGCTGCCGGCGATGGTGAACTCGAGCGTCTCGTCGGCGCCGAAGAACTCGTGGAAGCGGTCCGCGTCGGCGTTGGCCCAGGTGTCGGCGTAGCCCTCGTTGTTTCGGTTGCCGGCGCTGCCGAAGACCAGCACGTCATTCGTCGCGTACGCATTTTCCGCGGCTTGCGAGATCGGGCCCTGCTGGAAGACGGGCTCGCTGAAGTTGGGGATGTCGTCGGCGATGACGTCGACGCCGTTGGCCTTGAGCGTGTTGTACGCCGCCGCGTGACCTGAGACGCCGTAGGAACTGTGGAAGTAGAGTCCCGCGCCGTTAGCGACATCGTAGATCAGTTCGAGCATGGCGCGGCCTTCGTCGACGCCGCTGGCTGCGTCCTGGAGATTGTTCACCGTCGCGGGCAGGTTGTTGGTCCCCTGGGAAGCGGCGATCCCGGTGCCGACGCGATTCACCGAGTCGCTGATCACGCCGACATTGATGCCGCTGCCGTTGTCGGCGGCGAGAATCGCCTTGAACACGTCCGCGCGGGTCTGCGCTTCCCACTGGTTGACGACGGTGCCCTGTGAATCGCCGCCGCCACCGTGAGCGCTACCGCCGCCGGTTTCAATGGTCGGGCTTGCGCCATCGGGCGTGGCAATCTCACTGGGGGCGGCGTAGCGCAGGCCGGGCAGGCGCGCCAGGTCCAGCAGCTTGTCGGGCGCGATGAACCCCCCGATAAGCTGCCACGCGTCCTGCGCGTAGGTCGATGAGACGACCATCCCCAGCGCCTTCACCAGCGGCAGGGCGGCGGTGACGCTGTTGACCCACAGGTCCATGTGAGGCAGGCCGTTCTCGACGTTGTAGATACGGTCATAACGCGTGCCGTTGATCGTCTCCGCGCCAACCCCGGCAAGCCGCGCGGCACCATTGCGAACCTCGCGGCTCAGCAGCGTCTGCAGCGGCGACGAAAGCTTTTCGACCTTGGCGATGTCCGAGAGCGCGAGCGCGTTGGCGAGGTAGCTGCGATCGGCATCGACCCGGTTGGCCACGAGCCCGCCGTTGATTCCGCCGTCGCCAGGCGCATCGACCAGTTGAGCGGCCTGGCCGCGCATGTCCAGCAGCCCCGACAGCAATCGACGGCCCTCGAGTAATTCGATCGATTGAGCGGTGCTGCGGGCGGCAAATGAGAGAGAACGACCACGGGCGACGGAACGGATTCGCATGGGACCTGCCTCGGTAGAAAGTGAAGTGTGTACCGAGTTCTATTGAATCGAGTAGCGAGCGGATCGGCAATGCCATTTACCGGACTTATCGCCGGACACTCCACATTCACCGCTCTGTTCGACCCGACATGGTAAGCGAGGCGAGTGCGCGAGGCTGAGGAAGCCCAAAACCGATCACTTCAAACTGAACCGCTCCATGATATTCGGCTCGCGGTCCATGATCGACCAACCAAGCACAGCGCGTTCCGCGAGGATCCGCCCGGTGAGCGGCGCGAACTTGAACCCGTGTCCGCTGCAGGCCGAACCGATCTGGATTCTCGGCTCGCCGGGCAGGCGATCGATCACGAAGTCCTCGTCGGCGGTGTTTGTGTAGAGGCAATGCTCGACGCGTGGCTCGTCGAGCGCCATCGTGAAATGCCGTGCCGCGAAACCACGAAGCCGCTCTATGCGATCGGCATCCGGCCGGGCGGAAGAATCGTTCGGATCGTCGCCGGCGCTGGACCGGTCGTGCCGCGCGAGCTTGATTCCTTCCTGGCCCAACTGCGGCAGGCCGTAGTAGTCATCGCCGTCTCGGCCGATCGAAACCCACACGGGAAACCGTGGCGCGCGAAACTCGAGTGGGTCGGCGGGCGCGCGGAAGTAGCCCACCGTCTGTCGGACGACGGTGAACGTTCCTGAGATCGCAGGTATCAGCCGGCCGATCCACCCGCCGGCGGTGATGATCAGCTGATCCGCAGAGAGCGTTCCGGCGGAAGTCTCAAGCTCGATCGGCGCGTCGCGCGTGCCCGGCGGAACGATCCGCGTCACCGGACGATCGGGAATCAGCGTCACCTGGGCCCGCGCCAGGTATGTGAGCAGTTTCTCCATGATCGAATCGGCCAGGAGCACCGCGCACGATTTGTCGATCAGCACCGACTGCGCCTCGGCGAAGGTCATCTGCGGAAACCGCCGTCGCGCCTCGGCCGGCGAGACTTCTTCCACGAGGCTGCCGAAACCTGCGACCGAGGCGCGATACGTCGGATAATCGCCGTCACCGGGTCCGTAGAAACAGCCGGGCGTTGGGATCGAGAGTGGCCCGCCGAGATCGCGCTCCCAACGCGGCATCTCTTCCGCGAAGACGAGCTGCATCAGCCGCACATAGTCGGCCGAGTGATAGGTGGAGCGGGTGATGCGGGTCGTGCCGTGCGAACTGCCGCGTGAATGGAGAAACGGAAACTGATCGATGACGGCAACACTCCGGCACCCGAGCCGCACCAGGTGGTACGCCGTCGACAACCCGTTGACGCCAGCCCCGAGAACGACAACCTGATGGTGACCCATGCGGTGGGCATCTTACCGAATCACGTCTGCCGCAGTCGATCCACGCCGCTTCGCGGAAACATCCGCCGAAGCGCCCAGCAATGACGAGCCGTAGCGCTGCGCGAACAACAGCAGGTCATCGAAGTTGACCAGCCCGTCGGCCGAGTAATTGATGTTGCCCTGGCTGAACGTCCGGCCGGCCTGGCCGTAGTTTTGCGCGAGAATGAGCAGGTCGTCGAAGTTGACGAATCGGTCGCGATTGAAATCGCCGGCGAGGACGAAAAAGTCGAGCGTCGTCGCCGTCGCAAGCCGATTGCCCGCACGGTCGGCGAGTTGGTTGGCGGCGATGTTGAGCCGATAGTTCGCGTCGGCGAAGTGGCCGGAGGCTCGCCGGATTCGGATCGTGTTGCTGGACGCATCAGACGACACAACCAGCTGCGCGTTCGGCACCACGCTGTTAGTCGTGAGGTTCGTCAGCGTGAACGTCGCGGTGGCGAGGGATGCGGAGACGTTTTCGGTCACGGGCAGGACAATTTCTTCCTGATCGGCCTCGTAGCGCGTGTTGTAAAGCGAAGGGGCGACATCGTCGGTCGCGATGAACGGTTCGATGCCGTGAACGTAGTCGGTGGCACTGAACACAACACCCATGCCATTGGGAAGTTCGATGGCGCGCGTCGCCTGTGATTGAAGGCTACCAGGCCCGATGTCGCTGAGCAGGTGCGTGCCGGCGGTCGTACCGTCTGATTCCCAGGGTTCCAGGCTAAGCACGTTGTCGTCCGCAAACATCAGCAGCCGCCCACCGGTGTTGAGCAGCGAGGCGCCGCTGACGCCATAGAAGCTGGCGCCGAACTCTTTCACCGCGCTGGTGCCGGCGGCGGTGCCGTCGGTGCTAAAGAGCGCCTGTGTCTGGTCGCCGCGTGTGGCGCCGAAAAACAGTTTGCCCTTAAACGCGGTCCACGCGCGGAAACTGGTTGAAGCCGAGCCGGTCGACAGGTCGCTCACGATGGAAGTCGCCGTCGTGGCAACAGAGGTTCTCCACAGTTCCGTGCCGTTCGTGCCGTCATTTGCCGAAAAGTAGAGGGTATCGCCGATTGCCGTCAAAAGGTCCGGATTCGAACCGGAGGCACCGGCAATGACATCGGCCACGCGCACGGTGTTGGCGGCGGTGCCGTCCGTGCGGTAGAGCTCGCGCCCGGCCGCGCCGGTCGCGGCGAAGTAGAGCCACGAACCGGCAACCAGGAAGTCGCCCGGCACGGCGCCGCTGGAGCCGGGAGCGATATCGGCCACCTGAGCGGTTCCCGCGGCGGTGCCGTCGGTCTGCCAAAGCTCGGCGCCGCCGTCGGCGCTGCTGCCGGAGACGAAGTAGACCTTGCCATTCATCGCGGCCAGCGACGGATAAAACGCGTCGTCGCCGCCGCTGCCCGAGCCGGAGACGATGTCTTTGACGAGGTGCGTCCCCGCGTCGGTTCCGTCGGTCCGCCAGAGCTCGGTTCCCTGGGCAGCGGTCGTGGCGAAGAAGTATCCTACGCCATTGAGGCCAATCATGGTGTTGATGCCCGAATCGCTCGTCCCGGGATTGACGTCTTTCACGCGATGGGTGCCGACGGTGGTGCCGTCGGTGACCCAGAGTTCCTCGCCGGAGGTTGCATCGGTCGCGGTGAAGTAGAGTTGGTTGCCGATTGTCGTCAGGTATTGTGGGGAGGAGGAAAAGCTTCCGGGATAGACATCAAAGAGCAGTTGCGTGCCTGCCGCGGTGCCATCGGTGCGCCAAACTTCAGATCCGTAGGTGGTGGTTTCGGCACGCAAGAGAACCACATTGCCGACGCTGCCTAACGAAACGGCGAACGAGTCGCGGGTGTCCGGCGAAATGTCACGGATGAGGCCGGTGGTGCCCGCGGTTCCGGCGCTGCGCCACGGCTCGACGCCGGTGGTCGGCGTCGAATTGAAAAAGACCAGCGTTGTTCCGGCGGCCGCGAAACCGACGGCGTTCGAGCCTGCGTCCTGCATCGGACTGTTGAGCAATTGGCCGAGATTGGTCGCGCCCGCGGTCGTGAGGTCGACCTTGACGAGCGTGACCTGGGTGCCCGTCTGTGTATGCGAGTCGTAGATGGGAAGGTAGAGCGCGTTCCCCGCGGCGCAGAGCGCGAAAATCGAACCGCCCAGACCAAGTGCGCTCAGCGGATTGGCGAACAGCGTCGGCGAACTCGATGACGTGGGCAGGTAGAAAATCACCATGCCCGTCGAGCTGGTCGTGCCGGTGAGATAGAGGGTGCCGTTCACGTTGGTCAACTGCGTCGGCGAGCGAAAGCTGCTGCTGGTGAGATCGCCGTTGAACACGGTCGGCGAGAGCGCCAGCGACGTGACGCGATACAGGCTCGAGTACTTGGTGTAATAAATCGTCGATCCGACGGCGGTCATCTCGGCGGGAGCCTTATTGACGGAGTCAATTCGAATCGTGCTCGCCGTCGTTCCGGTCGTCGCGTAGACGTAGCCCAGGGCATCGCTGAAGTAGACGCGATTGGTCGTCGCGACCGGACTGTAGATGCTGTTGAACGGATCGGTGGAACTGCTGGAGCTTGATACGGCCTTGACCAGCTCGATCGTGCCCGTCGAGTTGACGCGATAAAGGCCCGACGAAGTGCCGTTGTGCCCGGCGAAGTAGGCATAGCCGTTCATCACCGCGATCCGTTGCATTGCCAGCCCGCTGGTGCCGGGTCGAAGGTCGCCGGCAGGCGTGGTCCCCGCGGCGGTTCCGTTGGACCGCCACAGTTCATTTCCCGTCGCGCCGTCATTGGCGTGAAAGAAGAGTGTTGTGCCGTCGGTGGCGGCGGTTTCGAGCGAGGTGGATCCTCCGGGACCGGGGTTGATGTCCTTCACCATCACCGTGCCGGCTTCGGTGCCGTCGGTTTTCCAGAGTTCGTAGCCTGTGGCTTCGGTGTACGCGGAGAAGTAGACCGTGCTGCCGACGGCAATGAACCGCTGCGCGAAGCTCCAGCGGGCGCCTGGGTTGCAGTCTTTGAGGAGATAGGTCCCGGCGCTGGTGCCGTCGGTGCGCCACGGCTCTATGCCGTGCACGCCGTCGTCCTGCGCGAAATAGGCGATGTTGCCGACGCCATACATCTTGTCGGAAGCAGGCCCGCCGGGGAGATCGTTGATGTCTTTGACCAGCGATACCGCGAGCAGCCGACGGCCCTCGAGCGATTCAATGTAGCTGGGGTTGTGTCGGCTCATTGGTGATGTTCTTCCTGCGACCCCCGGCCGCATCGTGTGATGGATGTTCCGAGCGACGACCATGTCCGCGCGGCTAGAAAAAGATAATCCAAATCGCGAAGAGCCGTAAGCCTCGAAACGGAGTGCGACGACAAAGCACCAGGTGCGGGCACGGAACGACGCAAAGGTAGGATGACCGCACCGAGTATGCGGACGGGATGCGGATCGGCAATCAATGCGCAAGACTGTTCGCCGCATCGAGCGAGCACATCACAACGCCGCGCGATTCAAAACGATCCTGTAGCGTCATCAGTACGTCACCTGGCGAATGGCCGGCGAGCGATTTGGTCGCGACATGCCGGTCGCCGATTCGGCCAACAACAGACTGAGCGAGGTCCCGTATCCCTGCGCGAGAATGAGCAGATCATCGAACGACACCAGCCGGTCCGCTGAGTAGTTGAGGTTGCCCTGGCTGTAGGACTGATTCGACTGGCCGTAGCGCTGGGCCATGATGAGCAGGTCGTCGAAGTTGGTGGTTCGGTCGAGATTGAGGTCGCCGACCGTGGTGTAGCGGATGATCAGCGAGGTCGAATCGATCCCGCCGCCGAGCGCGGTCAATACCGCGGGGGAAACCTGTGTGCTGGGCGCGACGCCGAGCGTCCGGTTCACATTCCCGGCCGCGGTGGAGGAGCGGATGCCCTTGCCGTTCCATGCGGCGGCGTTGTATCCGCTGCGCAGGTCGGCCTCGATCGCGAGGAGTGGGCTCACGATGTAATCGATGATGACGGGGTTGTCGGTCACGTTCAGCTCGCCGGTGGCTTCGACGGTGATGCCGGTTGCGCGCAGCACATTCGCCTCGGCGCCAGGTGCGAGCGTGAGCGTGCCGCCCTCGGCGACGAGGATTGTGCCGAACTTTTCGGCAGATTGGAGGCGCACTCGCGCCGTGCCACTGTCATCGGCATTCACGCGGAGCAGGTCATCGCCCAGGCCGCTGCTGATCGTAGCGGTGACGTCATTGAACATGCCCTGGATCTCGAAGGTGTCGACGCCGCCGTTGCCGAACAGGAACGGCTCGAAGCCGCTGACTGATGAGTTCATGGTGAAGGTGTCTTCGCCAAGCCCGCCAAGGATCGTCAATTGATCGACGCCGGTGTAGCTGTATCCGCCGGAATCGGTGCGGGTGATGGTGTTCGACTCGAGGACATAGTCGTGGCCGACGGTGCGGTTGTAATCGTCCACGACGAGCGAGTCGACGCCAATGCTGCCGTTGAATGTGATGAGGCCCTTGAAATGGGAAAGGTCGGAGGTTCCGTTGCTGAGCGAATCATCTCCAAGGCCGCCGCTGACGCTGTAGTTGATCGTGGTGTCGACCGTCGCGGTGAGATTGATGTCGTTATCGCCTTGCCCGGCATCGAGGCGGATCGTTTCGAGCGAGGAGTAGGAACTGAGCGTGCCGAAGTTGCCATCGCGCGTGAACGAGGATGAGCGCAGGGAATATTCGGCGTTACTGGTGTCGTCCGAGTCATCGATGATGAGTAAATCGGTGCCGGTGCCGCCGTTGAGCGTGATCGCCTGCGTGTTCAGGTCAAGATCGTCTGTGATGCTGCTTCCGCTGAGAGTAATCGTGTCGGCGCCGGCACTGGAATTGACCGAGACGCGTTCGAAGCCGGCGTAGCGCACGTCGCTCGTGCCGACGAGAATCTGCGTGCCGTAGACCTTGATGTCTTCCGAACTGAGCGCGCCGGCGATGATCAGTCGATCGCCCGTATCTTCTTCGCCTTCGCCGGGCGCGAGGATAGCGTAATCCGCCAGCGGGTTGCCGCCGGTGTAGTCGAGCGTGATCGTGTCGTCGCCGTCGCCGGTGCCGATGAGCCAACCGCCGGCCGTTTCACTCAGCGGCATGATGATCGTCGGATCGCCAGTGTTGTCGGCGTTCACCCAGATGTTGACGTTCGATCCGTTGCGGCGGATGTAAACGTCGTCGTTGTGGTGCAGCGGGAAGGCCGTCATCGGGTTCACCGACTTGATGTTGGCTTCGATGCGGACGCGATAGGTGTCTTCGAACAGATCGGTGTCGTTGTTCGAGAAGCTGGCATACCCGACACGTCGTCCGACGACGCTGCGATTGACGTCGAAGCCGACGAAATCGGTGCCATCGGGGTTGATGCTCGCGTTGAGCGCGTTGGTGACACTGAATCCGCTGGGCACGACGAAATTGGAGGTGCTGAGCGCTGAGCCGCCCGTGTTGTTCACGTAGAAGCCGTTGGCGCCGGTGACGTCGGCGCGGTTGTCGTAAAGCCAGCGATCGACGACTTGGATCGGCGTCCAGCGGTTGTCGGCGTACATGTCGAAGCTGAAATCGGTGAAGGATGCGTCGCCGACGAGGATCTCCGGCGGACGCGTGGCATTGGTGATGGTGAACGCGGCGGTGTCCTTGGTGACGCCGTCGATCTTGAGACGGATGGTGTAATTGCCGACCGCGGTGCCGATGTTGAACTGATACGACTGGCCAAAGTACTGGTTGTCGCCGGTGACGGTATCGATGACGTTGCCGGAGGGGTTGCGCAGTTCGACGGTGATGGCGCCGCCGTCGCGCGTGCCGCCCGTCGTCGCCCAATAGAGCACGCCATCGCCGGGGTTGATGACATCCTCGCGGACGGAGCCTTCGCCGTAATCGAGCGATGCGTAGTGAAACACCGTGCCGCTGTCGAGCACGAACTTCGTGTTTCCTGCGTATCCCCAGGGCGTCTGCATGTAACTCGCCTCGGCCACCATCGGCTCGACGCGCATCCCGTTGTAGTAGACCGACCAGTGAAGGTGTGGCCCGGTGGAGCGGCCGCTGGAGCCCATCAGGCCGATCTGCTGTCCGCGCGTGACCGTGTTGCCGACGTTTACGGCGACGCTTTCGTTTCGCAGATGGTAGTAGTAGGTCACCCAGCCGCCGCCGTGATCAATAGCGACATAATTCGCCGGTACATTCGGCGGCGGATTGGTGTTGTTGCGGTCGTACTCGCCGTCGTGGGCTTCGATCACCGTTCCCGGCGCGGCCGCGAAGACGTCGAGCCCGCCATCGGTGATGTTGAAGTTCGCGACGGCGATGTCCCACGCGTCGTGTCCGTCATACTGGTAGGGCCCGCCGAGATAATCGGCCGCCGGTCCTACGGTGAGATTCATGTCGCTGTAGTTGTTCACGAACCAGTCGACGCCAACATTGCCTTCGAGCATCTGCGAAAACTTGGGCGCATAAACCGGCGGGGTGAAGCTGGCGACCCCGCTGTTGTCGATCTCATTGGTCTCGGCGACGGATCCGGTCGAGTCGAGCCCGATCGTCGCGCTCTTGAATCCGGTGGTGATGATCCAGTCGCCCAGCAGCACGTTGTAGGTGTGCGTTCCCGCGAGGCCGGCGCCGGATGATGACGACGTCGTGCGGTTCACGCCGGCGACAGTCATGCGGATCGTGTACGAAGCGTTCGCGGCCAGATCGGTCGTCGAGAACCGCGCGAACATGAACGCATTGGTGCCGACGGCCGGCGTGTCGACGCGGTTGCCGTTCAGGTCGGCCATGTAGACTTCGATCAGTGCGATGTTCGCGCCCGCATCGCCACCCGCTCGCGCGGCGGATCGCTTCTCTTGATTGATCTCGACAAACGTTCCGGTCGCGCGATTCAGATGAGCCGTGTACCGCTGCTGATCGGCCAGGCCCTGAGCGTCTCCGTCGGAATCGGCGGTGAAACCCAAGCCAATCGGCAGCGCGCTCGAAAGCAGCATCCGCCGCTCGAGCGTGCCGGCCACAAATCGACGCTGAGGATTTCGACGAGACATCAGGCCCTCCTGTGCGGAAGGCCCGATGTTCCGTACTCTCAGCCGGATTGAACAGCGAAATCGGGGCCGACGGCGCATTTCTACGTCAAAAAACGCAGCGTTGCGCAGGCAAATGTCGGTTTATTTGCCCGCGAGCGACCTGCAAACATCGATTCCTACCGGATCAGATCGCTCGCGTTCGAATCGCGCTTCTTCGATGGCGTCAAAGTCGCCGTCGTCAGGAGCGACCGTCCATATCGCTGGGCGAGGATCAGCAGGTCGTCGAAGCCGACGACGCCGTCGGCCGAATAATCGACGTTGCCCTGCGAGAAGTTCCGGCCAGACTGTCCGTAGTTTTGCGCAACGATGAGCAGGTCATCGAAGTTGACCACTCGATCGCGGGTCGCGTCGCCGCGAAGGATGAAGAAGTTCAATACGATCGGCGATCCACTCGCCGGCACGCCGGCCGCGTTGGCGATGTCGCTGGCGTTGACCGTGAGCCGATAGTTTGCATCGGGCAGTTCGCCCGTGACGGTCAGGATCGCCTGGTTGCTCGCTTGGTTATAGGTGAGCGTTCCTGCCGACTGTGGCACGAGCGTGTTGGTCGTCAGGTTCATGATCTGGTAGTCGCGTCGGCCGAGGAAGGCGCTCACGTCCTGGTCGAAGTTGAAGACGATCGCTTCGCGCGTCTGGAACTCGAAGGTCTGCGAAAGGATCTGCGGCGAAGGCGGAAGGGGGCCTGGGCCGACCTGCACGGCCACCGTCTGCGCGTTGGGCCGCGTCGCGAGAAGGATGTTGTTCGACGGCGTCGCCCCGCCCTGGAAACTGTCGAACGCGTTGCTGATTCCGCCGGCCGCCACAATCACATCGTGCCGCGAGTTGAGCGCCGGGTTATAGCCGCTGACCAGATCGGGATCGAAGCGGCTGGTCGAATCCGGCGAGTTCAGGTCGAGCGCGCCGGTGACGGCGACCCGGCCGAAGCTCGATGCCGATGCCAACTCCGTTCGAATCACCGGCTGGCTGATGCCGGCGAACTTCATGTCGCCTTCGACGGTGAATACAGAACCGGGCGAGAGATCGAGGATGCCTTGCTGCGTGTACGGGCCGCTCAAAGGGTGGACGGTAAGGTCCGCGCCGCCGGTGAGCGCGATACGGCCGCGATTGACTTCAAGAGCCGCCAGGCCGGTTGCCGTTCCGGTGCCGTCGATTTCCAGGTCGCCGGTGAACGTGGTGAGGCCCGACCCGAACGAGATGTTTCCGCCGGAGGTCACGCGATAGACGCCGCCGGATAGAAACGCCCCATGATCGACGAGCGCGGCGGGGAGGACCAAGGTGCCGCTGGAAGCGCGAACGACGCCGAGGTTGGAGACGGTAGAGCCGATGGAGGCATCGCCGGCGCCGGCGGACTTGATGAGCGTTGCGCCCGAGGCGAGGTTCAACGTGCCGCCGTCGAAGTTATTGTCACCGGCGATGTTGAAGGTTGCGCCGGAGAGGATGTTGACCGATCCGACCTGCGTGTTCCAGGTGATGTGGAAGCCGGAGCCGGTGTAGTTCAGTGTGCCTGACAGATCGAGGGTTCGGTCGAGGGTCTTGAGGCTGAAGCCCGAGAGGTTGGCGATTGAGCCTGTGGGAAGAATGAGCTTGCCGATGCCGCCGAAAGCGCCGCCGCGCCAGTCGAAAAGGCTGGCGACGGTGAGATCGACGTCGCTGAAGAGTCCGGCGCTTGGCTCCATGATGAGCTTTTGGAGCGTGGGCGTGCCGGTGAAGGTGGTGCCGGAGAAGAGGTGAACGACGCCGGGCCCGGCAAAGGAGTAGCCGGGGTTGAACTGCACGGTGCCGCCGCTGGCGGGGACGAAGTCGGAAGCGAGGTTGACGCCGCCGCCGAAGGTGGTGTTGCTGAAGAGCATCTTGCCCGAGGCGCTGTTGATCGTTCCGCCGGTGGTGATGAGCGGCGAGCCGATGGAGGCATCGCCGGCGCCCGCGGACTTGATGAGCGTTCCGCCGGGCGAGAGGTTGACGGTGCCGCCGTCGAAGTTGTTGTCGCCGGCGATGTTGAAGGTTGCGCCGGAGAGGATGTTGACGCTGCCCACGTTGGTGTTCCAGGTGATGTGGAAGCCGGAGCCGGTGTAGTTCAGTGTGCCTGACAGATCGAGGGTACGGTCCAGGGTCTTGAGGCTGAAGCCCGAGAGGTTGGCGATCGAGCCGGTGGGAAGGATGAGTTTGCCCGCGCCGTAGAAACTGCCGACGCCCCAGTTCACGGTGCCGGCGAGCGTGAGATTTCCGT
The DNA here is from genome assembly GCA_031411495.1 of Phycisphaerae bacterium. GTDB lineage: Bacteria > Planctomycetota > Phycisphaerae > Tepidisphaerales > Tepidisphaeraceae > JANOBD01. Next base: position 86,143 of record JANOBD010000165.1, on the reverse strand, counting down.
CGCCGCCGATTGCCGCGCCGTTGAGCGTGACGGTGCCGGCGATCGACGACGCCGCCGCCACTTCGAGTGTGCCGCTGCTGAGGTCCATCGACTCGGCACAGTTCAGCGAGTGCACTGTCGCGTTCGCGCCGTTGAGCAGAATCGTCGGGTTGGCGGCGACGTTGATCGTCACATCGTCGGCGCTGCCGGGGATGCCGTTGGTCGACCAGTTCAGGCCGTCGTTCCAGTTCACGCCGTCGCCGCCGGCGTCCCAGCTGATGGCCGCGAGGAGTCGTCGCGGCTCGCAGGATTCACAAGAAGAGCGCAGCATCGAACGTTGAATGGTGACGGTTCGCATCGATCCCTCCTAGAACAGCCTGACAGACGAGATGTGCTATTCGATTACATATCCACGACAGGCGAGAACGGCAATGGAATTCGCTGAATGTTGCCTACGGGCGAGACGGCGGAGTACCTGGTGATGGACCGCGTGATGGAGATTGCGACGAGGCGATCACAACCCATTCGATGCCGGCTCTCGTCGAAGTCATGTTTTCAAAAGTGTTTACGTGTGACTGGATGCGCTGGCGCGCTGCGCAATCGCGCGTTTTCGTGCAGCGCGCGGAGAAAGGGGGACAGCGCGCGCTGTTCGTTTCTCTAATTCTTCCTCGGAGCTTGCCATGCGAAACCACGACGCGACCGACAATCGCCCGAACCGGAACGGCTGCCGCGAAACAGGCGCCGCCGGTTCCCAAGATCTCTCAGAATCTCCCATTTCAAAAAAGGTCGACAAGCAACCGACGGACCAGCCGATCGAGAATCTGACGCCGCAGCAATCGACCGCGATCGGCCACCTCCTCGCCGGCAAGACGTTTTCGGAAGCGGCCGAGTTGGTCGGAGTTGATCGGCGAACCATCTACGAGTGGCGACAGCAGCCGGACTTCAAACGCGTGCTGCAACGAATGAGCGACGAGACGCTGGAGATGGTCGCGCAGCGCGCCCGACAACTTCTCCTGCGCAGCGCCGACACCATGGGCCGCGCGCTCGGCGGTTACAGCGGATGGGAAACCGCCATGAAGATCCTCACCAGTCGCAACGTCTGGGGCATCGCCAGGCGAATGCCCGAAGCGGAGGAGAAGGATGGCGAAAAGTAGAGCTATTCTCAACCATGCGGCTGAAGCCAAAGTGATTTCAATCGCTTCTAAATCGATTCAATTCACTCATCGCTTCGGCAAGGTCACGCTGCGCACGCGGACGATGTTCGAGCGGGCCCGGAGCGTTTCCATCACGCCCGGGGCCGGCGTCTGGTCGACCTTGATGACCATCAGCGCATGCGCGGTGCCATCCGGCTTGATGTCGCGGCTGATGACCATGTCGGCGATGTTCACCTTGGCGTCGCCGAAGGTGTTGCCGACGAAGCCGATCACGCCGGGCTGGTCCTTGTTCTCCAGCAGCACCATCGTGCCCTCGGGAACCATGTCCATCGCGTAGTTGTCGATGCGGAGCACGCGGGGCAGGCGATCCGCGTAGCAGGTGCCGAGGATGCGATGCGATTCACCACCGCCATTTCCATTGTCGCCGCTGGCCACGCGGACACCGACGACGTCGCCAACCAGGCCTGCCGGCGGCTGCGGCTCGTCGACGGCGATGAGCTCGATGCCGCGCTGCTTGGCGAGCGTCTCGACGTTGATCAGGTTCACGCTCCCCTTGGTGAGGCGCGGGGAAAGAAGTTCGACGGCCGCGAGTTTGACGAGCGTAGGAAGAAGCTTCTTCGCCTTCGGGCCGGACATGCGGACGGTGATGGTCTTGAACCCTTCTTCGCTGTGGTAGCCGGAGAGGAGCGCACCGATCCGCTGGGCGAGTTCGGCGAAGCACTTCTCATCATCCGGCAGGTCAAGCTTCAGGCCGGCCGCGTTGACCGCGCCGCGGATCTCGCCGGTGGAGAGGAAGAGCGCGATCGCCTCGCACGCGGCGACGGCGACGGCCTGCTGGGCTTCATCCGTGCTCGCGCCCACGTGAGGCGTGAGCACGACGTTCTCGAGGCCGAACAGCGGGTGATCCTTCGGCGGCGGCTCGACCTGATAGACGTCGATGCCGGCGGCGGCGATCTTCTTTTCCTTGAGCGCGTCCGCGAGCGCGAACTCGTCGACAACTTCGCCGCGCGCATCATTGATGACGATGAGGTTCGGGCGGCACTTGGTCATGAGCCGTTCACGATTGAGCAGGTGTCGGGTCGCATCGCCGCCGGGGACGTGGAAGGTGATGACGTCGATGCGGGAGAGGAACTCGTCGAAATCCTTCACCATCGTCACCTTGCCGTCGAGCGCGGTGGCGGCGGTGTAGAACGGGTCGAAGCCGATGACGTTCATCTCCATGGCGATGGCGCGGGTGGCGACGGTCCGGCCGATGCGACCGAGCCCGACGACGCCGAGCGTCTTGCCGGCGAGCTGCGTCCCCTGGTAGTTGTTGCGCTTCCACTGGCCCGAGCGGACGTGGGCATCAGCCGCGGGGATCTTGCGGGCGACGGCGAACATGAGCGCGATCGCGTGCTCTGCGGTGGAGAGCGTGGACGCTTCGGCGGTGTTCAGCACCAGCACGCCGGCGTTGGTGGCGGCGGTGAGATCGATGTTGTCCACGCCGACGCCCGCGCGGGCGATGGCCTTGAGTTGGCCGGGATTGGCGAGGACCTTGGCGGTGACCTTGATGCCGCTGCGGCAGACGATCGCATCGTACTCGGGCGCGACGGCGACGAGCTCATCCTCCTTGAGGCCGAACTTCTCGTCATACGAGATGCCGCGGGCCTTGAGCAGTTCGAGACCTTCGGCGGCAACCTTGTCGGCAATGAGAACGCGATACGTCATGGTCAAAACCCTTCGCAGGCGAATGAAACGATGGCGGGGCCATCGAGTGAGGGGAAAAGGATAGTGAAAGCGGTGGGAGGATCAATGCAGAGGAGAAAGCAGGGCGATCGCTGCGGCATTCTGTCGTGGGCCGCCATCAAGCCTTCACAGCGGCTCAACGGGCGTTGCTCGATTCGAGATCGGGCAATGACTGCCGGGCGGATCGCGCGAGGCGTGCGCAACCGGCGTCGACTGCCAGTCTCCACAAAAAAGCCCGGCCGCCCGAATGAACGGCCGGCCGGGCGATTTGGGTCCCCGTATCACAACGTAAGATCAGATGCCGGGTGCGCCCTTTTTCCAGCCGGTGCGGAGCTTGTCCTTGGCGTCCCACAGGTACTGCTTGACGGTCGATTGATCGTTCGGATTGGTAAAGAAGTCCGTGTACGGGTCGACCGTCGAGATGTGGCCATCGGCGCTGAGGACGTTCATCTTCTTGTTCTTCTGGTGGGGTGTGCCGATGCGAAGCAGAGTCAGGCTGCGAGACGGCTGCCCGGATGTCATCGACTGTTCGAAGATCTCGTTGAACTTCTGGAAGTAGGATTTGTAGCCGCCGCCCGGAAGTGCAACAGGCGCCCAAGTGGCACCAGAGCCCGTGATATTCGGCTTTCGGCTTTCCATCAGGATGATGACGTTGCCGGGAATCTGATTGAGCTTGAGATTGGGAAGCGAGCCCGCGGTGTCCTCTTCGTCGGTCGTCGTTCCGGAAACGGTCTTTCGGCTTCCCATCCACGTGTTGTAAACGTAGTCGCCAAAATAGAAGCCGGTGTACTGGGCGGTTGCCGAGAGTTCTTCCGGATTCGGATCGCTCGAGTGATCGACGGATCGGCACTGGAGAAGGTACTTGATGACCTTGGCAATATCGCGGCCGCGATCCTGGCTGGAGTAGGCCGAGTTGTTCGCTTTGAGCACCGTGCCCATGAATGCGCCGTCGTAGAAGCCGAACTCGGCATTCGTGGTCGCATCGTGCTTCTGGTAGCGCGCCTGCACGACCTTCCCCTTGTTCTCATTCGCGTACTGAACCCACAGGGTATAGAACGATCGCAGGTTCGCCTGGCAGGCGACCATGTTCGCCTGGTCGCGTGCGCGGCCCAATGCGGGGAGGAGGATCGAGATGAGCAGCGCGATGATGCCGATCACCACAAGCAACTCGACCAGCGTAAAGGCTCGATACTGCCGTCCGTGTCTCTTCATGTCGACCTCCGCAACCGCGCTTTGAAGTGCTCGCCGCCGCTCGTGTCCGGCGACGGTTGTGTTCCGCAACAGCAGCCCGGCGGGCACGTCGTGCCGCTGGACTTCATTTTAAGCCTACCGGCGATTTACGGATCGACAATGCCGCGATGTTGCGTTTACGACGCTCTTCATTTCAGTTTTCAAGCGATCGACTTTCGCCGGACAAATGGCTATTCACCGGGTGGGAATCGTCTAATGGCTGGAAAACCACGCGATTATCGCGGCGGGGTGTTTCGATTTTCGCGCGGGAAGCGGGTGGGGCTGCACGGCGGCCCGAGACGGGCAGCGACGTCCGACGCGGTCGGTCGCCGCAGGCAACGAGATCGCAACCTGATCGGGCGATGGGCGCAGGGACGGTTGATAGGCACGTGCGACGGGGCGTTACCCGTTGGCGGTCGAATCCGAGACCGGAGGCGAATCCTGCTCCGAGACGTTCTGCTCTTCGCCCGATTCCACCGGCGCGACCTCTTCGGCTTCGTCCTCGCCCATATCCATGTTCGAGCGGCCATCGGCCACGCTCGGCAGCGGGGCGCTGGCCATCTTCACCTTCGCCTTCGGGCCTTTGCCCGAGGCAGAGCTGGCGCCGGCCGCGACGGCCTCGGCGATGCTTCCCGGTGCGGGCACCGGTCCGCCGGTGGCGGCTTCGCCCTTCTTCTTGCGCGGGGCACGCGGTTTGGCCGGGCCGGTTCCCTTGGCCGCTTTGGCCTTGGGCTCGCGGGCGGTCTTCTTCGAGAGCGCCTTCTCCGGCGTCAGATCATCCGGCACGTACAAGACGCGCTGGCAGCTCGGGCAGGTGACGATCTCATCCCGCGGGCTCATCAGCTTGTTGTAGATGTCGGGCACGAGATACGTGTTACAGCCGGTGCAGAGGTATTCGATGTCGCGCGGGTCGGGCTTTTCGATGGCGGCCATCGCTTCGCCTTCGAAGCGGTCGGCCATGCGGGCGTAAATCACCAGCGCGTGCGCGGGAACGGTCCTGCCGATCTCGTCGCGCGGGCCTTTGGCCGCTTCGACTTCGGCGGTGATCTCTTTCACCTTCGTGTCGATCTCGGCCCGCATCTGATCGAGCTTGGCGGATTCGGTTTCCACGCGGGTCTTGAGTTCGGCGGCGGCTTTCTTCTGGGATTCCACCTGCTCCATCAGCACCAGCGCCTGCTCTTCGATCTTGCTCTTGTCGAGCTTCTGCGTGTTGATCTCGACGATCAGCGCCTGGTATTCCTTGGGATTGGTGGCGTTCGCCTGGCGGCTGCGCAGAACCTCGACGCGTTCGTCACGCGACTTGCATTCGAGCTCGAGTTCCCTGCCTTTGGCTTCGGTCTCGACGGCCTTTTTGTGGGCGTCGTTGAACTCGCCGGTGAGCTGGGCGAGCTTGGTTTCCTGGATGCGGACCGAGCGGGTCGCGGAATCGAGCTTCTGCCGAGCCAGTTGGTATGCGCGATCGGCTCGGAAATAGTGAAGCAGAGCAACAGTCGTCGGACCCACGCCGGCACCTCCAGAAAGCTGGTCAAGATTCAGACCACCAGCACGCGAGGCGCCCGCACACAAGGGTGAAGCGCCATCCGATTGGCTGGCGAACGGGTTAAGGTAGTCGAAATCGGTTCATCTTGAAAGCCGATGCCCCGTAGGGAAAATTCCGTGTTCGCACGAATCTTGGTCCGCAACCCTGCATCCCACTATTGAGAAATCGCCGGGATCGCTGCCCTGGCGTCAAAAGGAGTCATTCATCACAGCCAGGAGACATCCATGACCACCGCAAGCCAAGCCCTGTCGCGCGCGATCCAGAGCGCCTCGGGCGCGTTCCTCTTTTTCACCAGCGACCTCGCCGGCGCCGACTGGACGCACCGGCCGTGCAAGGACGCGGTCTGTGCCGCGTGGATCGCCGGGCACCTTACGCTCAGCGCCCGCGGGATGCTGAAGACGCTCGGCGTGGTTGATCTTCCGGCGCTGCCCGAGGGGTTCGAGAAGCGATTCGCCCGGGATGAGACCGCGCCCCGGTCGGATGACTATGGAGATGTGACGATCCTGCGCGACCTCTTCAAGACGACCCACGACCATCTCGCGAAAGTCGTCACCGAGTTGTCGAAGGAAAAACTCGCCGAGGCGTTGCCCCGGCCGACGATGATGTTCGCCACAATCGGCGAACTCGCCGCCTTCGCGCCGACACACATCGGCATGCACACCGGGCAGATCAGCACGATCCGCAGGAGTTTGGGGAGGCCGCCGCTGGTGTAGGCGGGGGTAAGGAAAAAAGGTCGGCTATCGCCCGCGGCGTGTTGTCGAAGCTGCAAGGAGCAGGCTTAGCACCGCAGCGGATGTCGGCTCGGGCACGGTGCTCTGCGCCAGCGTCCAATCGCTTGCGAAAGTGTCGGGGTTCATACCCGGTGTCCCGAAGCCGTAGTGCTGGGCGACGACAAGCAGGTCATCGAAGTCGATGCCGGCCTGGCCGTTGAAGTTTCCACTGGCCCATCCGCCGGGCTGGCCGTAGTGCTGCGCGAGGGCGAGCAGGTCGTCGAAGTTCACCTTGCTGTCGAGGTTGGCGTCGCCATACTCGGTAGACCGCAGCGTGTGCACCCATACGTCGGCATCGCTGCTAGACGCGCCGGGCGTCGTGTTGACGATGCCGTCGCTGTTGAGGTCATAAAGCGCGTTTGCGGGTGGGACGGCGCCGGGCGTGGCCGCGAAGAGCAGATCGATGTCGGTCGCATCGCGATCGCCATCGAAATCAAAATCGCCCGAGAGCGCGACCTCCGTCAGGGAAACGTTATCGATCGCCGACAGGTAGTTCGAACTCGCGCTGCCGTTATTGAACTCGATTGCGGTGCTGTTGCCCGTGGCGGTGAACGGGACGGTGAACAGTTTCCAGTTAAGCGCGTTGGCTGGGCCGGTCGGGTTGAAGTAGCCGGTGCGCTGCCCACCGCCGATGGTGAGGTCGACGGTCGCGGGCGCAAAAAACGGCGCCGCGGTGGCTGAGCCGACGTAGAACGAAATCTGATATTGCCTGCCCACGGCAGTAGGCACGGTCTGGCGCACGCCGCTGGCGGACGAGTTCGACGTCACGCCGGCCAAGTCGAGCCATTGGCTGCCTTGTTGAGCCTGGAAGGTGATACCGCTTTGCTGAAAGCTCCCGCTCGTCAATGCGGAGTCGACGCCGACCACCAGCCACCCGCTAATCGCGGTAGAGCCGCCTCCAACGTTCGTGTATCCGCCCACCGGAACCGATGGCGCTTCGAACGAACCGTTTACGATCAGGTTCGCCCCGGCGGCGCTCGCGCCCGCCCACAACATCACCGCCACGGCTAATGACTGACGCATTTCTCTCCCTATTTGATTCTGACGGGGAAACAGTACGCCGGGTGCCCGGGCAATGACACGAAAATCCAGCATTTCCATGCCTCTACCCACTGCGGCGCCAGGTTCCGCACGCGCGGTACGTCTTGGTCCTTTTACGAACTCACCGCCTACGGCGACTCGTGCCCGCATCCGAGCAGTTGCCGGGTTGGCGGGAAGCTTTGCACAGGGAGACTTGCACGTGCCCGTATTGTTTGGCGATGCGGGATGCGACACCGGTAAGCACTAAGCTGCGCCATCCCTATGAGATGCGCATCGAATCTGGTTTCTCGCCCGGATAGCCGCAATCGCTAGAATGCCCGGCTTATGCCCATTCGCATCCTCGCCATCGGTGACATCGTCGGGCGGCCCGGTCGGCAGGTGGTGTGCGAGAAGCTCGCCGGCATCGTCCGCGATCACAAGGTCGACCTGGTCATCGCCAACTCCGAAAATATCGCCGGCGGGTCGGGCATCACCATCAACCTCTTCAACAAGGTTCGCGCCTACGGCGTGGATGTTGTTACGCTCGGCGATCATCTCTACAAGAAGATCGACATCGTCGAGACCATGCACCGCAGCGAGCGCATCGTCCGCCCGGCGAATCTCTCCAAGCTGGCGGCGGGGCGCGGGTGGACGGTCGTGCAGACCAACGGCGGGGTGAGCGTGGGCGTGTTCAGCGTGCTCGGGCGGGTGTATATGCCGACGCTCAGCGCCGATGACCCGTTCGCCGCGGCCGACCGCGTGCTGGGAGAGATGCCGGCGAGCGTGAAGGTGAAAGTGCTCGACATCCACGCCGAGGCGACCGGCGAAAAGGTCGCGCTCGGCCATTATCTCGATGGGCGAATCAGCTTCGCGTTCGGCACACACACGCACATCCCCACTGCCGATGCGAAAGTGCTGCCCGGCGGGACGGCGTACATCTCCGACCTGGGTATGACCGGCCCGTACGACAGCGTGCTGGGCCGACGCAAGGACATGGTCATCAAGGCGATGACCACGAACATGCCCCACCCGTACGACGTCGCGAGCGGGGATGTGCGATTGTGCGGCGCGCTGGTGACGGTGGATGAAACCACCGGCAAGGCGAGCGCGATCGAGCGGATCGAAGTGCAGGGGAGCAACGTCAATCCTGCGTACGATGAGGATGACCGATCCAAGCCGCTCGCGCGCGAATGAACGGAAAAGCTCGCAGGCGAATGCGAATCCAGCCAGGCGCTGCCAGTAGCCCCACATTGGCATGGGGGCTCTGCCCGTCAAGTTCTTCACACACAACACGCGACCTTAGCAATTCATTATTCTCTCCTGAAGATCGCGATACCGAGACGTAAACAATTGCTCGCGATAGTTCCCTGGCCGCGAATAGTCGTCGGCAGGGAGCATGGATTACATGGTGTCAGGGACGAATCGGAAGCAAGCCGCATTTACGCTGGTCGAATTACTGGTCGTGATCGGGATCATCGCGCTGCTCATCAGCGTGCTGTTGCCGGCGCTGCAGAAGGCGCGCGAGTCGGCAAATATGACGAAGTGTCTGTCGAATCTTCGCACGATCGGGCAGGGCCTCTCGATCTACTTATCTGAGAACAAGGGCACGTTTCCAGCTGCCTATACCTACGCGCGGCAGAACAACGCCGCCGGGCCACAGCCGACGGCGCCGCAATATGGCTATATCCACTGGACCTCGTACATCTATGGCGAGAAATCCAAAACCGGTTCGATCGACGTGTACAAGAGCATGCACGGATGGGACGCGTTTCAGTGTCCATCCTTCAACAACGGCGGCCTCCCGCCGACCAACACGTTTGATGGCAACGTCGGCGAAGGCGTCGTCGTCGATGCCACCGGCGTGATCGACCAGCAGGCGCCACGGTGTTCCTACACGGTGAACGAAGCCATCATGCCGCGAAACAAGTTCACCATCGGCTTCGATGGGAACGACAATCGTGTGTACCAACTCGTCAGGGCTGGCCAGATCAAGGGTTCGGCGCGAGTCATTCTTGCGACCGAAATGAGCCAGGACCCGGCGATGGTTTCCGGGCCGGGACGCGTCGGAGGCGGAATCGTCAGCAAGAGTCACCGTCCGGTTCACGGCTTCTTTGTGCCGAACGGCGGCGACAATTACGAGTTGGATAAGGCTGGCGCTCCCGGCGGTCCTCCCGCTTACAGCCGGAACTTCGATTTGCTTCCGGGCCTCACGCCGACCCCGGTCCCCAACCGACTGGCGTGGGTTGGCCGGGTTCACGGCCGGGCCACGCTCAACGGCGCCGGGCAGGACCTGCGAACCACCAACTTCTTATACGTCGATGGCCATGTAGAGAACAAGCGTTTGGCACAGACGCTTTATCCGGAGTTTCAGTGGGGCGACCGCTTTTATTCGGTCTATCCGAATGGCGACATGCTGGATAACAAGCCCACTTCCGGTCAGCTGGCCAACCTCAAATAGAGACCTCCACGCTCGAGAGCGCGGGGAACCGCGCTCTCGGGTTTCGCCGTCAACATCTATGCGTTTTCATGTTCGCTGCAGGCGAGGACGCTCTTCGTGTCTCTCGCGCCATGACCAGGTCCTGCCGGACAAAGTTGGCCGGCCAATTCTTTCAGGGAGAGATCCAATGCAGAATGCAACTCGTTTTGCCAATCGTCGTACGCTCGCGGCCGCCGCGATCGCGACTCTGTTCGCCTCCGGCTTCGTCACCGCGGGCACCACCCCCGGGGCAGTGACCATCTCGCTTAGCGGCTCGACCGCGATGCGAAACTTCACCACGAACGCACAGTTCACCGCGCTCACGCCCGGCAACACTCTGAACCTCGCCAACGGCAACACCTATACGGCCGTTGCTACGAGCCCCGGGGTTTTCCCAGCCGTTCAACTCGGTGCCAACACCAACGACACCTACCCCGTGCCGAATCCGCTGACGAGCGCCAACTATCGCGCGCTTCGCGTCGAGTGGCACGAGCAGGGCAGCGTCGAAGGCATTCTCGAACTGGCGAATGACCAGATCGGCTACACCGCTGGCAATCAGATCGTGACTGCAAGCCGCAACCCAAGTGTCGGCAACCCGTCGTGGGTCAACGGTTCCGTCGGCGGCACGCTGACCGCGCCGGGAACGAATGCGGGCGGCTACACGATCAACGCGTCCGGCTACGACACCTACACCGACTTCAATCTCGCCGGTGTCAGTAACCTCGGCGGGCAAAACCGCGTTCAAATGGCAATCAGCGATGTAACCGGCAAGCAAGGGTTCAGCACCAGCGGTGCAAACGGCGCGTGGAACAAGACCCCGGGCCAAGTCGGCTACGGTAAGGGCAACGCTTCACTTGCCGCAGCCGGTAACACGAGCGGCGTCGGCGTCGCAAGCGCCCGCCAGCAGCTCGTTGATGCCACCGTGCTCAACATGAGCACCGACAAGGTCGACCCTTCGACCGGCTCAAGCTACGGCGCAGGTGCCTGGAACACCGCCGGCGTCGACAACCTGGTCAACAAGAAAGCCGCGATCACCGCGACGACTTTCACCGCCAATCCCGGAACCGGCCTCACAAAGCTCAACCGCACCGACGCCCAGTTCCTTCAAGCTACGGGTCGACTCGGCAACGGTGCCGACTTCAACGTCGTTACTCGCGACGTCAACAGCGGAACCCGAAATGTCGCGTCGTTGAACGTCGGTCTCGACCCCAGCTTTGCTGTCGGCGAAAATGACGACGGCAACACCGGCGTGATCGTCGGCGCGAGCGACCCGCAGCAATCGATCGGCAACGGCATCCGCTTCAGCGGCAAGACGGCCGGCGGCACCGGCCTGCGCCCGACCGTTCAGAACAGCCGCATGGGAATCGGCCACCTCTCGATCTCTGACGCACGCGGCGGCAATGCGCTGGCGAACCAGTCCCGCCCACTTCGTGTCCTCGCTTACCGCGACGATGCCAATGACACCGCAGACGGCTCGAATGCCGCCCTTTCGGCAGGGTTCACCGATCCCGCTTCGGGCCAGTTCGTGAAAATCAGTTTCGACTCGATCACCGACGGTACCTATGTCGTCTACCAGAATGAAACGTATGTCACGGTCAGAACCCCTGGCGCGAACTACTCGACGGATAACATCAAGGGAGACTACGCGACCAATGACGTCAAGCAGTTTCAGAATAACATCCTGAACTCCGCTGGAATCTATCCAACAGGCGCGGGCTTCCTGAATCCCGCCAACGCCATGATCTCGACGGGCTTTATCCCGACCCAGTACATGAAGGTCAAAAAGGATGTTGACGGCCTGAATCAGTCGGTGACGAACCCGACCTTCGATGCCGACGACTTCGACACGGTCCGGTCCCAAGCCCAGGCGGCTTTCGTCGTCGCAGATGCGGATGCGGTCACCACCGGATCAGGAAGCACCTACGGCAACGTGACCGCTGCGACTGGCGGCATCGCGATCACCAACTCGAATTTCCTTTTCGGTGATTTCGACAATGACGGCGATCGCGACTTCGCAGACGTCAAACTCGCGGCGACCGCGCAGGACAAGCTTGCGGGTACCGCTCAAGGCGTCACATACAACACCGGTGCCGGGGTGGTCAACAATCAGCCGGTTGCCGGCCTTACCGGTGCCCTCGCCACGATGACAGGCTACGACGGTACCGCTGGCGCCAAGCGAGGCGACCTGATCGTCAAGGGCGACTTCAACAGCGATGGCAAGTTCGACGGCAAGGACCTTTACCTCCTCGCCCACGGTGCCGCACTCGCGGACAGCGGTTCAACCGATCAACTGACCGGCGTCTTCGCTGACAGCGTTCGCAAGGGAATGCTTCGAAAGAACGCCGCACTCGACTTCGTGGCCGCCAACGCAACCGCGCAACAGAAGTTGGACGCATCCGCGAGTCTCACCAACGATCCGGCCGGTGCGAACGCCTTCAGCAAGTTCGATGCAAACCACGACGGGCTGATCAATCGCAAGGACGCCTCGATCATCGACAAGTTCGTCGGCAAAAACGTCGCGAACCTGAGCGATCAGGTCCTGGCGACAATCGCCATTGACGGCTCGATCGATGCGGCGATGCAGCAGAAGTCCATCAGCCTCGTCGACGCAGAACTCGACGACAATCTCGCCATCACCGCGACGCTCGCCGGCGGGACGAGCGACTTCAAGCTCATCCGCGACGCGCTGGGGACCACCCTTAAGGCCGGCGACACGGATTTCAGCGGCATCGTGAACTTCGATGATCTGCTGAAGCTCGCGCAGAACTACGAAGGCGCGGGCATCGATCAATGGAGCGATGGCGACTTCGATCTGAATGGTGCGGTGAACTTCGACGATCTGCTCTCGCTGGCTCAGAGCTACGACAGCGGCGCGATTGTGAACGGCCAGTTGAGCCGCGGGTTCGAAGCCGACTGGGCGCTGGCCCAGCGTCTCGTGCCGGAACCGACGCTGGTCAGCCTTTCCGCAGCCATCGGACTTTTCTGCCGCCGGCGCCGCAACGCGTGATCGAAAGTGCCCGGCGATTTCAGCACGAATCAGGCCGCCAGGTCGAAAGACCTGGCGGCTGCTTCTTGATTGAGCCAACGAGTCGCAGGCGAAGCTTTCCTCGTGGAGGTCGGCGCGTGAAGACAAAAGGCATCGCTCAGGAAGCGGCGCGGACGTCGGTGTTCACTTCGAGCGTTGATCGTACGATCACGTCGAGTGCCGACTGGTAGGCGTCCCAGATGCTCGCATCATCGACGCCGGCAGAGGCGAGCATGTCGACCGAGCGGTCGATCGCGCTGCGGAACAGGAGGAGAAACACTTCGCGCGGGTCGCTCACGTCTCCGAAAGTGTCAGTAGGTGTTTTTGGAATGACGACGGTCTTCATTCGGTCCGTCGTCGCAAGGTGTTGGATCGACATAAGGCCCACCTGAAGTTCCTGGGTAACCGGGTGCTGAGCCGATCACGATGGCTCGCTCACCGGCGTCACACGAAAAATTAACTATTTCGGCTCGTCGCGTCGCGCGAGTTCTAATGATTTAATCGGGATTTCGCCCGGCAATGATGCATGGGTATTTCTGCCCAAACGGGAAGTCAGCCGGAAGGTCCAGGATCTTGCCGCGACATCGCGGCGTTGTCGAATCAGGCAATGCCGGCGGTAACCGCGATTCGGACGAGTTCGGCGGTGTTTTCCGCGCCCGATTTGGCGAGAAGGTGGGCGCGGTGATTGGAAACCGTCTTGAGCGACAGCTTCATCTCCATGGCGATCTGTTTACTGGACCTGCCGGCGACAAGATACTTCAGAATCTCCAGTTCGCGCGGCGTGAGTTGGGAAAGTCGGTCCGCCGAAGACGCCGGCAGCGCCCGCGCCAAGTCCGCGGCCTGGGCCTGGGTGATCGCTTCCTCGATCCGGCTCAAAAGCAGTTCGGCGCCGACAGGCTTTTCCAGAAAATCGTACGCGCCGAGTTTGATGCTCCTCACGGCAGCGGGAATGTCGGCTTGGCCGCTGATGATCAGTGCGGGAAGTTTCGAGCCACGGGCGCGAAGGGTACTGAGTAACTCGAGTCCCGTAGTCGCCCCGAGGCGCAAGTCGAAGACGAAGCACCCGCAGTCGTATCCGTCATAATGATCGAGAAACGCCTCGGCGCTCGAAAAGGTCCGCGTTTCGAAGCCGGCGCGCGACACGATCATCTCGAGGACGCGGCGCACGGCCTCGTCATCTTCAACGATGTAGATGATCGGTTCGCTTTCCACGGTCTCGGCAGGTGCCAGTAGAGTGACAGGAACCTGCCTGCCTGACAAGTGTAACGAATTCACTCATCAACCGGTAGATTAAATAGAAGGCCCATCCGCCGGGTTGGAACGTATTACGCGAACCGCCACGGGCGTCCGCGATTGGGCAAGGGATCGACGGGCCAAAGCCATTCCGGAGCCGCAGGGTCGTACAAACGTTTCGAACATGCCGGATTCCGCGTCTCGGGGTATGCCTGTTCCCCGATCGGAGACGATGAGACTCGCGCCCCGTGCAACGACATCACCGGATGAAAAAGGACGTTGATGCCGCGATCGCCCCCGAACCTCTCATCGAGCGCGTTGCAGGGGATGGTTTGTCAAACCTTGCTCGATCTGCAGGTCGAACTGTGCGTCGGTGTGAGCGATTGCTACATCGAAAGGGCCCTCACTTCTACTGCCAGAACATGGTCGCCGCGCTCGTGATCATGGTTCGACCACCGGGCTCTGCAGGTGTCAGGCGCGGTTCATTCCTTGCGTGCCGCGAGCGGGTCGCTGGCGGATTTCGAATACGGGCCGGTGGAAAGCGCATCCGCATCGGCATCATCGATCGTCCCGGCATACCAGCTGACCTGGCCCATCAAGCCCAATTGCCGTGACCGTTCGATATTTGTGAGCAGGTCTGGCGCCGGCTGCTCGCTGCTGATGGCGGCGAGGAGCTTGTCGGTCTTGCCCCCGAGGAGTTTGATCGCGTCAGCGGCGGGTTTCTCGATGTCCTGGCCGTACATGCTCACGGCGATCCCATCAAGCAACTCTTCCTTCATCCACAGGTCCCAGCTCTGGCTCTTGTTGTCCTTCTCCTGCGGCGGAACGACGTATGACGTGATCCGCACGCCCGGCTTCGCCTTTCGGACCGCAACGGTGATCTCACGTACCGCGGCGAGCGTCTGCTGCCGTTTCCATTCGGAAAGGACCTGCCCCTCCTTCGATCCGGGTTCGTACGCGGCCCATTTGAGGCCCGTCTCGGCTTCAAAGCGCGCGCGGCCGCGGAGCGAGAGGTGATCCCAATCTGCGAAGCGGATGCGATCGAGATTGATCGCATCGATGTCGTAGCGCGTCGCCACTTCGACATTGAGCTTCACGAGCAGCGCCCGCGCATCGGGAAGCGAGGGGTCCAGAGAATAGAAGGTGCCGAAAGAGCGCGCGATGGCGCCGACGCCATTGCGGTCCACGCTGAGGAGCGTCGGATCGGCATCGAGCCACTTGCCCATGGACTTGTCGGCCTGGTTCGGGGTGAAGTGTGCGTAGAAGCCGTACTCCATCCATGCATCGGCCTTCATTCCGCGGGCGTGGCATTCGTCGACGAGAAGCTTGAGGAGATCTTCGCCGCTGGCGTCCGGGATCTGAGGAAGCAGGTCGGAGTTCGGATAGAGAACGCCGCCGCGGAACTGCGTGCCGATCATCACGCGGTTGAAGCCGGCCCGCTGGAGTTGGTCGAGCTTCGCGAGAAGCGCGCGTCGCGGGACGAGGATGTCGCGCGAAGCGAGCCACACGCCGCGCGTTTCGACGGCCGGATGCGTGAACCGGGTGATCTGTGGACGGTCGGATCGTTCCTTCGACTGATCGGCGCCGGGTTCATTGCCGGGCTTGGTCTGGGCACACGCGGGAAGTGCGAGCATCGAAGCGGCGAACATGGTGACAATTAAGCGATGCATGAGCTCCCTTATGATATTATATAATATTAGATGCGGCTTCTTCAGATCGCAATCTCTCCGACGCACAAGCGTCGAGATTTAGGAGGGAATCGTATCGATCGTCGTCGCACGGCTAACCGGGTTGGAGGTCGTCGACCCGCGCAGCGCCCGCAGGATGTACAAGGGCATCCAGAGCGCGCAGCGGACGATGACCGAGATGATCGTCGCCAGGACGATTCCGCGCAGGCCCCAGTGGAAAACGAGAACGAACAGCAGGGCGAGCGCGACGTTGGCGATGCCGCCGAGCAGGGCAGAGATCGTGTAGGCTTTGAATCGCCCCATGCCGAGCAGGACGGCGCGTCCGACGCCGGCGGTGCCGCCGACGACGGTGTGGATGAGGACGAGTCGCGTGATCATCGGCGCATCCGGCGGGACGGTGCCAAGCCACAGATTGAGGATCCGTTCGATCAACGCGCCGACAAAGACCGCGGCACCGATGAGAACGAGCAGGCACGCAAGCGTGCTCCGGAGATAAACGCTGCGAAGTAATTCACGATCGCCGCGCGCCCACGCCGCCATCGCGCGCGGCAACATGACCGACGACACCGCTCCCACGAGAAGAAGCAATCCGGCATCGATCTGCAGCGCCGGCGCATACCGCGCAACGGCCGATGGGTGAACGAAGGTGTTGATGAGCAGGATGTTCGCGGGCGCGTAGAGAAAGTCGGCGAACTGGCCGAGGGAGATGACGGTCGATCCTGCCACCAGCGTTTTGAGCGTGCTCCAGCGGAGATCAAGGAACGGCTCAAAGCAGAAGCCGAGGGTTTGTGCCGCGAGGAATCTCCTGACGCAAAGCACCGCGACCGATACGAGGAGATAAAGGCTGGCAATACCGGCAAACAGCCCTCCGTAACTTCGGTGGACGGGGTAATTCACCGCAGCGAGCAGGCACAGAACAATCCAAATGACCTCTCCAGCGATCTGAACAAGGTTGTCCAATCCCAGACGATTGCGCAATTGGAGTATTGCAGAGGATGGTTCTGACCAGAGTCGAAACAGCAGTGCGATCCCGAAGGCAAGTGCAAATGGCCGAGCATCGCTCGAACGTGTTATCGAGAAATCGTGAATCTGGTTAACCAATTCGCCGTAGAGCGTTACAGGGATGATCAGCAGCAGAACCAACGAAGACGCAATGAGATTGGCGTGCGCGTAGATCA
Source organism: Phycisphaerae bacterium (assembly GCA_031411495.1). GTDB lineage: Bacteria > Planctomycetota > Phycisphaerae > Tepidisphaerales > Tepidisphaeraceae > JANOBD01. Next base: position 69,125 of record JANOBD010000165.1, on the reverse strand, counting down.
CGTCTGCTTCGTCGCGAACAATTCGTTTCCACTCTCGCTGGGATGCATACGGAAGCACTCCCACGGGCGCAGAAAGTGGTTCGGTTTTCGCGGCGGCTGCGAATGGCGCCGCCAAGAGTCTCTGCAGTGCCGGATTGAACCCGCCGAACACATACGTCAAGAGCATCAACATCGAACGGATCACGGCGTATGTCGCCGCGTAGCGCTCGTTCGTGTATCGATACAGGATCGCGAAGATCGCAAGGTTTGATCCGACGCGCGCGGCAGAAAGCGCGTACGAGGTGATCAAGTCCAGCTTCAAGCGAGACCGGGAAAGAGAATCATCCGCGCTTGCCTGTTCGAACTCGGCTGCGTTGTCGGGCGGAAGTGACATCGCGTTCGACTCTCTGGTTGGGAGGCGAAAGCCTGGTACGTCACGGAGCGACGGATCGCGAGGCGGGAGAGACAACCGAAGTCGTCGACGACGAACCCATCTGCTTGCGGATTACAAAGATCGCGCCAATCACCAGAAGCGCGATGCCGAGAATTTGCCAGAAGTTCAACTTCATCGTCAGTCCCTGTTATCGGCTTGGTCGGAAATGAATCTGTAATCAAACCGCAGCTCGTCGGTCGATTCAGGCCGGCCGCCCGCGAATCCTGCGGCTCGATCCAATGCGTGTTCCTGAAACTGCCTGTTCCTGACCTCGAGCCCTCGAACGATTCAACGCTTCCAATCCACGTCGTCGGCATCGCCCCAGAGGTTGTCCAGATCGTAGAACATCCGCGCGTCGTGGCTGAAGAGGTGGATGATCGCGTCGACCAGATCGATCGCGATCCAGTTCTCGCCGCTGGTGCTCTGGCCGAAGCTGCGCAGGCCATGTTCGGAGGCGAACTCGGCGACTTCGTCGGCGACACTCTTCATTTGCCGGCCGCTGGTGCCGGTACCGAGGATGAAGTAGTCGCACATCGGCGAGACGCCGCGCAGGTCCAGGACACGCACGTTCGTGCATTTGGTGTCGGCCATCAGGCGGGCGATTTCGATGACCGTGTTCTTGGTCGTTTCGGAAAGGTCGGTCTTGCTTTTCTTGGCGGCGGTCTTGATTGCGTTGCTCCTGTTCGCCTGAAGCCGGGGACATCCGCGGCGGAAGCTGATTATAGCCGCCCCCATCGTCGAATCACGCAGAAATCACGGTTGCTTGCGCGTCACAGGCCGGGAAGTTTCTTGAGCGTGTCGATGCGGGTCGCGGCACGGACGGCATACGCGCGATATTCGGCAATCTCGTCCGACTGCATTCCGGGGTTTGCGTCGATGATCTTGTATACGCCGAGGATGGCCGGCTGGATGATTTCCGCCGGAAGTGCGCCGGGGTTATCGAACGCGTTCATCGCATCGATCTTGCCGTAGCCTTTGGGCATCACCTGGTCGAGCACTTCGCCGGGAACGAAGAATGCAAGCGAATTGAGTGCGATCAGGTCCAGCGCGCGTTCGTACTGCTTGATCGCGCTCCGCGCCAGCTCGATTCGCTCGTTTCCCTGCGCGAGTCCGGCACGCAGGAAGGTTGCGTCGGCGCCGGCGAGCGCGGCCATCGCCTGGCTGTGAGACATATGGCTCGCGTAGTTGGCCGCGTCTTCACGATAGCGCGCCACGTGGTCGCGGTACTCGACGATCGCGCTCTCGGCGACCTTTGAAGCGCTGGTGTAGCAGTAGATCGCCTCCCGAATCAGTGGCGTATCCACCACGCGCGTCAGCGGTAAGCCTGCCGCGGGCAATTCATACGGCAGGGGGGACTTCGCCTCAGGCGTCGGAGAAAGCGAATACTGCGCAATCTCCGCCAGCCGGCCGCGCTCGATTTCTTCTTCCGACCAGCTCTTGAGCGACAGCGCTGGCCGCGAGCTGATCACGCGCTCGGAAAGCTGCGCATGGCGCTGCTTCATCGTTTCCTGAAGAGAAACGGATCGCTTGTAGTAGTCATAAGCGAACGCGTAAGGCGAAACGCCATAGGGGAACGGCTCGAACCGGACGAGGTAGGCCAGCTCGCCGTCCTGCGGACGCCAATCGAGATCTTTCACCTCCGCAGGCCGTTCGCGCAGCGCGAGTGCGGGCAGGATGCGGCCGGATTCGTCCAGCACCGGGTCGAGCGCGGTGCGCAGCGAGCCCGAGTTCATGTTGCTGGGCCGCGGCGCGATCATTTCACTGGTCACGCGGTCGCCGGTGAACAATGCCTTCAACCGTTCGCCATAATCGGCGCGCAGCCGCGCGGTGAGCAGATCACCGGCTCCCCCTTCCGGGCGAATGGAGTACCGCCGCGCATCCGCGCCGGCGGCGAGGGCGGCCTTTACGAAATCGTCGCGCCGCTCCGGCGGAAACACGAACTTCACCTGGCCCTTGGGAGCCATCGATTCGTCCCGGACACGTTCGCGGTAATACGTCTTCTCGGAAGAGTTCCCGAGCTTGTCGAAGAACACGCTGGCGACGGCGGATTCGAAATTGATGTTCTGGCTGCGCTCCACCCGCCGCTTGTTGGCGAAATCGATGGCGTCGAGAATCATCGAGTACTTACTCGAGAGGTTCGACATCTGCACCGACAGGTTGTACGCCTTGTTCCAGATCTGGAAAATGATGACCGAGTCGAACTCCGGCTGAAGCTGGCCAATGAGCTCGATCTTGGTGTTGATGTCTTCGAGGTTGCGTTCGGATTTCTGCGTTTCGCTGGTGCTCCAGAGCATCATCACCAGCGGACCACGCAAGCCGCCCAGCAGCAGGCCCAGCGAGTAGCTCGTGAGTTGGCCGAAGTTCTGCGAGGCAACCGCCTCGGCGCGCGCGGCGCGAGCCGGGGCCGAGCCGCGCCAAACACTCGCCAGCACGAGCGAAGCCGCCATTGCCGCTACCAGTGGGATACGGTTCTGCCTCACGGCGCGACCTCCTTGTTTCGAAGTCGAATGTAGGCCAGCGTGAAGAACGGCAGCCCGAAGACCAGCAGGATCCAACCGGCCGATGCGAGCATGTGCAGGGGCATCGCCAGGCCGCGCTCGAGCATGCCGCCGGTCGAGAACACGTCGATGCTCGGCAGGAACTGGGAGAGCAGGTTGAGCATCCGCGCCAGTCCGTCTCCGACCGCGCTGATGACGCGCGCCTGCGTCGCGTCCTTGGCGCCCATGTCGGTCGCCAGCAGCGCGCCGATACCCGGCTGCAGCGAATCGCTTACCTGGTCGACCGCCCAGCGCCCCATGAGCAGGACGACGCAGAGCACGATCGCGATCGGCCAGCTCACGATCGTGCTGCAGAAGAACCCGATCGTTACCACCAGGATCGAAAGCATCCACTGCGAGAGCAGCGATTTGACCAGGTTGATCACGAACGACGAGCGCTCCTGAACAACGGCGATGGATGCAGGGTTCAGCGTGACCGCGTGTCCGCGCGTCGTGACGCGAACCTTCACGTCATACTGGCCGCCTTCAAACAGCTCGGCGGGGACATCTGCATACGCGACGCGGGCGTTTTCGGGGGTGACCGGGTATTTATCCGACGTTTTTCCGGTCGTGAGGTTATGGACCTGTACTTCGATGTGTGTCGCATCGACGCTCGCATCATCGTCCAGCCGGTCGATGCTCATGGTCATTTCCAGTGTGACCATGCCGTTATCAGAGGGGTGCGGCGCGTCGCCTTTGAAATGGGCGATCGCGAGCGAGTGGTAGCTGTCGGCGGGGCCTTCGAGCATGCGGCCGCTCCGGCCGTTGTTGCCGCGGGCCATCAGCGCGGGCAGTTCTGTTTCGCGATCCACCGGGGGCTTGAGCTCGCGGTTAAGCTCGGGCTTGGCGCCCGGGACGATCACACTGACATCGCCTGGAGCCATTCCGATCAGATAGTTTTCGTTCACCGGCGAAATCACCACGCCCCAGTTCCGCGTCTGCGCGAGTGCGGGGGCGACCTTGGGATCGATGTTGACGTAAATCGTCTTGCCATACTGTCCCGGCGTGACTTCCGTCGGATTGCCGCCGTTGATGTTCGCTGAAGGAATCAGATCGACGTCGCCGTTGAGGCTGACAAAGCTCACGCGGAACTCGGCCTCGCCGTAGGGATTTCGGTTCTCCGTCGCGGCCGGAAGCATGGGTGCGCGGACGACGGGGGCGGCGCGCTCCACCTTGCCGATCTGTTCGGCCGAGAGGCTGATCCGCACACGCAGGCCGGCCTCGCCGGGATTCGGGGCTGCCTCGCCCTTGGACGGATCATGGAAGCCTTGCGGAACCAGGTCAGCCGGATCCACGGAGAACGGAACCAGGAAGCTCTGCTGGGTCGAGATCCAGCGCGTCTGCGAGTTCGGCGCCCTCTCGCGCGCCAGCATCTCGAATTGACTCGTCGACCGCAGCGCGCGGGTGTCGAGGAGGCCGAGCCGCTGTTGATGTTCGAGCCGGCCGCGGGCGAACTCGTTCTCCATGGTGTGCGAGATCTGTTCGCTGATGACCTTCTCGAGCCTCCACGCCCGGTAGTGAAGGTAGCTCCAGGTAAACAGACCCATCAGGATCAGGATCGAGCCAGTCACGCGCGAAAAGCCGAGGATCTTTCCGGCAACCAGTTCGAGCCGGGTAATCGGCTTGGTGACGATCGTGAAGATGACCTTGCTGTCGATATCGCGTGGCAGGTTCGTGCACGAAAGCATCACGCCGGCGATGACCACGAGCAGGCCGCTCGCGAAAAGACAGAATTGAAGGGTCTGGCGGATGGCGTCGGAGGCGTCGTCGGGCTCCTGAAGTCCGGTGAGGACGATGATGCCGAGCATCGCCAGCGGCGTCAGCCAAAGCACCTTCCGGCGAATCGATTCGCGGAAGACGACCCCACTGACCGCCCAGATGCGCTTGGGCGTAAGGCGCAGCAGATCCCGAAAGCCGTAGACGAACAGGCCGAGCACGACGATCGCGCCCGCGACGACCAGGCCGAACTCGGCCGGATGGTTTCGAATCCAGTCGGTGATGAAGATATCGCCGATCATCGGAATGCTCGTGTGTGCGTTCGAACGCATCGCGTTTCCCTTCGCGGTCGGATCAGTGGCTGCTGATGTAGCTCTTATCCTTTGGCGTCTGCTCGTTGACGATGCGGATGAAGAGATCTTCGAGCGTGGTGGTGGGGTGCGTGATCCGCGAATCGGCCTTGCCTAGACGCTCGAGGAACGCACGCAGTTCGAGAATCTGCTGCTGGTCCAGACCGGTCGCTTCGACTTGCGTGATGTCGCGGACCTGGCAGAGGTCCTTCACGTCGCCGAGCGTCTGCATCTTTCCCTTGTAGAGGATCGTGATGCGGTCGCACACATCCTGCACATCCGCCAGCAGGTGAGAGCAGAGGATGACGGTTTTGCCCTGCGCCTTGAGCGAGAGGATCAGGTCCTTCATCTCGCGCGTGCCGATCGGGTCCAGGCCGGTCGTCGGTTCGTCGAGGAGGATGAGATCCGGGTTGTTGATCAGGGCCTGCGCGAGCCCAATGCGGCGGGCCATGCCCTTGGAGTACTCGCGGAGCTTGCGCTTGCGCGCCTTCTCGTCGAGGCCGACGGTGTCGAGCAGTTCCGGCACGCGGCGCTTGAGCGTGGCACGGTCGATCTTGAAGAGCTTGCCGTAGAACTGCAGCGTCTCTTCGCCGTTGAGGAAGCGGTAGAGGTACGATTCTTCCGGGAGGAAGCCGATGCGCTCGTTGATGGTGGTCGAGCCGGCTTTTTCGCCGAGGACGTAGGCTTCGCCGCTGGAGGCGAAAATCAGTCCGAGCAGAAGCTTGATGGTGGTCGATTTGCCCGAGCCGTTGGGGCCGAGCAGGCCGAAGACTTCGCCGCGGTTGATCGTCAGGTCCAGGTTCTCGAGGGCGCGGACTTTGGGCCGGCCCCAGAAGTCCTTGTAGACCTTGGATAAGCCGCGTGTGTAGACGGCGGTATCTTTGATTTCACCGGGAGCGAGTTTGGGCGGGAGTGTGAAGGTGGCTGTCATGAGCGATCCTGTTCGCGGTCAGCTTCGCCGACCGCAGGCTGCGGTCAGTGTCGCTGCGGGGCACGAAGCGAGACCGCCAAAACTCCAAGAGTGACCCATCCCCGAGCGGACCCGGCATCGCCGAGGCCGCGACGCGAAAAATGATCGGCGACACGATGCGCCGATCCGTTCCCGCGCGAAGATCGATCACTTGATCGGCAGGGGCTTGCGACCCCGGCGGCGACGCTTTTCGCTGGGCTTCTCGTAGTAGGCCACCCGCTTCATGTCCTTGGTGAGGCCTTCTTTTTCACACAGCTTCTTGAATCGCTTGAGCAACTGCTCTGCCGTCTCGTTACCACGCAGCTTGACCTTAATCATGGAAGCCAGAACCTTTCGCTTAGTTTCACCTTATCGACAGCTTTGGGCCGTCGAACTTGCCGATCGGGCCTCGAACCGAACCGACAGCGCGCCGTCGCACAGCGGATTCGTCCAAAGACACAATCCGCCCGGAAGGCTATTCCGGGCGGAATCGGGCCCGGCATCATAACCAAGCCCGGCAGCGTCTACAAGAATCGCCGTTCCTTCATCCCGCCGATTTCGCGGTAGACTTCCCACCATGGGCGATCTGAAGAACCCACGGCTCATTTATCTCAAAGGCTGCCTTTTTCTCATTTGCGGCCTGCTCGCAGCCGGGCTGATCCTCTTCGAGCATCCGGAATTGAAGCTCAGCGCCTTGCTGGCGATATCCATCTGGTGCTTTTCCCGAAGTTACTACTTCGCGTTCTATGTGATCGAGCACTATGTCGACCCGTCCCACAAGTTCGCCGGACTCTTGGATTTTGCTAAGTATCTGGTCCGAAAGAAGTAATGCGGCGGCGCTGTGCCCAGGCTGGATCGCGCGGCAGCAATGAGAATACTGGTGGACCATGTCCCGTGACCAGGCGCCCAAGCCGCCGATCGCATTCATCACTTTGCCGATCCGCGTCCGCTACCCCGAGGCCGATCCGATGGGGTATCTTCATCACTCGGTTTACCTCCAATATTTCGAGATGGGCCGGATCGAATTGCTTCGTTCGCGGGGCCACAGCTACGCCGACCTGGAGTCGGCGGGCGTTTTTTTTGTGGTGACGAAAGTCGAAGTGAAATACCGCGCCCCCGCGCGGTTCGATGATGAACTGACGCTGAGGGTCGATCTGGTGCGTGAAGGACCGGTCCGCCTGGACCACACCTACGAACTCCGCAAGGCGCACGTTCTGCTCGCGGAAGCTACGACAACCATTGCCTGCGTCGGGCCCGACGGACAGGCGAGAGCGATGCCGGATGAATTGAGGGGGAGGCAATCGGAAGCGCAAAGGACACCAGGCAATGGCGAGAGTTCATTGCCTGATGCCCATTGACTCTTTACTCAGGGGACGTTTGTGATGAGGTCGGCCGAGTCGGTTTCTGAATCAATGATCGAGTCGGTTCCGTTGCCGCCGTCGACTTTGTCGAGGATTCCGTCGCTCGCGCCGAGGATAAAGCGATCGTTGCCCGCGCCGCCGTGGAGTTCGTCGGCGCCGGTGCCGGCATCGATGAGGTCGTTGCCGTCGCCGCCGGTAAGCGTGTCATTGCCGGCGCCGCCGAGGATGGTGATGGGCCCAGTCAGGAAGCTGGTGACGCTGTCGTTTCCCGAGCCGCACTTGACGATCTCGACATCGCCGAAGATATCGTCGGTGACGATATCTTCCGGCTCGTTGCCGTCGGCCTTGATCTGGAGGTCGAGGTTTTTGGTTTCGGTGGAGTAGTCGACGGTGTCGACGCCGTCGCCGCCGAAGAGGCTGTCATCGCCAAGCGGATCAGAGAACGGGATGAGCGTGTCATCGCCAATGCCGCCCAGGAGCGAGTCATCGCGGAGACCGCCCTCGAGGATGTCGTTGTCTTCGTTGCCGTAGAGGGTGTCGCCTCCGCCGCTGCCGAAGATCTTGTCGGCGCGCTTGCCGCCATAGATCGTGTCGCCGCCTTTGCCGCCATCGATGTTCGTGTAGACCTTCAGGCCGCGAAGGTCGATCAGGTCGGCCCCGTCGTAAGTGGTGATGTAGAGGTTGACGACCTCTTTCCAGCGGAAGGCGCGCGTGACGGCGCCGTTGACAGTCAGGGTGAATCGCTGGGAGTCGATATTGGTAGCGCTGATCACGTCGCGGTGATCGCCAGTGATCTTAATCCGGATGATGTGGTCGGCGCCATACGAGAGGGAGAGCAACTTGCGAGTTTCGAGCGATTCAATCATCTTGTGACTCCTTGGGCCGGTATCTTAGTTGTTTCGCCGGGGCAAAAGTCGAGAATCGCGGCACTGAAGCCCGCTTTTGGGCAAATTTGCAGGTCCTATACTCCGGGCGTGACGGTCATTCCGGCAGGATCAGGCCGCTGAGGGGCGGCGAAGGGAAACGACTCATGTTGAAACGCGTTCCAGACGGTTCGGAGAGTTGGCGAATTTTCCGAATCATGGCCGAATTTGTCGAAGGGTTTGAAACCATGTCGGCGATCGGTCCGGCGGTATCGATCTTCGGCAGCGCGCGGACTTCCACGACCCATCCTTACTATCTCGCCGCTGAAGCGGTCGCGCGCGAGTTCGCTCGCCGCAAGCTTGCCGTCATCACCGGCGGCGGGCCCGGCATCATGGAAGCCGCCAACAAGGGCGCTTACGAAGCCGGCGGCGTTTCAATCGGGCTGAACATCCAACTCCCGCACGAGCAGAAGCCGAACCCGTACCAGACCATCCCGCTCGACTTCCGCTATTTTTACGCTCGCAAGGTGATGTTCGTGAAGTACGCAAGCGCGCTGGTCTGTTTCCCGGGCGGGTTCGGCACGATGGACGAACTCTTCGAAATCCTCACGCTGATCCAGACGCACAAGATCGAGCCGACGCCGGTCGTCCTCTTCGGCACCGAATACTGGCGTGGCCTTTTCGACTGGCTAAAAGGCACGATGCAGGAAAGCCAATACATCAGCGCCGGCGACACCGACATCTTCCGTATGACCGACTCGACGGACGAAGCCGTGCAATGGGTGACCCAGGCGATGGAGAATCCCTGGTGGGGCGCGCGATCCACATCCGCCACCAGCAGCAGCGCGACGACGCTGCCCACCTCCAACGTGACCGAACTGATCTAGCGCGACGACCACCGCTCACCGGGTCTTCGCCGGTCACCGGGCCGTCATCGATGACGATGAGAAGTACGATCTGCGGGGTTCCTCGCCACGCGAGGAGCGTTCGAGGAGATTGGCCGGGCAGAATAGAACAGGGGCCGCTCGATGAAACGAGCGGCCCCCTTGATTGTGTAGAACTGGCGCGGGGAAGGATCAGTAGCGGTCGCGTCCGCCACGTTCGCCGCGGTCGCCGCGGCCACCGCCGCCGAAGCCGCGTTGGGTGCCACCGCCGCCGCCGCCACCGCCGCCCCCACCACCGCCACCGTAGCCGCCGCCGCCACTGCTGCGGCCACCGCCGCCGCCACTGTAGCCGCCGCGACTGCCGCCGCCGCCGCCGTACCCACCGCCACCGCCGCGCTCTTCTTTCGGGCGGGCTTCATTGACGGTGAGCGATCGGCCGCCCATGTCCTTGCCGTTGAGGCTTTCGATCGCGGCGGTCGCTTCTTCATCCGTCGACATTTCGACGAATCCGAAGCCCTTGCTGCGACCGGTTTCACGATCGCTCACGACCTGAGCAGACGTCACGTTGCCGTGCTGGCCGAACATTTCCTGCAGTTCATCCGACGTTACCGAATAGGGCAGATTGCCCACGTACAAACGCTTACCCATGTGAGGGTCTCCAATAACTAGACCTCTGCGCCTTAGCAGAGTCCTCCGCGCGCTGCGCGAAGATACAGGCCAATTGCACCGGACGGTTCTTTCCTGGCCTAGAGAGAAAGAGGTTGGCTTCAACCAAGGCGGGAGGGATGTTCCACAGAAGGCTGCACTCGCATCGATCCAAGGCTCACTCGTCGACCCGCTACCGAGACGTGCAATAGCCTAACTTCCCAGCCGAAGTTGGCAAGAAGATTTACGCCGGGAATCAGCCGAACCAGCGCTGGGCGATTCCACTAAGCGGAGTCGATTATATCCCCGCTATCCGCGGCTGCTGGTCATCGCGAATACTACAGCGAATCCGAACGAATACGGGCCGCGTACTGATGGTTATGAAAGATGGTAACGCGAGAATCACGAGTGTGTGACCAACTTCACTAGGATTCGAACGTCCTACTATGTGTGTGAGTGAAGGTCTCGATCGTCCGATTGATCGAATGATGAGACCGGGTGTGACTGGAAAGCTTTGCCCTGACCCGAGTCCTTTGTGGAAAGGAGGCACGCCGTGATCAAGGTGAAGAGCTTGTTCGATAAGGTAGAGGCCGACGATGGTGTGCGGTTGTTCGTCGAGCCGGTTGGGCTGACGAAGGATCTGATCGAATGGTGCAGCGTGCATCATGTCCTCTCCAACGTGGCGCCGCCCAAGAAGCTTGCGCAGTTCCTCGACGGCCGTCCGGAACGCTATGACACGTTCCGTGGCCAGTATCATGAGTGGCTGTCCGGATCGAAGTTTGTGCCGGCGCTCGATGAATTGGCCAGTGCATCGCGCAGTGAGAACTACACGCTGTTGCATACCGGCGACGACGCCGAGCGAAACGTCGCCGCCGCGCTCGCGGAGTTTCTGACCGAGCGCCAAGGCTGGAAGAATGCGACCTAATGGTCGCCTCACTTTTGTACTCTCTCCCAAGCAGGAGCACGGGTCGAACTTCCCTCGGCCCGTGTTTCTTTTTTGTAGATTGTGAGGCGTCGGTCGTGAGTCGCGGTGCAGGTTCCCGATACAACGGATGACCAACAACTCAACACTCACAACCCACGACCTCCGGCCCGCGATCGGTTACGATCCCCCAAATGCTCTCGTCAGAAGAACTGCTCGAAGGATTGACCCCGCCGCAGCGCCAGGCGGTGATGCACAAGGACGGCCCGCTGCTCATCATCGCGGCCGCGGGCTCAGGCAAGACGCGCGTGCTGACCCGACGCGTCGCCCATCTGGTGCGTGAGGGCGTCTCGCCTCACTCGATCCTCGCGATCACCTTCACCAACAAAGCTGCCGGCGAGATGAAGGAACGCGTCGCCCACGTCGTCGGCCGGCGCATCTACGACTTCGGCCGGCTCGAACAGCCGTCGCCGATGGTCTGCACCTTCCACTCCGTCTGCCTGCGGATTTTGAAACACTATGCCGAGCGGGTCGGCCTCGCGCCCAACTTCGTCATCTATGACTCATCGGATCAGTCGAAGGTGATCAAGGATGCGCTCAAGACGCTCGACATCAGCACCACCAACTTCCAGCCGAGCGCGGTCCATTCGAAGATCAGCAACGCCAAGAATCAGCTCATTACGGCGGATCAGTATTCGAAGCAGGCTACCGACTTTTTCGACAAGCAGGTCGCCCGCGTTTACCTGAAGTATCAGGAGATGCTCGACAAAGCCTCGGCCCTCGACTTTGACGATCTGCTCATCAAGGCCGTCTTCGCGTTGCGGGATCACCCCGACGTACTTGCCGAGCTGCAGGGGCGGTTCCAGTACATCCTCGTGGATGAATACCAGGACACGAACCGCGCCCAATACCTGCTCACCCACGCGCTGGCGGCCAAGCATCGCAACATCTGCGTCGTGGGCGATCCGGATCAATCGATCTACGCCTGGCGCGGCGCCGACCTGAAGAACATCCTCGACTTCGAAAACGACTACGCCGGCGACGTCACCGTCATCAAGCTGGAGCAGAACTACCGATCGACGAAAACGATTCTCAACATCGCCGGCAAACTCATCTCGCGCAACCTTCAACGCAAGGAGAAGGCGCTCTGGACCGAAAACCCCCAGGGCGAACCCGCGAAGATCCTCAACTGCCAGGACGAGCACGATGAAGCCAACCAGGTGGCCGAGTTCCTGAAGGAGATGCACGAGCAGAAGAACGAGGATGGCAGCAACCGCTACGACTGGGGGAAGATGGCGATCTTCTACCGCATGAACGCGCTCTCGCGCGTCGTCGAAGATGCGCTGCGCAAACATGCCATCCCGTACCAGATCGCCCGGGGCACCGAGTTCTACAACCGCAAGGAGATCAAGGACACGCTCGGCTATCTCCGCGTCGTCGCCAATCCGCTCGATGAGGTCAGCCTCGAACGTATCACCAACACGCCGCCACGCGGCATCAGCGATACCACTTACAACCAGCTGCAAGCCTTCGGCATCGCCAACGGCTGCGGCGTGTGGGATGCGATGAACCGCCTGAACGAGAACCCGGATATCAAGGACCGCGCCGCCAAGGCCGTGCAGAACTTCGTCAAGCAGATGGGCGCGTGGATGACGCTCTCGCAGAAGCAGGTGAGCACCGAAGCCGCGTTCACCGACGGCATGTTCACCGGCGCGCCGCTCGAAGGCGGCGTGCGCCCGTTGATGGAAAAGATCGTCCGCGAGAGTGGCTTGGAAGCGATGTACCGCAAGCTCGACCCGGACGCCGAGGATCAGCTCGCGAATATCAACGAACTGATCACCAGCGCGGCCGAGTTCGATGCCGGCAATCCCGAAGGCACGCTGAGCGAATATCTCTCAGGCATCGCGCTCGTGGCCGACGCCGATCACATGCAGGGCACCGGCGGGGCGGTGACGATGATGACGCTCCACGCCGCCAAGGGCCTGGAGTTTCCCGTCGTCGCCATGGTCGGGCTCGAAGAAGGGATTCTTCCGCACGCCCGGGCACGCGGCTCGATTAACGAGCTGGAAGAAGAACGTCGACTCGCGTTCGTCGGCATCACCCGTGCGCAGGAGCGGCTGCTCCTCACCAAGGCCGCGCGGCGAACGATGCGCGGCATCAGCGAGCGGACGATCACCAGCCCGTTCCTCGGCGAACTGCCGGCCGAGAGCGTGCAGGTCATCGATCGCACCGGCTACGACTTCAACCCGAGCAGTACGACCTACGGCGGAAACGCCGGAACTGGAACCAGCACCGGCTATGGCGGCAAGCCAAGATACGTCTCCGACGGCGGCCGATCCGCGGCCGGCTCTCGCTTCGTCGGCGGCAACGCGAATGGCGACCTGCCGCAGGTCCAGCTCTCCAAGCCCGGCATGGAAAAGTACCGCGTGGGCGTCACCGTCCGCCATCCCACCTACGGCGTTGGCACGATCAGCCAGATCTCCGAGATCGGCCAAAGCACGCGGGCCGTCATCGTCTTCGCCCGCGTCGGCCAAAAGACGTTCATCCTCGAAGCGGCGAGGTTGGAAGTGCTGGGGTGAGTTCGCTCGGGGACGACTGTGACCGCGGAGGCGCGGAGGGCGGAAGAGAGAGAGGGACGCGGAGACGAGGTAACCGACGAATACCGATCAAAAGCGGACGCAATATTTCAAGGAGCGATTGAGCGTCGTGTCGCCCACTGTTCACGAAGGGAAGGGTTCCAGAAAGTTTCCGACGCGGAAATCTCTAACGCCTTCACTCGCGATAGAAATCGCCATGGCATGGTGCCTTCGTCGATGTACTCCATCAACCAGTATTCTCTTCCACACTCAGCCCATCCTGTGCATGGCGCTTGATTTGGCTCTTGGTCCCACGGCACTTGCGCTAACTGCTCAAGCCGAGCAATCGCATCCTCAAATGTGTGTAGAATGCCAATATGTTCGCAGTGAAGTACGTCCTCGATAATGATTTGGATCAATTGAAAACAGATAATCCGGCTTTCGCCGATCTGTGAAAAAAGCTAAGAAACTGGAATGGTCCCGATCAACAGTGACCAACGTCGAGTCATTCTGCCGCAATGTGCTGATTACTCAAAACAGAAAAAAGTTACGCCGCGGCATCACAGAGCGATGCGGCGATGATCGGGAAAGTTACCGACCGGCTGATATCAGACGAGCAAGTCGTCGCCGTGAGCGTGTTGAAGAGGATGCGGCGGTAGCGCTTCATTTGCTCACCGCCGTTGTGGGTGGCGTGATCTCGTGTCCACACTCTGAGCATTTTGCCGGGTTCGCGCGAATGTCGTAGCCGCAGTGGACGCACTTGCCTGTCGTCACGCGTCTGTGAGACGCCACCCGCAGGATTAGCCAACTGAGGGGGAGCAAGAGCGACAGAAGGAGCGGGTAGATCGCGTGGATGTACAGCACGCGATGTCCGGTCGGATTGGATGTTGCAGTCGCAGCGCCTGTCGGCGGACTGGAGATCCAGTTGGGCTTCCAGCCGGCGAGCGGAATGTGGCCACGATCACTTTCAAATCGCCACCCGAGCCGTGGGAGCTTTGCTTCTGGTTCTCCGCCCGCCTCAGGAAGGAGCCGCACGACCGTCTGCTCCATCGCCATAAACGTACCCCGACTCCAATCGAGCTTGTACGCAACCGACACACTCGTCTGCCCGACAACGGAACGGGCCGGGCGATAGCAGATGTACTCGCGAACCCAGTAGCTCCGCACCCACAACCCCGCCGTCGCGAGCGCGAGGATCAGCGAGATCGCCGTGAGCGTGTTGAAGAGGATGCGGCGGAAGCGCTTCAAGCCTCTTGATCTTAACCAACACGGCGATATCGCGGATGAATCTTTTGGCACCTCGTGCGTCGACAATTCCTTGCCTTTCGCGAACTCGTCGCGTTTTCTCGCCACCTTCCCGGCCCGGCGAGCATCGAACAAGGGTCTGATCACCCTTTGGAGTTTCATCATGCAAATTCTTTCTGCCGCTGTGTTCGTCATGGGCCTTTCGTCGATCTCCTTGAGCGCGCAGACGCCGGATGCGAAAGCCGTTGTGCCGGTGATCGTGGAGCTGTTCACGTCGCAAGGGTGTTCGAGCTGTCCGCCGGCCGAGAAGTTGATGACCGAGTTCGCGGCGACGTCGCCGGTCAAAGGTGTCCGCGTGATTCCGCTCTCGCTGCACGTGGACTACTGGAACCGCATCGGCTGGGTCGACCCGTTCTCCAATCCGGCGTTCAGCGACCGGCAGGTGATGTATCAGAAGACGTTTCATGCCGACAACGTCTACACGCCGCAGGCCGTGGTGGGTGGGCTGCGCGAGTGCGTGGGCAGCAACGGCGCGGAGCTGACCGAGCAGATCGGCATCGCCGGCCGCGATGCGAAGGCGCAAGTATCGATCGCCGTTGCGCCGGTCGAGGATGCGCCCGCCGATCGCGCGGTGAGCCTGTCGGTGAGCACGCTGCCCGAATCCGCGCGCGGCGAGACGTGGGACGTCATCCTGGCCATCACCGAGGACGATCTGGTCACGCACGTGAAGGCCGGCGAGAACGCCGGCGTTGAGATGGTGGGCACCGGCGTCGTTCGCCGATGGATCCTCGCCGGCCAGCTTGGCGCGAAGGATGAGCCGCAATCGGTGAGCACAAAAGTCACGCTCGATCCAGCGTGGAAGCTCGAAAAGATCCACGTCGTGGCGTTTGTCCAGTCGCAAAAAACGCACGCCATCGACGGGGCGAACTCCGTCGATCTGGCGAGCGCGGGCGGGATGAGCAAGTAGAGTGACTGCTCAGCGCCGAGCTCTACGACGCACGAGTCCCAATGCCGCCAGCGACGCGATGAACGTCGTCGGTTCTGGCACGATCACGATCTGCGCGCCGGTGCCGTTCTCGATCTTCACCGGGAGGAAGTGCAGGACGGTTCCGTCCGCGAGCGTGCCGGAGACGAAATGCAGTTGCATCGATCGGCCGGGATAGGCGGGGTCGGTGCCGTTCCTCGTTTCGGTTTCGTAGAACAGATCCGAGTTGCCGTGGAAGACGATCTGCGGCCCGATCGAGCCGCGTGTGGGTGAGCCGTTCGTTGCGACAGCGACCTCGGCGAAGCCCTGTTCGATCACGCCGCCGAAGACGTCGATGGGCGGCGGCGGGGCGCCCTGCGTGACGTTGCCGATGACCGTACCGCGGACGCGCCCGCTGGTGATGGTCGCTTTGCCGTTTCCATAGACGCTGAGATTGCCGCCGATGAACCCGGTCGGGCCGAGCAGGAGCTTGCCGTCGTGTTCGATGGAGACGTCGCCGTTGACGGTGCTGGCGATGGTGGCATCGGACGATCCGCGGATGAACATCCGGCCCGCGATCGCCTGCGCGGTCGAGCGCGACTCGAAGCGGCTCGTGCCGAAGAGCAGCACGTCGTGACCGAGCGTGCCGTTGTCGTCGAATCGGCTCGCGTTGTAGAGCGCCAGATCGCCGGTGATCGAACCGCTGTTGGAGAGCGTCACCGTCGGGCTGGTGTTGGCGCCGGCGGCGTCATGACCGACGTCGGCCGAGTCGTTGATCGCTGTGCTGATCGTCATGTCTGCCGGGAAGTAAGTGGTCGCGGGCGCCGCGCTGGCGGAAAACAGAATCAACGACAATGCAGGGACGGATCGACGCATTTCTCTCCTTCGCTAAACGCGGGATGTGACACGGGCAGACATGAAAACGAAAACGAATCTTATCGGCGAATGCGGCCAATCAAAAAGCGAAATGGAGTTCTCAACAGAAGCGAAATCGAGCGTCGAATCCCTGAAGGCTCGCGTAGAATTGTCACTCCTGCCGATGGGTAAGATTGTCGAGCCCGCGCAAAAACTGGCTGCCATCCGACAGGCGCGACAACGCCGCCGGATCGGGCCTCGACAAATCCATTGCCGGCGATTTCAGGGCGAATCGCCGGAGACGAAGACAGGCGCGGACCGTGAGCAGGACGAGAAGGCTCGAGGCGATCGCGAACCACAACCGCTCGGAACCCGACACGCGCAGCACATCCAAGCCGGTCATGATTGCGGCACAGCCGAATAGAAACGCAACCGCCCGCGCCCAGAGCAGTCGCCGGTAGGCCGCCCGCCGCTCGTTGACGATCGCGCGGATGCGCAGCGCGCCGAGTCCATCGTCAGTTCTCTCTTCCGGCGGCGGTTCGGGCTTGTCATCGACGATGTCCCACGGTTCGGCCATCACGCGCCTCGCTCGCCGGCGAAACGGGCGATCGCGGCCGAGAGGGCGTTCAGATCGACCGGCTTGTCGATGTGATCGACGAAGCCCATCGCCAGCAGATCTTCCGGCGCCTCCACGCCGCCGTAGCTGCGCAGCGCGATCGCCGGCTTGTCGATCTTTCGCAGCAACTCGGTCAGGGCGCGGGTCGCCTCTTCATCGGGCAGTGAGAGGTCGCTGATGATCAGGTCGACTTCGGCGTTGTCGTCCAGGATCGTGCGGGCATCGGCGACACTCGTCGCGTGAGAGACGACGCAGCCGAGCCGTTCGAGCTGGCGGCGCAGGACGCGGGCCGTGGACTCATGATCTTCGATGAGCAGGATGTTTCGCTTTCCCGACGCAGGCTGGTCCGGCGCGGCGGTTCCGCCGTCGAGATCGAAATCGAGCGTGGCGGTCATCGAATCGGCTCCCGGCGTGATCTGGAACGAGCCGCCACAGGATTGGATGAGCGAATCGGCGAGGGTCAGCTCTGCAGTGCCGTCGCGCGCTCCAGGCCACTCGATGCTCACGCGCAGCCTTCCGCCTCCGCGCGTGCTCGCGAGGCTGCTGGAGGCGACGCGCGCCGTCGTCTTGCCGGCCTGGCTGACGGCATGGGCAAAGATCGACCAGAAGGCGTGGCGGATCATCGCGCCATCGAGCCGGCAGCGGCTCTGCTGCGCCGCGAGCGCGAGTTCGAGCCGGCCGTTGATGTTGAATCGTTCGCCCAGCGCGCTCGCCGCCTGCTGCGCGAGTTCGTGGACATCCACCAGTTCTTCCGCCATCGCATTCCGTCCGCTGGCGGCGGAAGCGGTGTAGTACTGCACGAGCCGGCGATGCACGCGAAACGCATCGACGATCCGTTGCGCCAGTTCCTTGAGCGGCTTGCCGATTCGTGCATCGTTCTTGAGTGCTTTGGCCGATCCGTAGGCATACGCGATCGACGAACCGAGCTGCTGAACCGCCGAGACGAAATTGCCTTCGAGATGTCGCGTGCGGCTCTGCAGGAGCGTGTGCGATTCGACAATCCGCGCGTAGGCCTTCTGCAACTCTTCCTGCAACTCGTGGATTCGCGACACGTCCGCGATGCTGATGGCGATGTCGCCGTCCTCATCGGCTCGGAATGTGAATCGGCCGACGAAGCTCGAATCGTCCGGGCGTTTCACCCGGAGTTCGACGACGTTGGCGCGATCGCTGACGGCGCGCATCCATGGCAGCGGATCGCCGAGAGCCTTCCCGGTCTCGGGCGCGATGAAGCTGAGATGCGCGAGCGTCTGGCGGTGATCCAGGGAGAGCCGCGCAATGGCGGCCGAGTTCGCGTGGACGATTTTCCCGTTCGGGCTCAGCCGAATGACGGCATCCTGCATCGTCATCGCCTGCAGCGAGTGTTCCTGACGCGTCTGCTCCAGCTGCTGATAAAGCTCATCCGACGCCGCACGGAGCACCCGTTGTTCGTGAATGTCCTGCACCAGCAGGAGGGTCGATTGGGTATTGCCGGCAGGGCGGGTGACGGTGAGATGGACCCAGTTCTCCTCGCCATCGCGCCGCAGCAGGCGCAGGTCAGAGGTGCAGCTCTGCATCTGGCGAGAATTGATCGCGTCGAACTCGCCTTGGAGCGTCGGCTGATCGTCGGCATGCACAAAGTCGGCGAGTCGGTTGCCGATGAGCTGCAGCGGGGCGTAGCCGATCAGCGCGCAAAGCGCGGAGTTCACCTCGCGGAAGCAATCGTTCTCATCGAGAACAGCGATCGGCACGCCGGTGTTGGCGAAGATCGCCGCCACTTCCGCCTCGCACCTCCGCAGTTGCGCCGTTTCGCTCTGATCCGAGGAGACCGAGACGACGCCGAGCACGTTTCCCTCAACGACGAGCGGCACGGTGTGTGAGTCGATCAGCCGGCCGGAGCTGGCTGCAACATCTGTTGTCGGCTCGAGGAAGGCGTTGATGTCGTCGCTGAAGAGTTCTGCGGCGACGGCGTTGTGGCGGACGGTGCCATTGGTCACGATGCGGATCGCCTCACGCGACGATTCGAGAATGGCGTTCAGTTCCGCACTGCGGATCGCAAGCTGTTTCTCCAGTTCCGTCACGCGCGCGTTCGACGTTGATAAGTCCGACTGGTCGAGCACCAGCCCGACAAGCGATTGCGGATCGGCCTCTCGTTCGTCCATCAGCACGTGGCCGATGATGCGCATCGGGCGTCGATCCGGGCCGATGTGAACGAGCAGGTCGACGCGCCGCTCGCCCGAAGCGGCATCGGCGAACGCGCGCTCGAACGCCCGTCGCTCGTCGTGTGTGGCGGCGGCGAGCAGGAGCGGCGCGGTGAGCTTCTCGCTCGAAACGCCGAGCAGCTCGATTGCGCGTGCGTCGGCCGTGACCTGCCCGCTGTTGACGTCCCACGTGAAGGTTCCCGCGTTGACGGCGGCAACGAGTCCTGCGAGTTGGGCGTCTCGATCTGATGCCAGTGCGAGCGCCCGCGAGAACTCCGCGGGATCGATCGCGTGAGCCTTGGCGCCGAGTTCGGCGAGCGATTCGGCCTGCCGCTGGATTTGCGTCAGGAGCCGATCGGTCTCGATTTTCCGATCCGTCAGGTCCTCGATGAGCAAGAGCACGTTGCGGTCGCGATCGCCGGAGAAGTTGATCCGCGCGAAGCGGTCGTTCTGGAGCGGAAGTTCCAGCGGTTCGACGTCTCCGCGGGCGCGAATCACCTGGAGCGCCGAGCGAACGTCCGCGAGCGCGGTGTCGCCGAAGAGCGCATCGAGCGACGCCGGCGGCGGGTCGAAACGCGCCAACGCGCCGCCGACGACGCGGAGCGACTCATTCGGATTTACCGAAAGCACGGCGAGCCGGCCGTCATTGTCGATGGCCCGCGCGAGGGCCCGCGACGTCGCCGACTCCGGCTGCCGCTGGTTCGCAATCACCGCGAGCCGCGATTCGGGCGCATCGCCGGCTCGAAAGCGGATGAGCTGGCCGTTGGTTGCCGGCGAGTCTGCGAGTGGACTTCCGCTGGTGAGGTGCTGGAGGTGGTCGTCGCGCTGCAATTCGAACGCGGCGTTGGATCGCACGATCTGGCCGTTCTCTAAGAGCGCCAACCCGATCGGCGCGCGATCGAAAAAGGCCTCGAGTTGCTGCAGCCGCTCGGCGTTGCGGGCCATCACGCTTGCGAGTTGATCGGCCCGTTTCGCCAGGTCGTGGGTCATCAGCTCGCTCGTCAGGTCGCGCATGACGAGCAGGGCCGCCGGCTCCGAAGCCGTCGGATCACGGGTGAGCGAAAAGTGAACCCTTCTCGTCTGCCCTTCGGGATCGAGCAGACTGATTTCGATCGCGCAGGTGGATTCCCGCTCGCTTGCCACGGCGCCGAGGATCTCGACGATCGCGCGGCGATGCTCTTCTGCGAGAAACTCGCTGAGGACAACGCCGACGATCGCTTCGCGCGGGCGCTGCAGCAGGTCGCAGGACGCGCCGTTGACGCCGAGGATCGTCCCGCTGTCGAGCGTAACGCGCAGGATGGGCACCGACAGACGCAGCTCGAGTAGATCCGGGCCGGCGGGGGTCGAGAGGCGCTTGGTCTCCGGCTCGCCCGGATCCCGCCTGCGGCGGGCATTGGCGGATGCCTCGGTGCGAACCAGCACGCTGCGCGTCTGGCCGGATTCATCGGTAAGCGGCGTGGCGGTAAGCTCGGCGCGGATGAGCTGGTGCTCGTCCACGCGCACCCACACGCGCACTCGGTCGGCCGTCCCGGCGCCGGCTTTCTTGAGCACCTGCAACAGCTCACGGTGATCACAATCGAGGTGATCAAACCAGTAGGTCTTGATGAGCGGCTTACCGACGTGCGGCGCGATCGAGTCGCCGCTGGACCAATCGTCACTTGCCGTGCGTGTAACGGCCTGGAAGGTGACGACACCGTCCCGGTCGCAGATCACGTTGATGGTTGCACTATCTCCGCCGCTGTTCATGGGTCGCTTGCTTCGTTCATTTGCCTGCGGCGCAGTGTAAACGCCGAAGCCGCCATCACCAACGGATTCCCGGATGGCGATCGCAGCTGCTAGAATTGCGGGCGTTTTCGAAAGGGAAGCATGATCGTCTGTCTTGGAACGACACCTGCAATCGCACGGACCATGCGGTTCAGAGGGGTGAGCATCGGCGGCGTGAACCGCGCTGCCGCGGTGCACGCCTACGTCGGGGGAAAAGCCGTCAACGTCGCCCGCGCTGTCGGTACATTGGGAGAAGCTCTGCTCTGCCTGGGCGTCCGCGGCGGAATGCTCGGCGAGCATCTCTGGGCACTCCTGGAACGCGATGGCATCACGAGCGCGTTCCTGGAAGTGCAGGCCACGACACGCGTCTGCATCACCGTCGTCGACGATGCCGCGAAGCACGCGACCGAGTTGATCGAGGATGCGCCGCCGATGACGGAAGTCGAAGGGCGATCGCTCATCATGGCACTCGAAAACCATTTGAGTGGCGCCGCGGCGCTGGTGATGAGCGGCTCGCTCGCGCGCGGCCTGGCGAGCGATTACTACGCGCGGTGCATTCGCATGGCGCGCGAGCGGGGCGTCCTGACGATTCTCGATACCTCCGGCGCACCGCTCCGCGACGCGATCGACGCGAAGCCGGACCTGATCAAGATCAACTCGCACGAGCTCGCCGGGCTGAGCGGCGCGGACGATGTCGCGAGCGAAGTGGATCTGCTCGAGCGCGCCAGGCAACTGGCATCGACCACGAGCGGCCGGGTGATCATCACCCGCGGTGGCGAGTCGACCATCGCGATGGACGTGAACGGAACGGCGCTCCGCGTCGAGCCGGTGCGCGTCGAACCGGTGGTGAGCCCGATCGGCTGCGGCGACAGCTTCGCCGCGGGCCTCGCGGTCGGCCTGGTGAGGCGCCAACGATTTGACGAAGCGCTGGCGCTCGGCACCGCGTGTGCGCTGGCGAATCTCCAGACGCCGGACGCGGCCCACTTCGAGCTTGCCGCCGTCGAGCGATGGAAGACGAGCGTGGTCGTGCGGTCGGTGTGACGCAATGGCCTAAGGAATGCAAATCGAGCCGCGGACAATCGTCCGCGGCTCGATGGCTAGTAGAGATTAGACCGTAGCGTGATCAGCCGGCCATCACCGCGCCCACCGTCCATGCGCCGGTGCCGGAGCGGTAGTTGCCGTAGAAGTCGGTGAAGACGCCGCCGACGATCGTGCCGATGGTCGCGCCGACGGTTGAGGTCGGCTTGTAGTTGCCGTCGAGCGTGACGTCGATGAACGAGTCGGTGCCGACCTGGTAATACGCGTTCCACTCGTCGGGCGTCTTGAAGTCCGAAGGCGTATTGCTCTGCCCGACGAAGTTGATGCCGCCCTCGGCATACGACGAGATGGTGGGCAGGCTCCAGTTGTTGGTGTCGATGCGGGTGAAGCTGGAGAGATCGTTGCCGAACACCGCGATCACGGCCGTGCCGAACGGACCGGTGTAGAGATTCGGGGCGACGTACAGGTTGTTCATCAGCTTTACACCGTCGACCGGGACATCCATGCGGATGAAGTTGCCAGTCGTGCCGTTGTTGATGGCGGTGTTATTGACGATGGTGAGGTCGACCACGCCGCGCTGATAGGTCGTGTTGTAACCTTCGATCTGGATGTCGGTCGCGTTGTCGTATTTGAAGACGTTGTTGCGGACCATGATGTGCTCGGCGCCGTGCTTCACCTCGAACTGGGCGTTGTTCTGGACGTTGCTTTCGAAGACGCCGTAGAGCGTTCGCGCCCAGGTTTCACCCAGACCGCTGGAGAGGCCGAGCGGGCCGAAGCCGGACGGGCCGTTGAGCTTGTTGTTGGCGATGTACATGTACGCGCCGCGTTGGGCGGCCACGACGCCTTTGGCGCCGTCGTAGCGATCGACCGACTCGCGGTTGAGGTTGGTGAGATCATTCCCGTACACCAGGACGCGTTCGCCGCCGAAGATGCGGACGATGTGTTCGCGGGTCGAGTTGGCGACCGAGTTGCCGAGGATGACGGCATTCTTGCCTTCGAACCACTGGAAGTAGTCGCGGATGCCCGTGATCTTGGGTGCGGTGTTGTCGAGGTTGAGCAGGCCGTTCATCTTGGTCTGGCCGTTGAGGGCGAAGCCGACGTCGAGGAACTTGTTGTTGCGGACGGCGACGTTGACGCCGTTGAGCAGCAGCGACGTCGGCATGTTCGCCTGGTCGCCATCCGGCGCGTTGTAGATCGAATCGAACGTGAGGTTCTCGATCGTGACGTTGGCAGCGGTGTCGGCAGTAACGATCATGAATCGGCGCTTGTCGCGAGCGGCGACGAATCGCAGCAGCGGGTTCTCGCCGCTTCCGTAGGCGCCGATGAGGATGTTGTCGCCGTAGATCCACATGTCGCGGGTGGTGACATCGAAGCTCTCGCCGCGCTTGAAGTAGATGCGGAGGTTCGAGGCATTCTGAACCAGGTCGGCGGCGCGGGCGAAGGTGCGAATGGGCTGATCGATGGTGCCCGGGTTGTTGTCGTTGCCGTTCCACGAGACGTAGATGGCCGGTCGATTTTCGGCAGCGACGTTCACGGTGGCGGTACTGGTCGAGGTCTTGCCGCCTTCGTTGATGACGCGGAGCGTGATCGTGTAGGTGCCGGCGCGATCATAGATGTGCGCGGCGTTGAAGCCGACAAGCTTGTTGAAGCGACCGCTGGTGTCGCCGAAATCCCACTCGTAGCGTGCGGTGGTGGGCTGTCCGGCGTTGAGCGTGCTGGTGAGGCCGTCGACATGAACAGACTGGCCCGCGGTGATCGAATATCCGCTGATGGAGGTGATGCGTGCGACCGGCGCCGGGACATTGCCGACGACGGGCGGGATGCCTGCGCCGTTGGTCGGTGGCGTGGGGACGGGCGTCGGATCGCCGGTCGAGCCGGTGATGAACTCGACGCCGATGTTCGATTCGCCGGTGGAGGAGAGGTCCCAGCCGTTTCCGCCGACGATGGTGTCGCGGTCTTCGCCGCCGACGAGGACGTCGTCGCCATCGCCGCCGTTGAGCGAGTCATTGCCTGCGTTGCCGTTGAGCGAATCGTTTCCGGCACCGCCGTCGAGGGAGTCTGCGCCGGCGCCGCCGGTGATGGAGTCGTTGCCGTCGCCGCCGGAGAGGGAATCGCCCACGCCGCCGCCGGCGATCGTATCATTGCCGGCGCCGCCGTTGACGGTCGCCGGGATGTAGACGGAGGAGTCGACCTGGAGCAGATCGCCGAGATTTCCGCCGTTGACGACGATCCAGTTGACATCGACGTTGTTGTACGTGCCGTAGGTCGCGCCCGCCTGGACGATGAACTGGCGGGTCGACCAGTTGTAGGTGACCCGGACGATGTTGGACGTGTTCGAAACGCCGCTCACCGTGAGCGTGGAGTTGACCAGGGTGATGGTCGGGACGTTCGGAGACGGTGTGGGGTTCGACGGGCCGCCGCCGTTTTCGACGTTGGTCGCGACTTCGGCATTGCTGGCGGTGTCGTTACCCGCGCCGCCGTCGACGCTGTCGTAGCCGTCGCCGGCGTTGATCGTGTCGTTACCGGACCCGGCGCGGATCGAGTCGTTGCCGGCCTTGGCGTCGATGGTGACGGCCTGCGTCACGGTAGAGTCGACGGTGATCGCGTCGGCGAGGTTTCCGCCGTTGATCTTGAGCGACAGCTGCGAGTTGTTGTCGAACCAGCGTTCCGCACCATTCACCTCGACGCGGAAGCCGCGGCCGATGACCTGCGCCTCGATTCGGTTACTCGAGTTGGCGTCGCCGTCGGCAGTAATGACGTACCCGCTCTGAGTGATGCCGCTCAACAATTGGCGAGGCTCGAGCGATTCGAGCAGGGGCATGGCATCAAGCGCCACCTGAAGGGTCGTGGGGAGCGGAACGGGCGGAAGCGAGTTGTGCGAATCCAAAGCACCCGGAATGGACGGAGCCTGTTGACGACGACTGAATCGGACAGCGCGGTGCAATGCCGCTGCGATGGGCGAGGACATGATGCCTACCTTCTATTGGTGCCTAGAATTTGAAGTCCTTTCCCGTGCGGAACCGTCTCCACGGTCCGCGTGCGGGTAACGAGACGGCGGCGGGTGTACACACAAACCAAGCCGTGTCTTTCTTTTTCACAACTCCACTTGTCGCGGCGATGGAATACGGGGAACCCGGGTAACAGGACAAGACTTATCGGATGAAGAAATATTTATTTCTCCGCGAGCCGAACGCAGTAAGTGCAGTGAAATCAGAGACTAATCTCTATTTTCTTGTCGGCTGTTTCTCGCGTCGATTGAAGCAATCCCGTTACACGATCGCGAAAACAAGGGTCTGATAATCCGTTCGCAGTGAACGGGTTATGAGATGAACGTAAGATGAATAGCGTTTCATCTTGTCGGGAAAAAATGGAAGGAGGTTGGCAGTCGACGGCGCAGATTCTGCCATCGGGATAAAATGAAGTTCCGGAAAATTCGGCCCAGATTATGGAGGATTGGGTTAATGGTAGCGGTCGCAGCGGCGAGTGCCCGGGAAGCAGGTCCTTCAATTCTGCTTCATCATTCGGTATTCCTTCACCATGGTCAAGATCACAGGAAAATACGAAGGCGGACTCCGAACCAGTGCGGTACACGGCCCGAGCGGAACCAAACTCTTCACGGATGCGCCGGTCGACAATCACGGCAAAGGCGAGTCGTTTTCGCCGACGGATTTGCTCGCAACCTCTCTCGGCTGCTGCATGCTCACGATCATGGGAATCGTCGCCGAGCGCAACGGGCTCGACATCGGCTCAACGACGTTCGAAGTGTTGAAGGAGATGACATCGACCCCGCCCCGGCGTGTGGCGAAACTCACCGTCACCTTCACGATGCCGGCCGCGCTCTCGCCCGACAACCGCACGCGCCTCGAACAGGCGGCGAAAACCTGTCCCGTTCATCACAGCCTCCACCCCGATGTGAGTTGCGATATTTCATTCAATTATGAGTGAAACTGACGACCAAAACATAAAAAAATTGATTTAGAATCCGAAAGTGATCAGATAATTTAATATTTGAATTGACGAATCTGATATCGTCGCTATCCTGTCATCCATGTCGATGACGGCCGCGATTCGCTGTCCGTGTTGTTCTTCGCCGATGCAACCGGCAGTTCTGCAATGCCCGGCCTGCCAGACGCGCGTGGAAGGGCGATTTGGTCCCGGCAACGAGTTCGCCGCGCTTTCGCCGGATGAACTTCATTTCCTCCGCGTCTTCGTTCATTGCGAAGGCTCCATCCGCGAGATGGAGGCAGCGCTGGGCGTGAGCTACCCGACCGTCAAAGCGAGATTGTCCGCACTCAAGCAAGCTCTCTCCGTGCCGGTTATTGAGGCGGCTACTTCGCAGTCCGCTCCGTCTTCAACCGATTCCAGGATTGCCGACGTGATGGCCGACCTTCGGGCCGGCCGCATCTCCGCCGCGCAGGCCGCGAAATTGATCCGCGACGCGCGCAATCAATAGACCTCGTCAACCAGAAGGATTCCGCCATGAAGAGCCA
Source organism: Phycisphaerae bacterium (assembly GCA_031411495.1). Classification (GTDB taxonomy): domain Bacteria; phylum Planctomycetota; class Phycisphaerae; order Tepidisphaerales; family Tepidisphaeraceae; genus JANOBD01. Next base: position 42,761 of record JANOBD010000165.1, on the reverse strand, counting down.
GATCCAGGATGTCCTGCAGATGGTCCGCGATGGAAAGATCAATGATCAGGAGGCGAGCGACCTGATCGCCGCGATGATCGAACCGGCCGGCGCGCCAGCCGCTCCTACAGTGGGCGAGACCGCCGATTCGAATCCGCCAACTTCAACACCACCCTGCGAACGTGCTGACAACAACGCGCGCTCCACCAAGCGGTCGACGTCATTCGAAGCGACATTCAACTCGATCGGCGACATGGTTGGCAGCGCCGTCCGCGCCGCCTCGGGCGCGATCGCCGATGTAAAGATCTTCGCAGGCCACAAGCAGGGCGAGTTCGCCGGCGGCTTCAAGTCGGTGATGAGCAAGGTCGAGCCGCCCGTCGTCGAAAACTCTTCCTGCAGCGACAATGCCGTCAATCTCTCCCAGGTCGGCGGAATCAAGCTCGTCGATTCCGAGTTCGCCGACAACAAGTTCAACGCGTCGACCGCACGCGACGTGACGCTCCGCGCCTCCAGCATGGAAGACTGCCACATCAATGCGTCCACGCTGGATACCGTCGTTCTCGACGACTCAGAGATGAGCGACATCCACGTCAACGGCACAAAGTGGACGCGCATCCGCGTCGTCGGCGACTCGGAAGTCAGCGACGTGAACATGAGCGGCGTCAACGCCAAGGACGTGACGCTCGAACTCGCCAGCGAAGTGTCGGATGCCAAGTTCAGCGGCGTGAATCTTCTTGCCGTCAGGCTTGCCGCTTCGGAACTGCACGATGTGGCGATGGACGGCACCGCGATCAGTTCGCTGGCGCTGGAACGAACTGATCTTCACGATGTCAAACTCTCCATGCTCAAGATTGCCGATGTCGTCATGGTCGATTGCGACTGGCACGACGTCGAGTTCCGCGGGCAGGGCACCGCAAGCGGCATCGAGCAGACGCGCTTCGAGAACTGCGAGTTCCACGACGTCCGCTTCGTCGGCTGCACGTTTCGCGACACGTCAATGCGCAACATCGAGCTTCAGGATTTCGAAGCCGTCGGCATCGACTTCAGCGGCAAGACCATCACCTCGGCGGATGAGCTGCGCACGATCTGTGCGCCGCGGTGAACGCGGAAAGATGATCGATCGCTCATTTGAGTTGAGCCTTCTGTTTGCTGATCACCGATTCGCCTTCGCCGTTCAAAACGTGCCGGATCCCGCTGTCGGGCACGCCGCTGAGGCGGATTGTGATCAGGTGATGAAATCGGATGCCGGGCGTTGTCGGCGCCTCGATCGCCGTCTCGGCGACGATCGGTGCGTGGTAGAAGACGCAGTAGACGCCGACGCCGTGCGCTTCGTGCGTCTTTACATGATCCGCCACCATGTACGATGCGTAGCCGACGCGGTTGCCGTGTGACCACGCTTCTGTGCTCGGCGGGTCATAGGGCATTTCGGACTGGTAGAAGTAGACGCGTCCGCGTTCGCCGTTCCAGATCGTCTGGTACTCCTGCGTGTGCTCGACGAACAGACCGTACAGGGTGACGTCATCGCCGTTAACGACAAGACCGTTTTTATTGAGGTTTTGATCCCACTTGGCGCCTGCGCCGTGATCAGCGCGCCAAAGCCATAGGTTGTCGCCGATGACGTGGTTGCTGTGAATGGTGACGAAGCAGCTCGCGCGGCCCGGATTCGCCCCGCCGGCGCGGCAGAAGATGTCGTAGAGACAAATCGGGTTCGTGGCATGAGCGGTTTCGGAACCGGCAGCGCCGACCTCAAGGAGATTGCGTGATTCCCTCTCGCCGGCTTCAAAGAGGATGCTGGCGATTTTCACGCCGTCGACATCGGCGACTGTCATGGCGGGTTGTCCGGCGTCTGCGATGAGCGTTGGATATCCGAGGCCGAACACGATCGTGTCCGCGCGGGTGACGCGAATTGGCTCCTTGAGTCGATAGATGCCCGGCGTCAGAAGCAGGTGCTTCCCGCTGGCGAGTGCGGCGTTGATCGACGCGGCGTCGTCTTTGTCCGCCCGGGCGATGTAAAACGCGCTGATGGAAATGGGCGAGCCGTCGGACTTGCCGTCGATCCACGATGGGCCGACGCGGTCGCTGGACAAGCGCGGAACCATGACGGAAAAGCCGCGGGCTTCATCGATGAACAGGAACGGCTTCTCGCGAACGACAGGCGTCTGATTGATGCGCGTGTACGGCCGCTCGGGCCAATCGCCCTGCGGCGCGTTTTCGCATCCGACAAACACCATGTTCCAGCTTCCGCCTTCCCACCTGCCGAACCCGCTGTTGCGGGAGAGGTACTGCTGCTGCGATCCGGAATTGAGCGTGCCGTCGATAACCGAGTCGGCAAGAAAGCCGCCGCTCGACCAGCCGCCGTCCCACAGGTTCATGTTTCCCTTCACGTGCACTCGGCGGAGCGAAACGCCTTGCGAGGTCGCCCAGATGTTGACGTGATTGTCCTGCGTGGGCGTGACCGCGAGGTTCTCGACGCAGCGCCAGAAGTTGCACGTGGCGTTGTTGTTCTTCATCCATTGCGCCTTGGCACGGACGGCCCCGGTGATGTGAACGTCGTCCGGCACCTTTCCCAGGCCGGCGACATGGGTGTAGAAGCCGACTTGAACGTCGAGGTTGTATTCACCCGCCTTGAACAACAGGGCGTAGCGATCGCCGCCGAACTGCGCGGACTCCTGCTTCGCAAAGATCGCGTCGAGCCGGGACTGAACGTCGGGCATCGACGGATCGAAGACGAGCACGTTCGGGCCGAAGTCAGGAGTCGACAGTTGCTCTTCGGCGTGAACCGAAGGTGAGGTGGCAGATATCAAGGAAAGGATCGTCGAAAGGATCGCGGCGAATCGAAAGTCCACAGGCATCCTCCGCGAATGGTGCGACGATTTGGATGCCTGAACGGAAAAAGGTCGGCGACAGGCATCTGATCGCAAACGGCAACGGCAACAGCCCCGCTACGTTAGCCAACGCGCAATCCGATGCAATCGGTGGGCACCGCACATCACGTTCTGGGTCGCAGAGTGACACCCGAATTGCGCGATCGATGGTTCCTCGCGGCGGTCTCGCGCTTATGCTGTGCGGTGACCAAGGAGACCTGTGAATCACGGAACGCCATTTGACGGGCTTGCGGTCGATCTCAGTTCGATTCATCGACTCAGCAACGCGAAGTCGCGGTCGATCAGTCCCGAAAACTTCTCCGGCGCGAAGGGGAAGGCGGCGATGTCGAGCGACGGCCCCGCCGCCGCGCAGGCGCGCGATCTCGGCGTCGGCTGGAAGATCTCGCCTTACGTTCACATCGATTCGGGTAAGACGTTCGAACTGGCGAACATCGACGGGCCCGGCGCGATCCAGCACATCTGGATGACGCCGTCCGGCATCCCGTGGCGCTCGGCGATTTTACGCATTTACTGGGACGATCAGGAGCAGCCTTCGGTGGAGTGCCCGCTCGGCGATTTCTTCGCCGCTGGTTGGGCGAATCGCGACGATTTCAAACAGCTCACGTCCGCCGCCGTCACGGTGAATCCCAGCAGCGCGTTCAACTGCTATTGGCCGATGCCATTCCGGAAGCGCTGCCGGATGACCGTCGAAAACCGACACGCCGATCGATTCACCCTCTATTACTCGATCGACTATGCGTTGAACGACGTGTCGGACGACGCGGCTTACTTCCACGCGCAGTTCCGCCGCGTGAACCCGCTGCCCTACAAGGATGTCTACACGATCCTCGACGGCGTAGAGGGAAAAGGGCACTACGTCGGCACCTACATGGCGTGGGGCGTGAACAACGCCGGCTGGTGGGGCGAGGGCGAGTGGAAGGCGTACCTCGACGGTGATACCGAGTTTCCCACCATCGCCGGCACGGGAACGGAAGACTACTTCTGCGGCAGCTACAACTTCGAAGATCGCTCAACCAAGCAGTATGCCGAGTTCTGCACGCCTTACGCCGGCATGCCGCAGGTGATTCGGCCCGACGGCGTTTACAAATCACAGCAGCGCTTCAGCCTCTATCGCTGGCACATTCCAGACCCGGTGCGCTTCGAACACGACATCCGCGTGACGATCCAGGCGCTCGGCTGGCGCAGCGGCGGCCGATATCTGCCGCTGCAGGATGACATGGCCTCTGTCGCCTACTGGTACCAACGTCTGCCGACCGCGCCGTTTCCACAACTGCCGGGCGCTGATTACTGCGAAGTCATTTGATGCCACGGGAATAGCTGATGTTCAATCCGATCCGATCTACGACGGCTTTCGTTCTCGCGTGTTTTCTCTGCGCGAGCGGAACACATGCAGAACCCCTCACGATGGAAAAGCTGCTCGGCGAGATGAGCGATCTCGCGCGGTTAGCAGAGACACCGTCACCCGCGTACGTGACGAGGCAGTCGTCCTCCTACGACCAGCGATCGAAATCGCCGGATGACCATGATGCGTGGTTCGCCAACAATGACGCGGATAACTGGCACGGCACGGTTCAGCATCAGGGTCGCACGGAGCGCGTGATGCTCCGTGCAGGCGGCCCTGGAGCGATCGTGCGAATCTGGTCGGCCAACCCTGCCGGCGTGCTGCGCATCTATATCGACGGAAGCGAAACGCCCGCGCTCGAGGCGGACATGGCATCGCTGCTCTCTGGAAAGCAGGCACATCTGCCCGAGCCGCTCGCCGGCGTTTACAGCAAGGGGTACAACCTCTACCTGCCGATTCCTTATGCCAAATCGTGTGAAGTGACGACCGATGCAAAAGGCTTTTACTACAGTATCGACTACCGCACTTATGCGAGCGGCACTGATGTCGTGAGCTATGAGCGCGGCGATACCGACAAGTACGCGGCCGCCATTGCAACTCAAGCGAAAAGCCTCGCCGCGCCGCAAACGGCGACGTCTCCGGCCGATCAATTGATCAAGTTCGATGTTAACATCGCGCCAGCGCAATCAACGCAACTCGCGCGCATCGACGGCGCACGCGCCCTGACGAATCTTGTGGTCCAACTCCCAGAAGACATGCCAGACGGCTCGCTGCGCTCGGCCCTGCTGAAGATTCGCTTCGACGATCAGCAGACGGTGGAAGTGCCGCTGGGCGATTTTTTCGGCAGCGCGCCGGGAGTCAATCCGTTCGAATCGCTTCCGCTGGGCATGACGCGTTCGCGTCAGCTTCGCTCCAACTGGGTGATGCCGTTCCGCGAGTCGGCGACTCTCGAAGTTCAGAACCTCGGCACGCTTCCGATCCGGTTGTCCGGCTCCGTCGGCAGCATCGCGCGGCCGTGGGCCGACCGAAGCCTCTACTTCCATGCCGGCTTCCGCGCCGAGAGCGATCGCACCAGTCAGCCCGCATTCGACTGGAACTATCTCACGGTCAACGGTCGCGGCCGATTCATCGGCGCATCATTTGCAATCGACAACCCGAGCAAGGCCTGGTGGGGCGAGGGAGATGAGAAGTTCTATATCGATGGCGAAACGTTCCCGAGCTGGTTCGGCACCGGAACCGAGGATTACTACGGCTATGCATGGTGCTGGCCGGGGACGTTTACGCACGCCTATCACACCCAGTCGCGCTGCGACGGACCGGACAATTACGGCCGCACGAGCGTGAACCGATTTCACCTTCTCGATGATGTGCCGTTCACAAAATCGTTCAAGTTCGACATGGAAATCTGGCACTGGAAGCAAACAAAGATCAACTTCGCCGCGACGACCTACTGGTACGCCGATTCGGGCGCAACCGACGTCTTCCAACCGCTCGAAGCGAAGGATGTCGTCGTGCATCCGATGCCGGCTTATAAGCCATTCGTCGTTGTCGGCGCGATCGAAGGCGAAACGATGAAGGTGTTAAAGACGACCGGAATCGTCGAGCCGCAGCCATGGGCCGACACCAGTGGCGACGCACACCTCTGGTGGCGCGACGGAAAGCCCGGCGACACGCTCACGCTGGGATTCAACGTGGAGCGGAGTGGTCGCTATACCGTTCGCGCAAGATTTCTCAAAGCGGCAGATTACGGCATGTTCAAGCTGCAGATCAATGACAAACCGGTCGCCCAGCCCATCGACCTTTACCACGATGGTGTGGTTCTCTCCCCCGAGGTTTCCCTTGGCGTGTTTGACCTCGCAAAGGGTCAGAACACCATTTCTGCGACCATCACCGGCACGAACGACGCAGGCTCGAAGCAGTACCTCTTCGGCCTCGACTATCTCCTGCTTGCGACGGGCGATGCTAAATGAAACGCACGGCCAGCCTGCTCGGCGTTGGTAATTGAGAACGCGATCGATAAGCGTTCAGCGTCGGCGGCGAGCTTGCTTACTTCGTGTTTGAATTCCTGCCAGAGAACCTGAACAGAACCGAGACGGGTAACGCCACAAGTCAGCGGACCAAAGGAAGGGATGCAGGACGGGCTGAACGGCAACGTGCGACTTCGCACGCAGTGCCAGGCATCAAAACGGTCGCGAACCTGCAACTCATAGCAACTCATGGCGCCGTCGGTCAGCCTGGAATCGAATGGGCGATGAGGGACTTGAACCCCCGACATCCTCGGTGTAAGCGAGGCGCTCTAGCCAACTGAGCTAATCGCCCGGACGCCGAGAACTCTATTCCAGACGACCCGTTCGGGCAACCGCTCGGCTTCCAGTTGCCGATCTCCGAATGTCGAACGATACTTCGCGGCATGCGCATCGCACGATTTCTCTCCAACAACAGCGTTTTCACCGGCTCACTCATCGACGACAAGAATGCCCGGATCATCAAGGGCGATCTGAGCGGCGCTTTCCAGGTGACCAACGAATCCGTCCGCGTCGATCATCTCCTCGCGCCGATCATCCCGGCCGATATCCTCTGCATCGGCCTGAACTATCATGCCCACGCCAGGGAAACCAACAGCGAGGTGCCTGCCAACCCGATGTTGTTCATCAAGTCGAGCAACGCGCTGCACGACCCGGGCAAGCCGATCGTGCTGCCGAAGCTCAGCCCCCAGGTGGATTATGAGGGCGAACTGGTCATCGTAATGGGCAAGACGTGCAAGAACGTTTCGAAAGACAAGGCTCTGGATCACGTGCTCGGCTACACGATCGGAAATGACGTGGGCGCCCGCGACTGGCAGAAGGAAAAACACCTCAACGGCGGGCAGTTCGCTCGAGGCAAGAGCTTCGACACCTTCGCGCCGATCGGCCCGTGGATCACCACCAGAGATGAAGTGCCCAACCCCAACGGTCTCTCGCTCAAGACGGTCATCAACGGCGAAACGCTTCAGGAGTCGAGCACGGCCGACATGATTTTCGACGTGGCGACGATCATCAGCAGTCTTAGCAGCACGATGACGATCCGCGCCGGCGCGATCATCTTCACCGGCACGCCGCAGGGCGTCGGCGTGGCGCGCAAGCCGCAGCGATTCCTGAAGGCGGGGGATTCGGTCTCGATCACGATCGAGAAGCTGGGGACGCTGACCAATCCGGTCGCAGGCGAATGAACAAGGAGACGATGTGTCCGACAAGCCGGTCCGCTTTTTTGAAAAGTATACGGTCCTGGTCACTGAGACGGATCTGGTCGCCGCGATGCGCGACCAGATCGAGGTCTTTCAGCGATTGCTCGGCGAGGTCGATCGCGACCGCTCCAACCGCGTCGATCCGCCTTACGCCTGGACGATCAAGCAGGTGATGCAGCACATCATCGATGCCGAGCGCGTGTTCGGCTACCGCGCGATGCGTTTCGCCCGGCGGGATTCGACGCCGCTGCCCGGGTTTGATGAGAACGCTTACGCGGCCGCCGTCGACGTGACGGACACGGATCTGCCGAGCCTGGTCGACGAACACATGATGCTTCGCATGTCGCACGTGGCGATGTTCGGGCGATTCTCGAGCGGGGCGTGGGCGCGAAACGGAACCGCGAGCAACATCGATTGGGGCGTGACCGATCTCGCCAAAGCGATCATCGGGCATGCGCGGCATCATCTGCAGATCATCGAGAAACGCCTCACCCGTTGATTTCCTGCACCAGTTCCAGCGGATAGCTCACGCGCCGCTCGATACGATCGAGAATGGCCCGCATCATCTTCGGGTTGATGAAGTTCGAATCGTCTAGAACCATCGCGTCTTCGATGTTCCAGAAGCGCGATTCGAGGATTTCATCGCCAGCGATGGGTTTCGGGTCGGTCGCACTCGCGAGGATGACGATGCGGATGGAGTAGGCCGTGCTGAACACGCCGAGCACGCCGGTGGGCTGCGCGTCCACGCCGGTCTCTTCCAGCAGCTCGCGGATCGCGCCCGGCACAGCAAACTCGCCGCGCTCGGCGTGGCCGCCGGGCAGGTTCCACTTGTTGAGCATGCTCGGCTTGCCTTCGCGGACCAGCAGCAACTTCTTTTGGTGGAGCAGTGCGACGCTCAGGTGCACCTTCGGCATCGGCGGGCGATCGACCTCGACGATGTTCTTCAGCGATTCGATCAGCTCGATCTGATTGCCGAACGGATCGCGAAACTGGATCCGCTCATACCCGTCGATCCTGGCCGGACGCTGTATCGCGATGCCGACGTCCCGGAGCTGCTTCTCGTGGGCGGCGACATCGTCGACCTTGAACGCGACATGGGCGCGCGTCCTGCTTCGGTCGACTCCGTCTTCGATGCCGATGTGCAGGTCGCGATCGAACACGCGGAACCAGAGGCCGTCGCGTCCCATTTCTGAGGGCCGCGGCGCGAGCGGCAGGCCGAGTTTATTTTCGTAAAAGTCGCGGGCTTCCGTCAACCGGTCGGAAGGCACGGTGATCTGGACGTGATGGATCGCCTGGAGCATGGCGGGCATCATCGCGACACGGGGCATAGAGGGAAGGGGCTGAGATTCAGGAATGACCAAATCACAATGACCAGGAAATGCCCAAGGACCAACGTCCAACCCTGATCGCCTTTTGGTGATTGGACATTGGCCGTTGTTGGGCACTGGCACTTGGTCATTTTCGGGCATCGACCGCCTACCTCGATTACACTCTGGCCATGCAAATCGTCCTGATGGGCATGCGCGCCTGCGGAAAAACGACCGTCGGAAAGCTCTTGGCGAGCACCTTCGAGTGCGAGTTTGTCGATGTCGACGAGCTGATCGTCCGCCGGGCCGGCAAGACGATCGCCGACATCTTCGCCACCGACGGCGAGCACCACTTCCGCGATCTGGAATCTGGCGTGCTGGAAGACGTCATGCGCTGGCCGGACGACCGGATTGTTTCACTCGGCGGCGGCACGGTGCTGCGACAGGGGAACCGCGAACTGATTAAGCGATCCAGCGCGTATCGCATCTACCTCAAGTGTGATCCGCACATCCTCAACGACCGCATGAACGCCGACCCGCAAAGTGCACTGACGCGCCCCGCGCTCACGCATCTCGGCGGCGGCATTGCGGAAATCGAACACCTGCTCAAGGTCCGCGAGCCGCTCTACCGCGAAACCATGACCCGCGAAATCGATGTGAGCCATCTCTCGCCGGCGCAGGTGAGCAAGATGATCTTGGCCGAGGTTCAGAGCGATTCGGGGCGGTGTTTCCCTACGTGAGGGAGGGTCGCGAAGGCGCGAAGCGGGCGAAGGCTAGCGAAGAAAGGGAAGCGAAACCACAAATGAACAAGAGGAACACAGATGTGAGATGGGACGGAAAGAATGACTCGCCTTTCATCTGTGTTGATCTTGTTCATCTGTGGTTCCAACTCTTCTGTCCCTGTGCTCTTCGAGCCCTCTGTGGTTAAATCCGAACCATGATCATCGACGCACATCTGGACCTCGCCTACAACGTGACGCGCGGCCGTGACATTCGGAAGCCGGCGCGCGAGCAGCCGATTGCGGAAAACGAAATTGCCACCGTCGGCTTTCCCGATCTGCGCGAGGGCGGCGTCGAGGTTGTCTTCTCTACGATCTTTTGCCAACCGAACATGCCCAAGCACAAGGGATATACGTCTCCGCAGGCGGCACACGACCAGGCGCGATCTCAGATCGAGCAATACAAGCAGTGGCACAGCGAGGGACAGCTCCAGCAACTCGCGCGACGCGAGCCGTTCACATCCCCGCACTCGAAAGCTACGAAGGCGTACATCCTGCTCGAAGGCGCGGAAGCGATTCGAACGCCGGCCGATGTGGAGTGGATCTACGCGAATGGCGTTCGATTGGTTGGCATGGCCTGGCAGGCGACGCGCTACGCCGGAGGCACCTCCACACCGGGGCCGCTCACCAGCGAAGGCAAATCCCTGGTGAAGGATCTAGACGATTTCGGCATCATCCACGACGCCTCACACCTCGCCGAGCGGTCGTTCTGGGATCTGATCCATGCGACCGACAGACTCATCGTCGCGAGCCACAGCAACTGCCGGTCGATCGTGAAACTCGATCCCGGCGAGCGGCACCTGACGGACGCGATGATCCGCGCCATCGCCGAGCGTGGGGGCGTGATCGGCATCAACTTCTTCGACAAGTTTCTCCTGCCCTTCGATCAGTACGGCAAACGCCGCGCAAGCCTCGATGACGTCGTCGCCCACATCAAGCACATGTGCGACCTCGCCGGGAGCGCCGATCACGTCGCCATCGGCACCGACATGGACGGCGGGCTCGGCAGGGATCAGATCCCGCATGAGATCGTAACCGCGGCCGACATGCCCAAAGTCGGGCTGGCGCTCAAACGTGCGGGCTTCAGCGATGCTGATACCGCAAAGATCGAATCGGGCAACTGGCAGCGCGTCATCGCGCGGATCGGCTGACCCCACTCCTCCGCAGGACCGGCATATCCGCCGAGATGTGCCCGGGCCAGTCGATCGCCCGTCTCGATTCTTCGTGACCTTCGTCGTCCGATGCGTAAGGTTTCCTGTTCGTCCATGCGCACGCGCCGAAAAAAGTCTCGAAACGTTCTGCAGCCGCTCGAACCGCGACGTCTCCTCGTCGCCTCGATCGCCGGCAACGTGTTTTACGACGACAACCTGAACGGCACACAGGAGACCGGCGAGCTGAACCTCTCCCAGTGGATCATCTTCCAGGATTCCAACAACAACGGCGTCGTCGATGGCACCAGTGGCACCTGGAACTCCACCAACAGCAGCTTCGCCATCAACGACAAGACCACCTACACTGTCCCCATCACCGTCAGCGGCGCGACCGGGACGATTGCCGATGTCGACGTGCGCATCAACATCGCCCACGCGTACCTGGCCGACCTCGACCTCTTTCTCACCTCGCCTAACGGGATCAAGATTGAGCTCTGCACCGACAACGGCGGCGCGGGTCACGATTTCATCAACACGATTTTTGACGACGACGCCCAACAGCGGATCAACGGCATCTCCACCAGCACCAACACGGCCCGCTATCGTCCCGAGTTTTCGATGGGCCAGTGGAACGGCTCGAGCATCAACGGAACCTGGACGCTGGAAGTAACCGATGATTCGCTCGGCGACACCGGAACGTTCTTCAACTGGGGCATGACGATTCGCAACGGCGAGCCGGACGCGACGACCTACGCCGACGGCGCCTACCTGCTCGAAACCGCTGCGAGCGGAGCGCTGACCGTGAAGCCCGTGATTCAGAGCGGATATGTCGCGCAGCGGAACAGCGCGAGCGTGACCGTGGCGGCAGGGGGCTCGGTGGCGGATGTCGATTTCGGCGTGCGGCTGCCGCCTGCGAATATCGGCGGCAGGGTGTTTAACGATCTCAATGCCAATGGATCGCAGGACGCCGGCGAAACCGGGATCGCCGGCCGGACCGTCTTCCTCGATCTGGATGACAACGGCCAGCTTGACAAGGACGAGCCCGGCGTCGTCACCAACGCGAGCGGCGATTATCTGTTCAGCGGCGTGAAGCCGCAGACGTACGCGGTCCGCACGGTATTGCCGTTCGGGTGGACGCAGACGCTTCCCGTCGGGGCTGGAGCGGTCGCGAGCTTCGCGACGCGAATCCCGGGTTCCGCGTCCGTCCGGCCGACCGAATACGTTCAGGACCAGATCATCGTTTCAGCCTCGTCGATCAAGGTAATTCGCGCGCGGCTCTCGACACGAATGACCGCCGATCTGCTGAAGGCGATCAACTTCGCATCGACAAGGAAGCTGGGCGCCGATTTGTCGATCCTCACGCTTCGCAAAGGATACGATGCCGCGAAAGTCGCGGATCGGCTTCTGAGCGTCCCCGACATCCGCTTTGCCAGCCCGAATTACATCTACCACCGCGCCCACGCCACCGACCCGCGCGAGTACACGCCCAGCGACCCACAGTTCTCGTCGCAGACGTTCTTTACGCGGATCGGTGCCGCCAGTGCATGGGATCTGAGCGAAGGCGCGGGCGTAAAGGTCGCGGTGATCGACGATGGCGTGTTACTTTCGCATCCCGATCTTGCGCCAAACCTCTGGACCAACACCGCCGAGATTGCCGGCAACGGCATCGACGACGACGGCAACGGCTACATCGACGACCGCAACGGCTGGGATTTCACGAACAGTACCGGCCTGGGCACCGGCGACAACAATCCCAACCCCGAGAACGGCGACAGCCACGGCACGCACATCGCCGGCGTCATCGCGGCGCGGACCAACAACGCGATCAATGTCGCAGGCGTTGCCGGCAAAGCCACGATCGTCCCGATCCGCTTCTTTGGCAGCGGGACCTGGACCAGCGCAGTCATCTACAACGCGTTCAAGTACGCCGCCGACATCGGCGCGAAGGTCGTCAACGTCAGCTACAACGTCGACGGCTTCGTCGACCCGCTCGATCCGACCTACAACGCCGCCGTCCAGTATCTCGACAGCCGTAACGTGCTCCACATCAACTCGGCCGGCAACGAGAACGCGCTCGATCCGGCGCGGACGAAAATCGAATCGACGATCTACGTCGCGGCAGTGGACGCGAACGACAAGAAGCTCTCCGACAGCAACTACGGCAGCGGCGTGGATATCTGCGCGCCCGGCGAGCCGATCCTCTCCACGACCAACAACGCTGGCAATCCATCAACCGGGACGATGGGCGGCACCAGCGTCGCCGCCGCGATCGTCAGCGGCGTGGCCGCCCTCATCTGGGCGAAGAACCCGTCGTGGACGCGAGACCAGGTCGCGGCGCAGCTTCTTTCCGCAACCGATGACGTGGACGCATTGAACCCTGATTTCCTCGGCCTGCTCGGCAGCGGCAGGGTGGATGCCTACAAGGCGCTCACCCAGACACTCGTACCGCCCAAACTCGGCGCCATCGACGGCCTACCCGTCGATGGCGGGACCGTGGTGATCGCGCCGACGACTTTTGTCGTTCAGACGTCCGATGTGCTCGATGTCGGCAGCGCAAACAACGCGTCCAACTGGCAACTGGTCTCTGCCGGCTCGGATGGCGTGTTCGCAACGGCGGATGACGCGTCAGTGGCAATGACGAAATCGTCGTACAAGATCGCGAGCAATGGCATCACATTTACCATTGGTCCATCGCTTACGCCCGGCGTGTACCGGTTTATCGCCAGGAGCGGCGCCAGCGGGCTGCGCGATCCGTTCGGTCGACAACTCGATGGGAACGGCAACGGCGCTGGCGGGGATGATCGCGTGGTGAACTTCACGATGTCGACGCTGGCCCCGGCGCGAATGGTCACGCCGGCGCCGGGGACGACGAGTTCGGGAAATAACTTCGGCACGCGGCAGTCGACCAGCGCCGCGCCGAGCGTGACCTCGGCCGTCTTGACGCTCGATGTGAACCAGCGACTGATCGTCACGTTCAGCCAGAACATCCAGACGCCGCCCGCGTCGGCGATTTCACTTCGCAATCTGTCTACCGGCACGTCGATCGCGACGAGTGCGTACTTCACCAGCTACAACGCGACCGCGCACACGCTGACGATCCAGATGAACCCCGGCAACTACTTCGCCGAGTCGTCGTTCCGCCTGACGCTATCGGCCGCGGGCGTCGTGAATCCCCAAGGTGTCGCGATGTCGGCCGACTACAACTTCGATTTCGGATTCAATCGCGCCGATTTCGACCAGAGCGGCGTCGTCGATTTCAATGATCTGCTCATCCTCGCCCAGCACTACAAGCAGAGCGGTCCTTACTCACAGGGTGACACGAATTACGACGGCGTCGTGAACTTCGATGATCTGCTCGCGCTCGCGCAGCGGTACCAGGGTGCCGCGATCGTCCTGCCGACTCGTCAACGACACGAATCGATTGCTTTGACACTGACCTGAAAGGCAACCGCAGAGGCGCGTAGATCGCGTAGAGGCACGCAAAGAATCCGGTCTTCGTATTGTGGCGGCATTTCTCTCTGCGTTGCCTCTACGTTCGTCTCCGCGCCTCTGCGGTTGCATCTGTTCTTTCGCGTTCGATGGCGTAACCATTTAGTCGATCAGGAAGATCACCACTTCGCCCGGGCCGTGTACGCCGGTGACGAGGTTCATCTCGATGTCGGCCGTCTTCGACGGGCCGGTGATGATCACGATTCCCGAGGCCGTACCCTCGCGCGCGACGTCGGCCATCAAGTCGATCAGGTCGGGGAGGATCTGGGACTTCTTCACGATGGCAAAATGGATCGGCGGCACGAGCGAAACCGCGCGGCCGTGCGTCTCGCTTTCACGAATGACGATCGACCCGGTCTCGGCGACGGCGCGGTAGACGTCGGTGATGCCGACGTCGACGTCGTAGCTTGCGTCGAGCGTCGATTCCCGCCAGGCCGAAACCGAGATACCGGCGTCGATTAGAGTCTGAACGTGCAGGCAGGGCATTTCCGTCACGATTGCGGTCTTGCAGCCGCGCGCCTGAAGCTGTTCGAGAACGGCGCTCGTAAGCAGGTCTGCGGTCGCGGGGATCACCTTCATCTTTGCGTCGCCGGCGCGTTGGCGGAAGACGCCGGGAAGATCGGCGTCGCCGCGCGTCAGGCGGGCGATCGCGGGGTCGATTGCCGGCGGAGATGGCGGCGTCAATACTTTCGTGCGGCCTAGCGAGCTGGTGATCGATTCGAACGGCTCTGGCATGTCGGCTTTGATACCACGACGCGGATGTCATCGCGAGATCGCGTCGAGAATTCCCATTGCTCCAAGACAGACGCTCACAATGCCGTTGAGCGTGAAGAACGCGAGATTCAGCCTGCTGAGATCGTTCGGTTTCACGATCGAATGCTCGATGCAGAAGATGATCGCCACGATCCCCACCGCAACGTACCAGAGCAGATCCAGTTGAGGACTGACGATGCCGAGCGTTACCAGCAGCGCAAGACAGATCGCATGCGTCCCGCGGGCGATCCAGAACGCGCGCCCGATGCCGAAGGTCGCCGGCACCGAGAAGACGCCGGTCTCGCGGTCCGATTCGACATCCTGGCACGCATAAAGGATGTCGAAGCCCGCCGTCCAGCAGAGAACGGCACCGGCCATCAGGAACGGGATCGTGCTGAACGTTCCCGCGATCGCCACCCACGCACACACCGGCGCGAGCGCGAGACAAAAGCCGAGATAGAAGTGACACCATCGCGTGAACCGCTTGAAGAGCGGATAGGCGCCCAGCACGAGCAGCACCGGCATCGCAAGCATGGCCGGGTACCAGTTGTGACAGAAGAACCCGAATCCCAGCGCGGCCGCTTCGAAGGCGATCGCGCAGCCGACGAGAATCGCCAGCGCCGATCCGCGCGAAAGTCGGCCCGCGGGAATGGATCGTCGTGCGGTGCGCGGGTTCTGCGCGTCGAGGGAGGCGTCGAGCAGCCGGTTCATCCCCATGCCGAACGAACGGGCGAGCACCATGCACACCACGATGAGCGCGATCTGCGTCGCCGAAGGAAATCGCTTGCCCACGCTCACCGATGCGAGCACCATCGACAGCAGGGCGAATGGCATCGCGAAGATCGAGTGCGACAGCTTGATGTCGGATGCGAATTCGACGAGTTTGGATCGCAATGGAGACGGGATGGCGGGGGAGTCTGTCATGGGTCTCGATGGATGCTATGCGTGCCGCGTCAGGACACAACGGCGGGCTCTGTCCTCCGTCAAACTTGTAGTGCCTGGCGATTGCGAACGAGGGAGTTCGTCAGTTCGATCTCGATCGTTCACCCTCGTTCGTAGACTCTTCGCGAGTACACTCAGAGTGACAGCATTCTGAAACCGTGAATCCGGAACCCGCATGTATCTCTTCCTCACCATCCTTCTCCTGGCCTGTTCGAACGTCTTCATGACGCTCGCCTGGTACTACCACCTGACGAACAAGACGATGCACGGCCGATCGTGGTTCGCGGCCGCGATCATCAGCTGGGGCATCGCGCTGTTCGAATACCTGATCCAGGTGCCGGCGAACCGCATCGGTCAGGACAAGGCCGGCTTCTCGCTCGGGCAATTGAAGATCCTCCAGGAGATCATCACGCTGGCGGTGTTCGTCCCGGTGGCGGTGCTGTTGCTGAAGGCGAAACTCGACCGAAATTACATCTACGCCGCCGCGTGCATGGTGGGGGCGGTGTTTTTCGTGATGAGGAGCAAGCTGGTGTGAGGGGAGAAATCAGAAATCAGCAGTCAGAAATCAGAAATCAGAAGTCAGAACTCCGAAATGAGTCTGACCTCTGACTTCTGATCTCTGGCCTCTACTCATTTTTGATCCAGCATTTCTTTTCGCCGGATGGCAACGTTGGCGGGGGCGACGACGCCGATGCGGGCGGTGCCGCCGCGGATGTTGGCGAGACTGAGCGTCACGAGGTCGCCCAGGCGCACTTCGCTGCCGACGCCGAGTTCGCGGGCTTCGTGAATTGCCAGACCGTCATCGGGCCCGCCGATGAGTTCGCCTTCGATCATCAGGCGGATGCCGCTTTTGTCGATTTCGGTCACGGTGACAGTCATTCGGTCGCCGATGAGGATCGATTCGTCCTGATGTCGGGTGATCATGTGCATAATTCCCTCTCGGTCTTAAATCGGAGCGCTATCAGGAAGCATCGGCCACTTGCGCGGTTGTCCATCAAATTGCCCGCGCGATTTTCGGTCGAATCAGTCAATTCTCGATGCGACAGAGCATATGCGTCGGATGTTCGATCTTCAGGCCGATTTCGCGGGTCGAAATGCCAACCACGCAAATCCGGACGAGCGTACCAAAATCGAGCGTCGTTCCAACAGAAATCGCGTCGTGCCGGTCGATCGCCTGTCCATCTTTCGGCCCACCCATCATCTCACCGATACTATGCAGGCTGGAGGTCTCGGGCGCTGCAGGCGTAAAGGAGATCCGAAGTTCGCGCCCGATCCGAAGCGTTTTGTCGGCGGGCAGTTTCCAGACGTCGGTCGGTTTCTCCGCGCCGAGGTGTACCTTCACCGCCGCTTTGTTCTCCCGCTGAATCGCTTCGTAGACTTCTCTGCGATGCACCGAAAACGCGGCCGGGGCGACGACGCCGAGCCGGACCTTGTCGCCGCGGATGTCGACGACGTAGACGTGAACGTCATCGGTGATCTCCAGGCGATCGTCCTTTTCAAGTGCGAGTTTCTGTTCGACGCGCTGATTCGCATCGCAATACCGGACGAAGAGCGTGGCCATCTCCGCACGGATTGAGACGACGGTGACCATGATCGCGTCTCCGATCATCACCGCCTCATCGACCTGGCGCGACAGCACTAGCACGATGAATCATCTCCTATGTCCAGTCGCACAGGCGGATCAATCCGCGCCGGCGGCTTCACATTGTTCGGATCCCAACGCGTCTCAAGCTGATGTCCAACATGCAGCAGGTCCAGCAATTTGCCAGCGACAAAATCGATCATCTCGCCGACCGTGCTCGGATTCAAATAGAGTCCCGGGTTGCACGGGCAGACGATCGCACCCGCGTCCGTGAGCAATTTATACGCATTGACATCCATCGGACTCAGCGGCATCTCCCGGTGCGCGATCACCAGCCGCCGCCGCTCCTTGATCGTGACGGCCGCCGCACGTGAAATCAGGTTGTCACCCAGTCCGTGCGCGATTTCACAAAGTGTGTTGCTCGAGCACGGGACGATGACCATCCCGTCATGAAGAAACGATCCGCTGGCGAGCTTCGCGCCGACATCGTTGTAGTTGTAAAGCGTCACGAGGCTCGTCTTCTCGCCGACAAGCATAGGCAGATCGATGCCCTCCATGCCGAGTTCATCGTGCAGAAGCCTGCGGCCGTACGGCGAGATGACCAGATGGACGTGAACGCCGGCGTCCACCAGTTGCTGGATGGTCCGCTGTGCGTAGAGCGCGCCCGACGCCCCGGTGATGGCAACGACAATGTCCATTTGCTCTTTCATCATACTATCATGTAGGCGCGATCCGCGACGCCGTGGGGCCGGGGACCGCGTTTCGGAGTTATTGAAATGAGCGAATGGATGATTTGTGCGGAGGATTCGCGATGAACGTCGCTAAGCAGATGACTGTGCTGATAATCGCGGGCACGGCCACGATTCTCGTCGCCGCCGGACCGACCAGCGGTCCCGCCACGCGCCCGACCACCGCCCCCGCCAGCCGCCCTGCGCCGAAGGTGAAGGAGCCCGACCCGCTCCGGCTCGCGATCAACGCGCTCACGCAGGAAGCGCAGGCCGCACTCGCGCAGCGCAAGCCGTTGCCGCGCCAGAAGAGCGACTACTTCCCGGCCGACAACAAGATCGACGTGCAGGCGCTGATCAAGGCGCTCGGATCGCGGATCAGTCAGAATCCGCGCATCGATGCGTACGTGAAGTTCCAGCTCCTCGCCGCGCGCGAGGCCTTCGATGGCGATCTCGCGCTGCCGGCGCTCAAGGCATACGTGCTGGGCGCACCCCCGATGATCGCGTTGCCCGGCACCACTCAGCAGGAGCAGCAGAAGTGGAACCAGAAAGCGATGACCGCCAGGCAGGACGACGTCGAGAAAATCAACGACGAGTGGAAGGCCGCCCTCGCTCCGTATATCGAGGTGAACGACATCATCATCGCCTACCGCGACCTGATGAAATCGAAGATCCAGCCGCCGGACGATCTCAAGCACAAGTATTTCGAGGCGTATCTCGAGGATTTGAGCCAGCGCGGGACCGCGGGTTTCGAAATCGACAAGCCGCTGGCGGCGATCTCGAAGACGATCTCGTCGTGGGCGCCGCTGGCCAAAAAGGCGCAGGTTCAGGACATGCTCACCGCATTGAAAGAGTACACCGCCCGAAAGCCGCCGAAGATGTTCGAAGAGCTTTCGTGGAAAGACGGCAAGGCCAGGTGGAGCACGCATGACGCGGGATTGAGCGTGACGAAGATCGAGAAGCTGCGCGATCAACTCGTCGAGGCGGAGAAGAATGCGATCGAGTGAGGCCGCAGGGCTTAGTTCATTCGCCGGGTACCGGTGACTTTTATGCTGAGATAGTCTTCGAGTACTCAGCCCACGCTCCGAAGCATCTCGCAGCGGTTTTCAACACGCGTCACCCGGTACACCGCCGTGGTTTCGCGGAGTACCGAGAGTCGATTTCTCACGTAGCGGCAAGACCCTTCGGAATACCTCAGGGTGACACCGTACCCCGCTCGTGCGTTGCCCACGCCGCGCTCGAAGTCGATTCCCGCTTGCGAATCCGGCTTCTCCCGCTTAATACAAACATCGATCCACGACGAAGGACGAGAGCCGACATGCCAACCGTAGTCCGAATCCCATCCCCAATGCGAACCTTCACCGGCGGCGCCGAGACGCTGAACCTGGACGGCGAAACAGTTGGCGTGGTGCTGAAAAACCTTGTGGGCCAAGCCACCGGCATCGAAGGCCGGCTCTTCAAACCCGGCACGGCCGCGCCGACGCTCAACCGCTTCGTCAACATCTACGTGAACGATGAAGACATCCGCTTCCTGCAGAACCTCGACACGCCGCTGAAGCAGGGCGACATAATCAGCATCGTGCCGGCGATCGCGGGGGGATGAGCGGTAGAAGTCAGAGATCAGAAGTCAGAGGTCAGGAGTGCTGATCACTGATCTGACCTCTGACCTCTGATTTCTGACCTCTGGAGTCTTCATGACCACCTCCCGCAAAGTCTGGCTCACCTTCCCCAGCCGCGACGAAGTCGAGACGCCGGTCATTTGGCGCATGAGCCAGCAATTCCCGAAAGTCGTCTTCGACATCCGCCAGGCGAGCGTGCAGGAATCGATCGGCATCATGGCCGTGCTCTTGAGTGGCGAAGCGTGCGACGTCGCCGCGGCGATTCAATTCTTGAAGGATGCGGGGCTGCAGGTCGAACCGATCGAGAAGACGGTGCTGGAAGGGTGAGCGTTCAGAAATTGAACCACGAAGCCACGAGGTCACGAAGCTGCGACTTGAACCCGTTGAAGGTACTCGGCGCTTGTTCGCATCACATTTTGAAACCACAGATCAACACAGATAGGAGGTCTCTGTGTTGTCTTCATCTGTGTTGATCTGTGTTCATCTGTGGTTCCACTCTTTTTTGACGGTGATTGCGGCCAGCCTCGCGGGCGCTGGAATGCAGCTTCGTGTCCTCGTGGCTTCGTGTTAAATCTGTCTTCTCAGCATCGCCGTCGTGCGCTTCCACTCCAGCAGATCAAACCCGTTGTTCATCAGCCACGGGATCGCGTCGCGCCCTTTGCCCTTCCACTCGGGGCCGGGCGTGAGGATGTCGTCAAAGCAGACGTAGCCGCCGATCGCCAGGCAGCGCTTCAGTGCCTTGGCACAGGCGAGATGCATGGCGGCGGCGTTGTCGTCGGTGATTTCGGTGCCGCGGCTCGCGTAGGCGGCCTTGCGATCTTCCGGATGATTCGCGTGCCAGAAATCGAACGCATCGAGATAAACAATGTGAAACGTCCGCGCCGTGATCTCGAGGTATTTTTCGCCGTAATCGCAGACCGCTTCAAAGCTCGGCGAGACTTCCTGCACGATCTTCTTCGCGTCGACATTGATGGAGGGATCGACATCGACGGTGACGAAGTGAAGCCCGTATTCGAGCGCCGTCTGCGCCAGCGCCAGCGTGGAGCCGTGCCCGCGCTCCGAGCCGATCTCGACCATGGCCGCGCCTTTGGGCAGTTCGGCCTTGATCGTCGGCAGCATCTGGATGATGAAATCGTGACCTTTCAAACCGGGCTCCTTCCCGCGAGACGAGCGCGATTAGACTGGTGGGCCCGAGGCAAGTCCAGCGAGCGATCGAGCAACTCGGCGAAACGCCTCACTCATCGCGCAGCGACTTCGGTTTGCCGAGCACTTCGCTGAGGATGAACGCTTCGCGAATGCCCGCGGGCTGGAGCATCAGGCGGATGTTACGAGAGGCTTCACTCCGGATTACCGGCCTGAACTCCACTTTTGCCAGCGCCTCTGGCTCGGCGCGGGGCACACTCGCAATCGATGTCTGTCGCGCGATCGCCGGCGCGGCGGGCATCGGCGGCGGCTTCACCTTTTTCTGCTTCGCACGCAGGCGATCCTGGATCGCCAGCGCGCCCGCCATCCGCTCGCGCAGCCCCTTGAGTTCGGCCGCCTCTCGCATTTCCTTTTGCGTGTCGCTGGCGGATGCGCCCGCCTGGCGCCAGGTCGTTCGCGGCCGATTGCGCGCTTCGCGCTGGGTCTTCATCTGCTGGACGGTGGATTCCGACTGCTTCTTCTTCGCCATCACGTTGGCAAACGCGACCACGATCGCGACGGCCACCGCGAAGATCGCGCCGGGCGGGATTCCGTCGGCGAGGATGTGGATTGCACTGGTCATTTGGAAGTTCGAAACCAAATTCTTAAACACGAAGCCACGAAGTCACGAAGCTGTCTGTTCACGTTCGATCGTCGACGGGGGGCATGAATGGCATCTCGTTCGAAAAGGAGCTGGCTTCTCATTTGTGAAACCATCAAATCGCGATTCACCTGCAGAATCCCAAGCGACAACTTCGTGTCTTCGTGCCTTTGTGGTTTAAACGTTACGTCGACTTCTGCCCGCTGCCCGCGATCGATTCGCGCATGTTCGTGTCGGCCTGAACGTTCTTCATCTTGTAGTAATCGAAGATGCCCAGGTTTCCATTGCGGAAGGCTTCGGCCATTGCCTTGGGGATTTCGGCTTCGGCGAGGACGACGGCGGCGCGGTTCTCGGCCTGCCGGGCCACCATTTCCTGCTCGTGCGCGACGGCCATTGCGCGGCGCTGTTCGGCCTCGGCCTGGAAGCGGCGCTTGTCGGACTCGGCACGGTCGGCGGCGAGCCGCGCGCCGATGTTTTCGCCCGGCTTGATCTCGGCGATGTCGATCGAAAGGATTTCGAACGCCGTGTTCGCGTCGAGTCCCTTGTTCAACACGGCCTTGCTGATCGCATCCGGCGCGCGGAGCACATGCTTGTAATCCTCGGCCAGGCCGATCGCGGTGACGATGCCTTCGCCCACGCGGGCGACGATGGTTTCTTCAGTGGCTCCGCCGACGAGCCGCTTGAGGTTCGTGCGCACGGTGACGCGCGCCTTCACCTTGAGTTCGATGCCGTCCTGCGCCTGCCCGTCGATGGTGATCTGGCCCATCGACTGGTTGGGCACGTCGATCACCTTCGGGTTCACGCTGGTCTGCACGGCTTCGAGGATGTCGCGGCCGGCGAGGTCGATGGCGGTGGCGTTCTGCCAGGAGAGGTCGATACCGGCCTTGTTGGCCGCGATCATTGCGTTGATGACGCGCATCAGGTTGCCGCGGGCCAGGATGTGGCTTTCCATCTCGCCCTGGCTGATGTTCAGGCCGGCGCGGGTGGCTTGAATGCGCGCTTCGACCACGCTGCCGGGGTTGATCTTCCGCAGCGTCATGCCGATCAGATCGAAGAACGAGACGCTGGCGCCGCTGACCATCGCCTGGATCCACAGGCGGAGGAACCCGGTCATGAGCAGCAGGGCGATGAGAATGCCGATGCCGACGACGATCAGCACGATCACGCCGATCGTGCTGGCGATGTCGGTCTCGGCGAGGAGGTTGGTGTTCATTGAGTCTTCCTTTTATGTACGTCGAAGCAGATGCAGGGCGGAAAATGACCAAGCAACCAATCACCAATAAATGCCCAATGCCCAAGGTCCAAAAGCGACCGCTGTTGGTTTTTGGACATTGGCGCTTTGTTGGTGATTGGTTGCTTGGTCATTTTTCACGCCGCCTCCACCGTAGCGACTCCGTCGCGATACGCGATCACGCGCACGCGGGTTCCCGGCGCGATCGAACCCGTATGGGCCGTCACCTGAACCGTCACCGGGCCGAACTCGGCTTCGCCCATCGGGCGCAGCGTGCTGACCGTCGTCCCGACATCGCCGATGCGGATTTGCTCGTGTTCCATCGGCGGCGTCGTCGCGTTCAGGGTGATACGCCGGCCGATCGGCGAGCGCTGCCAGGTTTTTAAGACGAGGATCGTCATCACCGGCGCGGCGATCGCGCTGCCGGCAAAGACGATTGCGCCCGTCGCCGTGTTGATGGTGAAGCCGAGGTAAATCGCGCCGATGACCAGCAACACGCCCAGCCCGCCGAGCACGCCATGCGTCGGGAGAAACGCTTCGATCACGATGAGCACGAGGGCTGCCGCGATCAGGAGGATGAGGATGACGATTGGGTCCATGGGTGGTTCAGTGGAGAGTTGAAAGTGGAGAGTTGAAGCGCGTCTTACGAAAACTGTTGGTTTCCAACTCTCAACTCTTAACTCTCCACTGTCTCCTCCAGCTTGACAGTAATCACCTGTCCGATGACTTCGGTCACGACGACTCTCGATCCTGCAGAAACGAAGCCGCGCTTCGAGACGACGTCGACGCGTTTGAGTTCCTGCGTGTGATCGGGAATCTGCACGACGCCGCCGGGCTTTAAGTCGGTGACGGCCACGCCGATGTCGCCTACGGTCGGCCACAGGTGTTCGGGCATGGGCGCGGCATTGGTTTCGCGGAGGATCAGTCGGCTGCTCCCGGTGAGCGTCGGGAAGTGATGGCTCATCCACGCGAAGCTGACGATGCCGAGCAGGCTGCCGCCGACGAGGATCGTGAGCGCGTTGCGCAGGTCGACGATCGTGATGGCGTGGTTCGGACTCGCGGCGGGGAGGAAGGCGAGGAGGAATCCGCCTGCGAGCGCCACGATGCCGGCCACGCCGGTCGCCCCGAAGCCGGGGATGACAAAGATTTCGATGCCGAGCAGTGCCAGTCCACCGGCAATCAAGGCGAGTTCGTACCACTGTGCGTCGCCGCGGATGATGGAAGGCGTCAACAGGGCGGCCAGGAGAACGAGCGCGGTGAGTTCGGGCAGCCCCGTACCGGGGATTTTGAACGCGGCGACCGCGGCGAACAGGAACCCGCCAAGCAGCAGGATGCGGCCCAAGGTCCAGAGGATGGCCAACGTGCCCGGCGAAACGCCCGCCAGCGAATGCCCATCGGACGCCGCAGCCACCGAACCGGCGGCGGCGAGAACAAACACGGGCAACAGGAATCGCATCACGCCCAAATTGTAACAACTCGTTCAGGCGGTCGAGGAGAATGCGGCGTTATAACCCGCGGGAGGGTTTGGAGATCAGTCGCGTCCCGAGGTGCGAGCCGAGTAGAGCGGATCGACAAATGCGCCCCCGGCACCGCACTACGCGTCACGAGCGTGGAGTCAGTTCGCGAAGAGGGAGCCGACTGATGAAGAAGCCAGGAGCGAGCGAAGGTTGGTACCGCCGCGGACGAACGTGGATCGGGACCCATGCGACGCGATTCGGTGGCCGATGCCGGGGCCTGGCGGCGAGAATCGGTTCGCGGTTTGACGCGCGCAAATGCTTGTATGGCAGCATGATCCGTAATGAGGAGTTGTTTCGGCGCTGCGCAAAACTGCAGAAATGCGCACCGCAAGCGGTAGTGGCGGTGTTCTGTCCTCGAGTTTCAATCGCCCGCACCGGCGCCCGACGAATACGAGCGTCGTTCGAGAGCCCCTTGCACGAACGCCTGTTGCGGGTCGATCAGACCGGCGCACTCGTAACCATTGCTAATCTCAAATCTTGTGAGAACAAGGGGGTTGGCCGGTCGGCATCCGGATGCGACGGAATGCAAGAGAATGCAAGACATTCAAAGCGTTGCAGAGGGTGGATCCAGGGTGTGACCACGGTTTTCCAGTGCTGGACGACGTCGGCGGAGTGCCCAAGAGCGGGAGGACGCCCCGAAAACGGAGCGCTCGAACAGGACCACGTGTCCGGAATGCGAAAAAGGACCTCTTCTTCAGAACCTGGGCGTCCAAACCCGAAACATTCCTGTGCCGATGGGATGAAAGTAAATGTGCCTGTTCAGGTCGAGCGGGCAGAAGATGTTTTGAATCCTCAGGTGCACGTGAGAGGCAGCGTGCGTACGATGTCTGTCTCGGACAACGGTGCCCGTTTCGGGTCACTATTGCCGAATTCGTCTCCTGGAACACGAATCACAAGGATGTCCTTCATGGGTAAGCGATCGCGACTGATGGTGTGGGTGGCTGCAGGTCTGGTAATCGCGGGCATGGGTGCCACGGGCACGTACGCGCAGCAGGAAAACCCTGCGGCACAGCTGGCGCGGGTGGAAGATCTCAAGTTCGCAGCGTTCCAGGCGCTGAAAGTCGGGCAGTTCGACCGCACCAGCGAGTTGCTGGCCCAGGCCGAAACGATGAGCCGCGACCCGGCGCTAGCGACCATGAAAACATGGCTCGCCGATTATCAGACCCGCTTGAAGGCCGGCCAGGCCGAGCGCAAGAAGGAATATGACGAAGCCGTCTCCAACTTGAAGAAGCTGGAAGAGGCGGGCCTGGAGACCTACGCGATCGACGCGGCCGCTTCAGCCTCGCAGTATTCGCTCGACAAGGACGCGTTCGCCAAGGAGCAGTGGGTCGTGGATGTGATGACGCGCACCCGCGAACTCGCGGCGGCCGCCGAGCAGCGCAGCGACTGGATGACCGCGCGTCGCCTCTACTCCGACCTGAGCGCGATCGAGCCGATCAACGCCACCTGGCGCTCCAAGGTCAACGACGTGAACAAGCGCATCACGCTCCTGGCGATCTACTCGCCGGACAAGCTCGAGGCCGTCTACAAGTCCGACGCCGAGTCGCGCAAGAAGGCGGCGGCGATCCTCGACGCCGACAAGCCGACCACCAAGCCGGTCGAAGACTTCGAAATGAATCCGGACTTCCGGCTCGACTGGAAGCAGATGCTCCAGGGCGTGAAGCTGGAAATGGTTCGCGACGCGCTCACGCACGCACGCGATGGTTACTTCCGCGACACGTCGTATCCGGAACTCGCGGCCGGCGGAATTGCCGGGCTGCAGCTGCTCATCTCGACCAACGGTCTGGAAAACACCTTCCCCAGCCTCGCCGACGCGAACGTCCGCAAGGCCTTCGCCGACCAGCTTGATGTCGTGAAGCGGGATGCGACGGCCGCCGGCGCGCTCAAAACCTACACGCAGCTCAGCGACGCGATGCAGAAAATCCTGAAGGCCAACAGCGAGACCGTAAAGCTGCCGGATGAAGTCGTCCTGTATGAGTTTACCAACGGCGCGCTGAGCGTTCTCGATCCGTTCACCAACGTGATCTGGCCGTTCGATGTGCCGGAGTTCATCAAGAGCACGCAGGGCAACTTCATCGGCGTGGGCATCCAGATCGCCAACGACGATGACGGTTTCCTCAAAGTGGTCAGCCCGCTGCCCGATTCGCCGGCGATCAAGGCCGGCATCCTCGCGGACGATCGCGTGATCAAGATCAACGGCAAGAGCGCCAAAGGCGTGACGACGAACCAGGCCGTGAAAGCCATCACCGGCCGCGAAGGTTCGCAGGTGACGCTCACGATCCAGTCGCCCGACGGCACGCTCAAGGACTATACGCTCACCCGCGCGAAGATCGACGTCGCGAGCGTGAAGGGCTGGACGCAGAAGTCGGCCGGCTCGTGGGATTACATGGTCGATCAGCAGAGTGGCATCGGGTATGTCCGACTGACCAACTTCACGCGCGAAAGCTCGCACGAAGTGCAGGCCGCGATCAAGAACATCAAAGACTCCAACGGCAAGGCGATCATCCTCGACCTCCGCGCCAACCCGGGCGGATTGCTCAATGCCGCCACCGACATCGCCGACCAGTTCCTGAGCGACGGAAACATCGTCTCGACAAGGACGGCTTCGAATATCGAGACCTCCCCGCCGATCGATGCGCACGCGAGCCGCGACGACCTGACGATGCCGACGATCGTGCTGGTGAACCAGTACTCGGCCAGCGCGAGCGAGATCGTGAGCGGCGCGCTCAAGGATCACAAGCGGGCGCTGATCGTCGGCGAGCGGACATTCGGCAAGGGCAGCGTGCAGCTGCTGTTCCCGATCGCACGCAACGAGGCGCTGCTGAAGCTGACGACGAGCCATTACTACCTGCCGAGTGGGCGGTGTCTGCACCGCGAGGAAGACAGCGTCGATTGGGGCGTCGATCCGGACGTGACGATCGACATGACGCCTGAAGAGATGCGCAACGTGAACAAGCTTCGCCAGGAGATGGATGTGCTGCGGACCGCCCCGGTGATGCTGCCGACGACGCTGCCGGCCGGCTTCACCTCGCGCGAGCAGCAGTTGCTTGCCAGCGACCCGCAGCTGGGCGCGGCGGTGCTGCTGCTGAAGGTCCAGCTGCTCGGCGCGCCGCTGATGTGATGGCGCTGCCATCGATGTGATGGCGTTGCCACGGTCCGAAACACGGGCGTTCGGGATTTGACGATTTTTCACCCTGCGACGGCGGCAACGCCGTCGCAGCCGTGTTTGTATCGCAGAAGTACGGTTATAGGTCACGGACCAAGTTGTCACGGCGGTGAAGCTCGCCGATCAGACTTGAGGTACCCGGCCAGACGTCTTGCCGGAGCAGAAAGTCTTAACGTGATGGGCGAAGCCATGAAGAATCTCGGGAAGTGGACGGGCGTCGTGTTGCTGGGAACGGTACTGGGTCTGGTGAACGCAGGCTGCGACGTGAACAGCAAGGCGCTTCCCGCCGACAAGGCGCCGCCGGTCTCCGCGCTGCCATCTGCGAAGTTTGGGCCGGGCGATGAGCTGGAGATCAAGTTCTATTATGCCCCCGAGCTGAACATTCAGCAGCGCGTCCGCCCGGACGGGAAGATCAGCCTGCAGCTGGTCGGTGACGTCGATGCCGCCGGCAAGACCCCAGGCGAGCTCGATGAGGAACTGCAGTCCGCTTACGCCAAGCACCTGAAGTATCCGGAGCTTTCGATCATCGTCCGCGGGATGTATTCCCGCCGCGTCCTGGTGACCGGCGAAGTGCTCCGCCCCGGCCCGATGGAGATGCCCACCCAGATGTCGCTGATGGAAGCCATCGGCTACAGCGGTGGGTTCAATCTGGTGACCGCGAACATCAAGCAGGTGATCGTGAGCCGCGACGCCGGCGACGGGAAACGCGTCGGCTACGTCGTGAACATGAAGGACGAGTACGCGGGGGCCGCGACGACTCCGTTCATGCTCCAACCGACCGATATTGTCATCGTTCCGCGCACTCAGATCGTGGAAGTCAACCAGTTCATGCAGCAGTATATCAACAACAACGTTCCGGACGCCGGCGTGTTCTATACCAAGCCGGTCGGGAACGGATCGATCACGATCGACACGCGCGGCACCCGCTGAGCGTGTTCGGGATCGACGGGGTAGGCCTGATGATCGGACGTGTCAGGCAGGGATTGAGCCAAAGCGATCGACTTTTGCGGTCGATGACAAGGACAGCGGCAGCGCGACCCGTCGCGTGAGCTGCTGTCTTGTTGCAACCATTCGAAGGGCTGTCACGTGAAAGAGCAATCAACCAACGGAATCGAAGTTCGCACCGCGCCCATCGCGATGATGAACATCCCCCGCGGCATGCGAAGGCCGTCGAAGCGCAAGCAGCCCGTGAACCCGATCCCTTCGCCCAGAGATCTGCTCTACGTGGTTTTCCGCCACTGGGTGAAGGCATCCGTCGTCGCCATCACGATCTTCTTCCTCGCGTTCATGGCCGCGCTGCTGCTGCCGAGCAAATACACGAGCGAAGCCCAGCTTCTGGTGCGTCTGGGCCGCGAAAGCATGCCGACGGCAACCGTCGCCGGCGGCCCGCAGGCGGTGCCGCTGCTGGATCAGTCCACTCAGGTGAACTCCGAAGCGCAGATTTTCCGTTCGCGCGAGATCGTTGCCGCCACGGTTCGCAAGCTCGGTGTGCAGGCGTTCCTCGACGAAGAGCCGTCCACGGACAGTGAAAAACTTGCCGCGCAGGAGTCGGCCGCTGCCCGCGTCCTTGCCAACAATATCAACATCCGCACCGAGCCGATGAGCACGGTCATCAAGGTCAGCTTCGACGCCAAGTCGCCGGAACAGGCGCACGAAATCGTCCAGACCTATGTCGACTGCTACCTCGATCATCGGGCCAGGCTCTATGGCAGCGGTGCGGGCGAACTCTTCCAAGGGCTCACCGCCGATTCGCAAAAAACCCTCGCGCGAATCGAAGACCAGATCAAGCAACTGAAGGACCAGACCGGCGTCAGCGACGTCTCGACCCAGAAGAACATTCTGCTCAATCGGATTGCGACACTGCAGGCCAGCATCGACAGCACCAACGTCCAGCTCGCTTCAACAACGCAGCGCATCGCGACGATGGAAACGCAGCTCACCACCACACAGAAACAGATCGCGCTCAGTCGAACCACGCGCGAGCCGATGGGCGTTGTGAGCACCGCCGAGACGGAGCTGAACAAGCTCAAAGGCGAGCTCGACCTGAAGCTCACAACCTATCAGCCG
The DNA here is from genome assembly GCA_031411495.1 of Phycisphaerae bacterium. Lineage (GTDB taxonomy): Bacteria > Planctomycetota > Phycisphaerae > Tepidisphaerales > Tepidisphaeraceae > JANOBD01. The sequence continues at coordinate 13,221 of JANOBD010000165.1, read as the reverse complement.
GAGAGCCCGATCATCCAGCAACTGCAGGACCAGATCACCCGGGCCGAGGCGCGGCTCAAGGAACTCCAGCAGACCAGCGAGCCTGAAGTGCTCGGCCTGAATCCGACGTGGGCGGAGCTCGACAAGCAACTCGCCACCGACCGGACGAATCAGCAGGGCCTCGAGGCCCAATTGAAGAAGCTCACGGAGGAGATCGGCAAGGCCAAGGAAGGACAGACGATCCTCAATGACGTTGAAATGAAGATGGGTCAGCTGGCGAGGGAACAAGGCATGGTCGTCGAACAGCTGCAGAAGGTTGTCGAAGGCCGCAACTTCAGCTCGATCGACCAGGCGATGGGCAAGGACAAGGTCGGCAATGTCAGCGCGTCGCAGAGCGCGACCCTGCCTGCCAAGGCGAGTAGCCCGAACCGGAAAATGATCGTCGCGTTCGGCTTCTTCACCGCACTCATCGGCGGGCTCGGGACGGCATTCGTGTCGCAGCTGATGGACCAGAACATCTCGCGGCCGCAGGAACTCAAGCGGCTGGGCTTCGCGCGAATCGTCTCCATCCCGATGCTCAAGATGGGCAGCACGGACGAATCGGCCTCGACGCTTTCCCGCGAGACGCAGGCGATTGTCGATCTCACCGAGCACGAACCGACGCCGATGCGATCCGAGCGACCTCGTCCGGCGCGCTACGTCCGCAGCACCGCCCGCGCGGGCGCGAATCTGCTGCCCGCGACCACGACCGTCGATCCGAACCTTTCCCCACGCGAGGCGCTGGAGCGCTGGAAGGACGAGCACGCGACCGGCGGATCCGCCGCCGTCGCAACCAAGACCGCTCCGCTCGCGCCGCCTTCGCCGGGCACACCTCGGCTCTCGCCGCGGTTGCTCGAAGCCTGTCACTCGGCCTTGGAGCGGCTGGTCTTCTCGCCCGTCGCAACCGGCGAGTTCGCGATGCCGCGTTCGATCGCGGTGCTCGGCGTCACGCCAGGACAAGGCTCGACGACGATCGCTGCCCACCTCGGCGCCGCACTGCTCGAATATCTGCCGGATGAGAGCGCCGGCGCATCGTCGGAGCGATTGCTCCTGATCGATGCGAACATCGCCTCCCCGGGATTGCACGGCGTGCTGGATGTGAGCAACGAGCCCGGCATCAGCGACTGGATCAAGCAGTCGGTTGTCCAATCGCAACTGGGCGACTACGTTCGGGCGACTTCGATTCCGAAGCTGGATCTGCTGACGGCAGGGGCGCGAAGCGTCGGCCACCAGCCCGGCCGATGGACCGAAGCGGCCGCGAACGCGCTTCAGCTGCCTTACGGGGCGATCATTCTCGATCTGCCCAGCATTGCCCGCAGCGAAGCCTCGGGGCGCGTCGCCGCGATGTGTGATGCGGCGTTGCTGGTGGTCGAGTGTGACCAGGCGAATCGCGAAGTCGTGCGCCAAGCCACGCTGCGACTCGCCGAGAGCGGCGTTCGACTGCTCGGCGTGGTCCTGAACAAGCGTACGTATCCGATTCCGGAAAAACTGTATCGGTGGATCTGAGTTGCTTCAGATCTGATCCAGGTCACGACGGAGTGTCGTCGCGCCCCATGCCGCGTGAACGGTTGCCTATGTCGAGCAGCGACAAACCCATCCTCGACTTCGCCCGGGGGACGTCGCAGCGCATGAATCGCTACACGCGCACGTTCCTGACGCTCTTTGACCAGGGCGTGTTCAGCATCGCGACCTACGCGACCGGCGTCTTCGTCTCACGCAACGGCGAGTCGCAGTTCGGCTGGTACTTTCTCGTCTTTACGCTCTGGATCTTCGGAACCGAACTCCACAACAGCCTCGTCTCGACGCCGCAGATGCTGAAGCTGCCGGGCCTGCGAGGCGGACGGGCAAAGTCGTTCAACGGTTCGATCCTTGTTCACCAATTGACGATCTCGCTGCTGGCGACGCTCGTGCTGGCAATCGCTGCGGCGGTGATCCGCGTGATCGCTTTTACCGCAGGCGATGAGAATCTCGTCGGCTACAGCGTGGTCGCATTCATGGGCGCGGCATCGGTGGCGCCGCTCGCGCTTCGAAACTTCGCGCGCAATTACTGTTTCACCACCCGCGATCCGGTGACGGCCACCATCCTCGATATCAGTGTTTCGGTGCTTCAACTCGGCGGCATTGCGCTGGCGCACTTCACTGGCCTGCTGAAGACGCATTGGTGGCTCGCGGTGGTAATCGTCGCCGTCGCGAATCTCATGGCGTCGCTGATGTGGCTTTCCATGGCGCGGGGAGCATTCGTCCCCAACCTGCGCCGCGCGTGGATCGACTTCAAACGCAACTGGCCGGCCGGACGCTACATCTACCTCAGCAGCACACTCTGGACGGCAGGGACGTACCTCTATCCGTGGCTCATCAGCGTCGTAGCGGGCACGAAGCAGGCCGGCGTCTGGGGCGTTTGCTTCACGCTGGCCAATCTGGGCAACCCGCTGATCATGGGGATTCAGAACATCATGGGGCCGAGCATTGCGCACGCGTTCACCGATCGTCCGCTCCAGGCTTTCCGTCGATACGTGCTCAAATGCTCGGTGCTGTTCATGCTGCTCGGTTCCGTGGGCGCGCTGACCATGGCGCTCGCTGCGGAGTTCCTGATCCGTCGTCTCAATGGCCCCGCGTACGCAGGCTATGGGCGGGTCACCGGATTGCTCGCGGTAACCATGCTGCTACAGGGCTTGAGCTTCCCGACGTCGCGTGGATTGTTCAGCTTGAATCGCGCCAAGCTCGACATGATTTCCAACATCGGGCCGTTGATCGTCCTGGTGGGGTTGGGCGTCGTGCTGATCCGGGAAATGGATGTGATGGGCGCCGCCATCTGCCTTGTGATCGCGCAGGTTATCGGGTCGGCCTCACGAATCCTCTTTTTCCTCCAGGCATCTGCCGACCAACGACAGCGGGCGTTCGGGTTGGCCGATAAGTCGAGTGCGGCGGCATGACGGCGATCGATACGAACATCCTCGATTACGAAGGGCTCGAAGCCGAGTCGCGTCCGCGCACGTTCTCATGGGCGGCCGTGCTGTCGTGCGTGTTCATCGTCGCCATGTTCATGATGGCGACCAACGATCCCAGCGCCACTTCGCGGTGGGAAGCGGTCTCGAAGGAGCAGGTAGGAAAGCTCTCCATCGCGCTGGAGTCCGGGCGGTCCATTCGGCAGATCGCGTTCATCTCCATGGGTCTGTGGGGTGCGGCCGCGATCTTCCTGTCGCCTCGGAAGTTCCGCATCAGCGGCGTTTATCTCTTTCCGCTGCTGATCCTGATCGGCTGGGCATTCCTGAGCATCCTGTGGAGTAACGATCGTGCATTCACCGGCAAGCGATTGATCCTGCTCGGCTGCGTTGCGACCGCGACCACCGGCTTCGTCAAAAGTTTCAAGGTTCGCGATCTCGCGCTGCTGGCATTGCTCGGCGCTTCGATCCAGCTGATCGGCAGCATCATCTTCGACACGTTGTATGCCACCGGCGAATATGGACGTTCCGGATATCGATTCTCGGGTCTGCAACATCCGAACCACTCCGGCATCACCGCGATGCTGCTGATCTTCGCGTGTCTGTATTATTTCGAGCGCACCCGGCAGCTGCGATTCTTGGCATTGCTCGCCGTGGCATCGGTGATCATGTTCCTGACCAAGTCGCGCACCTCCTTGATCGCCGGGCTTTTTGGGATCGGGATGTTTGCTGCGCTGCGCTGGGAGCGGCGGACAATCGTGATCCTCGTGCTGAGCGCGTTGGCGGTGCTCGGTCTGTTCTTCGTGATGGTGTCGAGCGGAGCGGTCCCGGACGACTGGTCAAACGTGATCCACATGGGTCGAGAAGACTCGCAAGCGGCGGCGCTCACCGGCAGGCCGCAGATCTGGGCGGCCGCACGGGAGTGGCTCGGCAGCGACCAGACGCGCCTGTTGCTCGGTGTCGGCTACGACAGTTTCTGGACGCCCGAGGCCGCGGAGTTCGTCTCCAACCGCATCTGGTTCCGCATCAGCGAAGGGCACTGCGCCTACTTTGATACGCTGCTGGAACTCGGCGTTGTCGGCGTGGTGAGTTACGTGTTTCTCCTGCTCGCTTCCCTGGCACGCTACGTTCGTCTTGCCGTCACCCGGCGCTCCACCGCTTACGCCTTCGCGGTGATGATCCTTGGATTCGCCATTGTCCACGGAATGACCGAATCGACGACGGTCGATCCGAACTTCCCGACGTTCTTCAGCTTTACGGCGATGACCTTCCTGGCGCTGCGCGCGCCCAAGTCCCGCCGCGACGAGGAAGAGGTGTTCTCGTGAAACTCCTCATCGTCGTCGGCGATTTTCCGCCGTTCGTCAGCGGCATTGGCGACTACACCGATCTGCTGGCACGTTCGCTGAGCGCGCAGGGCGTCGATGTCACCGTGCTCACGCTGGCCGGCAAGGACGACGGCGTGAGCCGGCCGTATCTCGTTCGCCGCGAAATGCCTTCTTTCACCATGAAGGACATGGACCGCGCGACTCAGATCGCCAGCGAGTTCGACGTGGTGAATATCCAGTACCCGGGCGTGCACTACGGCCGCAGTCCGATGATGAACCTGTTCGCCGCGTACCTCCGCCGGCGTGCGCCACGCGTGAAGTCGACGGTGACGATCCACGATTGCCGCGTGATGCGCTGGCGCTGGCGCCTGCGCACGTGGCCGATGCTCAACAGCGTCGGCGGGATCATCCACGTCGATCCCGGCGATTGGCCATACATCGCATCATGGTGCACGTTCGGCGCGCCGCCGCACGAGTGCATCCCGATCGCCAGCAACGTCGAGGTGTTGCCTTGCTCGAGCGAGCAGCGCGCCAAATGGCGAAGCGAACTCGGGATTGCCGAGCGCGAGATGGCGATCGCCTATTTCGGCATCATCTATCCGCACAAAGGGATCGACGAACTGCTCACGGCACACGCCAAGCTCCGCCAGAAAGGCTCGGCGATGCGTACGGTGATCATCGGGCAATTCGATCGCGAAGAGCCCTGGTGCGAGCCACTTCGAAAGCGATTTGGTGACGCGGGCGTCACCTGGGTTCCGAATGCGTCGCTGACCCGCGTCAGCGAGTGTCTGCACGCCTGCGACCTCGCCGCGCTGCCGTTTCACAGCGGCACCAGCACCAACCGCAGCAGCATGCTCGCAGCGCTGGGCCACGGCCTGCCGACGGTCACCACCAACGGCCCCGCCACGCCGAAGGAAATCGCCAGCCTGTTCGACCTGGTGCTGGTCCCGCCGAAAGATGCGATCGCGCTGGAGCGTGGCATCGAATCTGTATTGACCGACCGTGCCCTTCGAGGACGCCTGCGAGAGAGCGCGCTGCGCACCCGCGCCCGAACGACGTGGCAGGGTACGGCCAATCAGCACGTCGCGTTCTTCGAGCGACTGCTCGGCAAATCGGTGCCGCGGGAGGTTCCGTGCGCATCGTAAATGTTCACAACCGCCACGCCGGTCCCGGCGGGATGGAAGTGCTCTTCGAATCGATCACGCGCCTGCTTCGCTCGCGCGGCGATGAGGTGATCGTCGTCGAGAAGGACAACAAGGACATTCACGGCCTCCCCGGCAGGCTCGCGGCATTCGGGTCGATGGTCTATTCGCCTTCCGCGAAGCGCGCGATGAAGGAATTGCTCCGCGAGCACGCGCCGGATGTGGTTCACGTTCACAATCTCTATCCCCAGCTCAGTCCGAGCATCCTCGACGCCTGCCGCGAAGTCGATGTGCCAGTGGTGATGAGCGTCCAGGATTACAAGCTGACGTGCCCGACCGCGCAGCACCTTCGCGACGGCAAAGTCTGTGAGAAATGTGTCGGCGGACACGAGCAGTGGTGTGCGATTCACAATTGTCGCGGCAGCCGCCCGATGAGCGTCGCGTACGCGATCCGAAATGCCGCGGCGCGCGTAAGCGGGAAGATCCACCATGGAGTCGACGCCTACCTGTGCTGCTCGAACTTCGTGGCCGACCAGGTCGCCAAGGGCGGATTCCCGGTCGATCGAATCCGGACGCTCTACAACTTCGCGGACCTGCCGGATGCGCCGCCTCGCAACACCGCCGGCGATTACGTCGCCTACGTCGGCCGGATCAGCCCGGAGAAGGGGCTGGCGGTGCTCATCGCGGCTGCGCGAATCAGCGGCTTGCCCGTGAAAATCGCCGGCGATCCGTCGCCGATGCCCGAGTTGCAGCACTCGCTTCCGGCGAACGTCGAGTTCGTCGGCGCGCTCCGGCGCGAACAGATCCCGGCCTTTCTGGGCAACGCCCGCATGCTCGCCGTGCCGAGCATCTGGTTCGAGGCCTTCGGAATCGTCTGCGCCGAGGCGATGGCCTATCGTCTGCCGGTGATCGCGAGCGCGATGGGCGGATTGCCCGAGGTGGTCGATCACAACCTCACAGGCCTCTGTGTGCCGCCGAATGATCCAGCAAAGCTCGCCGAGGCCATCACGAGCGTGTGGAACGACCCGTCCCGAGCTGCTTCCATGGGCGAGGCCGGTCGAACCAAGGCGCTGCGGGAATACACGCCGGACGTTTATTACCGGCGACTGACCGCGGCCTATCGCTCGGTGCTTCAGTCAAAACTGGCGACAGATCAGAACAGGGTGGGGTCGGCAGCATGATCGCGACGCAGGACAAGTCATCTTCCGTACAGCAGGTTGCGCCGTCGCGCGACATCGACAGATCCCGACCGATGCGGATCGCCGTCGTCGGCGGGCGGGGCATCCCGAGCACTTACTCGGGCGTCGAGACCATCGTCGAAAACCTCTTCGTGCATTTCGCCGAGCAGGGCCACAAGATCACCGTCTACTGCCGCGCCGGCGTGCTCGACAAGCCGACGGCCGAATACCGCGGCATCCAGCTCGTGCGGACGCCCGCGGTTCCGGGCAAGCTCGAAACGGTGTCTCACACCGCGCTCAGTTGTCTCCATGCGATGCGCAGAGGCGCACTCAATGATCGGAACGAACCGTTCGACGTGGTGAGCTTCCACGCCATCCCTCCGAATCTGGCGCAGAAAGTCTGTTCGTTCTATCGCGTACCGACGATTTCACATGTACATGGTCTCGACCACCAGCGCGAGAAGTGGAAGGGCTTCGGCGCCAAACTGATCATGCAGGCCGAGCGCGAGATGGTGAAGCACGCGGCCCAGATCGTGACGGTGAACCGATCGCTGGTGAGCTACTATCGTGAGCAATACAACGTCGACGCGGCGTTGCTGCCCAACGGGATCCATCCGGTCAGTGATTCGTTCACGCCCGATGCGGCAACGCTGCAGACGTTCGGCCTGGAACCTGGAAGGTTTCTCGTCACGATCAGCCGGCTGGTCCCCGAGAAGCGGCACAATGACGTGCTCGCCGCGTTCGCGAAGGTGAACACCGACTGCAAACTCGTCATCGTCGGCGAGGGTAATCAATCGGATGGTTATGTCGATTCGATCAAGCGCCAGGCGGCGAGCGACCCGCGCGTGGTCTTCACCGGCCTGCAGAAGGGGAATGCGCTTCAGACCCTGTTCCGATGCGCTCGACTTTATCTTACCGCCAGCGAACTCGAGGGCCTGCCGAGCAGCCTGCTCGAGTGTATGGACCGCAACGTGTGCGCGATCGTGAGCGATATTCCACCGCACAGCGAGCTGATGGAACGCGTGGAAGGATATGACCTGATATTCCCAGTTGGCGACGTCGATGCGCTCGCCGAGCGAATCACCCGCGCGCTGCACTCGCCAGATCACACCTCGATGCTCGCATCCCGCATGCGGGAAATGGTCCGGCGGTATTACGCGTGGCCGGTGCTCGCCAGGGCCACCGAGTCTCTTTACCGCGACGTACTGGCGCGCACCCGCGCTTGAGGCTACAATCCGCCCTTATGAAAGTCGGCTACATCGGACTCGGCGTGATGGGCAGCGCGATGGCTGCCAACCTCCTCAAGGCAGGCTTTGAGCTTTCCGTCTGGAATCGAACCCGCGGAAAGACCGAACCTCTCCTGGCGCTGGGTGCGCGGGTTGCCGATTCGCCGGCGAGCGTCGCGAAGACGTGCGACGTCGTCTGCATCAACGTGACGGACACGCCGGATGTCGAAGCCGTCCTGTTCGGAGCCGACGGCATCGCGGGCGGCGCGCGGCCCGGCCTGATCGTGATCGATCACTCCACAATCCGGCCCGACAAGGCGCGCCAGTTCGCCGAACGGGTCGCGAAGCAGTCCGTCACGCTTCTCGATGCGCCTGTCTCCGGCGGCGATGTCGGTGCGCGCAACGGGACACTCTCGATCATGGTCGGCGGCGATGAACGCGCGTTCGAACGCTGCATGCCCATCTTCGAGGCGGTCGGCAAGCGGATCGTGCGTCTCGGCGGTCCGGGCGCGGGCCAGGTCTGTAAAGCGTGCAACCAGATCGCCGTGCTCACGACGCTCGCCGGGGTCTGCGAAGCGCTCGCCTTCGGCGCGAAGCAGGGCGTGGATCTCACGAAGATGATCGACGTGGTCGGCAGTGGGGCGGGTGGATCGTGGCAGCTGGCGAATCTGGGACCCAAGATTCTCGCCGGTGACCTGCAGCCGGCGTTTATGATCGATCTGGCTCTCAAAGACCTGCGCATCGTCCTCGACAACGCGCAATCCAGCGGGCTCTCGCTCGACGCTGTCACGCTCGCGAAGAAGTATCTCGATGAAGTGAAAGCCGCTGGCGATGGGCGGCTGGGTACGCAAGGGATGATCCGCGCCCTCGAAGCGCGCGCGAAGGTGCCGATCGCGGGTACAAATTCCGCTTCCCGGTGAATTGAGTCATCGGGCCTGCAGTGCGGCGATCTTCGCGGTGATGCGCTGCACCTCGCCGGGCGCGCGGAGCTCGAGCCGTTCCGGCTCGGCCGGGTCATATGCGCTGTTGACCTGCATCGCGGCGATCAGCTGCGTCGCCGCTTCCTTTGGCTTGCCAAAATGCTCGAGCAGCTGCGCGTAGTCGAGCCGCAGATCGATCTCGTTCGGATTCAGCTCCACCGCTCGCTGATAGTCGGCCAGGCACTGTTCGATGGTGGAGGGATTGGCGGCGCGCTGTGCGAGCAGATGGCCTCGCGCGGTCAGCGCCTTGATCGATGTCGGGTCGGCATCGATCGCTCGACCCAGCAATTCGCGAGCCCGCTGTTCCATGTTCAGTGCCGGCACCTGCGCGATCTCGGCGGCGCGAATCAGGTAGTCGGCGTTGCGGACCGGTGCTTGCCCGTAGGCCTTCTCGTAAAGATCGATCGCGCGTTCGGGCTGATTCGGTGCCAGTCGGCGGGCGTAGTCGGCCGTCGATTCGGCAAACGCGGTGGGGATCACGAACGCGATCAAGACGATCACCACACATAGCGTGCTGAGAACCAATGACACGGTCGCGATCGCCGTCTGGCGACGAGCCCTCTCCTCCAGCACCACGCCAAGCAGCGCCGCCATGATCAGCAGGCAGAGCATAAAGGGACCAGTCTGGAAGAACGCGATGTCGATTCCCGACTGGAGAAGAAACGCGAGCACGCCAACGAACATCCCGGCCATGAGCCACGGGGCGGGGCGGGCATCGACCTCACGATGCTCGGCGTCGCGAAGACAGAGAATCCCCAGCCCGAGCGTGACCAGCCCGCTCAACAGGATGCGCCTGAGCATGTCGAGCAGTGCGGCGAAGAACTGGCCGCTCTCGTCGAGCCGGCTGAAGTCGACCGCGATCAGCGATGCGAAAAACGCGGCCAACCCGATCCACAGCACGCGATGCACGCGCCGCGGCGGAGTCGTCACACCCGCGATCGCGAGTGGCCTTGTCAGGTTCCATGTCCACAGGATCAGCCACGACACGCCCAGCACAAGCCCCACGATGCCCAGCTCCGCCGCCCATCGGACGAGGAAATTGTGTGGATCGGAGATTTCCTCGGCCGACACCGGCAGGCGGTGCTGCAGGAATACGCTCGCGAAGTTTCCCCAGCCGACGCCGAAAACCGGCGCCTGCGTGATGCCGGCCCACGCGGCGGTCCAATAGCGCCAGCGGAAGTTGATGCTGTCTTCCGGGAGGCCGCCGAAGCTCAGGCCGTACGCGACCACGCTGACGATGCCCAGCGCGATCCCCGCCATCGCGACCGAAAAGACGAAAATGCGGTGTGCGACGAGCCATTTCCTCAGCAGCCGCCAGAGGGCGAGCAGGACGATTCCGAGCAGGAGCGCCGCCCACGACGCCTTGCTGCCCGTGTATGCGAGCGGGAACAGCGCCGCGATCGCGACGAGAAAAAGGATGCCGATCCACCCTTGATCATCCTTGTCTTCCACGCGCTGCATCGCCGCGCCGAGCGTGATCAGGCACAGCATGACGACGAGCGCGCCCAGTGTGTTGGGCGAAACGTTGAAGCCGAGCAGTTCGCCGGCCAGCAGCTTTTTCTCGAAGCGAGTCGCGATGAACTCGCCAGGCTTCCATCCGCGCTCGGCGAAAAACGTCTCCTTGTTCTGCTGCCAGAAGTTCTGCAGGTCCGGCAGGTCGAAGAGCCGGTAGATCGCGGCCTGTACGACGTTGGCCAGCAGCAGGCCGACGCAGATGCCGACCACAATGCGGAGGTGTTCCCACCGTCGGACCAGTTGGGAAACCGACCAGAACAGGCTCGCTCCCGCGACGATCTGCATCGCACCGACCATCGCCAGGAATCGATCAGGCGCCCACGCGATGCTCGCCAGTGTCCAGACCGCCAGCAGCGTAAAGAGCAGGTGCACCCAGCGAAATCGAAGCGTGTATGAGTCGTCGAGAACCCGCCTGACCAGGATCAGCAGCATCGGGATAAACGTGAGTGAGTCGAGGAAAAGCGATGTCGTCGGGCCGGGGCCGTTCGAAAACGTAGGGCCCTGAATGATCGCCTCGCGCGCCACCTCGAGCATCAGGCAACGTGCGACCACGATCGCCAGCAGCAGGCCCAGCGCCAGGCGCGTCAGCCAGTTGAATCGAGGTTGTTCGTGCTCGGTGGTCATACGCCTTTCGGATCTCATCCGCGTCGATCACCGTTCGAGTCCGAGGGTAGCGGGTGCTGCTCGAGCAACATGACGACGCCCAGGATCATCAACGTCTGACCGACCACCAGGAACGCGATCAGCCCGGAACGCACCTGCGGCAGGACGATGGCCGCCACCGAGGTCGCGGCAGTCACGAGGTACAGGCACAGCACCGCCGTCCGGCGACTCATGCCGCGATTCACCAGTCGATGGCTGAAGTGATTGCGATCGCCCACGAACGGGCTCTTGCCGCGGCTCAGTCGGATCGCGCTCACCACCACCAAATCGTACAGCGGCAGCGCGAGCACGAGCAGCGGCGAGAAGACGGCGTGCCAGCGGTTCGCGAAATCCTCGCCGTGAGTGATGAACGTCGTTCGAACCGTCAGGACGCCGAGCACGAAGCCAATCACCAGCGAACCGGAATCACCCATGAAGATCCGGGCCGGCGGGAAGTTCCAGATGAGGAAGCCGAGCACCGCGCCGAGCAGGCACGCCAGCGATGCGGCCACGAACCATTGGCCGATCAGACAGGCGCTGACGAGGAACGCCGCCGCGCAGATCGCCGCGACGCCGGCGCTCAGCCCATCCATGTTGTCGAGGAAGTTGAACGCGTTGGTGATCGCGGCGATCCAGAGAATCGTGAGCAGTCCCGACAGCCACGGCCCGCCGACGTGGTCGTCCAGGAACGTCATCACCCGCATATCGAACTTCAGGACGAGAAAGCCGGCCGCCGCCAGTTGAATGATCAGCTTGAGGTAGGGGCCCAGCGCCTTGCGATCATCGACCAGGCCCATCCCGTGCATCACCAGCACGCAGCCGATGAGCGCGAGCGAGAGCGGCGTCTGGTGCTCGGCGCCGGTCACCAGCGCCGTCGCATCCGGATGGTCGGCCAATTGGGAGATGGTCCAGGCCGGCGCGATCTGCACGGCCGCGATGCCCGCCAGCAGCGGCAGGATGAACGACAGCGTGATCGCCACGCCGCCGCCCAGCGGCTTGGGGTTCTCGTGGATCTTGCGTCCGCCCGGCTTGTCGACGAAGCCGATGCGCGGCGAGAAGCCGATCATGAAGCGGGTCAGCAGGATCGAGATCGCGAAGCTCACGGAGATGAGCGCGAAGATACCCAGTGCGGTGGACGACATTCGTTGGCGAAGGGTAGCCGGGATCGAACGCGGGCCAAAATCGACAGCGGCTCGCGGCCAACGTCCGAGATTAATCGAGCGGGTTCGAACTCACTTCGAGTTGCTGAGTTTCGGCGGGCGCGGCGAGAGGCGTTCTTTCAGCCGGGTGATCTCGGTCGTCAATTCGCCGATCTGCTGGTTCAGGACGCGCTTGTCCTCGGCACTGGGCGCGTGCTCGATGCGGCGACGGATCGCGCGAATCTCCAACTCGAGCGATTCGATGCGGGCGATCATGTCGGCTTCGGGATTGAACATGGGTCGGCGGCACCTTCCTTTGTGCCACCTGAATGATACGCCACGTTTGGGGCTGCGACAATCCGACTTCGGAATGGTTGCGGCTCCGCTTGTCGGAACTACGGCTTGGGCAGAAATGCGGAAGAAGAGGGCGGGAAGTCGAATTCTGTTGACGGCCGACGAAACCGCGATAACTATGTCGTAGCTCAAGCCACGTCGACTTTGCAGGGAGGGCGAGCCGCATGGGAGGTTCAAAAACTGTCGTTACGGTCCTCACGAGCCTTTCGGTCCCTCTGTGCGCACGGGCAAGTTCGCCGTTCAACAACCCCTACTTCCCCAACGGCCCTTACGACATCACGGTCGTCGTCCCGCCGGGGGGGACCGGTTCATTTACGATCTCCGACATCGTTCGCGACGATGACCCGGAAGACACCATCGTTTACATGAATGCGACCGCGGGCCCGTTTTTTGGGCTAACTTTCACGCCGGGCAACCCCGCCAGCTTTATCTATTATGGACAAGGTTTTACGTACAATGAAGTCGGATCAGTTTTTGGCTTGGGCATCGGCGCACGCGACAATTCTCCTTTCATGAACTCCGGCGGGACGACGGTTACCGTTCGTGTTTTCCCGGAGCCCTCGTTGGTCGCGCTCGGAGTCGCTGGCATCTCGATCATGTGTAAACGCCCTCGAGTAGTGTCGTAGTGTCGTAGGGTACGCACGGCAGCATTGCGCATCAGCGTGAGTGCTGGGCGCTGAGTCGTCTGGCTTTAAGTCGGGCATGGTAGAGCGAGATCTTCGCGCCGACCCAGCGCCGAACCCGCGGCAAGCGGCGGACA
>JANOBD010000164.1:0-2869 GCA_031411495.1 Phycisphaerae bacterium | reverse complement strand
GCACCCGATCGGCGTCTTTCTCTTCCAGCGTCACGCCGTCCACGACATTGTGGCGTAGCTCCAGCCGGCGATCGCCTGCGAGGTCCACGTCCACCACCTGAATGTCGGGATCGCGTCGCGCGACATCATAGTGGCGCGACAGCGCACGGCGCACCTCGCGATAACCACGCTCGTCGTGAATGGCGGAAACTTCCATCTCATCGACGCTGTGGTCGTCGGTAATGTGGAACAGGCCGAACTTCCTGATCAGGTGCGGCGACAGGTATTGCGAGACGATGCTCTCGTCCCGGAAATTGGCCCACACTTCGCGCAGCGTGCCATAGGGATCGCGATTGCCGGCGATGTCGGGGAACCACGACCGGTCTTCGTCGGTCGGCGTGAGCGAGATGCGCTCGATGTCCTGCATCATCGCGAAACCAAGCGCATAGGGGTTGATGCCGGAATAGCGGCGATCATCAAACTCCGGCTGCATCACCACGCTGGTGTGCGAGTGAAGGAATTCCAGATATGATCCGTCGTTGATCAGGCCCTTCTCGTGCAGGCGCGTCATGATGCGATGGTGCGTCCACGTTGCGCAGCCCTCGTTCATCATCTTGGTCTGGCGCTGCGGATAGAAATACTGCGCGATCAGGCGAACGATACGGATGATCTCGCGTTGCCAGCCCTGAAGTCGCGGCGCGGTCTTCTCCAGGAAGTAGAGGATGTTCTCCTCCGGCAGTTTTAGGATCGCCTTGCGCCGATCCTCCTCGATCTTCTTCTTCGTGGCCGGCTTCTTGCCTTTTGCCTGCGGCACCGTCCGCCAGAGATCGTTGAACAGCGCCTCGCCATGGGCGCGCCGCTCCTGCTCGCGCCGCGCTTCGGTCGCGAGGTCCATCGAGCGCTTGCCCGGATAGCGGTGGATGCCGTGGCTCTGCAGCGCGTGCGCGGCGTCGATCAGGCGCTCGACCGCCTCGATGCCATAACGCTCCTCGCACTTGGCGATGAAGCTCTTGGCGAAGGACAGGTAGTCGGCGATGCCGCTGGCGTCGGTCCACTGCTTGAACACGTAGTTGTTCTTGAAAAAGTGGTTGTGCCCCATGGCGGCGTGCGCCAGCACCAGCGTCTGCATCGTCGCGGAGTTCTCCTCCATAATGTAGCAGATGCACGGGTCGGAGTTGATGACGATCTCATAGGCGAGGCCCTGATAGCCCTTGTTGTACATCATCTGGTTGCGGGCGAAGTCCTTGCCGAAACTCCAGTGCTTGTAGAACAGCGGCATGCCGACGCTGGAATAGGCATCCAGCATCTGTTCCGACGTGATCACCTCGATCTGCGTGCGATAGGTGTCGAGCCCAAGCTCGCCCTCGCCGATCTCGCGCACGGCTTCGAACACGCGGCCCAGCGTTTCAAAATTCCAGTCCGGGCCGTTGAACCGCAGTTTGGATTCCGGCTCGGGCGGCGCCGCCACGACGCGGGACTTCTTCTTGCGGGTCACGATCACGTCGTCGGTCATGAGTCTGCCTCCGCCTTCGCGCCGTCCTTGGCGAACAGTTCGCGGAACACCGGATAGATGTCCCTGCGGTGGCTCACCTTGCGCATCGCCATGCGCTCTTCCGAACCGGCAATCATCTCGTACGCCCGCCACAGCGATGTCGCTTCGCCGCCACCGTCGTCACGTGCGTGGCCAACTTCGAGGTAAGCGTAATACTGGCAAAGCGGCAGGATAGCCGTCTTCAAAAGGTTGATGGTGTTGGGATTGTCCATCGGCAGGTTGTCGCCATCGCTGGCCTGCGCGGCATAGATGTTCCACTCATTGCCCGGAAAACGATCCTGGACGATGCGCGCCATCTCTTCCAGCGCGGTCGAGACAACCGTGCCGCCGCTCTCGCGGCTGTGGAAGAACGTCTCTTCATCCACCTCACGCGCTTCATGCGTATGCCGGATGAACACCACATCCACGCGCTTGTAGCGCCGCTTCAGGAACAGGTAGAGCAGCGAGTAGAACCGCTTGGCGAGGTCCTTCATGTGCTCGTCCATCGAACCGGACACGTCCATCAGGCAGAACATGACAGCGCGGGCGACGGGCTTGGGAACCTGGTCATAGCGGCGATACCGCACATCGAGCGGATCGATGAACGGCACCAGCCGCATGCGCTTCTGCTTTCGTTCCAGTTCCTCACGCAGCGCGACCAGCTTGCCCTCCGGGTCACCATTGCGATCGAGCTGCGCGATCTCCGCCTCCAGCGCCGCGATCTCCTCGGGCCGCGGCCGTCCCAGCGCCGTGCGCCGCGACAGCGAATTTCGCATGGTGCGCGTGACCGACAGCGAGGCCGGCGGTCCCGACGAGCGATACCCGGCCCTTACCGGCTGCACCTCATCGACGCCCAGCACCTGTCGCTTGGCTAGATCCGGCAGTTCGAGATCCTCAAGGAACAAGTCGAGAAACTCGTCATCCGACAACGCAAAACGAAAATCGTCCTCGCCCTCACCGCCATCCGACGCGCCCGACCCACCGCCCTCGTCGTCAGGCCGCGCAATGGTGTCGCCCTGGATATACTTCTTGTTGCCCGGCAGAATGTATTCGCGCTTGCCGCCCTGGCTTCCTTTCCGAAGCGTCGGTTCGCGCACGCCATCGGCCGGCACGACAATGTCGCCGCCCTTGTCGATGTCCTTGATCGAACGCTTGGCCGACGCCTCGCGCACCGCACGCTTTACCAGCGCCCGGGCGCGACGGATGAATCTCTGGCGGTTCGCCAGCGACTTTCCTCCGGGGTCCCGACGACGGTCGATGATGCTCATGAAGAGATGTGTCCTAGCTGGTCTGCTTGACCCGCATGTACCACTCCACCAGGCGGCGAACCTGGCGCTCCGTATAGCCTCGCTCCATCAT
>JANOBD010000163.1:0-1688 GCA_031411495.1 Phycisphaerae bacterium | reverse complement strand
CGCCGCCCGTTTCAACTTCCGCAAACGCCGAAGACAGTTTTCGCAAACGTGAAACACCCAACGTCATCAGCAGATTTTCGCCGTCCACGACGAGTGTTAGGTCGGCAGCATCCGGTACGCACTCAACCCTGAGCTTGGAGTATTGGCCAGAGCAATTATTGCGGTAGTTGGGAACACTCAATATCGCCTCAGTCACGTGGCCAAGATTTAGTGTGCGATAGCACGCCACGCCGCCGTGCACGCGATCAAGCAGGTTCCTGATCGAACGACAGCCGACGGGATCGGCCGTGAAATGCCATCCGTCCCAGCCTCTTTTGGGTTCGTCATATCTCCATACGAATAGTCGGCCTTCTTGCACCCATTCACTGACCCAATCTTGCATCGAGTCCCCCCTCGATGACATGCGTGAAGGAGATCACCCCTTCACGCACACCACCTGCTTCAGCGTGTGGACGATCTCGACGAGATCGGCCTGCGCCGCCATCACCGCTTCGATCGTCTTATAGGCACGCGGGCTCTCGTCGATCACGCCTTCGTCCTTGCGGCAGGCAACGCCCGCCGTGTCGGCGATGTGCTCGGCGAGCGTCACCTGCTTCTTGGCCTCGGTGCGCGACATCACGCGGCCCGCGCCGTGGCTGCAGCTGTCGAACGACTCCGCATTGCCCAGACCCCGGACGATGAACGACTTCGCGCCCATCGATCCCGGGATGATCCCCATCACGCCCTTTGCGGCGCGCACCGCCCCCTTGCGGGTGACGAGCACGTTCTGGCCGAAATGGTTTTCCCGCGTGACGTAGTTGTGGTGGCAGTTGATCGCCTCCAGCTCCGCGTCGAACGGCTTGGCAATTTCACCCCGCAGCGCGCGGATGACGTTGGTCATCATCATCCGCCGGTTGAGAGCAGCATAATCCTGCGCCCAGCCGACCGCCTCGACATAATCGTCGAAGTGATCGGTCCCTTCGGGGAAGTACGCCAGGTCCTCATCGGGCAAGTTCACGAACCATTTGCGCATGTCCTGCTTGGCCAGTTCGATGAAGAACGTGCCGATCGCATTGCCGACGCCGCGCGATCCCGAATGCAGCATCACCCAAACCCGCTGCTCGGTATCGAGACAGATTTCGATGAAGTGATTGCCGGTCCCGAGCGTGCCGAGATGGACGAGGTTGTTCGTGTTCCCGAGACGCGGATACTTCGCCACGATCTGGCCAAAGCGTTCGGCGAGTGTCGCCCATGCCTCGACGATCGGTGCCGGAGGATCACCCCACGACCCGGTATCGCGCTTGCCGCGTCCAACCGACCGACCGACGGGTACAGCGCGCTCGATTGCCGCACGGACCCCTTCGAGATTGTCGGGCAGGTCGCTGGCGACAAGCGAGGTCCGTGCCGCCATCATGCCGCAGCCGATGTCGACGCCGACCGCCGCCGGGATCACCGCGCCTTTGGTCGGAATTACCGAACCGACGGTTGCGCCGATGCCGACGTGGACGTCGGGCATCGCCGCCACGTGCTTGAACACGAAAGGCATCTGCGCCGCGCGCGCCAGTTGCGCCCGCGCCTTGTCATCGACCGGCACGCCGCGTGTCCACATCTTGATCGGCACGCCGCCGGCAACGTCTTCGTGGATGTAGTTGGTTTCCATGATTGATTCTCCCAGTCCAGGGGAGGCTGCCGATGCAGCCTCCCCCAAC
>JANOBD010000162.1:0-1534 GCA_031411495.1 Phycisphaerae bacterium | reverse complement strand
GCTTTGGCACCAAATTCGAAGGACTGGCCGTCAGCCGCGCGTTGCCTGCACAGATTCCTGGCCTGTATCATGCCGGTAGTGTCGGCATCATCATGTCGGGTTGGCTGGGCGCGATCAATTATGGTGTGATCGTTGCGAATGAAGTCGATCAGCGAGTGGTAAGCAGTTCTGTGGCTGATTCAAAATGATCGCTGGAAGCCAACTAGGATCTAGACGGGGTGCGACGGTTTGGGAACTGAGGATACAATATACGGTCCTCAACTGAAGTCCAGTTGTTGATACAGCTTCCGGAATATCTAGCGTCAGAATAAACGAGTTATGAGAAAATACTCCGTTGGCATCGATTTGGGGACGACAAATTGTGTTGTGGCGTTCGCGGAACTGAACGCCGAGCAGCCATCGATTGCACTCTTGCCCATTGAGCAAGTGATGGCAGCCAACCAAGTCGAATCGCTGCAAAGTTTGGCGAGCTTTCTTTATTTGCAAACGCCGCAGGAACAACAATCAGGTGCGTTTGCTATTCCTGGTCGTGATCCAGCAGCACCCGTTGTAGGCGAATTCGCCCGCCGGATCTCTGCCGAGCAGCCGGAACGATCGATCGCAGCCGCAAAGAGTTGGCTGTGTCATGGGAAAGTTGATCGCCACGCGCCGCTCCTGCCCTGGGGTGCACCCGATGAATTACCAAAGCTATCTCCCGTGGCCGCTACGCAATGGATTCTTCAGCAATTGGTTGCGAGCTGGCAGCACTCGTTTCCAGATCATCCGCTCGGCGAACAGCTCGTAACACTCACCGTGCCAGCCTCGTTTGATATGGCCGCGAGAGAACTGACGCGTGAAGCAGCCTTGAAGGCTGGCTTGCCAGACGATTTCATTTTGCTCGAAGAACCCCAAGCGGCAGTCTATCATTGGCTAGAAAAATCTGGTGACCGTTGGCGGCGGGCAATGCAAGAAGGCGATACGCTGCTGGTATGCGATGTCGGCGGTGGAACAACGGATTTAACACTGCTGCGAGCCGAGCAGGAGGCAGGCGAGTTGGTGCTGCGTCGGCTGGCGGTTGGCGATCATCTGCTAGTCGGAGGCGACAACATGGACTTGTCGCTCGCGCATTTCGCGGCTGGAAAATTTCGCGAGAAGGGTTTAAAGCTTAACGCTTGGCAGTCCGTTTCGCTGTGGCATGCTTGACGTAAAGCCAAAGAGTCATTGCTGGCACCCAGCGGTAAAGAACGCGAAACGATTTCGGTGCTCGGTCGCGGTTCCAAACTGATCGCGGGAACGGTGTCGATCGACGTCGAACGACAGGTAGTGCAAGAGTTGTTGGTCGATGGCTTCTTTCCGCAGTGTGCAAAGGATTCAGTACCACAGCGCGAACCCAATTCCGGCTTTCAAGAGATCGGCTTGCCATTCGAATCTGACACCGCCATCACCCGCCATATCGCTCATTTTGTGACATCGAACGACGAAGATGGCGACACATCCGCGACCCGATTGCATTTACTATTGAACGGTGGAGTGTTTAAAGCCCCTGCCTTGCGAG
>JANOBD010000161.1:0-5619 GCA_031411495.1 Phycisphaerae bacterium | reverse complement strand
GAGTATTTAAACTTCGCCCGCGATCGTCTGCCCGCCAATGTGCAGCCCAAGCTCGGGCCGGACGCGACCGGGCTCGGCTGGGTGTACCAGTACGTTCTCTATCCCGGCTACTACTGCGCGGATCATCCGCAGGGCATCTGGCACGACGTCGAAGCCGACAAGTGGTACGCGTCAAAGGACGATGCGCCCCTGGGCCGGCGCGACTTGCTCAAACACGTCCGAGCGTTCGAACGGCAGGGCACTTGCCCGCTGGATGGCAGGCCACTCGTCGGCAGCGACCAGGATCTGGCTTCCTTGCGCTCGCTGCAGGACTGGTACATGCGGTTTCCGCTCACCAGTGTCGCGGGCGTGAGCGAGGTGGTGTCGCTTGGCGGTTTCGTCAAGCAATACCAAGTCATCCTCGACCCGCAGCGCCTGCAGGCGTTCGGCCTGAGCACGCCGGATGTGATGATGGCCCTCCAGCGCAGCAACAACGACGTGGGTGGCAGTGTCATCGAGCAGGCGGAGAACGAACTGATGGTCCGCAGCCGCGGCTACCTGCGCGGCGTGGAGGACATCCAGAGCGTCGTCATCCGCTCGACCAATACGATGGGCAAAGCCGCGGACGCCAATCCGGGCCGGATGGGCGCGGCGGATCGCGGCACGCCAGTCCTGATCCGCGACGTCGCCGAGGTGCAGATCGGCGGCGAAATGCGCCGGGGCATCGGGGAACTCGACGGGCGCGGCGAAGCGGTCGGCGGCATCATGGTCTCGCGCTTCGGCGAGAATGCCTATCAGGTGATCAAGGACGCCAAGTCCAAGCTCGCCGAACTCGAGGCCGGACTCCCGCCGGGCGTCTTCGTCAAGTCCACCTACGACCGCTCATCCCTCATCGACCGCGCCGTCGGCACCCTCCGCGAAGCAGTGATCGAGTGCCTGATTGTTACCGCACTCATCTGCATCGTCTTCCTCTTTCACTTCCGCAGCGCGCTGGTCGCTATCCTCGTTCTGCCGATCGGTTTGCTCGCCAGCATCCTGGTGATGAACCTGATGGGCATCAACGCGAACATCATGAGCCTGGGCGGGCTCGCGCTGGCGATCGGCGTCATGGTCGACTCCGCCGTCGTGATGATCGAGAACGCCCATAAGCATCTCGAGGAAGCGCAGCGATCTGGAACGACGCAATCGCGCGCCCAGATCATCCTTCATGCCGCACAGGAAGTCGGCCCTAGCCTGTTCTTTTCGCTCGTCATCATCACCGTGTCGTTCCTGCCGATCTTCGTTCTCGGCGAGCAGAGCGGCCGACTGTTCAAGCCGCTGGCGTATACCAAGACGTTCGCCATCGCAGCCGGCGCGATCCTGGGCATCACCGTCGTGCCGGTGCTGATGGTGCTGCTCATCCGCGGTCGAATCCCGACCGAAGAGCGCAACCCGCTCAACCGCTGGAGCCAGAAGCTGTACGAGCCGTTCTTCTGGGCGGCGATGCGCCACCCGGTCGTCACGATCCTGATCACGCTCGGCCTGGCCGCGAGCACGATCTATCCGATCAAGAAGCTCGGCAGCGAGTTCATGCCGCCGCTGGATGAGGGCGATCTGCTCTATATGCCCACGGTCGATCCGAGCGTGAGCGTGACCAAGGCCAAGGAGCTGCTGCAGCAGACGAACAAGCTGATCTCGAGCTTCCCGGAAGTGCTGAGCGTTCACGGAAAGATCGGCCGGGCCGAGACCGCGACCGATCCGGCGCCGCTTTCGATGATCGAGACGGTCGTGCAGCTCCAGACCGATCGCAGCAAGTGGCGAACTCGGCCTGTCGCTCACTTCTTCAGCTCCTGGCCCGACTGGGCGAAGTGGCCGCTGAAGAAAACGTTTTGGCCCGAATCTCGGCCGATCGACATCCAGGAACTGAAGTTCGGCTGGACCGATCCCGACGGCACGTTCCATCCCGGCCTAAACGATGCGGTGAGCTTCCCCGGCATGGCCAATGCATGGCCTTATCCGATCGAGAACCGCATCAACATGCTCAGCACCGGCATCAAGACGCCAGTCGGCATCAAAGTGATGGGGCCGAACCTCGACGAGCTCTCGCGCCTCGCCGATGAAGCGGCGAACATCGTCCGCACGATTCCCGGCACTCTCAGCGCGTATCCCGAGCGCACCACCGGCGGTTTCTATCTCGACTTCGACATCGATCGCGCCGAGATCTCGCGCTACGGACTCACCGTGAGCGACGTGCAGGACGTGATCCAGTCCGCGATCGGCGGCATGAACGTGACGACGATCGTCGACGGGCCGGCGCGCTATCCGCTTAACCTCCGCTATGCCCGCGAACTTCGCGATGATCCGGATGCGCTTCGGCAAGTGCTCGTTCGCACCACCGGCGGCGCGCAGATTCCGCTCGGCCAGCTCTGCGCGATCGCGATTCATCCCGGCCCGCCGATGATCCGCAGCGAGAATGCCGAGCTTGCCGCATTCGTCTATGTCGACATCGCCGGCCGCGACCTGGGCGGCTATGTCGGCGAAGCCAGGCGCGCCATCGCCGATCAGCTCAAGCTTCCGCCGGGCTACCACGTCGAATGGTCCGGCCAGTTCGAATACCTCGAAGCGGCCAATGCGCGACTCAGCATCGTCATCCCGCTGACGATCGCACTGATCGTCCTGCTGCTCTACATGAGCAATGGAAGCTGGTTCCGCGTCGGCGTGGTGATGCTGGCAGTTCCGTTCAGCATGATCGGCGCGTTCTGGCTGCTCTGGGCGCTCGACTACAACATGAGCCTGGCGGTGTGGGTGGGAATCATCGCGTTACTCGGCGTGGATGCCGAGACGGGACAGGTCATGCTGCTCTATCTCGACACGAGTTTTGAGAAGTTCAAGAGTGCCGGGCGGATGCGAAACCGCTTCGACCTGCTGGCGGCGATTCACGAAGGCGCGGTGAAGCGCATTCGCCCCAAGACGATGACGGTGGCCACGGAAATCATCGGCCTGCTGCCGCTGCTCTGGGCCGTCGGTACCGGCGCCGATGTCACCCGCCGGCTGGTCGCGCCGCTGGTCGGCGGCATCACGGTGAGTTTCGTGATGGAACTGCTCGTCTATCCGGTGATCTTCTACCTGTTCAAACGCTGGCAGAACCCGCAGGTGCGCTAGGCTTCAGTCCAGTGCCTGGATCGAGGTGTGCTCATCGAGGCTGATCGTGGTGATCTCGCCATCGGCCTTCTCCAGGACGATCCGGTCGAGCCAGAGCTTGTCGGCTTCGCCATGCGCGAACCAACTTCCTGTCGGGCGACGTTCGACGCGGATGATCGTGCCTTCAACAGGCGTTGAGAATGAGTAGTGGCGGGCGGTGATCTCCTGCGTGATGCGGACGCGACGGCCTGGAGCGATCGGCGACGTTGGGGGCAAAGACATACCCGGACTCTACTCAAAACCGCTCGAGCAGCGAAGCGGCATGCGACATAACGGCCGCGCGTCGGGGAGACGGTAAGCACCGTCATCACGGTGAAATGAACGAGTGGCGGCCCGATGACGAGCGAACGTGTGTGTCGTTCGGCGATATGCGGCGGGGCAGTCTGCCGCAGCGGGTTGCGGTTCGAGAAGTCTGGCGCGGTGATTGAGCTCTCCAGGAAGAGACAAACCGCCGGCACGTGGCCAGCGGTTTGTCTTCGATGTCGTGATGGCTCGGGCGTACTCCTCAGAGACGCGCGCCGGACGAAATCAAACGCTTATGCAGGAATAAGCGCTTCACTTCACCTTTTCCCGGAGGACGCGCTCGACCTTCTCTCGAATGTCGGCCGGTACGGCATCGCGATCCTGTGCCGAGTTATACGGGCCGTCGAAGAGAACGTTGCCGTCCTTGTCCTTGACCAGCAATTTCTTCACTCCGTTTTCGGTGCGGATGGAAATGGCGTGACGGTCATCTTTGAAGTCGAACTTCTCAGGAATGATCATCGGATTGTTTCGATCCAGCGATTCATTGTTCCGGGATCGGTCCATCGATCGATCCATGCGTTGGTCCGGTACGCCCATCGCGGGTTCCAGCGATTTGCTCATCGTATCGAGCGCTGCCTGATCGAACTTGTAGTCGAGGTCAATGCGATCCGTGCCGCGATGCACTTTGATTTCAAAGCCATCATTCACGTCTTGGATGCTGAGCAAGGTGGCGAGTTGTTCAGGGTTGATGACCCACTGGTCGCCCACCTTGAAGATCACGTCTCCCTTCTGCAGTTTGCCATTGGCGGCAATGGAGTTAAGCGTGACATCTTCCACGATGAGGCCGACGCCGGGCTTCAGATCGTGCGCTGCGGCCTGATCGCGCGGTAGCGGGCGAACATTCAAGCCGAAGTTCTCGCGCAACACCGTCATGTGTGGGCGGTTTTCCATTCGATCATTGTCGCGCCGCGCGTCGGCGTTACGCGTATCGGTCGGGACATCGGAGCGGTTGGGCTGTCGTGGATCCTGGGAAGTTTGCGCGAACGCGGCGATGCCGAGTCCGGAAGAGAGGACTGCCGATAGTAGAACGCGCTGTGCAGTAAGTCGTGTCATTGGCTTCTCCTTGAAAAGGGCCGTGGGGGTTACGTAATCGGAGTATTGCCCGCCACGCTGATGGCCGCCGTAATCTTTGGGCGCATCTCGGCCTGGGATTTCGTCCTAGGCTGGGCGAAGAATCACTGTCAGGGATAAATGTCCGATAACTGACGGGACATTTCCCCCAGCTTATCGGGGCAGGAAACCGAGCGTCGCGAACGAGTTCCAGAGCCGAGCGTGTAAAGGTGGTGCTCTCCCCAACCGATGGTCATTTGGGTAGGATAGGGAAGCCGGCAAGACCGCATTCTGGACCGAAAGGCCCTATGCGTTTTAACGGCAAGACGTGACGACCAAACGACCGCCTGACGCGGCCAGGAACGAATTATGAAGACCGTCTTCACCACCGGCGAAGCCGCCGAGATCTGCAAAGTCTCCCAGCAGACCATCATCCGCTGTTTCGATAGCGGCCGGCTCAAGGGATTCCGCGTTCCCGGTTCCCGCTTCCGCCGTATCCCCCGCGATGCGCTCCTTCAGTTCATGAAGGACAACAGCATTCCGCCGGACTTGCTCGACAGTGGCAAGACCAAGGTGCTCGTCGTAGACGACGATCCCGAGATCGTAGAACTGTTCGTCGACGTGCTCGAGCGCGACGGCCGCTTCGAGGTGAGGACTGCAGACACCGGTTACACCGCCGGCATCCTCACCAATGAGTTCCGTCCGGACCTGATCATCCTCGACTACATGCTGCCGGACGTGAACGGCAACGTCGTGTGCAAGACGATTCGTGAGAACGAAGCCTTCAACAGCACCAAGATCATCATCGTGTCCGGCGTGGTGAATCAGGACGAGATCAACGACCTGCTCAAGAGCGGTGCCGACGAGTTCGTGAAGAAGCCGTTCAACATCGAAAAGCTGATCGAACGGATCGGACAGCTTGTCGCGGTGTGAGGGGAGCGTTCGCACGGAACGACGAGTTGTCGCGGGCGATTGATCGCCACCCATGTAGTGGTTCGCCGCGAAGCGACGATAATGAAACCAGACGCCAACGCGATGTGAGTCGCCCGAACGTCTCTTCACGAGCTACTTACTTCTAAAACGACACGCTGCGAAAGCAGCGTGTCG
>JANOBD010000160.1:0-2612 GCA_031411495.1 Phycisphaerae bacterium | reverse complement strand
CGATGATCAGCCGCGGCACGTTGACGCCACAGGCCGCGGCCAGTTCGACGTGAAACTCTCAGAACTTCTGGCGCCGCTCTTCGAGGGTGCCGCGCCAAGGCTTTCGGCTCGCGAAACGCTTCGCGCATGCAATCATTGCCGGTTCAAACGTGACGGGATCAAGGAGCAGTTCGTCTATCGACGTCGGGTAGTTGTCCGAGTTGGGCATGCGTCTTCGGACATTTGATTTGCCGGTGAATCGATCAACCGTCACGTGTTGCGTTCGACTTTCTCATCAAGGACCGACGCGGGTGACGGAACAAGAGGATCCAGACGATCAGCCTGCTCGCGTGCCCAGGCGAGCCGTCGAGCCATCTCCTGCTTCTGTTCTGGTGTCATGTCAGGTCTGATCCGTTGCTCCGCTGCATTGATGTAGCGCCGCAGTAACCGACTGCTATGCCACCGCTCGGCCTCGGCAAGCAGCCGATCGACGCTCGCCTGCTCCTGCTTTTGGCGGTCTCTCAGTTCGTCGCGACGTCGTTGCAAATCGGCAGCCTGATCAGCACGGACTCGGTCCTGCTCGGCACGGAGCCGGGCATTCTCCGCCGCTTTGCGCGCTTCAATGCGCCTGAATCCCATCATTTCAATCCAGCCGATGAGCACCCGGTTGTTCTGCGCCTCGATTCGCACCCCGGTCTTGGCGTTGTCCTCACAGTGCGGGCGGCCGCCGTAGTTTGGCCCGTCGTCCAGCAAAAGCCGCCCGGTCGGCTCGTGATCGACCGAGGAGTGTCGCCAGCTATCCTTTGGGTCAGGAGGTCTTTTGACCTGCCTGTATCGCTCACGCAGTCGCACGGTGGTCACGACTTCGCCGAGGAATCGGACGGTGGTCTGCACCCTATCCCACTCTCTGGGTTGTTCGCACCGAACGTCACCGCCGAGTTGTTCGATCGCCCTGAATAGAGCGTGAAGGAACAGGATCGCCCGTCGAACATTCTCTTTCGTGACGTGAACTTCGACGTTCACTTCTTGGTATTTGAAACTGGAGACCATGTGGTCATCGTCAACCCGGCTTTCTTCCAGCCGCTGCTTGGCGCGCTGCAAGAGCGGATTCAAGCCATGAAGCGATGCCGGTACAGACACATCTGGCAGCGCTCTCGCTCTCTCAAGTAGCGCGGAAATGTCGTCATCGAACGCCGGCCTTTGATACGGCGGAGGTTTGGGCGGTGGTTCGGCGAGCAATTCGATCGATTGCAGTCGCGCTTCATCAACCGCGGGTAGAGGAGTCGGCGGAGGCGCCTTCCCGACTTCTCGCTTCGCCCAGTAGCCTACGGGCGGGCGTGGAATACCGTGCCGATCACATACCTTCGCCAGCCCGACATCGGAAAGGCCGTATCGCGTAGCGAGTGTCCGCATGGGCGTGGCCCAGACCTGGGAATACAACTCCTCGCGTGGAATCCTTACGGTTTTCATGCGGAAATGGTCGCCGGCACGGGATTGCCACCGAAGAAAAAAGAGACTTGGCGACAGTGAGAAGCGAGGTGTACGTCATCCCGCGGTCGAAGGCAGCGTCCCGCTCGTATCGCCAAAATAGAACTGGTACACCGCATCGGTGGCGGCTTTCACCATCCCCGGGTTTCGGGCTACATACGCATCGGAAACCCCAGGGTTGGCGTGACCCGAGAGGATATTGATCAAACGCTCAGTGACGTTCGCCTGAGTAGCTGCGGTCTGCGCGCCGTCACGCATATGCGTCCCGGTGACGTGCGGTACTTCCGCCAGGTCGGCAAGAGCATTGAATCGCCGCTGAGCAGTTGCCGCGGAGATTCGCTTTCCTACGCGTGAAGAAAAGATGTAAGCCCCTTGCCGCTTGATCGCTTTGAGCGCTTCGAGTGATTCGTTCCAGAGGACGCAGGCGCGGATCTCCTTTCCCGTCTTGCGGCGATTGGTCACGATGTGATCCGCCTTGACCTCGTTCCATTTCAAATGAATCACTTCACCGAGCGAGAACGCGCCGTTGAGGCAAAGCAGAACCATCGCCTTGTCACGCGCATCCTTGGCGTGCTTGAGAAGTTCGTGAAAGTCGTCGCGTTTGATCGGCTGCGGATTCGGGTTTCCGTTCGGCGAGCCAGCCGTCTTCATCAGCTTCAAATATCCCAATCGCTTGGTGAGTTCATCGACGGCTCGCGCCTTTGAGATCGCGAACGACAAGACGCGCTTGATCCCATTGAACGTGTGGAACTGCTGCTTGGGACCGAAACCTACCTCGATGTATTTGTCCGCGAATCCAACCGCCGACCGAGGGTTGATCGCCAGAACGTCGGCGATTCCTGAGCTTGCGACAAAGGTGTCCCACGCGCGGAGCACTTTTGCCTTTTCAGCCTTGCTCGCGGTCGCTTTGTCGTCGTAGAGCTTGCGAAGTTCGGCAAAGCTGGGAACTGGTTCAGGTTCGGACAGACTGGTGAGATACGCGATCTGTTCGATGCCGGTTTGCTCGGCCACCCACTTTGGACGAGATCGAATCTCGTCGGCCACGTGCTGCCAGAATTGCCCCCACGAGTGGAAGCGGACGCCGCCGTGCATTCGCTCCACTCCTACGGACGTCGTGTGACCGAATTTATCGACGACGTTGCCGA
>JANOBD010000159.1:0-2397 GCA_031411495.1 Phycisphaerae bacterium | reverse complement strand
GGTGAGCAGGTTGGACAGATCCTTGTAGCACTTGAGATTGTTGATGTAGCGCGAGTCGGGATGATCGGCGTGGCGCAGGACGATGTAGTTCAGGATGCCGTAGTGGATGCCACGGATCGACATCGGCCAGAACGCCTTGTTCTCCACGATGACCTTGATGGCCGCCTCCAGCATCGGGCGCTTGGCGCGGGAGATGGCCGATCGGATGGACTTCACGCTGGTGTCGACACGGTGAAGTGAACTTCCGGACAAGTCCGAAAGTTTCTCCCGACGCTGGAGCAATGCGCGGTGGGCGACGTCCGGGTCGACGTCCACCAGTTGCTCGTTCACCTTTTCGGCAAGGGTCTTTTCCCGGGCCCGGTTGTGCTCGCGCAGGAGTTCGACCCATTGATCGGTGGTCGCGTTCTCCCGGCTCACGTCCAGATAGCGGACGGGGATGGATTCGAGCCCGGCGACGGTGGCGGCCGCGTACCTGCGATGACCGGAAACAATGTAGCCATCGCGAGAGATAACCAGCGGCTCTAAGATGCCGTTGTCCCGGATGCTCACGGCCAGTGCGATGATGCTCGGATCGTCCGTGCGAACCGTGCGATACAACGCATCGTTCTCGGGGCTCGGCAGAACTCTGCCGATGTCGACGGTGGTGATTTCGGATTCGAGGGCGGTGGTGCTCACTTCGACACCGCCAATCCACGCGGCATGACGAGCCGCTGACTGCCGTTGCTGTACCGGACGACAATCGAGCCATCGGCGCGAATTGTGCGACCGGTTTCGTAGATAACTTTGACGGGGTGTTTGAGGTGCTTAAGATGCATGTTCGCCGGCCTCCAATCGACCGGCGCGAAGACATTGGCGGTCGGACGGTGTTGAGCCCGTGCCGACCGTCTTCGCTTTTAGCGGTTGATGGTTTCCGGGGAATTGATGACACGAAAGAACTCGCGCACGTCGTCGGGACGGCAGTAGCGGCGCGAGCCGATCAGGAACGTCGGCAGCGCGACGCCACGAGCGCCGGACAATCTCCACCTGTGCAACGTGCTGATGTGCGGTTTCGGGACGCGAAATTGCTGCGCGATCCACTTCGGCAGATCGGGGAATGCGATCGCGGATTCAGCCGTCGCGGGTGTGTCGAGTTCCAAAATAGACATAGCGGACGCTCCTGATTAGGGACGTCCGCTATGTTTCGCGTTTTGATTTAAGTGTCGGTACCAGACCGGTTCCAATCAGGTTCCAATCGAGTTCCTGCGCGTAATCTCGATCATCTCCAAGATAGGTGGTGGCCGATAGCCGTGTTGGCCGCTGGTGAATCCGTAGTGCTTCACGAGGTCAGGCAGGATTTTCTTTTTGGTGCTGGACGATTTCACGCTATCGAGTTCGGATTCAGAGAGTCCAGGCCGCTCGATAACCTCGGCCGCGAGCGCC
The DNA here is from genome assembly GCA_031411495.1 of Phycisphaerae bacterium. Taxonomy (GTDB): domain Bacteria; phylum Planctomycetota; class Phycisphaerae; order Tepidisphaerales; family Tepidisphaeraceae; genus JANOBD01. The sequence goes on along the minus strand of JANOBD010000159.1, from coordinate 978 downwards.
CGGTATTTTCGGGGCAGTGATGCAAGGAAATCGTCTCGAGCCTTTGTCGGGTCGATTGGCGATGCCGCTGTTGCGGGTGATGTATTCATTGCCGACAGCACGATCTCCAACGCCGCATCGGACACGGTCCACAGATCGTGCAGTGTTCGCCAACCGATGACTGGGGGGCCGCTGTACGTTCCACCGATTGTGCAGTGCTGGTCGAAACGCGATCCGGATGCGATCGCTTCAAGTCCCGGCCATCCGAGATAGCACTCATTCGGAATGCGTTCAAAAAGGTCGGGCCGCTGATCTGCTAATCGCCCGCTGATCTGTTGCCACTTACTTCGAACCGCGACATCAGGCGAGAATCGTTCAATCGCCAATCGCGGATCTGGCCGCCCTCTACCGATCGCAATCGCCTGCGCTACCCACACGAACCACGGCGCGCGGTTGTCATGGCAGTTAAGAAAAGCATCCGGCACGAACTCCGACACTGGCGAACGTCGCGGTCTGATTCCGAACTCGGAGCCCGCAAGCTTTGACCACGCTTTGAAACTTTCCCGTTCGGCATCGGGTCCGATCAACACAACGTGCAAGGGCGAGAATCCACCGGCATCGAACATACCAGGAGCGGAAATCGAACCGTACTCGCATCGGCTTGACGGGTAGAGTTGAGTTAAGCCGATCTCTGCGATTGCCCTCGGTGCAGTTTCGCGATCGTCGCTGTAGAACCACGCTGCTTTGAGTTGCGAGTGCTGGACTCGCTGTCTGTCGAATTGCTCGCGAATCGTTCGCAAGCCGGTAAGCCATTCTGCCCGTGTCGTTTCCTTCGCCATCTGTTCACCGCTTTCAAATCCGGGCCGATCCAGGCGGCGCGCCGCGGTGACGAACGCGCACGCCCGGATCGTTCATCAGGTAGCTACTCCCGATGCCCGTTGCCAAAACTATAACTGACTCTTCACCGGTTCGCCCATATCGTGCCGGCCGGCTTCCATC
>JANOBD010000158.1:0-1637 GCA_031411495.1 Phycisphaerae bacterium | reverse complement strand
CCGACGAAATTTTAACGATTCTCGGCTGGACGATTGCCTGCATTTCGCTCTCGCTCTGGCTCGGTTTGATGCTGAGTCAGCGTTTGTTTGCAACGCGCATCCCGCTCGATTTTGACGACGAAGATTGAAATCGGAGTCGCGGTCATCCCCGCCCGCGAGTGCCATTATAAAAAACACGCGGACAAAAATGCCCGCGCTCCGATTTGCCTCACCTATTTTCGTTTGGAATACTTAATCTGTTACGATATTCGGCGGTTCGGCAAACTGTTTTAACGCCGACCGCTTTATTTTTATGGAATCATTATTTGAACTTTTACACACGTTAAAAGATTATCTTAACCCGAAATTTATCATTGACACGATGCTCGATAAATTCGGCATCTACGTTTATTTCGGTTTATTTTTTATCATCTTCGCTGAAACAGGTTTAGCCGTCGGATTTTTCCTGCCCGGAGATTCCCTGCTCGTCGTCGCCGGGTTTTTCGCCGCCGCCGGAAAACTCAACATTTTCGTTTTATTGATTTCCCTTTTCATTGCCGGAATTCTCGGTGATTTGGTCGGCTATTTGACCGGCAGAAGAATGGGCAAAACAATTTTCAGTCGCCCGAAATCAAGAATTTTTAATCCGAGCCACTTGATAAAGGCGCAGAAGTTTTACGAAAAATACGGCGGCAAAACGATTATTCTGGCGCGTTTTGTCCCGATTGTCCGCACTTTTGCACCGATTGTTGCGGGCGCGGCGGAAATGCCTTACCGAAATTTTGCGGTTTATAACATTTTCGGCAGTTTTTTGTGGATTTTCAGTATGCTGCTCGCCGGTTATTTTCTCGGCGGAATAGTCGAAACGGCGTTCGGCATCAAACTCGATGAACACATTGATAAAGTCGTCATCGTCGTCGTTCTGCTTTCGATTATCCCGATGATCGTCGAATACTGGAAAGCCCGCCGCGAGCGAAAAAACAACGATGCGGAGATGGTCAGCGAAGCGGAAATGTAAAAGCCGTTTGACTTGAAGCAACGCGTAATCTAATATCAATAGTTTGTAGCGGGGCGTAGCGCAGTCTGGTAGCGCGCACGGTTCGGGACCGTGAGGTCGGAGGTTCGAATCCTCTCGCCCCGACCATTTTGATCTATAATGAAGGTGTACAGGCTCATCAGCTTGTACACCTTTCATTTTTATGTTCAAACGAATACTGATACTTTCGGCGTCGGTCGGTGGTGGGCATGTGTCTGCGGCGGAAGCGTTAAAGAAAGCCTTTGAGGTGAAGGGACTCGCCGGGGCCGTGCGCACGCAGGCGATGAGTGGTCTCACCGTTTACACCGGCTCCAGCAGTGTGGCCGTGAACAATGTGGGCACCAGCACCACGCTCGATCTCAGCAGCGCGGGTATCACACGCACTGAAAACGGTCTCGTCGATTTCCGTGCAGTCACAGGCACTCTCGGCGTCAATGCCATCATCAAAACCGCACAGGCGAATGATGCGAGCGGCGTCATCGGTCCTTGGGCCACTGTGAATGGCGGAGCAGCACTCGCAGCGAACAACGGGTCCGGTGTCATCGTCGCCTACACAGGCTATAGCGACATCAGCAACACCATTGCCAACAGTAGCAACTCCAACACACGCATCAGCAGCGGT
>JANOBD010000157.1:0-1599 GCA_031411495.1 Phycisphaerae bacterium | reverse complement strand
TTGCTGTCCTCTCGCCGCTTCGCCCCGTTGTTCTGGTCGCAATTCTGTTCGGCATTGAACGACAATGTGCTGAAGAACGCGCTCGTCATCATGCTGCTCTATGGCGTGGCCGCCGAAGAGGGCGCGCCCCTGGTGACGCTGGCCGGCGCGGTCTTCATCTTCCCCTTCTTCGTGCTCTCGGCGCTCGGCGGCGAACTGGCCGACAAATTCGTCAAGATGACCGTCGCACGGCGGCTGAAATTCGCCGAAATATTCGCCGCCTGCTTTGCGGCCGGCGGCTTCTATCTGCATTCGATCCCGATGCTGTTCGTGGCGCTCGCCTTGTTCGGCGTCGTGGCCGCCCTGTTCGGCCCGGTGAAATACGCCATCCTGCCTGACCAGCTCGAGGTCTCCGAGCTTGCCACCGGCAACGCCCTCGTCGAGGGCGCGACCTTCATGGCGATCCTGATCGGCACCATCGCCGGCGGATTGTTCGTCGCCGGCGCCTCGCATATGGGATGGATCTGCCTGGCCGTGGTCGGGCTGTCGATCCTGTCCTGGGCGTTCGCGGCCCGCATCCCCGTGACCCAGCCGTCGGCGCCTGATCTGCCGATCACGGCCAATCCCTGGACCTCCACCGTTCACCTTTTGAAGTCACTCTACGCCGAACCGCGCCTGTGGGACGGCATGGTGATCGTGTCCTGGTTCTGGATGGTCGGCGCGATCGTGCTGTCGTTGCTTCCTGCGCTGGTCAAGGACGGCGTCGGCGGCACCGAAGGCGTCGTGACGGTCTGCCTCGCGGTGTTCGCGATCGGCATCGCCGCGGGCTCGCTGGTTGCCGCGCAGCTCAGCCATGTGCGCCCGAATCTCGCGCTGGTGCCGATCGGCGCCATCGTGATGGGTATCGTCGGCCTCGATCTCGCCTGGGCGGTCGGAAGCACGGTGCGCGGCACCGACGTAACGGCCGCTGCGTTCACCGGTTCGTTCGCCGGTGTGCGGATGCTGGCCGACTTCTTCGTGTTCGCATTCGGCGGCGGCCTGTTCGTGGTGCCGTCCTTTGCCGCCGTGCAGGCATGGTCTGCGCCGTCGGAACGCGCCCGCGTGATCGCGGCCGGCAACGTACTGCAGGCTGCCTTCATGGTGACGGGATCGTTGCTGGTGGCAGGATTGCAGTCGCTTGGCCTTGGCGTCGCCTGGATCTTCTTTGCTCTTGCCGTCGCAAGCTTCGGATCGGTCTGGTTCGTGCTGCGCAAATGGGGCCGCGAAGGCGTACGCGACTTCGGCGCGCTGCTGTTTCGCGCGCTGTACCGCGTCGAGGTGCGCGGCATGGAGAACCTGCCGCCGGCCGGCACCCGCATGCTGATCGCGCCGAACCATGTCAGCCTGGTCGACGGCCCGCTGCTGCATGCCACACTGCCGATCGACGCCAGCTTTGCCGTCGACACCGGAATCTCCAAGGCGTGGTGGGCCAAGCCGTTCCTGAAGCTGATCAAGCATTACACCATGGATCCGAGCAAGCCGCTGGCGGCGCGCGACCTGATCAAGCTGGTGGCATCGGGCGAACCGGTGGTGATTTGCCCCGAAGGCCGCATTACGGTGTCGGGTTCGCTGATGAAGGTG
>JANOBD010000156.1:0-2338 GCA_031411495.1 Phycisphaerae bacterium | reverse complement strand
GCGATGTCGCCGAGCTTGGAAAAGATGCGCGTCCACACCTCAGGTGCTGGGCGCTCGCTGAAGATCAACGACTCCCACGTCGTGGGCGCGGAAGCGTCGGGGGCCGTATTGCTCATTTGCCAGTTCCCCCTTGCTGTTCAGGCGCGGAGGTGATCTGCAACTCTGCAAGCAACCTCGGCGGGAGCTTCGTGCAGAGTTCGCGAAGTTCTTTCACGGAAAGGCCACGAAGCGTGAGCGTGGCGCTCGTGAGTCGTTCCTGATCGGGCATTCCCCAACGCTCAATATCGCCGAGCAGATTGAGGCCAGTCTTCGCGCCGTTGGATTGCCGGATGACTGACGCCGGTGGCGGTACGACCGTTGGAGGAATGACGGTCACGCCAGGCTGGACCACAGGCGGGATCGGATTGACCGGCGGGATAACGGGCGGCATGACCGGCGGCTGAGGGAACGGATTTGTTGGCCCGACCGGTCGGACTGGCGGGATGGAAACCCCGCCGCCGCCGATTTGACTCGGCAAGCCAAGCTGCACTTCTTCAAGCTCGCGGCCCGTGCGGAAGCATGAACGCTTGAGCCGGCTGAACGCCTGATCTGAACTTTCGCCGGGTTCAGCACGGAACCAAGTCGTGTTCACGTTGATTGCGACGAGATCACGAGAGGCAACGCGCATCGTCTCCTCGTAGATGGCGTGCTCGCCGAGATATGGGATGGCATCGACATCAGGCTTGGCCGGTGGTTCGCGAAGCTGACCAAGCACCTGTTTCATCGTGTCGCCACGCTGCGCCGAAGCGACGATGAACGCCTCGAAGTCTTCGGGCGCGAAGAAGTTCGATCGAATCGAATCTTCGACCGCCTTGGCCATCTTCTCCGGCGCCACCGCGCAAGGCTCGACATGGAACTGGCACAGTGTCGGCTGCTGGAAGTTCCACCGATGCAAGAGCGCGAAGCGATCGAACCGCTCGGCGAGTTCGCGACGAAGGTCTTTGTCAAAGCGACGGAAGATGTCCGCATAGACCGGTTCCGAGTCCTTCCACGCTTTGGCGAGGAAAGCGCAGCGGGCGATGCGCCGAAGGTCCGGGTCGTCGTAAATCGGCTTCAGGTTCGCCTTCGGAATCGCAAAGCGGACCATGTTGCGCTTGGTCGTGACGTTTCGCGCGAGCCACGGACCAAGGACAGCGCCGGGATCGGCGGGAGCAACGGGCAGCACCAGCAGAACGGGCTTGTCCCAGCGCTCAGGCTGATCTTGTGCCGGAACATTTGCCCACGGCGAGGCTTCCCAGTTCGGATCGAGAACGATGACGCGTGACGGCGGCTCGTTCACAGAATCGGGCGAGCGGAGTTGATGTTCGAGCACCTGACGCATGAACGTCTGGTCTTTCATCACCTGATATAGCCCGGGCGCGGTCGGCGTCTCGGGGTCGAACAGCTTGTCGTTCTTGGCGTTGGCCTTGACCTTGGAGAGCGGGTTTTCTTCCAGCTTGAAGCAGAAGCGCTTCTCGGTCGTACCGACCTCGTGGATGTTGAAGCTGTTCTCAACGATGGTCGCGAGTTCAGCAGTGAACGCGTTGTCATCGACGGCGCGGTTGCGCGTCAGGTCGAGTTGAAGCTCCTCACGTGTGCCGCCAAGGATGCCGGAAGCCGACATCGAGCGAATCCAGATGCCGCTGATCGCGAACGTCGCATTCTCTGACGTGACGCCCGCGGCCTGAAGTGCCTGAAGGTTCCGGATCGCCTTCTCTCGTAGTCGTTCCTGATCTGCCGTCGTGGCGAACGATTCGAGTAGCGTGAGAACGCCGCATTCGTCATTGGTCACGACGAAATCCGACGGAGTGAGTACCGGCACGTCCGCGCCGCGAGCACGGTAAAGTTCGGCCAGTACGCGGATAAGATCGCGCTTGTCCTGCGCTGATTCGGCCATCAGGATGTGATCTTCCAAGAGCGATAGGAGATCCGGCGCGAACGGCCAGGCGTCTACGACATCCCGGCGGAGACGCTGCTTCTCCGTGTCGGTCTTGTCGGCGTAAAGCAATCGCACGCGCTCGTCGGCATAGGTGGCGACGATCTGCTCAATAGCGGGTGTCTGGAACTGTGAGCGATTCTCGAAAAGGCGGTGGAGGAGCAGCCGTTTGCGATCTTCCTTCGCCGCTTCGCCTTTGAAGTCGATCACGACGGGGCCGATGCGGTGAATTTGGCGGTAGCCTTCTGTTGACGTGTCCCGAACAGAGACGATCAACGAAAGCAGATCAGGCCGCTCTTTCGCCAACTCCGAGAGTATCTGAACGAAGTTGAACGCCCACTGTTTCCGTTTCAAGCCAGTGTCGCCGGCGTCATCATGGAGGCC
>JANOBD010000155.1:0-6903 GCA_031411495.1 Phycisphaerae bacterium | reverse complement strand
GCGCGAGATCAGAAAGCGAACAACCAATGAGCATCGAACTCACGCTCACCGGTGTGAACTCGCCGTACTTGCGGCACTACATGGGCCTCTGGTCCATGGATGACGCCGCGTTCGATCACGAACTCGCGCAGATCGAGCAGGTCAACCTCTCGCTCCATGTAGCCGCACGCAATCAGCAGGCTGAGCAGGCGAAGGAACTGGGCAGCAACTCGGCGAAGCCACGGTATGGATTCGACCTGTCCAGCGACGGCATCGCCGTCGTCGAGATCGCCGGCACGTTGATGAAGCACGAGGCGTCGCTGATGGAGAGCACCTCGACGGTGATGATGCGGCGCACGCTCCGGGCGATGGCGGCCGATTCATCGGTGCGCGGCGTCATGCTCGCGATCGACTCGCCCGGCGGGACCGTTTCGGGCAACGACGAACTAGCGGCCGATGTCGTGGCACTCGCCCAGGTGAAGCCGGTGACTGCCTACATCAGCGGCATGGGCGCGAGCGCAGCCTATTGGATCGCCTCGCAAACCAGCGACATCGTCGCCAGCCCGGTCAGTGATGTCGGGTCAATCGGCACGATGGCTGTCATCCACGACTACTCGAAGAAGCAGGAGCAGAGCGGCGTGAAGATTCACGTCCTCAAGACCGGCGACTTCAAGGGAATGGGTGTCCCGGGCACGCCGATCGATCAGAAGGTGCTGGACGAGATCCAGCGACGCATCGACGCCAAACAGAAAGTTTTCAGCCAGGCCGTTGCAGACGGCCGCGGCGTTTCCCTCGAACAGGTCAAGCAATGGGCGGACGGACGGGTGCACGTGGCTGGCGATGCGCTGGCGATGGGCCTGATCGATCACGTCGGAACGATGGATGCCGCGATGGAGCGGCTCCGTGAACAAGTTTCTAAGCCGCGGCGCAGCCGCATTGGAGCCTCGATGAGTCAAACCACGACTCCGGCCGGGTCGGCCGCCGCGAATACGCCGACATCGCAGGAAGCGAATCCTTCCACGTTCTCCGCGACGCTGCTGTCGTCGCCGTCCATGGCTGATCGGATCAGCACGATCGAGCAGGCTTGTCCGGGCGCGAGCGAGAAGTTCGTCCTCGCGCAGGTCAAGGTCGACGCATCAGTCGAAACCGCCCAGCGGGCGTGGATCAAGGAGCAGAACGGCGTCATCTCCAAGCTCGAAGGCGAGTTGAAAGCCAGCGAAGAAAAGCACGCTGGCGACATCAAATCGCGCGACGAGCAGATCACCACGCTGAAAGCCGAAGCCGATCAGCTCAAGGCGAAGGTGAACACCGCCGCGGCCAACAGCGTCAACCAGCCGGTGCAGCAGACGCCGACCGGTCAGACGGCTGCGTCGACGACCAGCGATCCGATCGTGACTGCGAAAGCCGAGTGGGCGGCCAACAAGGACGACTGCCAGTCCAAGTTCGCGGACGAAGGCGCGTACGTCGGGTACGCCAAGGCGCAGTCCCGCGTCCGCACCAAGTAATTTCCCACTCCCTCCCTCGCGTTCCCTGTTTCCGTTCATCCCCCTGCAATTGAAGGAGGCCAATCATGGCCGCACTGACCACCGATAGTCCTCGAGTCATCGAGGCCAATCATGATGAGTTCCCGACGGAGCTTCCCGTCGTCGCCGCTGGTGTCATTTTCGAAGGCTCGTTTGTGGGCTTCAGCGGTTCCACCGGCAACGTCCGGGCGCTGGTGGCTGCCGATAACTTCGCCGGCATCTCGGTCGAGAAGACCGACAACAGCACTGGCGCTGCGGGCGCCAAGCGCTCCGTCTTGAAGCGAAAGGGCGTGCTCTGCGAAGTGGCGATCACCGGCGCCACGGGCATCGGCGATGTCGGCTCGAGCGTGTACGCGTCGAGCGACAACGACCTGACGCTCACCAGCACCAGCAACACGCTGATCGGCAAGGTCGATCGCTACAACCCGGTCACCGGCAAGTTCAACGTCCTCTTCGAGGCGCTGGGCGTCCGCTCGCTGTAATCCTCCCGATTTCCTTTCTCAAAATTACGACCGGCTAGTCGGGTCTGGCCAGGCTTTGGTGAACGGTGTTTCTTCGCAGGACACCCCGCCGGTCGTTCAAACGTTCGCGTGCCTCACGCATTTCGCGTGAGCGGCTCACGCACCTTCCCCTGCGAAACTTCTCTCGACAGCTCTGCGAAGGCTGACACAGCTCCCCGGCTCTTCCGGGGGAAGGGCATGTCATGCCTCTTGGTTTTGATGATAAAAATGTGATCGGTCTCCTCGAGAGTCGGCAGGAAGTGCGATTCGAGGATCATTGGCTCGGCGACATCGCGTTCATGAACATGAACTCCGATAGCGTCGACGAGGAATACGGCTTCTTCGGCGGATATCCGAAGATGCGCGAATGGATCGGCGCTCGCCAGCTCCAGACCGTCGCGCAGAAGAGCCAGGTCATTCGCAACCGGAAGTTCGAAGCGACCTGCTCGATCAAGCGCGACCTCCTGCGTCGCGATAAAACGACCTTGCTGCAGGCGTACATCGACAGCTGGGCGGACAGCGTCCCGATCTACCACTGGGAAGATCTGGCGCTGGAACAGCTCCTGGCCAACGGCAACTGCTACGACGGCACGCCGTTCATCGGCACCACGCACCGCTGGACTCCGGCGCAGACGGCGCAGTCCAACTCGATCACCAGCACCGAAGTGGCGGCGCTGGACGTCTTGACGCCGGCCAGCCCGACGCCGACGGAGATGTCGAACATCGTGATGGGCATGGCTGCCTACATGCTCACCTTCAAGGATGATAAGGACCGCTTCATCAACGGCTCCGCCCGCGCCTTCAAGGTGATTACCAATACGGTGAATCATTACACCGCGCTCATGACGGCGCTGAACAGCAACCTGCTGACCGGCATCGTCGACAATCCGATCAACGGGTTCAAGGTGGCCGGCTTCAGCTTCAAGCCGCTGTTCATCCCGTCCTACACCGGAACGAACAAGATCCGCATGTTCCGCACGGATGGCCCGATCAAGCCGCTGATCGCCCAGCAGGAAAAGCCGATGCAGTACGAAGTGCTCGGCGAGGGCAGCGACTACGCCGTCTTCAACGACGCCCACCTCTACGCGCTCAACACCAACCGCGGCTTCGGCTTTGGTCTGTGGGAAAGCGCGCTGGAAGGCACGCTTTCCTGAGCCAGTGAGCAGTAGGTACCAGGCAGTCACACACAACGTCGGAGGGGCGGGTAACGCCCCTCCGCTGTTTCAATTTTTTCCGAGGTCAACATGAGTGAATCCGCAACGCCAGCCGTCGTCGAACCCGTCCTGCCCGAGCCTGTCAAAGTCCCCGAGAAATCGCCCGAGCAGATCCTCGCGGAGAAGCAGGAGGCGTATCAGCTCGAACTGACACTGCTCAAAGTCCGGCTCGAAGAAGCGCAGGAGGCGCGCGATCTGGCCCAAGTGCGCTACGACAGCGCGCTGGAGGTGACCAGCAGCTTCGGCAAGGCTCGACTTGAACTGGAGCGGCTCATCCGCGATCAGGCCAAGAAGACGCTGGCCGACTTCGACGCTGAGGTTTCCGAGAAGAAGAAGATCAAGGCGGAAACCTCGATCCAGCTCCGCGAGAAGGAGGCGATCCTGCTCGACCTGGCCAACGCGTGGGACCGCGTGAAGGGCGACTGGATCGATCCGAATCCGCCAGAAGAGTCGGCGGTGGGCGGTTCGCAGTCGGCGGTGGATCCCGCGTCGACGGTTCCCGGCGGCGAAGGACTCGATACGTTCAACACCGGTACGGATACTCTTGCGGGCGGCGGCGGCACCACCCTCGAAGACGGCCCCGGCGCCGCCTTCGGCTCAACCGCCAGCGACGACACGGGCGTCGTCGAAGATGGTGACGACGATGAAGACGTCGGCGAAGACACCGTCGCTGGCGGGGATGCTCCCACCAGAGTCGATGCGCCAGTCGAAGGCGAGACCGGGGCCCACAAGGCAGGCATTCCCCAGAAACGTTCCAAGCGCAAGCACTAACCGCCGACCGTCGACCGCCCACCGCCGACCTAACAATGTCCCGCCTGCACGACATCCTCATGGCCCGCGGACGCACGGTGATCAACCGCGTCCAGGGGCGGAGCGCCACGTACACGCCGCCGGACGGCATCGGCGCCGCCGGTGGTGAGGCGACGGTGCTCTACGTGTCTGCGGTCGAGGAAATCAACATCTTCGACCAGGGGAACGAGCGGTTCCGATCGGTGACGATCAACGTCGAGATCGGCGCGGCGACCGGCCAGCTCACAGCCGTCCATCTGGGCGGATCGTTTGTGCTGGATATCGACGGACCGGGCAACACGGATCCGTGGACCGTGCACAGCTTCCCCAATGCTGATGTGCCGGCGGGCTTCGTCCGGTGTCTGGTCATTCAGCGGATCAAGCAGTCGCTCGTCGTCGGTCTGCCGCGTCCGAGCAGGTAGCCGATGGATTTCACCGCAACAGGTTCACTTTCCATCTCGCTGGCCAGCGTGGCGTATTGCATCGCGCGAGGCCCGACCTGGCACGCGTGGACGCGCGCGGATCAATTCCCGGAAGGGGAGCGTTTCGCCAAGGCCCTCGCGAAAGTGCACATCACGAGTCCGTCGGGCCCCGCGCAGGGGGGCGCGGGGTACGACCGTGCTGAACTCGAAGCGCTGAGGCCCTACGCGGTCGTGACCCAGCTCCCGCCGGCGATGATGCCGCCGGCCCGGGAGATTTACGTCCGCACGCGATGCGCCACCGAGCAGTTTCTGGAGTGGCACACCAACTGGATTCAGGTCGTCTCGGACGTTCCGCTCGAGCTGCAGAACCTCACGCCCAGGAACTATCACTACGTGCTGAATCGCATCAGCTTGTTGATCGACGAGATCCTGGTGTGGTCAGGCACCGAGTCGGAAGAAGGATTCCCGATGCCGATCGTCCAGCGTTTGGCGCTGATGGACGGGCCGGCGTTTCCGGATGCGGAGCTGGTGAACACGCAGGGGTACTTCTCGACGTGCATCCTGCGCATCGAGTCGGGGCTGCGGCGATGAGTCTGCGGATTCAGCGCAGCGGCGCGGACTATTCGCGACGGTCGATTCGGGCTGCGGCGATGGATGCGCTGGAGATCGCAGTCGAGCAGTGGCACGACACGATGCTGCCCGTCCACTTCACGACGGCGGCACTGGCAAAGTACGGATATTCGCCGCGCACCAAGAAGTACATGATCCGCAAGGCGCGGGTGATGCACCACCAGTTGCCGCTGGTAGGTGCGAACAAGGCAACCACCGGTGAGAGTCGGGCGGCTGCCATGCACGACATCCGCTACTCCAAAGGCACATTCGCCGGCCATCCGGGGGCGAGCGTTGCGATGATGATGCCCGGCTATTTCGTCCAGCGTCCGCGTTCATCGAGCATCGACAAGCCGGCAGAGCTGACCCGCACCGCGCCGGATGAGGTTCGGCAGCTCGGCGAGACCGTCGACGAGAACTTCATTCGCAATCTGGGTCAGTCCCGCATCTCCAACGTGGCATAGCTCCCCGACTCCGGGGCCTTGATCTCAACCCAACAGACTTTCACAGGAGCCAATCATGGCATCAGGCGTCGCCAGACAGTTCATTCTCCACACCGTCGTGATTTCGACGGCAACACCGATCCAGATCAACCAGGTGGTCGACTTCGACATCTCACCATCGCTGGCCAAGTTCTTCTTCTACGGCAGCGGCCAGGTGGATCCGACGTTCGCGGGCATCGACAGCGAATTGCCGGTGCTGCGTGTCACCTCGACGGCGCTGAAGTCGATCATCGACGGCATCAGCACGACGGCGGGGATCGTGATCGGATCGACGGTCACGGTACGCTTCTACTTCCAACAGGCGGCACCGGGCGGCACCCGCCAATCCGGATCTACCGGTTTCTACCTCGAAGGCGCGGTCGGTATCGGCGTGATTGACGGGATCAGCGCCGAGGGCGGAGAAACATTTACGCCGGCGACGGCGGACGTGCTTTTCTACCTTGTAAGCGCCGACGGCGAAACGGCGCCGCTCACGCGGACCGGTTCCGTCGTGCTGCCGGCGCTGGTGGCGACCGACCAGATCTTCACGGTCGGACCCGTCTTCCTCAACAACGTTGAGGTCGGCGCCATCGAATCGTTCCGGTTCACACCGAACGTCAAGGTCGACCGATCACGCGGCGACGGCCAACCGTACCCGACCTTCGTCTTCATCACCCGCCGCGGTGACGAGCAGGAAGGGCCGATGGTGACGGTGAGCACCAAGCACATCGACGCGCTCGGCTCGGCGTCGTCGGTCGCGATTACCTCGGCGACAACCAAGCTCTGGCTGCGCTCGATGAAGAACGGCGCCGTTCGCGAGGCGACCACGGCCAGCAAGCACATCAAGTTCGTGCCAGCAGGCGGAATCGCGGTGGACAAAGGCACCAACGCCCGGGACGGCGGGGTGGCGAAGCTGATGATCGATTTCGCGGCCACCGGCGCGCCCGCGTGGGCGGTGACGACGCTGCAAGCGATGCCGTAATCAGGGTGGGCGGTGGGCGAAGGCAGAGGTCAGGCAATTCATTGGAGATGCATATGCCAACGACAAAGATTTACGCGCAGGAAAAACTGGACCTGGGCATCGGCAAGACGCTCGAGCAGGGAGAGGTGATCGCCACGATCGACTCGGCGTTGCCGATCGAGACGCTGGTGAATCAGCTCATCTCGGGCCGGGCGGCGGCATTCGCACCAAAGGCTTCGTCGAAGCCCGCGCCGGAGAATAAGCCGCCCGCGGAGACCAAGCCGGCGGATACTTCCACGGACAGGAAGTGAACGGCTGCGGCGGTAAGTGTTGACAGGGGCTGTTCGCAGGACTGACCAAACTCATGCCACAATTCATGTACTTTCTGCCGCGCGACACCCAGGCCGAGTGTCGCAATCTTCAA
>JANOBD010000154.1:0-1570 GCA_031411495.1 Phycisphaerae bacterium | reverse complement strand
CGACGGGGGCATCGCCAGCTGTATTGACGCACGAAGCGGCACCCTCGTCTGGCAGCAGCGGCTGGGGGGCACCTATTCGGCGTCACCCGTTTTTGCCGATGGGCGCATATACTTTCTCGCCGAGCAAGGCGTGACCACGGTCATCGCTCCCGGAAAGGAATTTCGGCGGCTGGCTACCAACGCGCTGGATGGTGGCCTGCTGGCTTCGATGGCGATATCCGGCGGATCTTTGTTCTTGAGGACCGATTCTCACTTGTACCGAATCGGGCCACCAACGGCGCTGAAATAACACCTTGGAGAAATCGATGAGCACACGACGCGTAATATTTTCCCTCTTGGCGCTGACGTTCACGGCCGGCGTGGCCTTTGCGCAGGGTACCGCGACCGGCCAGAAGCCGTTCGAACCGCAAGTCGGGCAGGCCGGCAAGGATGTGGTGTGGGTGCCGACTCCACAGGCGCTCGTCGACAAGATGCTCGACATGGCCAAGGTCACCAAGACCGACGTGGTCTACGACCTCGGCTCGGGCGACGGCCGCACCGTGATCACCGCCGCCAAGCGCGGCGCGACCGCGATGGGCATTGAATACAACCCTGACATGGTCGAGCTGTCGAAGAAGAACGCCGAGGTCGCGGGCGTCACCGCGAAGGCGACGTTCGTGAAGGCCGACCTGTTCGAAACCGATCTCTCCAAGGCCAACGTGATCACGATGTTCCTGTTGCCGTCGATCAACATGAAGCTGCGGCCGAAGATTCTTGATCTGAAGCCAGGCACGCGCATTGTCGCCAACACCTTCACGATGGAAGACTGGCAGGCCGACGAAACCTTCACGGTGACCGACGGCTGCTCGAGCAGCTGGTGCACGGCGCTGCTGTGGATCGTGCCGGCGAAGGTTGCCGGGACGTGGAACACGCCGAGCGGCGCGCTCACGCTGACGCAGAACTTCCAGATGCTCTCGGGCACGCTCGGCACCCAGGCGATCCAGGGCCGCCTCAACGGCAACGACATCACCATCACGGCCGGCGCGCAGAAGTGGAGCGGCGTGGTCGACGGCAACACCATCAAGTTCTCGTCGCCCTCGGCGATGACGGCCACTAAGAAGTGAGATCGCAGATCTCGGAATTCGGAATGGGAAGGCACAGATGAAAAGACTTCTGGTAATTGCGGGCATCGTCGCCGTCGGCACGACGCTCGCCGCGTATCAAGCGCCGCCGCAGGCGCCTGCGCCGACGCCGACGGCGGCACAGCTCGAGGTGGTCAAACTCAAGGACAACCTCTTCGTGATCACGTCGTCAACGCCCGGCAATGCCGCGACATTCAGCGGCGGCAACGTCTCGGTGTTCATCACCGATGCGGGTGTGACGCTCGTCGACACGAAGCTCGCGGCGTGGGGACCGGCATTACTGGAGAAGGTGAAGTCGATCACCGCGAAGCCGGTGACGACGATCATCAATACGCACACGCATGGCGATCACACGGGCAACGACGACAAGTTCGGCAAGGTGGAGATCATCGCGCACCAAAACACCAAGGCGAACATGGCCAAGATGCCCGCGTTCCAGGGCGCGAACG
>JANOBD010000153.1:0-1875 GCA_031411495.1 Phycisphaerae bacterium | reverse complement strand
AGCAGCGACGACACGTGCAAGATAATCCTTATCCGGCGCGCTCATCGAACCATTGGCCAAGGAGACGCCGATGATCTGAGTGACTTCACTGATATCGCGCGCAGTCAGAGTGGGCTGCGTGGCGGTTGTTGGACCTCCGGTCGTCCCGGCGCGGAGCATCTTGTCGACATTGTAGGATACCAGCTCTCCGACAGCACCGTTCGAGGCGACGCCGGAAGTTACATTAGCCGCGCCTTCAACTACTCGTGTTGCGACATCAGCAGACTTCGACGCGGCTCCCGACAGCATCGATGCGATCATGTAGCTGCCAACTAGCGTACCGAGCGCCCACACCAAAAAGCCATGTGCGCCATCCCTGAACTCACGCTCCTTGGCACTTGGTGAAATCGGCACCCTGAGACTGCCGGTCACATATCCGCCAGCGGCAAAGGTGACGACGTAGACCATTGCAAACCAAAGCGCAGTAAAGACTGCCATGCTTGTTGCAGATAGCCCAGCGTAAGAGCGGGCGGACGTGAGCGAGAGGCCTAGGGCACTGCCGAAACCAAGCAGCACGAGAGACAAGGCCGCGGCTGCGACGGTACCGGCAATAATGGCACGCCAATCAATTGAAGGGACTGAGAGATCGACGGTTGTGGAAGGGGTCATCAGATCACCTCAGGCCAAACAGTGACAGTACCGCCATGACGACGACCACCAACCCCACCAGATAAACAATACCGTTCATTGTAGCCTCCATGATTGACGAACTTGCCGGACATCAACGATCTAAGCCGTCGAACTAGACAATTTCTGTTTCGGCTCAACGGGTGAATTGGCAAACGGTTCCAAATTCGTCGTGAGCCGCTTTTGCCCACATTACGCATTTGAGCGACACTGCAATAGGAAACGCCCACCCGCTTCTAAGCGCGTGGGCGTAAATTCCGACGATCAGGTTTACCGCCAATTCGACTGACGGTGGTCCCGCTTGAGAATGATCACTCGGTTACGGTGTTCGCCGCGATGAGCGCGATGCCGCCGGTTGCTGTTGTGCCACCCGTGATGACGGCCACGATTCCAGCCCCGATGATTACCTCGGTCGCGGTCACCGATCTGCACGCTAATGCCTTGAGCGTCGGCCGGCGTCGCCAGCGGAGCCGACATCCCCATGAACCCGAACACGGCCAACGGGATTAGAAACTTTTTCATGAATTTCCTCCTGGTTATTAGAGTTTGTAGGCACTCAACTCGCCGTAGCCCATTGAAGTTCCGTGTAATTTTGTGAACGCTCATTCATCAAGGTGTTTTCGCGATTGGCGTGAGTCGCAAACCGGACCACGTTTCCGACGCTGCTCCGACCTCCTGCTCTCGCTACAGTCAAGCCGATGGCCGACCCTTTGACCGACGCGGTTACGCACGCTGTGCGGAGTGAGTTGCAGGCAGCCCGAATACGCGTTGGCCGACCATCGTCTCTTTTGTGTGCTCGATCAGCTCGGGCGAGCGCCGATCGTTGAAGCAGGCCGCGAAGCGCGATACTAGGCGAACCGCCTTGTCGGTCGCGCCGAGCAGCAGCGCACCCGCGTCCGATGTGATCGAGCCCCCATCGAAACAAGCCACAACCTGCCGTCCCGCGACGGTTCCGAGATCGAACGAATCCTGACTACACTGCGTCAGCATCGGGGGCGATGTGCGGTGTCACGCACATGGTCTACAACTCAGTGACGAAGCCGGCATCGTCGTAGCCTTTGTCGGCGCCGAGCGTCAGCCTTCGCGTCGAGCCCGGATCGACCCGATGCAGCATCTCGATCGCAGCCGCTCGTTCGCCGTAGCCGTCTGCGTGCGTCATCTCGGCCTCGACCGCGAAGCCGTTGCGGTTCTCCATCAGCGCATGACCCA
>JANOBD010000152.1:0-5441 GCA_031411495.1 Phycisphaerae bacterium | reverse complement strand
TCGGGGGCGGAGCTCCCCGACAACTCACCCCCACAACTCGTTCCTGTCGCGACTTGCGCGACAACGGACCCTTCCGCCGTGTGCGGAAGGGGGTGCGGAAGCCCTCGCCGTGCGAGGAAGCGCCGGTCGTCCTCACTGTGAAGGGAGACTTCTCAAGGACATCCTGGATGTCCGCCGCGGCGCCAATCGGCGGCCGTCGTGTCCGATGAAAAACGCGCTCTCGGTGAGAGCGCGTTTTGTATCATTAATATGTATGGGAGGATTTGGGCTCACTCATGGGCTGGCGATGCGTTCACCGCCCGCCCGATCGCCTCCTGCAATGCGCCGAGGACCCGGTCTTCGCTGATCGTCTCGGTTTCGCTCTGTGCGACGATGGTGATCTGGTACTTGGTGTGAAAGACCTTCTTTGGTTTGCCTGAAACGACAGGCGCTATGGGCTGCTTGGGCTTTCCTTTGATCGTGTCGATCTTGTCGCGGATCTCGCGAACGGTGGCTCCCGATAGGACGGCGTCCACCAGTTCTCCTTGCCGGTCCGAGTCCCCGATGCGGGCGATCTTCGTCGCCGCATCGTAGCTGACCAGCACTTCGGACGTCCGTACTTTCTCCTGCAGGTCCACCGGCATCCCCAGTACCGCCAACACGTCGCTCACCCATTGGGCACTCTTCCCGATCGCATCGGCCAGGTCCTGACGCTTGGCGAACTGTCCATCGTCCATCAGCGACTGCAGGGCCTCGGCCATCTCGACCGGTCCAATGTCCTCGCGCTGAAGGTTGCTAACCACGCTTTTGAGCCGGCGTTCCGGTTCGGCTTCCGGCTCGCGAATGATCACCTCGACCTGGGCCAGTCCGGCCGCCTTGGCGGCACGGAAGCGGCGATGGCCAGTGATGATGCGGAACACATCACTCCCCGGTTCCTCGGTGACGGTGATCGGCTCGATCAAGCCGTTTCGTTTGATCGAGGCGATGAGCCCCGCCATGTTGCGGAACACCTTGCGCTCGTTGTTCGGATCTTCGATCAACCGATCGAGGTTCACGACCATGCGGCCGCGCTTCTTGAGCGGATTGTCGAATGCCCGTTCTCGAACCAAGTCGAGGCGGGTCTTGCCTTCAGGCAGTTTGGTCATGGTGATTGTTTGATGATGAATAATCTGCGATCGCTTCAACCGGCGCGACTACGGGCGTCCGTAGTAAATGGTCGGCATCCATGTCGATGACCGGCATCGACGAAACATCTACGCCCAATGTTCGACACACCTCCAGAAGCAGCCGAGACATGTCCTCCGCGCCTTTGCTATGGGGTCGATAGTGAAAGATCGATCCGCCATGCTCATCGACTTGCGCGAGCCAGCCGCACGTGCGGATCTCGGCGGCTGCAGGCGCGATGCCGTGTTCGGCCATCAGGCCCACGACGCGGTTGTGCAAGCCGACCTGCCGGCTGAGGTTCGACAGCACGTGCAGGATCGGAACCTCCTCTTCCCCGCGCAGGCGATAGATGAGCTTGTAGACGTTGGCATACGACCGCACCGATTTGGTGCTTTCGAAGGGAACGATGAACAAATCCGTCGCCCAGATCGCCGACTCCATGATGGGCGAGATCTGGTTGGGACTGTCAAGAATCGCGAAGTCATAGTCCTCGGCGATCGTGCTGAGCATCGATGCGAAGGCGGTGTAATACCCCTCGACGTCGGTCATCTGCCGGCCGAGCTCTTCCAGTCCTTCACTGGAGGCGACGAACGACA
This sequence comes from Phycisphaerae bacterium, assembly GCA_031411495.1. Classification (GTDB taxonomy): domain Bacteria; phylum Planctomycetota; class Phycisphaerae; order Tepidisphaerales; family Tepidisphaeraceae; genus JANOBD01. The sequence goes on along the minus strand of JANOBD010000152.1, from coordinate 3,702 downwards.
GGTTCGCGATCGGTGTCGGCTGGACGATCTCGCGCAGCGTCGTGTTCCCCACGAATGCGGCGGTCAGCGTGCCCTCGTGGGTCAGCCCGTCCCCCGCGCCCAGCCATTGCGTGACCTGAGCCTGGGGGTCCATGTCGATGAGCAGCGTTCTGAATCCGCGCAGCGCGAGACCCGCCGCGAGATTCATCGCGATCGTACTTTTTCCACACCCGCCCTTTGCGTTAATTGAATTGATGGTTCTCATTTGATTTGGTTCTTATTCATGTGATTGTTTAGTTACCTCCCCACCGCCTGAGCGCGCCCGCGAGGTCGGTGAAGCCTTGGCGTTCGATCGACTTCGGACGTCCGTAGTTCCCTGGACGCGCGCTCGGCGCGATCCAGTCCTCCTCGATCGCCCGCCGCAGAAGTCCCAGACGGTTGCGGCTTGCCGACCGATCGGCGAGGAGTTCGATCTGACGCATCACCCGCGCGGCCGGATAGTGGTTCGCGAGGTAGCACGCCGCTTGGGTGTCGAAGCCCGCGGATTTCAACTCTTCAAAGACGACAGCAGCGTCCTGTTGTTTATTGATGTTCTTTGTCATTGTTCTTTCTATGTCGGTTCGCTTTCCCGAGTGCTTCGCCGGTACGGTTTTCCGAGCGCTGTCGGTTCGGTTTTCAGAGGGGTTCGCGAGATCGATTTTCGCCGGTACGGATTCCCGAGCGCTCAGCGCCGATGTCCCCTGGTTGAGCCATTTCAGGGCGTAGCATGCCTTCACGCTGAGCCTGCCGGCGTTGCGATCGAAAAAACCTTCGGAGACGCGCGTCAGGTAGTTGGCGGCGAGCGCCCGTTTGAGCGCGCTGCTGAGCGTGTCCCGGCTGCCGACCCGAGCGTAGTTCTGGATGTCCTGATAGGAGAGGGCGATCTGCTGACGACGATGACCCCATTTGGTCTGAAAGCCGATCGAGAACCGGATCACCGACCCGACGACCTTGGTCACCGCAAGTGTCTCCCGGGGTACGACCCGATCGAAAAAGTCGTTGGGGATGAAGGTGCGGTTGCCTTCGCCCGCGAAGAACCCACTAAATTGCTGCGGGTCTTTGATGTATTCCGCACCATCGTCCCAGTTCAACTCATAGAGGCCGACGACCGGAGACAGACCCGCGGACGCAGACGCCGGCTCGCGGACACAGCGAATGAACTTCCCCGCGATCGCTTCTGCCAGCGCGCCTTTGATCGTGTCCTTACCGATGCCAGCGTTCTCGAAATCGCTGTAGTTCACCGCATGCCGCTCGCGGAGCGGCTTTCCGTCCCGATCGCTCCAGCCGAGTGTTTGTCGAATGAGAAACGCGACGACGCGAATGCATCCGCGCGAACCATGACGGAGGCACACGTCGAAGAATTGATTCGGCGTGTAGACCGTGTTCGAGGTCGGCGAAGCAAACCCGGCGAATGTCGGAGTCGGCGTCGTGGATACAAATGAATGAGAGGACATGGAGGCGAGGCGCTACAACCGGATCGACGCGATGCTGCCCGAGAGCGGCTTGAGGTTGCGCTTCTCCATCAGCTTTGCGTACTCGTAGACGATCGTGTTGATCACGAACGAGCGATTGAGTCCCATCCGCGCGGCGAGTTCATCGACGTATGCGACGACTTCCGGCTCCAAGCTGACGCCGGTGAAGTATCGACCTTTGGCCTTTGGCGCGGCCTTGCGCTTGTTATCGGTGCTCATGTTAGGAAAGGAGGCCGAAGGAAGTGTGTGGCCCCGATGTGTCACATTGTAACACGGAAGAAAACTCATCGTCGATGTGCGCCTGTGGATAAGTCGATCGCGTGCCCATTCGATGCGGAACACGGGTCGACTCAAGTTCAAGGAATTCGATCCCCGCATCGATCAGGAATTTGCTTCGGAGCGTGAGCCTTCCTCCGACGGCGGATGGCGATCGACTACTTCGCAATGGCAAGTTAGCGAGGGACCGCTTGTAGTCCGACGGGAAGAACCGCCGGATTCCGAAGCTAGATTCTGTTAGGGTTCGGAGCGCCCAGAAGCACACGTGCATCGTTCGCTGAGAATGCCCGAGTGGTGCCTTGCTGGCAGTTGACTCGCGGAGGCTTTATGTCGCGCACGGGATTCGCTTCCTCGGCGCGATGGTCGATTAGGTGCGTGTAAAGTGAGGAGAACGAGAACAGCCGAGGACGGATCCTGATTTCAGCACCATCTGCGTAAATCTCGTTCGCCCAGGCGACCACTGCGGCGCGAGTCACCAGGCGAAGCTCATCCCTCGACTTCAGACCCGTTCACGGAAATTAACGTTTGGTGAGATTTCAAAATCTCGCGCTGCCGAATTTGACATTGGGATTTTGGACGGCAGTATTTCGTCCCATCAGGGTTTTTCGGGTTTCCGCAATAAGATTGTCACCGACAGGGAGGTCGAATGCGTCGCGCATCTCGTTTTCATGGCGTCATTCATCGCTGTATTGATCGAATCGTAAGCCGCATCTCAGGTGTTTCCTCGACGAACCGTTTTCCAATCGTTGAGGGAATCGAGTCGCGCCAGTATCTGGCTAACGTGACGCAAAGCATTTTCGACACCAACTCGACGCAGCAGCAGTTGCGATTCGATTTCAGTGAAGACGTTTCCTCGACGTTTGATATCGGTGACTTCGTGCTGCGTAACGGCACCACTGCCTCGAATGTCACCTCGACTGTCTATGGAACCCCTGGAACGTCAGCGACACTACGTTTTTCGACAACGCCGAATGGAATGCTGCCGGATGGCGAATACTTGGCCACCTTGTTTGGTGGAACGACAGGTCGGCCCGTCTCCACGGATCATGAGTTCGATTTCTTTTTTCTGAACGCCGACTTCAATCGCGATCGCGCCGTCAATTTTGATGACTTGCTCATTCTTACGCAAAACTACGGGTCGTCTGGGAAAACGTTTTCCCAAGGCGACGCCAACTACGACGGCGCAGTCAACTTCGACGATCTGCTGATTCTCGCACAAAAATACAGCACCTCTCTCTCGCAGCCACCAACGAGCTTCACTCAACTGATCGCAGATGCTGCAAGTGCGCACTCCATCAATTTGAGCTGGGGAAACATCCCGAGCTCGACGACGTGGACGGATCTGCGCATTTACCGCTCCACCAACGGCAGCGATTTTGATCAGATCGATTCAATGACCTACTCGCAGTGGCAATCTGCGGGATTCGGTTCGACGGGATTCACGTCGTGGAGCGAAAGCGGCTTGGCGGAGAGCACGAAATACTGGTATCGAGTGCGCGCTTGGAACTCCGGCACCAGCAGTTTTGTCAGCACGACGAACAAGGAATGGGCCGTCACCGTGCTGCCCGCTCCGACTAATCCTTTCATCACCACCGGCGGCGGTGACGGCTCGACCGTGACGCTCAATTGGACGCGCAACTCGGTAAGTGAGTCTGGCTTCACGATCGAGGTCAACAAACCGACGGGCACAGAGTACGTCGATGTGGCGCCCGGCTCGACGAGCAAAGAGATCTCTGGCCTTCCGCTCGATGGCGTCACGACCTTCCGCGTACGTGCCTACAGCTCAAACAATGTTTCGGCCTTCACCCAATGGAAGGCATATTTTCCAGGTACGACAGCGCCGTACGGATTGACCGGGACGCCCTCTAACAACGGACTACTTCTGCAGTGGAATGGCAGCGGCACCAACATTGATTATTTCGTGATCCAGAGGCGC